>JAUMZK010000013.1 GCA_030528145.1 Actinomycetaceae bacterium
CCCATGTCAGCCCTTGCGGCGAGAACCGCGAAGGCGCCCGCAACCAGCATTAGTAGGGACAGACCAGCCAACGCCGCAGCGGGCACGCCGGTCTTTGCCAGCGGATGCTTCGTTGATGACACTATTGGAGAGACCGGCTTGGGGATTTCTTGCCCACGTTCACAGTGAATTTGCCGATTTCTTTGCCGTTGCTGTCCTTGACAACAACCGCTATCTTGCTGCCGGGTTTCGCGTCCTTTCCAAGCATGACGGTAATGTTGCCGTTCTTGTCGAGGACGGCTTTGCCGGGACCGGCTATTTCTACTGTGGTACCTGGCTTGACGGGACGGCCCGTGTTCGGCACGACCACTGGCTTGTCCGGCGTGGTGGTGGCGTCACCCCTCCCTGCCCAAATGCGCGGCGCGCTTGATGCAATCGCTAACCGCAACAACCTCAGACCACCATTGACAACCACCCCTCCACCCACCACCAACCACGTAGAGGAGACCAAACAATGAAGAACTGGAATTGGCTTGAAGCCGATGAAAACCGGATCCTGACCAAGCACTACACGCCAGGTAGGAGCAGTAAGCGCATCGATAAGGTAGTAACCCACCACAATGCAGGAAACCTAACAATCCCCGACATTTACAACGTGTGGCAAACGCGCCCCGCCTCCGCCCACTACCAGGTCGACTCCAACGGTCGGATTGGACAACTCGTGTGGGATAAAGATACCGCCTGGCACGCAGGCAACTGGGATGCTAACACCACCAGTATCGGTATCGAACACGCCGACGCATCCTCAAACCCGTGGCACATTTCCGACGCCTGTTTGGACAACGGCGCGCACCTTGTTGCGGCGATCTGCCACTTCTACCAACTCGACCGCCCGATGGGGGGAAAGAACGTGTTCGCACACAGCCACTTCTCGACCACTGAATGCCCAGCTTCCCTCGCAAGTCACCAACGCGTGAAGTATATGGAACGCACCCAATACTGATACGCCCAGATAACTGGCACTAAACCCGCCCCAACTCCCGCGCCCGCGAAGCTAGCCTCTGCAACGTCAAATATCGATGCGCTGGCAGACGCAGTCATCCAAGGCGAATATGGCAACGGCGAGGAGCGCAAGCGCCGACTTGGAGTCAACTACGCCGCTGGCAGCAGCACGTGAACGAAAAGCTTGGCATCGACTAAACCAGCGACATGTCGCTTACCAATCGGTCCTGTCATCAACCTTATTCGAGGTGGTGACAGGACCTTTTGCTGTGTTTACAAGCTAGAAGCAGCCACTTTTCGTGCTGCCAACATGATGCCGTCCTTGCGCCACATGAACTGCCCCGAGTTTTGTTCCTAGGTGCTTGCCCTACTATTCATTCTCTCTGAGGTGTGCGCCTCAGTCCAATACGCGGTTTCAACTTCTGCGGGAGTCTTGTATAGCCTAACGCGGCAATTCCACTGCGAATTTCGGCAACCCGACACGTGCGCGTGATGGTGATAGGGGTTATAAACCACCAAGAGACGGGGCGGGCGCGATGCTTCCACCACACCGCGCCCTCGCCACCAAAACGTAACTATTTCACTGCAGCTAGCGTTTCATCCACTGCCTTAGCTACTAGTTGCGCGTCAGAACCGACAACCGCATGCCAGGTTTGGGGGGCTATTTTCACGAGGACGATGCCTGCGTTTTCACCACCACTAACGCCCGCGTCCTCGCGAACCTGGACACGCAACCGAGTTACCGCCAACGGTTGCAAATCCACAATGTTCCCGGTTCCACCCAGCAGCGACAGCAGCTTTTCCGCCACTTCCCGATGCCCAGTAGTAACCTCGCGCTTATCTGCTTCCGCAGTGTACAAAGGCATGTCGTCGATAGAACGCACCCCCGTCCCCACGCTACCGACCACAGCGAAAGCACCAGCTGGCGCCCCAGTAGCAACGGTAGCCTTAGCGCCAACTGCAGCGGCGTCCTCGTCGCGGTAATCCAGGAAAATTACCAGCAGCATAGCAGTGAAGAACGCGGCAGCCACCGCCCCACCGTACAGCGGAATGTTATTGAACGCGGGAATAGTCAGCACAGACGTGAACACGAACGCCTTAGTAGTGACGCCTCCGCCCAAACCAATAATGACGCCGCCCACCAGACATCCGACCAGCATGCGCGGATAAATTTTCTTGTAACGCAAGTGGATGCCATACAGGGAAGGCTCCGAAATACCACCCAACAGACCTGCAGCGAGGGCGCCAATAGCGGTTTGCCGCCGCGCCACCTCTTTGTCACGGATTGCCAGGTAGAGGACGCCTGCGGTAGCACCGAAACACGCAAAGTTCCACGTTCCCATTGGACCCTGAATGTAGTCGTACCCTAACTGTTGAATGTTCAGCAACATTACCGCGTTCAGCGGCCAGTGCAACCCGAGTGGCACCATGAACGGGTAGGCCAACGGAATAAGGATGGCAAAAATAAGCGGCGACACGTTGTTTATGGCGGCCAGCCCGTTAGCCACCCACGCACCAATGTACACGCCCAAAGGACCAATAATGAACGCGGTCAGTGGCAGCATCACCAGCAACGCAAAAAACGGCACGAAGATCAGTTGCAAGTTCTCGGGAATTATCCGCTTCAGTCCCTTCCACAGTGGCCCCAGCACGGCGGCCATCAGCAGTGGTGGGAACACTTGCGAGGAGTAATTGAAGATAGTCAACGGTAACCCGAAAATATCAATCACGGTCACTTCAGACCCCGCAATGTGCAGTTTGTAGGCCGCGTCGGATGCCCCCATCGCGGTAAAACCAGGCAACATCACGACCGCCATAATAGCGAAACCAACCCACGGGTCAGCGTTCAACTTTTTGGACGCATTGTAAGCAACCATTAGCGGCAAGAACACGAACACAGACTGCCACATCAGGTTGACAGCGCTCCAGGATGGCCCCAAATCAGTACGGGGGTCCGCCCAGTTGCCAATAATTCCCAAGGTGGACATTATCGACATGAAAGTAATAATGAGCGACGCGCCCAGCAGAGGCTGGATCACCGGGCGGAAAGAATCGGAAAGGAATTCAAAGAAATTGTCTACGAACACGAATTTCCCGCGCACGCCCCCACTGCGGGCGGCGGCTTTCACTTCCGCGTCACTGAGTTGCCGCCCTGCGCGTGCCGATTCCGCCATTTGGGGCAACGCATTAATTTCGTTAAACGCCGTCTGTACGGCTCCACCCATTATCACCTGGTAGCGCTGCCCACTTTGGGGCACCGTGCCCATCACGCCTTTTATATTTTCGAGGGCGGCCCCGTCCACTTTAGAGG
Organism: Actinomycetaceae bacterium; assembly: GCA_030528145.1. GTDB lineage: Bacteria > Actinomycetota > Actinomycetes > Actinomycetales > Actinomycetaceae > Winkia. The sequence continues at coordinate 3,293 of JAUMZK010000013.1, forward strand.
AGTCCACCAATTGGAAGCGCAGCCGAGTGGCACAGTGCGTCAGGCTTTGCACGTTTTCGGGACCACCAACAGCGGTGAGGATTTGTTCAGCTCGATTCATCGTTTTCCCCTAAATTTCTTCCGCGAGCGCGCGAACTTCAGCGCCACTGCGGGCAGTTAGTGCTTTTTCGGCCAGTTCCTGGCAGGCATCCATGTTGGTGCGGCGAATCGCGGCTTTCACGAGGGCGATTGCGGGCGTGGAACAGGACAGTTCGTCGGCTCCTAAGCCCACTAGTAGTGGCGCTGCCAACGGGTCGGAGGCGATGCCGCCGCATACTCCCAGCCACTTCCCGTGACTGTGGAGCGCGTCTGCGGCGTTCTTGATGAGCGTGAGCACGGACGGGTGGTATGGGTCCACGTAGGGTGCCAGACCGGTGTGCCCCCGGTCCATTGCCAGTGTGTAGCTGGTCAGGTCGTTCGTGCCCACGCTAAAGAAGTCCAAACCATCCTCGGCCGCGAACTGTCGGGCTAATACTGCTACGGCGGGCACCTCTACCATGATGCCCAGCGATACGTTAGCGGGACGATTACCCCCGGCGACGCCCTCGAAAATGGTTTTTGCCGCCCGCCAGTCCGCAATGGTGGAAACCATGGGGAACATGACGTGGAAGTGGGTGCCGGGCACGTCAGTGGCTGCGCTCAAGATGGCGCGAATTTGGGTGCGCAGCAGGTCGGGCATGTGCAAGCCGACGCGAATGCCCCGCATACCCAGGAAGGGGTTTTCTTCCGGCGGCATGTTCAGATACGGCAGGGGCTTGTCCCCGCCCACGTCCAAGGTGCGGATTACCAACGGTTTGCCTTCGAGGGCGGTGGCACACTGGGCGTAAACGCGGCGTTGGTCTTCCTCGCTGGGCAAGGAGGCGCTGTTCATGAACACGAATTCGGTGCGCAGCAACCCCACGCCTTCACCGCCGGCAGTAACGACAGCTTTGGCGTCTTCTTCACCCGCAATATTGGCGACAACGGTGACTTGGTGCCCGTCCGTAGTGACGGCAGGGCGGCCCTTGTGTGCTTCGGCTTCTTCACGCCTGGCTGCAAGTTCCGCTTGACGGGCACGAATGCTGGCGATTTCGTCCTCGCTGGCGCCTACGCGGATGGTTCCGTCTTCGGCGTCCAGAATTACGGTGGTACCATCGGCTATTTCGAGGACAGCGGCGTGCGCCCCCACTATGGCGGGCAGTGCCATCGCCTTGGCGAGGATCGCAACGTGAGAGGAAACGCCCCCTCCGGTGGTGACGATGCCGACCACTTTGGTGCGGTCCAGGGTGGCTGTTTCAGAGGGCGTGAGGTCAGTTGCTACCAGGATGGTATTGGCGAACATTTCGCGACCCGATTCGCCCTTTCCTAGCAGTTTTCCGAGGACGCGCCTGCCTACATCGCGTACATCCGTGCCGCGTTGGGTCAGCAGTTTGTTGTCTGAATCTTCCAGACCAGTAGCCATTTGTTCGATTGCCTGGTTCCACGCCCAGGCGGCGCTTTGCCCGGCATTGATGCCGTTTTCAACCGCTTCATACAGACCGGGATCTTCCAGAATTTCCCGGTGGGCTACGAAAATGTCGGCGTTCTTGGCGCCCTCGGTGCGCATTTGGGATTCCAATTGTACTAGTTGCCCATCAGCGTCTGCCATCGCGTCCTTTAGCGCCGCAAACTCTGTGGCAATGCCCGCTCCGGTGCGGGGAATATCCGTATTTTCCGCGCGCAATTGCACGACCTGACCAATGACGATGCCGCTGGAAGCCACAATGCCGGGGATGATATGCGGGTCGTCGAGGGCACGTGCGCTTTCGTCCTCGAAATTCAGCATTTCGCCGCCGCCGTGGACTATGCCGCCTACTTCTTCACCAAGACCGTCCGCCAGGACCTGCCCCAGTTTGGCTATTGCTGCTGCGGCATCTGGTCCGGTGGCACGCAAGCGCACGCTTTGCCCTAACTTCACGCCCATATTCATGATTTGAATAATGGACTTGGCGTTAGCTTCGTCCTCGTCACGCAGCAGCGAAATAGTGGCATTGAAGCCCTTCGCTAAGCCAACCAAGGTGGCGGTGGGGCGGGCGTGCAGCCCCTGCGGGTTCACGATTTCGATCGGATCGGATGTAACTGCGGGACCATCATGGGTTTCCCCGGCTTCGACGCCATCAACCAGTTTGAAAGTGAGCGCCACGTCCGCCCCCGCACGCACCATTCCGGTAGCGGGCACGAAGTCCGTGGCGCGTTCCCCGTTGGCAATTACCATTTGGGTCAGCAGACTCTTGGTGCGCAACGCCACTTTGTCCAGGTCGAAGCGAATTAGCTCCTGCCCCTGGCGCACATCGTCGCCCTGGCTCACCAGGGGCTCAAAGCCTGCGCCTCCCAGGTTCACCGTTTCCAGACCGATATGCATGAGCACTTCCAAACCATCACTGCTGCGCAACGTAATTGCGTGCCCACCGCCCTGCAAATCAATAACGGTGCCGTCGCAAGGGGCAACCAGCGTGTTCGAGGTCGGATCAATACTGACGCCGTCTCCCACCATTTTTTGTGAAAAAACGGGGTCGGGGACGTTTTCAAGTGGGAACATTATTCCGTCGATAGGTGCCTTTAGTTGCACCGTGTCGGCTGCATCGTCGTACAAAGCGTTTCCTTTCACCGGAAAATTATTTACGCCATTGGATATAAGAACTTTAACGCAGCCTGACCTATCCCGTAAATGCTATTTTGAGCGTTCCCGCACCCCGACTACAAGTACACCGGTTCGGGATGCAACGCAATACCAAACCTTTCGTGGACGCGGTTTGCCACATATTTCGCCAAAATACGAACCTCTTCGGCAGTCGCACCACCCCGATTGGTCAGTGCCAATACGTGTTTTGAAGACACGGCTGCGCCACTATTTTCGAGGGCGAAACCACGGGTGATTTCTGCCGCAGATATCAGGTATGCCGCAGACGTTTTTACCAGATTCGGCGCCAGCGGTGACTGCCCGGTCACGGGATTAGCCAAAGCGCGCTTTTCGACGGGGAAGCGGGGGGCGCCCTCGGGAAGTGAATCTGCCCCGGAAAGTGGCAAAATCGGGTTGGTAAAGAACGACCCTGCCGAACGCGAATCCGGGTCCGCCCCGTCCACCACCATGCCTTTAGATCGGCGTAGCTGTAATACCGCTTCACGAAGCTTAATCGAGGACACGCGCTCCCCCACCTGTACACCCAACGCGTCCGCCAACTGGGTGTACCGCACGGGTTCGCTACGCGTAGCGTGCGCCATTTGGAACACTACTTCGAGGACGATGTACCGGCCTGTCGGCCCCCACGTACGCCCTCCCCCAGCAACCGGATCGGTCATGGAGTCTTTCAAAATAGAACTGCGGTACCCCAGTTTTAGCTCAGAGCGCACCAACGTGCGCCGCCGGTTTTCCGCGCGATCCCACACAATAACTTGGGAAATAAATTCGGCAACTTCGGCCCCGTACGCCCCAATATTTTGCACCGGTGCTGCCCCCACGCAACCGGGAATACCCGACAGCGCCTCCGGACCAGCCCACCCCCGACTGATAGCCTCGCACACGAAATCGTCCCAGGGATGCCCCCCTGGCACCACCACCGTTGCGCCCCCACACGCGGTGTCTTCGATCAAGGTTATTCCCCGGCGCATGTCGAGGACGACCACCCCAGCAAATTCCCCGTCTTGCGGTACCAGGTTGGAACCGCCCCCGAGCATTAACACCGCAGTGTCGGCGGCATCTGCGCTGCGCACTGCCGCGATTATTTCTGTTTCACTGGTGGCCTTTACTAGTTGCGCAACCTTGCCGCCCACCCCCAGCGTGGTCAAACCTGCAAAAGTCAGTTCTATTTCCCCGCTGCGCGCCAACTTGTCGGTGCGCCCCGGAGCCGTCCACGGAACCGGAGTAGGGCGCACAGCCGACACTTCGCTCTCGGACAAACCACAATAATTCATAGTTATCACCCTACCGTCCCCGCCACCCATGCCGCGCAGGCGCCTGAAGTTAAACAAAAAACGCCCTACCACCAGTAGGGCGCCAGCGCAGAAAGCGCAGAACCTAGCGGGTCTCGCGGTGCGTAGTCGACTTGCGACAACGCGGGCAGAACTTCGCCAGTTCCAAACGATCCGGCGTGTTGCGACGGTTCTTCTTGGTGATGTAGTTGCGTTCCTTGCATTCCGTGCAGGCCATAGTGATCTTAGGACGCACGTCTGAAGACTTGCTAGCCATGTTTCCTTCTTTCCTTGCCCGCCGGAGCGGATGAACATTTTGTCCAGTAGCGAAGGAGGGACTCGAACCCTCGACCTCACGATTATGAGTCGTGCGCTCTAACCAGCTGAGCTACCCCGCCACAGATCCCTAAAAAGGGTCTGAGCCCCGAACGGGAGTTGAACCCGTGACCTTACCCTTACCAAGGGTACGCTCTACCAACTGAGCTATCGGGGCAACAGTGATAAATGTTAGCCGCATCAGCGATTTGAAAACAAGCCCAAACCCTGCGAAACCTATCACAGAAAACCTTTCGGTTTCGTGGCGGGTGAGGGATTCGAACCCCCGAAGGTGAAAACCATCTGATTTACAGTCAGGTCCATTTGGCCGCTTTGGTAACCCGCCATTCGCACACCCATTCCCTGGGTGCCCTAAAAGAATAGCAACACCGGCGCGAAAAACTCCAATTAATCCGTCGTGACAGTTACCACTGTGACTCGCTAGCGCGCCACCGACACAGAAGCGGCGCCCTCGAAAACTGCCTTGTAATACGCATTATTACGAGGACGCCGCCCCAGCAATCCTTTGCCTTACTGCGTCTACTTAGTCGAGTTAGCCAAATTAGCCCAGCCTTAGTCACCCAGGTTCGCCTGGCGTGCCTTAGTTAGTTTCCTCCGGGCTGCCAATGAGGTCTAGGTCTTCGCCCTCGCTAATTTCGTCCCGGCTGATACGTGTCATTGCTTCACGTGAAACAACTTTGATGCGTTCGCGCCCACCCCGTCCGCCGGGGACTTCCCCAAAAGCCTGCCCTAAAGTCTGCTCGTACTGGTTTAGCAGCTCCCAGCCCTGCCAGGTGGTAAACCGTATGCCCCGCTCGGTTAGGAGGTGTTCCATGGCAGCGTGCCCCACTTCGCGTCCGGAAGCGTGCAGTTTGCCCGCCTGGGCGTCCTCGACAAGATGCCCAATAGTTTGCTGTGCATCAGATTTAGTGGACCCGATCAAACCTACCGGACCGCGCTTTATCCACCCAGTTGCGTAAACGCCGGGCACAATTTCGCCCCGCTCTGTGGTGACGCGCCCTTCCGCGTTAGGCACAATACCGTGTTTTTCGTCAAAAGGCAGACCTTCAATTGGGCTAGAGAAGTACCCCACCGCCCGGTACACTGCCTGCACCGGCCATTCCGTGGTTTTACCCGTGCCAGACACGCTGCCATCACCGTTCAGTTGGGTGCGTTCGGTAACGAGGGCGCGCACATTGCCGTCCTCGTCCGCCAAAATTTCCACCGGTGATTCAAACAAGTGAATGTGGATGCGCCGCGAAGCCTGGTGGTCTTCTACCATCGCGTAGTTAGTGAGCGTCTTGACGACCTGACGCGCCTGGTTGGAGGCTTTCAGTGCTTTCTGGCTGCCTTCGTCAAAATCGAAGTCGGCTTGGTCAACTATCACGTCCACATCGTTTTGCTTGCCCAGTTCGCGCAGTTCCAGCGGAGAAAACTTTACTTGCGCCGGACCGCGCCGCCCGAACACATGCACGGTTTCGATGGGATTAGCTTTCAGGGCTTGGTAAACGTTGTCCGGTATTTCCGTAACCAACATGTCATCTGCGTGCTTAGCAAGCACCCGCGCTATGTCTAAAGCCACATTCCCCACGCCGAGGACGGCCACTTCCTTCGCGTCTAAAGTCCAGTCCCGACTGTGGTCAGGATGCCCGTCATACCAGTGCACAAAATCGGCAGCGCCGTACGATTGCGGCAAATCCACGCCCGGAATATTCAACGGATAATCCCTATCCGAACCCGTAGCAATGACGATAGCATCGTAACGTTCCTGAAGTTCGGCAATGCTCACATCCTTGCCCACATTAACGTTTGCGAGCAACTTAATATCCCCGCGCTGCAAAATTTTGTAAAGCGCATCAATGATCTGCTTAATGCGGGGGTGGTCCGGGGCAACACCGTAACGAACCAACCCATAAGGGGCCGGGAGGCGCTCAAAGAGGTCGATGCTAACGTCCTCGCCAGACTTAGACAAAATATCGGAAGCATAAATTCCCGCCGGTCCGGCACCAATAACAGCAACATTTAGACGTTCAGACACAATTACCTCTCTTTAGAGTTCCTAATTTGCCAGTCTAGCGACGCCTAACTAATAGTTCTATAAGGTCCGCATGTGGCACCTAACACGGGTGTGATATAGGCGTCAGTAAGGCAGTGCTAACCGCGTGCCAATTGTCGGCGCCGGCGCGTCGCCCTCACCGAATCTGCCGCCAAAAACATGAGCGCCACCCACACAATAGCCGTTCCCACCCAGCGGGCTGTGGGCATGTACTCATGGAACACCACCACCCCAATAACTAGTTGCATAACCGGGGAAATGTACTGCAACAACCCGATAATGCCCAGCGGCAATTCTTTCGCTGCCGCCGCGAACATCACCAACGGGAACACAGTAATAACCCCCGCCCCCGCCAAAAGCGCCAAAATAACCCCCGGACTGCTGCCCGTAATGGCGGCACTGTGGAAGGCGTCCTCGCCCTGATAAACCAAAAATATCTGGTAGACACCCAAAGGCGGAATGATAGCCACAGTTTCGTAAAACATGCCGGTAACCGCCGGCACTCCCGCAGACACTTTCTTCTTTGCCAACGAATAAACACCGAAAGAAATCGCCAAAACCATAGACACCCACGGCAACGTCCTCGTGCCCACAATCACCACAACAACTGCCACCACCCCTAACGCGATAGCGGTCATCTGGAAGCGATTCACTTGTTCGCGCAACACAAAAATGCCCAACGCCGCAGTGACAATGGGGTTCACAAAGTACCCCAAGGCTGCGTCTACGGTTCGCCCCGTCGTCACCGCATACACGTACGTAGTCCAGTTCAGCGCAATCAAATACCCCGCTAAAAATAGCCAGTTCCGTGAACGCCGGTCGCGCCAAACCGCCCTCAAACTGGGCAAAGACAAGGTGAGCGTCAGCCACACCAGGCACGTGAGCAGCCCCCAGAAGGCGCGGTGAACGATAATTTCGAGGGCGCCCACCCCGGCCAACAGGGAAAAGTACAGGGGGAACAGCCCCCACAGAAGGTACGTAGTTACTGCTAAAAAGTACCCTTTGGCACTTTGTTGTTCCCCTACTGTAGCCACTACTAGTTAAATTCCTTTCCTATTCGCCTGGCCCACATTGTGTACAGTCCGAGGGCGACGACCGCTAGTGCTGCCGAACTTACGAAAGTGGTTCGGTACCCAAAAATGCTGATGAAACCGCCAAATATGGCCGGTGCCAAGCCGTTTACCGCGTCCACTACCAAATAGTAGCTAGATACTGCCATTCCAGCACGCAGACTGCCTGCAATACGAACCGCACTAGCCTGACCGACCGGTAAAGCAGTGCCGTAGGACGCCCCCATGATGGCTGCGCCTGCCAGCAGCACCAGTGGCGTATGCGCCACTCCAATTACTACCATTCCCAGACCTGCCGCTACCAAAATGGGCAAGAAGATGCGGTCATCACCCAGGCGATCCTGCAATACGCCCCCAACTGGGCGGGTTATCAGCACTACCGCTGCGTACACCACGAAGAACCAGGCGGCGGCGTTTTGCAACTCATTTTCGCGGGCAAATTCCGCTAAAAACGCCATTACTACACCCCAGCATGCCGCCAAACACGCCACCACTGTGCCGATAGGCAGAGCGCGCGGCTCCACCCATTTAGCCAAACCGATCGTGGGTTCGGATTTGATAGAAGTGGGTTTACGAGGACGCCCAGTCAGGTAGTCCCACGCCAACAGTGATAGTAACCCGGCAATAACCGAAAATGCGCTTGCCGCAGAAAATACCCAAAAGTAGCCACCCGGCAGTGCCGCCAGGGTCAGCCCCAAAAACGGGGCGATACCCGAGCCCAAGGAAGTACCCGTCGAAAACCACCCGGAACCTTCACCGCGCCGGGACGCGGGGACCGCCCTCATAACTGCACCTGCCACAGCGGAAGCCGCCAAACCGTAACCTATCCCGTGCAGGGTACGCAGCACGTAGAGGACGCTGATCCAGCGCACCACAAAGTACAGTAAGCTACACACTAAGTAACTGCTGAACGCGAAAGCGGCAGTGGTGCGTTCCCCGAAACTTTCTAGTGCCCATCCCGCCGTAAGGCGCCCGAGGCACGCACCTAACACGAACAAGCCCGCTAAAATGCCGGCCTGAGTGTGGTCGGCAGAAAATTCAGTCAGTGCATACCCTGCTATGGTGGCGGTTAGCAAGTACATTACCGAGGTAATGCCAAAGCCTGCCGATGTCAGCAACGTAAACGGTAAAGTCCATAATTTCGGTTTCGTGTTTTCGGACAATTGTCTTCTTTCTGATGCTGTTCACGTGCGCTTTCGCGCCGACAGGGGTGCGTAGCCATGCTAAACCTTAATCGGGGCGGGCGCCCTCAAAAAATTACATTCTGAATTCGGTACCACATTTTCAGCCCGTTTTCAGTAGAATCCAGCACATATTTTTTCAGCCCGCCTCTTATAGTGATAGTTAGTCAAGTTTTCGGAGATTCGCATGCACCAATTTCACGTCCCTCAGCACCGCAGTATGCGGCGGAACACCAGCAAGTCTTTGATCGTGGCTCTCACTGCCATTGTGGTGCCCCTGATAGTTGCCACGCTGGTGGGGTTGGTGTTGTTGTGGCCGGCGAAATCCCCGGTGCGTTCCCTGCCCGCGATGGCGCCGGGGGTAAAAATGGTTACCGCGAAAGTGACTAGCACGCACGAACATTTTTGCCACCTGTCGGACCCGGAGTTTCGCCAACAAGAAAGCGTGTGCGCGAAAGTGACTTCCGGGGCGAATAAGGGGGACGAGGTCGCCGTAGCAGTTCCGCCTGAAGTCCACCGCGCCCTCCACGTCGGCACCACGATTAAGGCGTCTTATGACAGTCGCGCTACTGGTAATTTTTATGGATATTGGGACGCCAACCGGTCTTTGCCCATGGCGTTACTGATTGGACTGTATTTGGTATTAGTGGTGGGGATTGCCCGCTGGCGGGGCATGGCGGCACTGCTGGGGTTAGTGTTTTCCAGTGCAGTTTTGCTGTTCTTCGTCATGCCCGCCCTGATGGCTGGCAAGCCCGCACTGCCCGTGACCTTGGTGGGGATTAGCGCCATGCTAGTGGCATCCGTGTACTGTGCTCATGGTATTTCTGTGCGCACAACCACCGCACTACTGGGCACATATGGGGGGATTGTGGTGACGGCGGCGCTCAGCTACACCCTGATTCCGGCTGCCACCTTGTCCGGGGCTTCCAGCGACGATAGTTTGCTGATTTTCGGGTTGCTACCAAAAGCGAACTTGCAAGCGTTTTTGATCTGTGGGGTTATTTTGGCTGGACTGGGCGTCCTCAACGACGTCACTATCACACAAGCGTCAGCCACTTGGGAACTTTACTTGACCGACCCCCAGCAGTCCCGGTCACAGTTATTTGCGAGGTCGATGCGCATTGGGCGCGATCATATTGCGTCCACGGTTTACACGTTAGCGTTCGCTTACGCCGGTACGGCTATGCCTACTTTGATTTTAGCGTTGATGGTGCAGCGTGGGGGTTGGGACTTGGCGACTTCCGCATCAATTGCAGAGGAAATTATTCGCACGCTCATCGCCTCAGTGGGACTGTTGCTGGCAATTCCACTGACCACGCTCGTTGCGACGCTGCTGGTGCGAGTCGGGGAACATGCGGGCAAGGTGGTTCCTGCGGTGAGCGCCTCTTACGCGCCCACCGCAATAGAACCCGAGGATGCGGCGGCGACTTCGGTAACTACGGCAAATACTGGCAAAACAGTAAATACGCTAGGCGCAGTCGATACCCCCGATTTGACCGGTCACAACCGTTTCGGCAACTAGAAGGCAAAAATGCTGCGGGACACCCCGCCCGCAGCATCACTTTCACAAGACCCAGTTATTACGCCATTTACGCCAGTCGGTCCACTAACAGGTCTGCAAATTCGACGAGGGCGGCGCGTCCAGGCGAATCTGGAAGGGCTTGCAATACTGCCTTGGCTTCTCCTGCCCACGCCCTCGCTAAGTCGCGGGTTTGCTCCAAAACTGGGTGTTCGCGCACGCTCTGAACAACTGCATTAAGGTTCGCATCGTCCTCTAAATCTTCGCCCAAAAGCGCCAAAATGCGCTGCCCCGCAGCGTCAATATTGCCTTCCTGACGCTGCTTTTTTAACAACAATACCGGCAGCGTATCAACGCCTTCGCGCAAGTCCGTTCCCGGCGTCTTCCCGGACATTTCCGGATCAGACGTCAAATCCAGGACGTCGTCAGCGATCTGGAAAGCCACTCCCACTTTTTCGCCGTATTCTGCGACATACCCGGCAACTTCGGGACCCGCACCGGATAGTTCGGCGCCGTACCGGGCTGCCTGTGCTACCAGCGAGCCAGTTTTATCCGCCAGCACCTGAATATAAAAGTCGACAGCATCCTCGCCCTGTTCTGGACCAAAAGTTTCGTTCAATTGTCCTAAACACAGCCGCTCAAAGCAGGTGGCGTGTTGGGCAACGGCTTCTGGACCCAGCTTTGCAACGCGTTTGGAAGCCCGCGCAAACAGGACATCGCCAGCTAAAATAGCACGGTTGTTCCCCCAGAGGCGTTGTGCAGCGGGGGCACCTCTACGCGAGGGCGCCGAATCCATAACATCGTCATGGTACAAAGTTGCCAGGTGGGTCAGTTCCACTACCACGGCGGCAGTGAGCACTTCGTTCGAGGTACGTTTAGCGGGCGAACCCAACGTGGCACACAGCAGCGTCATGAGCGGGCGCATCCGTTTGCCCCCAGCCGCCATCAGGTGCCCAGTTAGGCTGTCCACTAGTCCACGCGCACCCACTACTGAATCTTTGAGGCGCCGCTCGACCTCCTCCAAAGCTTCTTCGAGTTCAGTTTGGAGCGATACCGAATCCAGTTCTACAGCAGTTTTCATTACCAACCTATGTTGCCCTAAGTAAATGCCACCACAATAGTAGCCAGGTCAAAGCCTTGCAATACAAATTGGGGCAATACTCCCAAGGCAATGGTTGCCAGCGCGCACACCGCAATAATGGTGGGAATAATTCCTTGAGTGTTTGCTACCTCAACTTTGCCAGAGGGCGCCTCCATGTACATGGTGCGTGCCAAACGGAAGTAGTAGTAGGCGGTTATAGCCGAAGCAATTACCGCAATTACCACGAGGACGGTGGCACCACCGCGAATACCGGAGGCAAACACTACGAACTTTCCGACGAATCCGGCGGTTAGCGGAATACCGGCAAAGGACAGCAGGAATACCATCATGGCTGCCGCCAACCACGGGTGAGTTTTGCCCAGACCCGCCCAGTCCGCGATTTGGTTGGCTTCCCCGCCGAGGGCGCCGTCTTCTGAAACTCTGCGCACTAACGCAATCACGGCGAAAGCGCCGACCGTGGCCACCCCGTATGCCAACATGTAGAACAAAATGGCGCTAGTGGAGTGGTCGTCCTTGGCAATTATGGCAATGAGGACGAACCCGGCGTGCGCGATAGAGGAGAAAGCAAGCATGCGCTTGACGTCCTCTTGAACAATGCCCCAGAAAGTACCCACAATCATGGTCAAAATGGCAACAATCCACAAGAAAACTGCCAAATTCCAGCTGACGGGAACACCAATCAGGAAGAAGAAGCGGGCGAGTGCCAAGAATGCCGCCGCCTTAACCCCGGCCGCCATGTACCCGGTGATTGGGGTTGGTGCGCCTTGGTATACGTCTGGGGTCCAGGCGTGGAAGGGGGCGGCACCGGTTTTGAACAAAAGTCCAATGAGGACGAGGACGACGCCCAGGCTGAGCATGGTTACCCCGCCGACACCGTGACCGCTGGCGCGGGCGATATCACCTAAATACAGCGAACCGGAGTATCCGAACAGGATAGCGCCCCCCATCAGGAAGAACGCGGAAGAGAACGCGCCCAGCACGAAGTATTTAGCGGCTGCTTCTTGGCTGATAAGCCGACGGTGACGCGCAGTTGCAGACAACACGTAAAGTGGCAGCGAGATTACTTCGAGGGCGATAAACAACACTAGGAAGGATCCGGCGGCTGGGAATACCAGCAAACCGATGAGGCTAAATAGTGCCAGGGGGAATAATTCTGTGCGTTGGTAGCCTTTGCGCAGCGACAATTCTTCAGCGCGCGAACCGGGAATATCTGCGGGTTGTGCCGCAAATGCGCTGTCTACTCCGGCGTCTGCCATCATGCCGACTGCCAGCAGCCCAATAATCAGGATTACCAGTTGGGACCATATCGTCAGACCATCCAGCAGGTATTCACCACCGCCGAGGACGCGCGGCTGGGCGGGGTCTACGTGCAAGAAAGTGTAAACCCAGCCAACCAGGGCGGCCATTATGGAGACCATTGACAAGACCACTTGGACGTTGCGACGCCCGGTGACGGGCACAAAGGCTTCGACGAGGACGCCCACCATCGATCCCACTAGCAGCACAATAATCGGTGAGATGAGCAGTAAGTCGGCTCCGACAATGTGTGGACTCATTTTATTTACCTCCATTGAGCGGTGCGACTACTTTTGCCAAGGTATCTGCAGTGGGCGCAACGATGTCCGTGAGCGGCTTCGGGAAGAAGCCCATCAGCAGCATGACCGCAATCAAAATGCCCACAACTGCACGTTCGCGTCCGTCTAGGTCCGCAGTTTCTTTCAACTGCGGGTGGGGGGGGCCTGTGAATATGCGTTGGTACGGCACCAAAATGTACAGGGCTGCCAATATTACCCCCAGTAGGGCGATAGCGGCTGCCCACGGTTTCGCGTGGAAACTGCCCATGAACACCATAAATTCGGCGGGGAACCCAGACAGACCAGGCAGTGACAGGGCTGCCAACCCCGAAATTAGCCAGGTGCCTGCCAACACCGGTGTGATGCGTTGGAAACCACCGAAAGCAGCAATTTCTTGGGTACCGACGCGTTGGGTCAAGAAGCCCGAGATCAGGAACATGCCCGCAATGGATAGCCCGTGAGCCACCATGTACACCATGGCACCAGTCAGAGCGGTGGCATTGCCAACGAAAATTGCCATTACCATCAGACCAAAGTGAGACACCGAGGTGAAGGACACCAGGCGCATCAGGTCTTTTTGCCCCAGTGCGGCAAATCCGCCCCACAGTACAGACACGATTGCCAAAATAATTATCCACAAGCTAGCACGCGCTGAAGCATGTGGGAACAAGGTCAGGCACAGGGTAATCATTCCGAAAGTGCCGATCTTGTCCAAAATACCAACCAACAGTGTGGAAGTACCGGGGCGGGCGACCTCGGCGGTGTCAGCCAACCAGGTGTGAACCGGAACCATCGGCGCTTTCACAGCGAAAGCGAAGAAGAAGCTGAGGAACAGCAACATTTCGATGTGCGCGGGCACGCGCATCTTGCCTGCCACGTTTTCGAGCAAGAAAGTACCGTCTGGACTGTATACGAACACGCCCACAATACCTATCAGCATTACCAGTCCACCTGCCAACGAATACAGCAGGAATTTCAGGGCGGCGCGGGAACGACCCTCACGACCGAAACTGCCCACCATGAAATACACAGGCACCAACATGGCTTCAAAAGCCAAGTAGAACAGCAACACGTCACGAGCAGCGAAAATCAGAATCATGAACGCTTCCAGCACCAGCACTAACGCCAGGTAGGTACCTTCGCGCGCCGGGTCCTGCCCCAGTTTTTCGGCTTCACCTTGGTTTGCCCAGATTACGAGGACGGTCAGTAGCGCCGCGAGCACAACCATTGCCAGCCCCACGCCATTTACGCCCAATGCCCAAGACAACCCCAGGGCGGGAACCCACGAATAGGTTTCAGCAAATTGGTAGGTGGCACCGACCTGGTAGTTGAAGCTGGCAGCCAGCGCAATGGCACCCACCAACACCAGCACGGAAATTGCGAAGCTGAACGGGCGGGCTGCTTTGCGCAGTCCGGGTACTAACGCAATTGCGAGTGCCCCGACTGCTGGCAGCGCCACCATCAGTGTTAGAAGTGGGAACGTTGCGTCGATTATTTCAATCATTATTTCCTCCGCCTCAAACTAGGGTCGCTAGGACGGACACGAGGGCGATTAGTGCGCCGCCAGCAATAAACCCGGCGTAGGCACGGATCTGTCCGTTTTGAATGGTGCGGATAACGCCACCCAAACCGAGCGAGCCTTTGCCCAATCCTTCCACGATGCCGTCAATACCAGACTTGTCGGCGACCGTAACACCCTTCGTGAGGGCGATACCGGGATGCATAAACAGGTTTTCGTTTACCGCGTCCTGGTACAGGTCGTTGCGCGCGGCAACTACGAGGGCGGATGCGGACGGGGCGGTAATTGGCACTTCCCGGCGACCGTACTGCATCCATGCCATCACTGCGCCCAAAATTACCAAAGCCAAAGTGATGCCTGTTATTGCCAGTTCCGGCAGCACAGGTTCGCCGTGTTCATGCATGCCAGTAACAGGAGCCAGCCAGGTTTGGAACCAGCCAGTTGGTCCGACAGCAATACCAAAGCCAACAGCAAATACCGCCAAAATTATCATTGGTACGGTCATCAGCGGACCTGATTCGTGCGGGTGTACCGCGTGACCGTCGGCTTCCATAGTCCAGCGGGATTTGCCGTGGAAAGTCATGAAGAACAGGCGGGACATGTAGAACGCGGTGATTCCCGCGCCAACCATGGCCACCAAACCAAATATCCACGCCCCGGTGGTGCCGAAAGAACCGGCAATGAAAGCTGACTCAATAATGGGATCCTTAGTGAAGAACCCGGTAAAAGGCGGTACCCCCAAAATGGCTAGCCACCCCATCATGAACGTCACCCACGTGACCTTCATAGCTTTAGACAAGGCACCGAAACGACGCATGTTCACCTGGTCGTTCATACCGTGCATAACCGAACCGGCACCTAGGAACATGAGCGCCTTGAAGAAGCCGTGACCCACCAAGTGCAAAATGGCAAAAGCCCACCCGATTGGTCCCAGACCAGCACCCAACATCATGTATCCGATTTGGGACATGGTGGAGGCAGCCAGCACTTTCTTCATATCGTCCTTCGCGCACCCCACAATTGCGCCGAACATCAAGGTAATCGCACCCACAATAGCTACCAGCAGTTGCGCGGTAGGCGTTGCCACGTAAACCACACCGGAACGCACCATCAAATACACGCCTGCCGTAACCATGGTGGCCGCGTGAATGAGTGCCGAAACCGGGGTCGGACCAGCCATCGCGTCCCCCAACCACGCTTGCAACGGGAACTGAGCAGACTTACCGCACGCACCTACCAGCAAGAAAATACCGACGATAGTGGCGGCACTGCCGGTCAGGGCGCCCTCGGCAAGCACCTTTTGGTAAGAAAACGAGCCGACGAAGAAGAACATTGCCATCATTGCCAGCAGCAAACCCATGTCGCCAACGCGGTTCATAATGAAGGCTTTCTTCGCAGCAGTTGCGTATTCCGGAACTTGGTTCCAGAAACCAATCAGCAAGTAAGACGCCAAGCCGACGCCTTCCCAACCGAAGAACAACAGTACATAAGAATCCGCCAACACTAAGGTGAGCATTGCCGCAATGAATATGTTCAAGTATGCGAAGAACCGCCGCCGGGCTTCATCATGTTCCATGTACGCCACCGCGTACACGTGGATCAAAGATCCCACAAAAGTTACCAGCATGACAAACGTCATAGACAGCGGATCCAGCAGCATTCCCACCTGGATTGGGTCCACCCCCGCACCCAGGTTCGCCCACTGGTACAGGACGAGGTCGATTGCGCGCGCTTGCGCCGGTAGGTTCGCCAGTTGAACTATAACCGCGACACCCACCGCAAAGGACGCCCAGGAAGCAACGACTCCCAACCAGTGCCCCCACTTGTTCGTAGCCCGACCGCCGACCAGCAGCACAGCAGCACTACACAGTGGGATTGCCACCATGAGCCACGCCCAGGAGGCAGCCCCCACTGCGGGGCTAAAAGTTGCAACAGTTTGCATGAAATGCCTCCTAGTTCTAGTTCTTCAGCAGGTTCAGCGAATCAACCGAGGTCGAACGCCGCGCCTTGAAAATCGAAACAACAATGGACAAGCCCACCACCACTTCGGCGGCTGCCACAACCATCACAAAGAACGCCAAAATCTGTCCTTCAATGTTGTTGTGCATACGCGCGAAAGTGACCAGCATCAGGTTCACCGCGTTCAGCATCAATTCGACTCCCATGAGGGCGAACAGTGCGGAACGGCGAACCAGCACAGTTACGGCACCGATACCAAACAGGACGGCCGCCAAGATCAGGTAATTTGATAGCGTCATTAGTTCTGCCCTTCCCCTCGGTCTGGGTCGGTAGGTGCCACTTCAGTGGACTTCTTTTGCATAAGACCAGTAGTGACCTTTTGCCCTGGCATCCCAAAGCCACCGGCGCGGGCAACAGAACGGTTTGCGGCACTGCCGTGCAAGCCCGGACCGCCGTGCCGTTGTTCGCGCAACTTTTCGGCAGTTTGTGGATGCGCAACGCCAAGGTCGCGTTCCAGACCACGCGCACGCAGCACGCGCGAAACAGATTCGGGAATAGGCGCTCCGGTTTCACCGGAAATCGCCGGAACATCCACCGCGTTAGAAGTAGCGTACACACCAGGGGCAGGCACTTGCCCAATGTGGATGCCACGCGTACGCCAGCTCTCCCACCGGGCTTTCAACGTGTTAATCTGGGTGGCTTTGACCGTCAACCGGTCTGCGTGGTTTAGCAGCATGGACCCAACCACGGCGGTAATCAGCAAAATGTCGGCAATAACCAGGCTGAACGTGTGATCGCGGAAAATCGACAACCCGACCGCCACCGGGTTATCTACGCCCAACGGACTCACTAGTTTGCCAGATATCGGCAGATTCGCCATCAAAATGAAACCCGAAAGCAGCGCAATAATGACGGCGCCTGCCAGCCAGGACACCGTACGCAGCGACCTCGACGTCTTTTGGTAATTATCCGAAGCGGCCACACCGATCATCATTATTACAAAGACGATCATCATCATAATTGCGCCAGTGTAAACCACAACCTGAACAACGCCAATGAAGATGCCACCCTCGGAAATGTAAATAAGTGCCAATCCCAGCATGATAGCCACCATGCACAAGGCACCATGTACGGCTTTACGGCACGATGCCAAACCGATTGCCGCCACTATCATCAGGGGCGCCAGAATCCAGAACATCACCGCCTCACCAGTAGCGATAGCGGGCATGTGGGCTGCGGCAGATACCGTGTTCACAGCGTGTCCTCCTTGGTCGGATAGGCGCTAGATAGCGAAGGATCGTCTGGGCGGTGCGCCTGAACCCACGCGATTTGCGCCTTGGTTGGACCTTCGACCTTGCCCAAATAGTAGTCGGTGTCTGCAGCCCCTTCTACCATGGGGTGCGGTGCCGCCAACATGCCCTCGGCAAGTGGGGCCAAAATCTGGTCTTTTTCGTAAATCAGACGGTCACGGTGTTGTTCCGCCAACTCAAAATCGTTTGTCATGGTCAACGCCCTAGTGGGGCACGCCTCAATGCAAAAACCGCAGAAGATACACCGCAAATAGTTGACCTGATAGACCCGCCCGTAACGTTCACCCGGACTGTACTGGGCTTCGGGAGTGTTTACCGCTGCTTCCACCAAAATGGCGTCAGCCGGGCACGCCCACGCGCACAATTCGCAACCAATACATTTTTCCAAACCGTCAGCGTAACGGTTCAGTTGGTGCCGCCCATGGAAGCGCGGCTGTAAGTACGGTCCCTCAAATGGGTACTGTTCGGTTACTGTGGGGCGGAAGAAGGATGAAATGGTAACCCCGAAGCCTGCCCAGGGGGCAAAGAATTGCCCAATGGGTCCCTTCGGATCCTTTTCGTATTTCATGTCTTCCCTGGTGGGATTCCGTTTGCTCACTTTTGACCTTCTTTCACGACCGCCACTTCGGTACGTCCAGCGCGCGGACTTACGGGCATGACCTGACCAGGCAACGGTGGGAGGGGGTAACCGCCCGCCAACGGATCAAATTCGGACGTGTCTTCGTCCTCGGACTGGGTCTTTTCCCTGCCGGTAAAGGACACGATTACGAGGGCGATGGCGAACAATACGGCTATACCGATGAGCATTTGCATCATGGTCAAGTTTGCGTACAGGGCAATGGCGCGCATCAGCGAGACTACGATTACCCAGCCGAGGGCGATAGGCATTAACCCCTTCCAGCCCAGATCCATCAGTTGGTCGTAACGGTAACGCACCAGCGTACCGCGCACCCAAATAATAGTGAAGGCCACCACCCACAGTTTGATGACGAACCACAGCATTGGCCACCAACCAGAATTTAGTGCGCCACCCAGGATCAGATCCCCAAAGGGAAAACGCCACCCGCCCAAGAACATGGTTACGGTGACTGCGGAAACGTTGAACATGTTGATGTATTCCGCCAGGTAGTACCAACCAAATTTCATCGAAGAGTATTCGGTGGAGTGCCCTGCCACCAGTTCGGATTCACATTCTGTGAGGTCGAAAGGCAAACGGTTGATTTCCGCAATCGAGGAAATGTAGTAGATGCAAAATGCGGGGAATAATGCGAAGCACCACCAAATGGGACTTTGCGCGCCCACAATTTCAGAGGTCTTCATGGACCCAGTCACAATGAACACTGCCACGAGCGACAGTCCCATAGCCAGTTCGTAGCTGATTACTTGGGCCGAGGACCGGACCGCACCCAGCAACGGCAGCGTGCCTTTAGAAGACCAACCACCCAAAATGATCCCGTACACGCCAACCGACGCGATTGCCAGAATGTAGAGCCCCCCAATTGAAGGATCCATTAGTTGTAATGGCGTGGAGTACCCGAAGATGTTTACGTTCGGTCCGAAGGGAATTACCGCCATAACCATGAATGATGCGAAGGCAGCAACGGCGGGTCCCAGCAGGTACAAAAAGCGGTCCACACCTTTTTTGTTGAAGTCTTCTTTAAGCAGCAGTTTCAGGGCGTCACCAAAGGACTGGAACAAGCCCAACGGACCGTGGACGTTCGGACCGGGACGGGTCT
The DNA here is from genome assembly GCA_030528145.1 of Actinomycetaceae bacterium. Lineage (GTDB taxonomy): Bacteria > Actinomycetota > Actinomycetes > Actinomycetales > Actinomycetaceae > Winkia. The sequence continues at coordinate 22,600 of JAUMZK010000013.1, forward strand.
GCATGCGCCCTAATCCACGCCGTTCCACCCACAGCGCCATGATCACGGTAACGATTAAGAACACTACGATAAATGCGGCTTTGATGAGAGACAGCCACCAGGTTTCCTGGCTAAAGTCGGCTGTCTTGCCGGCTACTTGTGGTAGTAGTTGCAGAGCGTTCATCGGTTCACCTCCCCTTTCGCGGCTACGCGAACCTGAGTTCCACTGGTTGCCCCCAGGCTGGCCAGCACGTGGCTGCCTGCCGAGCATTCCGGCAGCCAGACGACGCGCTCAACAATATTTGCAATGTGTGCGGGCAAAGTTATTTCGCCCGCGTCGGTTGACACGGTTACTTCGGCGCCTTCGGCAATATTCCATTCTTTGCCGAGGACGACCACCGGCTTGCGCCCAGCCCCGGTCAGTGCCGGGTTGCCAGCTTGCATTAGCCCTTCGTCAAGTAGTGGCTTGTGCGTTGCCAGCACGGCGCTACCGGCAGGTGGGGCGGTCAGTTCGCTGGCGGCAGTGGCAGGAGCAGTCACTTTTTCGCCGCTGTAATCCATTAGTTCGTTGGCTTCTGCGTGAACGTCCGCGAGAGTTTGCAAGCCCAGCGGTTTGTTCAGTTCTGCGGCAATTTCGCCCAAAACTTCCCGGTCGCTCAGTGCCCTGGTAGACAGGGCTTGCGCGAAGGGGGCGAGCCGTCCTTCCCAGTTAATGAAAGTGCCTGCTTTTTCCGCTACCGGTGCCACGGGGAAGACCACGTCTGCGACCTCGGTAATAGCAGTTTGGTTCACTTCCAAAGCCACAATGAAACCGGCTTGACGAATTTCTGTCAGATCTACCGGCAGGTCGCGCACGTCTACGCCGCCAATTACGAGGGCGTCCAGGTGGGCTTTGAGCATTTCGGTTGCACCCAGCCCTGGTTCTGTGGGGGTTTGTCCCCACTTTTCCGTCAGGTCGACCCCTTGATCTAGAGGACGACCGAAGGGCAACAGGTTTGGCAGCAAGCCCGCCTCGACGCCAGCGCGGTCACCACTGCGACGCGGCACCCACGCCAAGCGGGCGTTCGTACGAGCAGCCAGGCGGGTCACCGCACTGAGCACACCCGGTATGCGAGCAGCACGTTCACCCACCAGAACAATACCGTTTTCACCCAATTTACCGGCAAGTTCTGCCAGCATTTCGACGTCGGAGCCACCGGCAATAGAATCTAGAATTTCCACTTCTGTACCGGGGGCGGCAGGAATTAAAGTTGCCGCCATCTTTTGCGTGCCCACAGTAGCGAACGGCGCAATAGTGGCAATTTGGGTGCCAGCGCGGCTGGCTTTACGCAAACGCAAGAACAGGGTTGCGCATTCGTCCTCGGGTTCGAGGGCGACCAACAGCACCTGCCCGGCGTTTTGTAAATCGTTGTACGTGACGTTCAACCCGCTGCCAGCCACCACACTGGCGAGGAACTGGCTTTCTTCGTCGCTGTGAATGCGGGCGCGGAAGTCAACGTTATTGGTTCCCAGCGCAACGCGAGCAAATTTGGACCACGCATAGGCGTCCTCGAAAGCCAAACGCCCACCGGGCAGCAACCCCACGCTGGTGGCTTTTGCCAATCCTTTCGCAGCTACGTCCAGGGCGTCTTCCCACGAGGTCGACACTAGCTTTCCGTCCACACGCACCTGCGGCATCTTTAGTCGTTGGTCTGTGAACTGCCATTGGAAAGCGAAGCGGTCTTTGTCGGAAATCCACTCTTCATTGACTTCCATGTCGGTAGCCGCCATACGGCGGGTGATGTGACCGCGACGCACGTCGTTGCGGATCTTCGCACCGGAAGCGTCGTGTTCTGTCACGGCCCCAGTGGAAACCAAGTCGAAGGGGCGGGCGCGGAAACGGTAAGTCGCAGACGTGAGCGCACCCACAGGACAAATTTGAATAATGTTTCCCGCGAAATACGAGCTGAAACGCCGTCCCGACAAATCCTCCATCGCCGGAGTGACCGGACCTTCGTGGAATCCCTGAGCATAACCCGCCTGCCCACTGGGACCAGACATGTCGGTGCACTGCGCGGTCTTAGCAGCTTCGTCCTCGAACCCTAAAGTTTGGGAGTCAAAACGCCCAATTTGTTCGCCCGTAAAGTGGTGGTGATCTAGTGGCGAGGAACCGCCACCCCGACCCTGCAACGCAATGAACGGGTCGCCTGCGATCTGCTGTTGGAAGCGCACGCAGCGTTGGCACAAAATACACCGGTCGCGATCCAACAAAATGGTTGACGACAGTGACACGGGCTTGGGGAAAGTGCGCTTGGCTTCACCAAAGCGGCTTTCTTCTTGACCGTGCGATAACGCCTGATTTTGCAGTGGGCATTCCCCGCCCTTGTCACAAATCGGACAATCCAAAGGGTGGTTTATCAGCAAAAACTCCATAATGCCGTTTTGCGCCTTTTTGGCAACTGGCGAAGTGCGTTGCGTAAACACTTCCATTTGCGGCGCCACGGTCATAGTGCAAGCCGGTTGCGGCTTCGGCATTTTCGCTACTTCGCCCGCCCGGTTGGGCATGGCTACTTCAACCAAACATTGGCGGCAGGCGCCCACTGGGTCCAACAGCGGGTGGTCGCAAAAACGCGGAATGTGAATGCCGAGCTTTTCCGCCGCCCGAATAATCAGCGTGCCCTTAGGGACATCGATGGACTGCCCATCAATTTTTACGGACACGAGGTCTGATGTGCTCATCGGGCGCCTCCTTCGTAAAACAGGTTGGACTTTTCGTACGGGAACAGTTCCCACGCGGGGGTGCGGTACCCGGCTTCAAACTCTTCGCGGAAGAATTTGAGTGCCGCCGGAATTGGGGTAGCCGCCGCATCACCCAAGGCGCAGAAGGACCTTCCGGCAATATTTGAACATATATCTTCCATCAGTTCGAGGTCGCCTGGGCGCCCCTCGCCTTTCACCAAGCGGTGCATTATTTGCTTCAGCCAGTACGTGCCTTCGCGGCACGGCGTGCATTTACCGCACGATTCGTGTTGGTAAAAGTCAATCCATTGCGAGATGACGCGCACTACGGAAGTGGTTTCGTCGAAAACTTGGATAGCGCGGGTCGCGAGCATAGAACCGGCTGCCCTGACGTCCTCGTAAGTGAGCGGCACATCCAATTGTTCAGCCGTGAAAATGGGGGCAGAAGAACCCCCTACAGCCCAGAACTTTAGTTCGTGACCAGGGCGAATACCACCAGCCAGTGCCAACAGTGTGCGCATTGTGATGCCCAGCGGCGCTTCGTATTGCCCAGGTCGGACAACGTGCCCGGAAATGCTGAACAATCCGTGCCCTTTAGACCGATCCGAACCCATAGAAGCATACCAGTCGATCGAGTTTTTAAACACGCCGGGCACCTGGGAAATGGTTTCCACGTTGTTAATTACGGTGGGACGGGCGTAAAGCCCTTCTACTGCGGGGAATGGTGGCTTCAGGCGGGGGTGTCCGCGCCGACCTTCCAAAGAATCCAGCAGCGCCGTTTCTTCACCACAAATGTAGGCGCCCGCTCCGCAGTGGGCAACGATCTTAAGGTCGCCCAGGATACCCGCCGCAGTGGCCTCTTTAATCGCGTTCAAAATACGGCGATAAACGTGGACGACTTCACCACGCAAATACAAGAACGCGTGCTGGCAACCAATAGCGTGCGAAGTAATAGCCATACCTTCAATGAGGCAGTGCGGATTCGCCATAATTTGAGGGATGTCTTTGCAAGTTCCAGGTTCGGACTCGTCGCCATTTACCACCAGGTAGCGCGGTCCGCCGTCGTCTGGGGGCAGGAAGGACCATTTCAAGCCCGTGGGGAAGCCAGCACCACCACGTCCCGCCAGCCCGGAGGCTTTTACGGCGTCGACAACTGCCGCTGGTTCCATGGTCAGGGCTTTCTTCAAACCCTCGTACCCGCCCACGGACAGGTAGTGTTCTAAAGTCCAGGACTGGTCTTCGCCCCAATGCTCACTGAGGATCGGGGTGAGCGTGTCCAATTTCAGTGCGCTCACTTTTCCTCCGTTTTCTGTTCGGCCTGGCGAGCTGCCTCGGCGGCGCGCATGGCTTCTTCGTTGTCAGGGGCTTTCCAACCCTTTTCTTTCGCGATTTTCAGCCCTGCTAAAGTAGCTTCCCCTGCCGAGGGACCTTCGTTGGCGTGCTCGTCCAAAAAGCCTGCCAGTACTCGCGAATTTTCCTTGAAAGTGGGTACTTGGTTTGGTCCGCGCGTAGGACGCACGGGACGCCCGGCGCGCAAGTCGTCTACCATGTCGAGGGCGCTTTGGGGGGTTTGGTTATCAAAGAATTCCCAGTTGACCATTACTACCGGGGCATAGTCGCACGCCGCGTTGCATTCTAAGGCTTCGAGCGTGATTTTGCCGTCCTCGGTAGTTTCGTCGTGTCCGACACCAAGGTGATTAGAGACGGCTTCGAAAATACTGTCCCCGCCCATCACTGCGCACAGCGCATTGGTACAAACACCCACAGTGTATTCGCCGTTAGGGTGGCGTTTGAACTGGGTGTAGAAGGTGGCTACAGCACTGACTTCGGCGCGGCTGAGTTCCAGCATTTGCGCACAAAATGCGATACCGTCCGGGCTGACGTAACCGTCCACCGATTGCACTAGGTGCAGCATTGGGATGAGGGCGCTGCGTTGGTGTCCCACCGGGTAGCGGTCCATTATTTCGCGCGCGTCGGCTTGCATGGACGCAAATTGTTCGGGTGAATACGTCATTAGCGGTCAACACCTCCGAGCACTGGATCAATTGATGCCAGAGTCATAATTAGGTCGGAAATCATCCCACCTTCTGCCAGCAGCGAGATCGATTGCAGGTTAGAGAAGGACGGTTCGCGGAAGTGAACCCGGTAGGGGCGGGTGCCACCATTAGAGACCACGTGGCAACCCATGATGCCTTTCGCATGCTCAATAAGTTGGGTGGCTTGCCCGGCGGGCACGTGGAAACCTTCAGTTACCAACTTGAAGTGGTGAATGAGTGCTTCCATGGATTGCCCCATGATATGGCGAACGTGTTCAGTGGAATTGCCTTGCCCGTCGGTGGCAACAGACAATTGGGAAGGCCAGCCGATGGACTTGTCTTGTATCATCACCGGTTCGCCCTCGCACGCATCCAAGCGTTCCAGTACTTGGTCAATAATTTTGAAGGACTGGTAGCATTCGTCAAAGCGCACGCGTACGCGCCCATAGCAGTCGGATTGTGTCCACGTGGGAATGTCAAAGTCGAAGGTCTGGTAGTCGCAATATGGCTGCAACTTGCGCATATCGATGGGGTAACCAGCCGCCCTCAAAGAAGGTCCGGTAAGTCCCATAGCGAACATGGCTTCAGGGGTGATTATGCCGACGTCTACGAAACGGGCTTTGAAGATGGGGTTCTGCATTGTCAGATCTTCAAGTTCGCCCAGGTCACGTCGCACTTTTGGCATGAGGTCGCGAATGTATTCGGTGGTTCCAGCCGGTAAGTCCTGTGCCACTCCGCCCACGCGCAAATAAGCGTTGTTCATGCGCAGACCCGTGACCCGCTCGAAAATGCGCAAAATTTCTTCGCGCCCGCGGAAGCCAATGGTCATGATGGTGGTACCACCCAGTTCATTACCACCCGTACCGATTGCCACCATGTGCGAGGCAATGCGTTGTAGTTCCATCATAAGGACGCGAATCAGCCGGGCACGCTGCGGGATTTGGTCGGTTATGCCCATGCATTTTTCGACCGCCATAACGTAAGCAGCCTCATTATGCATAGAAGCAACGTAATCCATGCGCGTGCAGAGCGTCGAGCCTTGAGACCACGTGCGGTATTCCATGTTCTTTTCAATACCCGTGTGCAAGTAGCCCGTACCGACGTGGACGCGACGAATAACTTCACCATCAATTTCCACAATCAAACGCAACACACCGTGGGTAGCGGGGTGAACCGGTCCTAAGTTTACGATAATGCGCTCGTTTACAATTTTTTCTTGCAGCGACAGGCGCTCAATTTCTGCCGTGACATCGTCCCAGTCGCCCCCCGAAACAGTGAACTCTGGCAGGTCCTGGTCGTCTAGTAACGGCGGTGCCGCTTGGAAAGGTACTTGGGTCATTAGTTGTACGACCTCCGAACATCAGCGGGCGGAACGGTGGCGCCCTTGTATTGAACGGGAATACCACCCAGTGGGTAATCCTTACGTTGTGGGTGTCCTACCCAGTCGTCAGGCATAGCGGTCCGCGTCAAAGACGGGTGACCGGTGAAAATAATGCCCATGAGGTCCCAAGTTTCCCGCTCGTGCCAATCGTTGCCAGGGTAAACAGAAACAATAGACGGAATGTGGGGGTCGTCCTCGGGACAAGTAACTTCAATGCGCAACTGTCGGGCGTGAGTTACCGACAGCAGCATGTAGGCGGCGTGCAATTCTGCGCCTTTTTGCATTGGGTAGTGGACACCGTTGACGCCCAGGCACAGTTCAAAACGCAAATCTTGATCGTCCCGCAACATTCTCGCGACTTCGACAATGTGGTCGCGGGCAATGAAAATAGTCAATTCGTCATTTTCTACAACGACGCGTTCGATTACTTCGCCTACTTGCAGACCGGCGTCGCGAATGTCTTCTTCGAGGACGTCCACTACCGTATCGAACCAACCCCCATACGGGCGGGCGGATTCACCCGGCAGGAAAACTGGCGCTTCCAGTCCCCCAAAACCTGTGGTGTCCCCCGAATCTTGGACCCCGAACAGCCCTTTGCGCATGCCCACCAGTTCTGGCAGTGGGCGCGCCCGGTCCGCAGGTTCGGGCGTAACGAGTTCTTTATCGCTCATGCCAGCAATCCCTTCCGCATGTGAGTTGGTGTGGCTTCCAAAGCGGCTTTTTCAGCCAAACGGGCAACTTCCAGACGACGCTTTGCAGTCAGAGGCTCCTGGAAGTGAATTTGGTCGTGCAAAACCATGATGGCGTTGAGCAGTGCCTCTGGGCGCGGCGGGCACCCCGGCAAGTACACGTCTACGGGAACCACGTGGTCACACCCTTGCACCACCGCATAATTGTTAAACATGCCGCCAGTAGAGGCGCAAGCCCCCATGGAAATAACCCACTTGGGTTCGGGCATAGAATCGTAGACGTTGCGAATAATAGGCGCCATCTTGTGTGCCACCCGACCGGACACTATCATGAGGTCAGCGTGCCGGGGGGAAGCCCGGAACACTTCCATACCAAAACGCGACATGTCGTAACGCGGCGTACCGGTTGCCATCATTTCAATAGCGCAGCAGGCAAGCCCCATAGTGACCGGCCAAACCGAAGATTTACGCGCCAAACCAATGAAGCGTTCCAGTGAGGTGATTGCAAACCCGTCTGGAAGGTCCGCTTCCATCTGTTCGCGACGTGCACCAATTCCTGCCATGTTTCCCCCTTTTTAATCCCAGTCCAGTCCGCCGCGGCGCCATTCGTAAACGTAGGGAATAACGAGGAGCACCAGGAAGATCATCATTGCTACCAGCGAGTAAATGCCCAGTTGTGCGCCGCCTGCCAGTCGCCCAAAGTCATCAATGCTGACAGCCCACGGGTACAAGAACACTACTTCGATGTCAAAAACAATGAAGGTCATTGCCACAAAGTAGTACTTAATGGGGAAGCGTCCTTCGTGGGCGTTTTCGTGCGCAATGGGATCAATACCGCATTCATAAGTTTGTTCCTTAACCCGCGAATACGTTTTGGTACCCAACAGTGCAGACGCAACCAGACCGCCTGCGGCAACCAGAATAGCGGCCGCCGCCATGATTAGAAACTGTGACATATGACCTCCCAGCTTTTACCCCGCTGGGCAAAGCTAATGTTTGCTTTAGCGAGTTGAATTATTGGTGTCATACTTTTGGCACCAACCTTGCAAGCGTTGCAATAATTTTATCGTCAATCTGTCCACCACTACGTTCGTAGCCGTCTGACAGAAGCTTGTGAACAGCCACCATTAAGCGGTTAATTGGCAGACCATACCGGGTACAGACCTGCATTATTTGAGGGCGCTCAATCAGTTTCACGAACCAGGTTCCGAGCCGATAATACCCGCCCCATTCGTGAGCCATGTCTTGCACAAATGCGTTCATGGCTTTGTCGAAGCCCTTTTCGCCCCGCCCAAATGCTTGCACAGCCGCTGCCGCCAAAAAGCGACCGCCCGCCATGCCGGGGGCTATACCTTCCCCATTAAAAGGGCTCACCATTCCCGCAGCGTCACCGACAATTGCCAAACCGCCCTCGTAATGAGGCTTACGGTTAAAAGCCATTGGCAACGCCGCCGACTGCAAAGGACCGACCTGGTTTTCGGGACAAAAACCCCATTCGGTGGGGGTTGCTTTGGTCCAGGAATCGAAAATTTTGCGGTACGGCAACTTAGTTGCCGCCGAGGACGAAGACACCGACCCCAACCCGACATTTACTAATCCGTTCCCCAGTGGGAACATCCACCCGTAGCCGGGCAGCAAATTCGATTTTCCGGGGGTACCATCCCACAGTTCCAGTTGGGATTCCATGTCCATTTCGGCTCCCCGTGGCGACTTAAAGTAAGTTCGCACGGCCACCCCCAGAGGACGGTTGGTCGCTTTTGTCCTGCCTGCTCCGGTAGCGACACGGGCAGCCACCCCACCGGCGTCCACTACCAAGCGGGCGCACACCGAAAACTCGGGAGGCATTTGCCGGACTTCCTGGCGGTCGCGGGCGGCAGCACTGCTGTGAGGAATACGCGCATCCTCAGCGGTCAGTTGCTCGTATAGTTCGAGGTCGCCTGCCTTGGGTTCGACTTCTTTGCCGCGTCGCACGCGCACGCCCACTGCCCGACCGCCCTCGAGAAGGGCTTCCGTAACCGTGCAAGCTTCCCAAACGTGGGCACCAGCGCTGCGGGCCCGTTCTGCAATATGCCAATCCAAAGCCAGGCGGGGACGCGCCGACCCGAAACCGGGCCTGGTGTTCTGTTCCGACCACGGCAAACGCACCTTGTGTCCGGCCCCGATTACTACCAACCCGGTGTTTTTCTGGTAACCGGGCGCGGTTACCGGATTAATGCCAATTGTCAGCAATTCCCGCACTGCCGCTGGGGTCAAACCGTCCCCACAGGTTTTGTTGCGCGGGAAAACGGCTTTATCTAAAACTAAAACTTCAAAACCGGCTTGGGCGAGGTGATAAGCGGTAGCCGCCCCTGCCGGCCCTGCGCCAACAACAATGACGTCCACCTGCTTGTCGCAGTTAGTCACCTGTACCCCTTTCGAAAAATACCAATTCAAACCTTAGCCCAGGCATAAAATGTCAGATTACATGGCGACTTTTCCGCACGAAAACCGCAAAGGTGGCATTTTTACGCGGGTCGAAAGACCTATTATTTATGCAACAGGCATCTTTCCTATTGTGTTTTTTCCCCAGACTTTATTGCGTAGTGCAACGCCACTATTCCCCCAGTCAAATTTTTCCAACACGGATTTTGCCACCCCGCAGAACGCATAATTTGCGCTAATTCCACTTGGTCGTGCCAATCGATAATGGAATTTGCCAGGTAACTGTAGGCCGGATCGTTCGACCCCACCACGGCGGCAATGCGGGTGAGGACGACGCGCAAGTACCATTCATAGACTGCGCGGAAAGGCCCCCAGGTAGGGGTCGAGAATTCGCACACCAAAATACGCCCACCCGGTTTAGTTACGCGCAGCATTTCGGACAAACCTTTTTCGGTATCTACAACGTTGCGCAATCCGAAAGAAATTGTTACGGCATCGAAAGTATTATCCGCAAAAGGTAAAGCCGTGGCATCGCCGGCAACAAACATTAATTCGGGGTGCCGTTTTTTGCCTTCCGCGACCATTCCGGTGGAAAAATCGCACGCCACTATTTCTGCCCCACTTTTGGCGTATTCCACCGCTGATGTTCCGGTTCCGGCTGCCAAATCCAAGATTCGTTCCCCCGGTAATGGGTTCAGTTGGCGGCGCGTCCACACCCGCCACAGTCGGTCTTGCCCCAAGGACAGGACGTCATTTGTAATATCGTACTTTGCCGCGACTTTGTCGAACATGATCGCCACTTGGTGGGGATCTTTATGCAAATCTGCGGCGTAAATCTGTGGTTTAACGTTTGCAAATGCCCTCTTAAATGCCATAAACCAAGTTTGACATTTCCGCCTCACGTTGTCATTTTCCACCTCGTGCTTCCGTCTCCGCTAGAATGTGCCTGGCGAAAGGAACCCATGAATTTTCTAGTGCAAGATCTTCCCCCTTTACCTGTAGTGCCCGAGCTTTTTGGGTTGTGCCCTGCCAGTGAAAAACTTAGTGCTTTCGTCGGCCAGAATGTGGCAGTTTTAGGCATTGGGGAATGCGCCCGTTTTACCGGCACGGGGGCGGAGCAGATTTTGCGCGGAGAAAATTGGTGGGATTTATTGGATGCAGCGGTCAGTACCGTACCCCCTGCGGTGAGGGCAGATTTTCCGATTACTTTTCCGGTGGCGTTGGGGTCTTTCGCTTTTGCGCCCGAGGGCGAAGGCGCCCTCATTGTCCCCCAAGTTACGGTTGTTACTACGGGGGTGCGGACGCTGGCTTGCGTTTCGGAGTCAACGCGCGGGCGGGAGTTGTTTCGCTTATTACAAAGCCGCGCAAACCTGTTGGAGTGGGCGCGCACAGAACTGGCGCAAGCACCCGCACCCACTGTAAGTGGGCCTTTCCCTGGCAGCCTCACAGAAGACGAGTGGGCGAAAGCGGTAGCTGAAGTTGCCGGAACACTCGGAAAAGGCGGCGCCGAAAAGGTCGTCCTCGCCCGCGACCTGCAGTTTTCTTGCGAAAATTTAGACCAACGCGTACTTGCCGCCGAACTCATGCGCGCTTACCCCACCTGTTGGACGTTTGTTGTGGATAACCTGGTGGGTGCCACCCCCGAAATGTTAGGCGAGTCAAACCGCGGGCGTTTTCGGTGCCGGGTACTGGCTGGAACTGCCGGAAAAAACGGGGGTGCCGCCCTCAAAAAATCTGCCAAAGACCAGGCGGAACACCACCTTGCAGTACAGTCAGCACGGGTCGCCCTCACTGGCAAAGTCGCAGACCTGCACGTCGGCGACCCTTTCATACTGCAGCTGCCCAATTTAGTGCATTTAGCCACGGACATTACTGCCCGTATTGACGGCAGTGTGTTACACCCCGTGCATTTACTGCACCCCACTGCGGCTGTGTGTGGTACTCCCACACCGGTTGCCAGAAAGGTGCTCACGCGCGCCGAAAAAATGGATCGCGGACGTTACGCCGGCCCGGTTGGCTGGGTGGACGCGAGCGGGGGCGGGCAGTGGGCGATAGCCCTGCGGTGCGCCGAAATAACCCCCCGTCCAACGCCGACAGAAAGCACCTTGCAATGCACAAAAGTGCGTGTTTTTGCGGGGGCCGGAATTATGCCCACCTCTGACCCGGACAAAGAAGTGGCAGAAACGCGCGCCAAAATGCAACCACTGCTGGCAGCGCTGACGCAAATAGCCCGACCGAAGCAATGACGCGCGGTCGGGCGTTACCCAGTTTGCCCCCCCCCACTCTGCCCTAGTCTGCGGCGCCTAAAACAACTTTCACTTCTTGGGCTTTACCTTGGCGCACTATTTTCAAAGTGACTTCGTCACCAGGGTTGTACCAGCGCGCATATCCGAGTAGTGCCACTGCGGATGCCACTTTATGTCCCTGAATTTCCAAAATCAGGTCGCCTTTTTGGATACCGGCTTTTTCGGCGGCGCTGCCAGGCAAAACTTGGACAGTGAGGGCGCCAGAAAGGTAGTTCCCTTCAGACTTTGCGTAACCGTTTTCCAAGCGAACGCCAAGCTGCGAGTGGTGTACTTTCCCGCCTTTTAGCAACTGTTTGGCAACATTTTTAGCTAGGTCAATGGGAATGGCAAAGCCCAAACCAATCGAGCCACCACGCCCTGTCGCATTGGGGATGGAGGCAATAGAGGAATTGATGCCGATGACTTCGCCTGAGGCATTGAACAATGGTCCCCCCGAGTTGCCCGGGTTCACGGCCGCATCTATTTGAATGGCGTTAGTTACTACTTCTTTGCCGGAGGCGCTGTCGTCTTCGGGTTGAACCGCTACGGGCCGATCGAGGGCGGATATTACGCCCGTGGTCATAGTTGCGGAATACCCCAGGGGGTTACCGATTGCGGCCACGGGTTGCCCCACCAACAAATTGTTTGAAGATCCCAGTACTGCTGCTTTTAGTCCCGCGGGCGGGTCCTGAGGACCTACTACTGCCAGGTCAGTGGTGGGGTCGGTTCCCAACACTTTACCTTTGAAGGTTTTCCCATCCCCGGTGGTTATGAGCATTTCTCCTTGGTTTTGCGCACCCGCAATTACGTGGTGGTTTGTCAAAATGTCGCCTTTGTCATCGAAGATGACGCCGCTGCCTTCTGCTTCGCTATCAACGGTACGCACGTGAATTGCAACTACGGCGGGGGTGACAGTTTGGGCAACACGAACCCAGTCGGGGGCCTCACCGGCTCTGACTTTAGGCAAGGGGGCCGCCGTTGTTACAGCTGTGACACTGCCTTTATCGTCCATGAAATGGGTGTAAGCCAAAGCCCCTCCCCCACCTATCAGGGCGGCAATAATCCCGGTTATTACGAGGGCGGTCCACCCCGGTCCGCGTTTTTTCTGGCGTCGCGGTGGCATTGCGGAAGGTACGAACGGACCACCGGGCATGTCGGGAGCGGTAGGCGCATGGTTCAGCGGGGGAATCATTGCCGGGTCGAAAAGCTGAGAGTCGCCTGGTGGCGGCACAAAAGAACGTGGGGGTTGTCCCTGCAGCGGGTCCATGTGCGGGCGCAGCGGCTGCCCCTGTGGCGGATTTTGCGGCAGTGCCGTAGATGCAGTGTATTCGCTTCCCGGTTCTTGCGGTTTTTGTGGTTCTTGCGACTGCTGTAGCGACTGGACATGCGACTCTGGTGCCCAATTTTGCGATTCTTGGGACCGCTCCCGCACTTCCTGCGGAACTTTAGGTTCACTTGAGGGCGCCGCGAAGTTTTTATTTACTGAGGGAACCTCGCTAGTATCTCCAGGCAAAGATGGCGCCGGCTCGGAATGGGAAACATGTTGGTCAGCATGGGGACTTTGCGGGACAACCCCGTTTTCGGTGTTATTTTCAGAATCAAAATTATTCATAACAATCCTTTCGTCCTCGTTATATTAAAGCCTAAACAGCAACTACTGAGCATTTACCGAAGACTTCCTGAACATCCACTTACTTTCCAAGGCGCGCACATTCGGCACTGCTGTGTCCACTTCAATAATAGAAAGACCCCGAACAGGCTGTGCTAACAGGAGCTCCAGTTGGGCGAAACTGGTGGGTGCATAATATTGCGCCCCCACCCCCGCTGCCACCGCCCCAATATTTAGGCGCTGCGGAGTAGCGAAGAAACGCGGAAAATCGTCTCGGTGGGAACCGTCCCCGTGCTCCAAACCAGCAAATATGCTGCCGCCCTCGTCGTTTAACACCACCACCTGCAAATCTACTTCGTCCTCGTATTTGCCAGCCACTAAACCACCCAAATCGTGAACGAACGCCAAGTCACCAACCAGGACCCGCACACCCATATCACTGCCCGCAGCTAGCCCCCGAGCGCTGCTGATAATCCCGTCGATACCAGCCAGACCCCGGTTCGCGTACACCTGGGGTTGACTAGCATATACCGGCGCATACTTGTCCAGGTTTCGCACTCCCGCGCTGGCTGCCACATACAGCAGCGGATTGTGGTCGGGCACTTCGGCAACGCTGTCCCAAACTGCAACAGCGGCGCGCGCCGGATCAAAGGCTTCGCCAGGGATTACTTCGGCAGCGAAACGAGGGGCGAAACTAGTAGCCGCGTCCTCGTCAAATTGTTGCCACTTGGTCAGCCACTGTGGAGGCGCCGGACGCACCGGGGGCAGCTGAAAAATAACTTCCTGGGCGGTGCCCGTACTATCCACCCAATTGGGCCCCTCTGCTAGCACAATTTTGCGCACACTTGCATCCGCCAGCAACGCCGCCACCGGGCGGGACAAAGTGGGTCTGCCCACTTGAATAATCTGCCGGATCTCCCCACATAAATCCGCCAAATAATGCGGATAGTGCGCCAGAGCGGTCCCGTAACGCGCGCCCGAACTAGGCTCCGCCAAAATGGGCAAACCACAGTCGGTCGCAAAATCAACCACCCGCCGCGCCATCTCGAAATTGGCGCTATCCCCCGCCACAACTACCGTGCCTTCGGGGTCAAAATCTTCTAAAGTACGGTGAAACGTAGGTCTGGGTAACGCGAAAGGTGGCAACTTTGCCACTTTCGCCGCTGGTGAAGCCAACGGATTTTCAAACTGTGCGTTCACATGCACCGGTCCGCTCGCTCCCGCAACTAAACGCCGCAACTGCCCTACCACCAGGGGGTCAGGCGTGACTGTGGTCTGGGTGGTGGGCGCCAAATCGACCTCGTCGCAAACCAAAGTACCAAAAATACCCGCCTGCAAAGTGGTTTGATTCGCCCCACTGCCGCGCAACGTGGCAGGACGATCTGCCGTAAGCGCCACCAAAGGAAGACCAGTAGCGCGCGCTTCACTGAGGGCGGGTGCCAAATTGGCTACCGCCGAACCGGACGTAGTTACCACCGCTACCGGCACCGGGGGGCATTTCGCGCGCGACATTCCGAGGGCGAAAAATCCGGCAGTGCGCTCGTCGACACGCACGTGCAGGCGCACCAGTCCGGCGCGCTCATGTGCCGCGAGCGCATACGTCAGAGGGGCGTTGCGCGAACCTGGGCAGATAACGAAGTCGTGAACGCCTACGCTGATAAGGGCACTGAGGATGTCGCGGGCGCGGGTCGCGGACGAGTCCGTACCGTAGGTGGGTGAGGGCGTGGGGGTTTGCCCAAACTTAGTCATGAAGTTCCTTTGCCATTAATTCCAGCCGGTGGGACCATTTTTCGGTGAGTTTCGTGGGCGCTTTAGTCAAGGGGGCGTCCACTGGGGGGCGCACGGTGGGGAGGAAACCGTTTTGGGGGATCAGTGGCCGGGTGGTAACGTCACTTGTAAACATGGTCACGGTGCCTAAACCGCAGGCGGCGTCGGTGCCGAGGGCGGCGGCAGCAGCCACGCCCGCGCTGATCCCCACCGAAGTGTCGAGGGCGCTGGAAATCACCACTTTTAGTCCGGTTTCGGCGGCTATTTCGAGGGCGCTGTCAATACCACCCAGTGGCGCTATTTTTATTATTGCTACGTCGGCGGCGCCCAGGCGGGCTACTTTCAGGGGGTCGCTGGCTAGGCGGATGGATTCGTCGGCGGCGATGGGGACGGTAACGTGGCGGCGTACCCAGGCGAGGTCAGTAATGTCCGCGCAAGGTTGTTCACAGTATTCAAATTCGGCGCCACTGCTGGTAATACAGGTTTCGAGGGCGCAAATTGCGCGTACGGCATCTGCCCGGTCCCAGGCGGCGTTGGCGTCCACACGTACTTTTGCCGCCCGTCCGTGAAGTTCTCCGAGTTTTTCGGAAACTGCGCGGATGCGCGCCAAGTCCGCAGCTAAATCGGTGCCGGGGTCTGCCACTTTCACTTTGGCGGTGGCACATCCCAGGTTGGCGACGTGGGCGGCGGCAGCAGCGGGGTCCATTATGGGAACCGTAGCGTTGACGCGAACCCTCTGCGAACGCGGTACCGGATATTCATTAGTGGCACATTTGATGGCGCTACTTAGCCACGGCGCACTCTGACGCGGATCATAATCCCAAAATGGGGCACATTCCCCCCACCCCGCAGACCCGTGCAACAAGACGCCCTCGCGCACCAAAATGCGACGAAACCGCCTGCGCAAGCGCACCGCGAAAATGCGTGCCTGCGTTATTCCTCTTTCGGCGAGGGCGGCGGGCACCGGAAAATCTGCGATCATTTCGCCCACTTTGGGTACAGCCACCGGGGCACCTTGAAAGGACTGGCACCCCACACCACCAAAATGGCTCCCACCAGGCATAGTAGCAGCGCGAGACCGGAAACCAGCACACCTACCGTGCCGTGAACCATTTGTCCCAAACCAACCAGGGACATGCCTACTACCAATATTCCCACCCCAGGAAACAGTAGCAATGCAAAACCGGGATCAAAGAAAGCGAGTTCGTTTGTCCACGAACGCGCTCGCGCACTTTTCCCTAAACGGAACCAGGCGGAAACTGCAAAAGCCAGAGCTGCCAAAATCAGTCCAACAAAAATCATGTCTCCATCCTACGCAATCCCCAAACGTGTGCCTTTGGCGCAGACTTGAGCCGCGCCCTCGAAAAAGCCGTACTGTCCCCACTGCCCCACCCGGTTACACTAAAAAGCATGAGTATGCTTCCTTTTGTTTCAGACACTTTCGCTGCCGACCGCTGGCGGGAAGTGGAAGGGTTTGATCTGACTGACATTACCTACCACCGGGGTATTAGCCGGGGAAAAGACCTTGACGGGCGGGATGCGGGCGCGGACTTACCGGTGGTGCGCATCGCCTTTGACCGTCCCGACGTGCGCAATGCGTTTCGCCCCAAAACAGTCGATGAACTGTACTTATGTTTGGACCATGCGCGGCAAACCAGCGACGTGGCAGCCATTATTCTGACGGGGAATGGTCCCAGCCCCAAGGACGGCGGCTACGGTTTTTGCAGTGGAGGCGACCAGCGCGTGCGCGGTAACGACGGGTACCGTTACGAAGTCGAAGGCGCGGACGCCAGTGCCGACACGGCTACCAGACGCGAACAAATTGACCCGGCGCGGGCCGGGCGCCTGCATATTTTAGAGGTGCAACGCCTGATTCGGACCATGCCCAAAGTGGTTATCGCGGCAGTGAACGGTTGGGCTGCGGGCGGGGGGCACAGTCTGAACGTGGTGTGTGATCTGTCAGTAGCCGGGTCGAATGCGCGTTTTATGCAGACCGACGCCAACGTGGGGTCTTTTGATGCGGGTTACGGTTCGGCGTTGCTCGCCCGCCAGGTAGGCGATAAGCGGGCCCGGGAAATATTCTTTTTGGCGCGCGAATATGATGCCACGGACGCCGCCAAATGGGGAGTTGTAAACGAAGCCGTACCCCACGAGCAACTGGAAGCAGTCGCCCTCGAATATGCGCGCATTATTGCCACCAAATCCCCCCAAGCAATCCGGATGCTGAAGTTTGCGTTCAACCTCGCAGATGACGGTTTGGCCGGCCAACAAGTGTTCGCGGGAGAAGCCACCCGCTTGGCATACATGAGCGCCGAAGCGCGGGAAGGGCGCGACGCCTTCTTGCAACACCGTCCCCCTAACTGGGATCCATTCCCGTACTATTACTAGGACTACCGTACTACTAGGATTACCAGGTTCCCGCAAGTTTTCGGGCACGCATAGTCGCGTTTGGAGTTTCGTGAATTATTTAGTTACCCCCGCCAATTGGCGGAATTTGACCGATCTGATTTGCCAGCGTCCCGATGGTGTCTTGGTCCCCAGCGCGAATGTGGCGACCACTAGGGAAGAGTTACGCAGCCGCGCCCAACCTTTGCCCGGAACTGACGTGGTGTTGAAAACTTCGGGTTCTACCAGCGGCAACGGGCATTTGGTGGGGTTATCTTGGCAGGCGCTCGACGCTTCTGGGCGCTCTACCGCACAGGTTTTGGGCGAGGGCGATTGGTTGCTTGCTCTTCCTTGCCACCATATTGCTGGGTTTCAGGTGTTGGCGCGGGCGGCACTGGCCGGGCGCACCCCGTACGTGTTGGATTTAGAGGGTGGGTTTTCGCCGCAGCGTTTTGCACAGCTGGCCCGGAAAATGCCCGCAGGATCTTTCGTGTCGCTGGTTCCCACGCAATTGCAGCGTTTACTTGCCGCTGGAGAAGCCGCAGTTTTATCTGATTTTGCGGCGGTTTTGGTGGGGGGTGCGCCGACCAGTTCCGCACTGTTGCAAACGGCAAAGGACGCGGGTATCAAAGTGGTCACCACGTACGGAATGACCGAAACTTGTGGCGGTCTTTTTTATAACCAGCTGCCCCTGCCGGGCGCCCAGGTCCGAATTGTTCCCGAGGACGCCCGCGCTTCTTTGACACTCCCGGGCGCAGGCGCAGATTTTCCCACCGTTTCCCCTGCCACCGGACGCATCGAACTTGCGGGACCCATGATTGCGCAAGGATATTTGGATGCCCCCACATCGTCCTCGTTCTTTTATGAAGGCGACACCAGGTGGCACCGCACCAACGACATTGGCACCATGGAAGGTGGCAAGTTGGTGGTGCGCGGGCGTGCCGATGACACCATAATCAGTGGCGGGCTGAAAATCTCTGCCACTGAAATAACCGCCGCTTTGCGCGCCCACCCGAACGTACAAGATGCCCTGAGCGTGGGGATTCCCGACCCGGAGTGGGGGGAAGTGGTCGGCGCCCTCGTAATTGCCAAAAACTGCCATCCCGCCCACCTGCGGGACTTTGTGGCGGACCGCCTGGGACACTCATGTGCCCCCCGTATAATTGCATTTGTGCAGTCGTTGCCGTATCTGGCGCCGGGAAAAGTCGACCGGCGGACAGGACGGGCAGTGCTGGAGCGGGCACGCCATGACGGCACAGCTTGGACGAAGTAACCCAATTTTTGAAAGGCTTTTATGCTCACTTTGAATGATTGGTTGGAGGGGGCACGCCTGCGCACCCTCCCGGCCGCCGGGGCTCCGGTTATTGCGGGTACGGGTATTGCTCTTTCCGAGGGCGGCGCCCACCTTGGACGCGCTGCGTTAGCGTTAGCAGTGGCGCTGTTTTTACAAATTGGGGTGAATTTTTCCAACGATTATTCTGACGGAGTGCGCGGGACGGACGTGGGGCGCGTTGGTCCTCTGCGGTTGACTGCCAGCGGGAAGATTCCCCCCCGGCAGGTGTTAGCCTTGGCGCTTTGGTGTTTTGGTATTGCCGGGCTATTGGGGTTGGTGTTGGTGGCGGCGTGCGGAAAATGGTGGCTGCTAATACCGGGCGCGGCCGCCATTGTTGCTGCCTGGTATTACACGGGCGGCAAACACCCGTACGGCTACATGGGTATTGCCGAAATTTTCGTGTTCGCTTTTTTCGGGTTGATGGCGACCGTGGGTACCACTTACACGCAAACTTTGTCAGCGCCAGTCGCGGCGTGGTTGACAGGGAGCGCGATGGGCTTGTATTCGTGTGCTTTGCTGATGGTGAATAATATTCGCGATATTCCCACGGACACTGTCCACGGCAAAAAGACTTTGGCGGTGCGTTTGGGCGATACTGTGGCACGGCGGGTTTATGCTGCAGAAGTGGTGGTGGCGGCGTTGCTGACTGCAGCTGGCATGGTCACAAATCGCGGGCTGGTGGCTTTCGTTACGGTAGTTTTGCTGATGGTTTCTTTCTACTTAGCGAGCAGGGTGCTTTCGGGAATTAGCGGAAAAAAATTAGTAAAAGTATTGGCCCACACGGGAATTACTACTTTAATTGCGGGTATAGCAGTTTTCGTTTGCGGAGCAGTGGGGTAAATGTTCAGGGTTCTCCTGGTAGTTTTGTCATTTGCAGTGACAGTGTATGCGTTGGCAGATTGTGCGCGTACTAACAAGGAATCCTTGCCGGGCGGTATCCCAAAACCCCTGTGGATGCTGATTATTACGCTAATTACGCCTATCGGCGGGATTGCGTGGGTGGTCATTTCGCGGGTTAATGCTGCTGAAAACCATGGTGGTGAACTACCCAAAGGCATTTGGTCTGCGGACAATCCGATACATTTTTCGGTGGGTAATGCGCAGTCGACTCCCCAGCGCGCCCCGGATGACGACCCGGAGTTTTTGTTCAAATTGCGCAAAGCCGCCCAGTTAAAGCGTGAAAATTCCGAGGGCGAAGCTGCAGTTTCGTCCTCAGCCCCAGGTCGCCCTCGCCCCACAGAGCAAACCCCATCTCCCCAGCCAGATTCGCAAGATAGGCAACACGGGGAAAACGCACAGCACGATATAAACGGGCAACGTAGTACCCATAAAAGTGATATTAGGGACCAAACAACAAAGGAAGAAAGTGCGGGGGAACCTCACGCCACTGGTACGCACACAGAACAGCACGAACGCCTGGGCGATGAAAACCCCGCCGATACCGTAAACCCCCATCATGGGGATAGTAAGGACGACGACCGGACTCACAAACCGACTCATAACGAGGACGAAGCCCCGCGTTAAAGCCAAAAAGTGAGCGGCGTCCTCGCCCCAGAAACCCCGGAAAAGGATCCGAATCGCGCGATCGCCTACCACCTGCACTCAACTGGCGCAATTACCGAGGGCGACTAGGCGAGGCGCGCCTGACTGTCACCGGGAACCATGTCGGCGGCCTCACTGAGCAGGTGGCGCACCGGTTCTGTGTAGGTTATTGCCGACAAAGTGGCACCCTCGAAAGCAAAACTGGTAAGCGAGGCCAAGGAGCACTGGCGCGCCCTGGGATCGTGCCACAAGTGGCGTCCTTCGGCGAATAATCGCAACGTCCAAATTGGCAACTGGTGGCTGACAACCAATGCTTCTCCCCCAGCTGCCGCCGCCCGCGCACTGGCAATCGCTGCGACCATCCGACGGGCAATTTCCGTATAGGGTTCCCCCCAACTAGGGCGAAAAACATTGCGGTAACGCCACCAGTACTGCGGATGCGCCAGCAGTGCTCGGTTTTTATTTACTGCCACGCCCTCAAAAGTATTACCTGCCTCTACGAGGCGCTTGTTGGCGTGAACCTGCAATCCAAACGCGCGGGCCGTGGGCGTAGCAGTCTGTTGGGCACGCAGCAGCGGCGACGCGACTACGTGCGTAATATTCGCGCCCGCGTCTTTCAGAGCTGTGGCAACGCCCGCGGACATCTGCCACCCCAAATCCGACAATCCGTAACCTGACATGCGACCGTACAACACACCTTCAGGGTTATACACTTCGCCATGCCGCATAACGTGCACAATTGTTCGCTCCATGCGGCTATCCTACCGGTACCTATAAGGTGGAAGCGTGAAGAACACCGAAACTGATGCCGCCCCTGGCACTATTGGGGCGTTCTTTGATGTAGACGAAACGTTAATTCGTGGGTCGTCCTCGTTTATTCTAGCCAGAGCGCTGTGGCGTCGTGGCATTATTACGCTGGCTGATTTGGCATACGGGGCAAACGCCACCTGGCAGTACATTGTGTTCGGGGAAAACCGGCGGCACATTGACAAACTGGTGGCGCGGGCATTGCAATGCATGGCTGGTCACAGCGAAGAAGAACTGATTGGTATTGGCGAAGAAATTTACGAAAATTTTTTCGCTTCGCGCCTGTATCCGCAGGCGAAGAGCCTTTTGGATGAACACCGGGCGGCGGGGCACGAAGTATGGTTAATTTCGGCAACGCCCTCACAAATAACCCATCTGCTGGCCCGACGGCTGGGCGCGGACGGCGGGGTCGGCACGGAAGTTACCTTGCGGGACGGACGGTTCACTGCAGAACTCGCTTCCCCACTAATGCACGGACCTGGCAAAGTATCGGCAATGCGCGGCATTGCGCGCAAACGCGGGATTGATTTGGGGGCGTCCTACGCCTATTCAGATTCGGTCAATGACCTGCCTATGCTGAGGGCGGTGGGTCACCCTAATGCTATAAATCCGGACCCAAAGTTGCGTTTGGTGGCTTTAGCAGCGGGGTGGCGCATTTACGATTTGCGCAAACGCAAACGCACTGACATGGAACAGAAAGCCAAAACTACTGCTAAACGCAGCGCCCACATCGGGTTAGTGTGGTGGCTGTTTCGCCTATTGCGGCGCCGATTTTCCGGACGTCACGGGCGTTAGGACGGCTGGCGGTTGGCGCCGTGGTCGCCAAATATTAGTTTGCGAGTTCTTGCAATTGTCCCACCTGGGTGGGTTTGGAAAAGTCCGTTCCTGGTGGAGGTGTTTCAAAGGATTTTTGTTTGGCGGCGTAGTATTCCGCCCCTAGCATCGCCCCCAAAATCATAGAGCCGCCAACAACCAGTCTCCAGGTCAAGAATTCGCCCCCTAACATGACCGCAAAAAGGGCACTGAAAACCGGTTCGGTGGTCATTACTACGGCGGTACGCACTGCACTGATTTGGGCTTGCGCCCAGGTTTGCACCAGCAACGCCAGGATCGAAGCGAACACTGTCATGTAAATTATGGACGCCCACGCGCCCATGCTGGTGGGTACTTGCAACCCGTCATATCCGGCAACCGACAGGCACAGTATGCCCACTACCATCATTTGGATGGTTGCCAGGCTGGCAGCATTTTCTTTGGTTGCCCACCTTCCCATGAGGACGATGTGCAGGCTGTATCCCAAAGCCCCCAGTAACGTCAGGGTTTCACCATACCCAAAGCTGAGTCCGCGCAAACTGAGTACTGCCAAACCCAAAAATGCAATAGCGCCAGCAACAACGCTGATTTTGCCCGGCCGAATGCGAAATACTACCCACAAAATTAGGGGAGTGAGGACAACGTACATGCCGGTAATGAACCCGTTTACCGACGCGGGCGTCCAAGCTAATCCTTCGGTTTGAAAAATTTGTGCGGTTGCGAAAATTACGCCCAATATGAAGCCCTTTTGCCAGGTCCGTTTTCCGGCAGCGCGCACTGCCGGAAAAAACACGACGACCATTACAATCCCCGCGAGCGCAAAACGGATTCCCAAAAAGTCTACCGACGAAATTTCTTGCAAAATCATTTTGGTCATAAAGAACGTCGAACCCCATACGGCGTTCGTTACTAAGAGGGCGATTATTGGCAAAATTTCTTTCTTCGACGGGCTCACACTACTATTTCACCATGTGTGCGCTTTGTTTCAAAGTGTGGACACTCTCAAAGACTGAGACAACAACGCTTACACTAACGCAACTCCCCCCAAAGACGCTCGTCACAGGCTCTGCGAACTGGACCAGCCGCCCTCAAAAAACAGCAGCCATGACAAAAATCACACCCTAGACTGAACTGAAACTGGAAAGAAACCCTGAAAACCACAAACAAAACCCGGGCAATGCCCGGGCTGACGCTACTTCTTGTTGCGACGTTGGTGACGAGTTTTGCGCAACAACTTGCGGTGCTTCTTCTTTGACATGCGCTTACGGCGCTTTTTGATGACGGAGCCCATGCGTCCTCCTTATTGAAATAACGAATTCGTTTTTGTGACTGTACGAGTCTACCCGCCGATCGCAATATCTCCACTATTGGCTATATCAACTTCCAGCAACTGCACCACGGCAGCACGCGGCACCCGGTATGATTTCCCGACACGAACAGCAGGAATGTCGCCATTATGAATCATCCTGTAAACGGTCATTTTAGATACGCGCATAAGCTCTGCCAATTCGGCGACTGTAACAAAGCGAGGCAAACTCTGCTGCGGCATGGACAATCCTTTGGTTTAACGGGTTTGAAGTAAGTCTATGCGATATTTTGATTATGCGGTTAAAACCCGCCGAATTTACCGAAAGTTGGTCAAAGGAAGAAATTGAACCGGAAGTCTCCCTCCCCCGCCCCCAATGGCAAAGTGTCGTTAGATTTTCAGCGTGGCGGCGACTTCCTGCTGACTGCGGACAGCCGGTGGGAACGTTTCAAACTGCACGTGGACCGCATTGCCAAACAGAGCCCCGCCCGCCTGGCCCTGGTAGTTTTTGCCCTGATAATCGGCTTCATAACCGCACTTTTACTACTGCCGTGGGCGACGTCCTCGGGAAAGCGCGCACCGTTCGTAGACGCGCTGTTTACCGCCACTTCTGCAGTTTGCGTGACGGGGTTGACGGTGGTCGATTCGGCTGACTACTGGTCAGTTTTCGGCAAAATTGTTATTGCTGTCGGTATCAAAATTGGCGGCCTGGGGGTAATGACCTTGGCATCAATTTTGGCGTTAGCGGTTTCGCGCCATATTGGACTTACGCAACGCATGTTGGCAGCTACAGAAACCAAAACGGATTCTTTGGGTGCCGTCGGGTCCTTGATAACGGCTGTAATTATTACCTCCACCACCATGGAGGGACTGATCTTCCTGACACTACTGCCGCGTTTTTTGACGTTACATTACGAGGTCGCCCCCGCAGTTGGTCATGCCCTTTTCATGGCGGTGTCTACATTTAACAACGCCGGGTTTGTGATTATGCCAGAGGGTCTTGGGGCCTACGTCAGTGACTGGTGGATGATTATGCCGGTGGCAGTGGGAACCGCAGTGGGGGCTTTAGGGTTCCCCGTCGTCCTCGACTTGGCACGCCACTGGCGCACCCCCAGGTTGTGGACTTTGCACACGAAGATGACGCTTGCCACCTACTTTTTGTTGATGATTTTCGCAGCCGCCGTAGTGGGCGCCTCCGAGTGGGACAACCCGGGCACTTTTGGCAAACTTCCCACCCACGCGAAAGTGCTATCTGCCATTTTGATGGGAGTAAATTCGCGGTCCTCGGGCATGTCCTCAATAAATATTGGTGAAGAAACACGCGCCACCTGGCTGCTACAAGACATTTTGATGTTCATCGGGGGCGGTTCGGCGTCAACTGCGGGGGGCATAAAAGTAACAACTTTGGCAGTAATGATCCTGGCAATCGTGGCGGAAGCGCGCGGCGACCGCGATATTGAAGCCTACGGAAGGCGCATCCCACCGCAAACCGTGCGCCTGGCAGTAGCAGTTGTTTCCATCGGTTCCCTACTGGTGGCCGTATCCACGTTCACACTGCTAAACATCACCGACTATTCCTTGGACGTCGTCAGTTTCGATGTGATTTCTGCGTTCGCCACAGTGGGACTCTCTACCGGCATTACGCCCCACTTGCCAATAGCCGGTAAATATCTGCTGACCGCGCTGATGTTTGCCGGTAGGACAGGGACAATGACGGTGGCGGCCGCCCTCGCCCTACGCGAACGCAGGCGCGTTATCCGCATGCCCGAAGAGCGCCCGGCTATTGGCTAACAGGCGCAGGTAGGATGAAGGTATGGCAAAGAAGGACTCCCCCGAAAGCAATGCGACACTGGTTATCGGTCTGGGTCGCTTTGGGTCGGCAGTAGCAGCCACGCTCAACCGTTTAGGTCGGGAAATTTTGGCGTTGGAAAAGGACCCGGTGGTGATATCAAAATGGCAAGGCCGATTGCCGCTAATCGAAGCGGACGCATCCAACATTGAGGCATTGGAACAAGTGGGTGTGCGCGAGTTTCAAACCGCTGTGGTCGGGGTGGGCACTTCCTTGGAATCTTCTGTTTTGATTACCGCAAACCTGGTGGACGTGGGCTTGCCCTCAATCTGGGCGAAGGCTACCAGCCGCGAACACGGACGCATTTTGAAACGCATCGGCGCACACCACGTCGTTTACCCGGAATTTGATGCGGGTCAGCGCACCGCCCACCTGGTATCCGGGCGCATGTTGGACTACATCGAAATGGACCGTAAAGGGTTCTCCATTGTGAAAATGATTCCGCCGCAAGAATGCTACGGGTTTACCCTGGCAGAACTGGACATTCGGGCGCGGTTCGGCGTGGTCGTCCTCGGCGTAATGACCCCAGGGCATCCCTTCGAATATGCCACGTCCGCAACCCGCATCGATAAGGGCGACATAATTATTGTTTCTGGGGACACGGATTTGTTGGAAAAATTCGCCCAGCGCCCCTGATTGCGTTCCGATACCCACAGAAGGTCCGCAACACGGCGGCACTTCAGGGTGGCGAAGCTGCGCAGGCGTGCGGTTAGACCCCGGTAACGGCAGTTTTTGGGCGCGATTAGGCGGCGCCAAATACTATGTTGTTATGGCAAAAAGCAAGGTTAGTTTTAGTTGCAGTGAATGCGGGTGGCAGACGCCAAAATGGGTGGGGCAATGTCGTCAGTGTGGGGCGTGGGGTTCTATTTCTGAGGACGCCTCCCCGACTTCGCGCTCCCAGGTGGCGGTTCCGTCTGTCCCAGCCGTGCCTATCGGGAGTGTTGACGCGCGGGCAGCAACAAGACGATCGACAGGTGTGGGGGAACTGGATCGGGTTCTGGGTGGGGGCATAGTTCCGGGCGCAGTGGTGTTACTAGCGGGCGAACCGGGGGTGGGTAAGTCCACGTTGTTGTTGGATGTTGCGGCAAAGGCGGCGAAATTTGCGCGAGATTTTGGGGCGGGACCGGTACTGTATTTGACGGGCGAAGAGTCGGCGTCCCAGGTGCGGTTGCGGGCAACGCGCATTGGTGCGTTGGATGATGCTTTGCTGTTGGCTGCAGAAAACGATTTGGGGCGGGCGCTGGGGCATATTGCGCAGCATGAACCGTCCTTGGTTGTTGCAGATTCGGTGCAAACTTTCGCAGATAGCAGTGTTGAGGGTGCGCCAGGTGGGGTGGCACAGGTCCGTCAGGTTGCTGCCAGTTTTATTGCGGTAGCAAAAACACATAATATTCCAGTGCTGCTGGTGGGGCACGTAACCAAGGATGGGGGTATTGCCGGACCACGCGTGTTGGAACATTTGGTGGATGTGGTTTGTAATTTCGAGGGCGATAGGCATGCCCGCCTACGCCTGCTGCGGGCGGTGAAAAACCGGTACGGTCCCACCGATGAGGTGGGTTGTTTTGAGTTGAACGACCACGGCATTGTGGGGTTAGCGGATCCGTCAGGACTGTTTTTGTCCCAATCTGAGGGCGGAGTTCCGGGAACATGCATTACCGTGTCGTTGGAGGGGCGTCGTCCAATGCCCACCGAGGTACAAGCCTTGGTGGCTACGAACAGTTTGGGTGGGAGCCCGCGCCGTACCACTTCGGGTGTGGATTATTCGCGCACAGCAATGATTTTGGCGGTGTGCGCAGCCCGTTTGGGTCTGGATTTTGGCAGTCGCGATGTTTACGTAGCCACCGTGGGGGGCGCGAAAACTTCCGAGCCTGCCGTCGATTTACCGGTCGCCCTCGCCATTATTTCAGCGGCAGCAGACCGCAGTATCCGCCCAGGACTGGTGGCTTTTGGCGAGGTGTCCTTGACGGGGGAATTGCGCGCTACTGTGGGGTTGGCGCGGCGGCTGTCAGAGGCTGCGCGTCTGGGTTTTGAGGTGGCGCTGGTACCCCATCAGGGTGCCGAGGACGTGCGCGCACCGCAGGGTATTACGCTGCTGCCGGTTCGGAACCTTACAGAAGCGGCACGCGCGGCTTTGGTGGCTAATACGGAAGCCGGCTCGCCTTAGTCGCGAATGTATTTCGCCCACACTAAGCGTCCCTCTACCGGCACTATTTGCACCAAAGAACAATGTTGGTAATAAGGTTCCGTAAAGTCGCGGTGGATACCGTCTACCGATTGATCCTCGGAAATCTTCAGTTGCGCCAAGGCTTTTGCTATCTGCTGCGGCGCAACCGATTTTGCGTTCGTGCTGGCGCGCACGAGTGCCATAAATGCCTCGTAACTGGACCGATCCGCCAGTTGGTGGCGTTTACTGAAATTTTCGTCCTCGCGCAATGACGGTTATTTGGAATCTGTTTGCATCAGCGTTTTGGCTTCTTCAAATCCGATAGCGGCTGCAGTTTTAGCGGTAGCTTCTGGTGTGCCGAGGGCGTATATGTCGCGACTATCAACATTTTGGTCGACCAACATATCCCGGAAACTCGCATTTGCCGCATTGCTGGCAACCAGAATTTTCGCGTTTACGCTGCGCATTTTAATTTTGCTAATAATATTCACAGTTTGTTTGGTATCCGCAGTTATTACTATGCAAGCGTTGCGCGAGGTTCCTATTAGCTTCCCCATTTTGTCATTGTCGGCAATTTCTTCTGGGGTGATTTTTACTTTTTCTTGCCTTTGCAATTGCGTATTTCCCACCGAAATTATGGGCGAACATTGTAAAGTTTTCAGTGCTTCTGTAATCGCTCCGACGTGTTGCTTTTTCTGCCCCATTCCGTACCACGCTTGGGTACTGTGCTCAGCGCGGCTTTGCGCATACGGCAGAATTATGGGTAAGTTTGCGTCCTGCGCTGCGTCAGTCAGCGCTTTCGTGTGGTCCCCGTTTGTTATGGCGAGGACGCCCGCCACATTTGCGTCTGCAAGTTTCGCAATTGCTTCCTGGGCTCCGCTGTCGCTGCCTTGGTCGGATACTACTATGGTCTTTACGTTGGTGCCGGCTTGAAAAAGCCGCCATTTTGCTATGGAAATGCCTTCCGCGTTGCCGTCGTAACCGCGCCCTTCTGCAGGGTTATCAGTATAGGAAACCACTATCCCGATTTTGAGCCCGTCCGGCACGCTACCTACTGTTTGTTCTACTTTCACGGCAGCAGTTCCGGTCCCGCCCGCTGCAGGTGAAAGATAGTGCCACGCCGCAACCGTGCCGCCCCCCAACACAGTTGCCAGAAGAACACCGATGACTGCTATTTTTATGACGAAGTGGCAGTTTTTTGGCGCACTGTCGCCTTTGCTGTTCTTAACTTCTTGCATATTATTCTGATTCGTTATTTGTCACTGTTGTCCAGGTGGAACGAATACCATGCGGGCGGTAGCACGGCACCGGGGTCAGCAAATCTGCCGGGGGTCTCCAAACGCGCCAGGGCTGCACGAATCGCAGATTGTTCCAGTATTGTGGCGGTTTGTGCGGGGCGTTGCGCGGCTTTCGTGGCGCTGGTGTGGGCGCTGGTTGCCGCCAGTTTCACGTTAGTTACTCCCAGGTCGGCTGGTGGAACGGGCACCGCCTCTAGCAGTCCCCCACTTTTGCCCTCGTTCAACCCCATGTCTGCCAGCAGGCGGGTGATATCTGCCAGCAACAGGGATCCTACCGCATTGGTATCTTTCACAGCTCTGTCACTAACGCCGTGAATTTCTTGCCGGTTTTTCGCAAATAGTTTCGAGGTAGCAGCAGCGGTACGGTTGTTGGCGCCCTCGACGTGGGTACGCACGCCTTCTACTGCCGCTGTTCCATGGTCGTTTAGGCGCCGCGCCTCCCCGGATATCGTGCGCGCTAACCCGCCAAATGCTGTCGAATTTGAGTTCTGCACGGCATTTCGGGTGGCGTTTGTGCTCACGAGCAAATTGGTTTTGACCCGGTTTATCTTGTTCCCGCTGGCGCGCTGGGATTCACCCAAATACGTATCGAGGTCCGCCGAAACAGTCGCAATTTCCGTAGATACAGTACCCGCATTTTTGGCAAGCTGCTCGAAAACGTTGAGACTCTGCGAGTACTTTTCTTCCAAGGCTTTTAGTCGCTCGTTTTGCAGGGCGACGTTCTTGTTTCGCTCGGTTTTCACGCCGTCAATGGCTTTATTTATTTGGTCGAGGACGGCGCGCGCCTCTATAATTTCTTTCCGTCCGCCTGCCGCAGTGGTGTTGTCGGCTGTTGGGGCGACAATTTCACGAACGTCAGTTATCTTTTGGCGAATTTCTTGGTCCCTCTTAAACATGGTTTCTTGCGAAGTAGGAACCAGAGCTTTATCGCCCTCGTAAGTGCCTTTACCTGCTTCATCTGTGGTAGGGCAGTCGGTACCGTCCAGCAGTTTTGCCAGTTCGAGGGCGGTGGCTTCGTTCATTTGGTATTTGCCCGACAATTCTGGGTCTTCACTCTTAGTTTTCCCAGACGCAATGCAAACTATCCGTTTTGCCGCACTAATATCTTTATCTTGGTTTGCACTGAGGTCGGTAACGTTTTTCGCTTTTTCAGCAATTGCGTCGAAATCTTTTTCGAGGCCCTTTAGCGGGCTTTCAAGCTGGACTGTAGCGTCCGCCAGTGCCGCAATTTTCTGGTCTGTTGCCGGTCCGCCCAGATTTTCTTTTAACTGGTCAATATTTGTGCCCACGTCTTTCAGCTGCGCTTGCAGCATTTGCACATTTTTGACCGCATCGTCTTGCGTGCCCGCTTTGAGCCTTTTCACCAGTTCCGCACCCTGTTGACGTTGCGCGTCCACCAGTTGCCGCATTTCAGCATCGGCGTACCATATTTCGCATGTCAGACTGTCTGTTTGGCACGTGTGTTGGTCGGGATTTTGCGGTCCGAATAACCTATCTAGGTCTGCCAAAATCAACTTTTGACATTCGTCAGTAGTGTTTGACAATGCATCCAAACGCGCGGATAGACCTTTAATTACTTGCAAAACCGACGGCGCTGAAGTTTGCCCTGCAGTTTCTGTACCTTCTGCCGCTTCACCTGTACTTGCGACTTCGTTTACAGTAATTTTGCAATTTTGGTTATCGACTGCGATGATGGGCGCAGGCGCATCCGGGTTTCCTAACAATTCTTTTACGACCGCCGTAGTTTGTTGCAAACGCCCGGCAACACTGGAGTAAGCCTGGCTAAACAGGTCTTTTGCACGCGAATCGATGCCCCCGAGCCTTGCCACCAGGTCACGCGTAGACATTTCCACCTGCCCGTTTGAAGCCTTCAGGTCGGCTATGGTTTTGCGTCCAATTTGGCCGCTAGCACCCATCAGCGTCTGCCGCGCTTTTGCCAGCGATTGACCAGATTCTCCCACCATATTTTGCGCGCCTTGCAGTGTCTTAATAGTGGATACCACCAGTTCGGTTTCTTGTTTTTGCACAGCCGTATTCAGATTTATACCAAAGCCTGGCTGCACAATTATGTCAAAACTTGGTACGTGAAAGTTTTTGGCATTCATTACGAGGACGAACCTGGCAGTATCGCCTTTAATTCCGGTAATTCCTGCCCACTGAATAATAGTGTTGGATTTGGAGTCAAGACCCACAACCCCATTGGTTCCCGTGCGGATCTTACCGGTATTTGCTCCGTCCTCTTTTATTACTTGCTTTGCCTGGTTACCTGGCAATCGTACTGACGCTGCTGAACTCATAGGGGTGGATACCCACCGGGTTTGCGTTACAGTTTTGCCGTTCGCTTTAGCACTGATTTTTTCGAGTCTACCGGTTTGGTTATAGAGTGCCACTTCCACGCGCACCACCCCAGTTTTTCCTGCGATAGTTTGTGGATCGCTGGTAGTTTTACCGTTATAAGAATATGAAGTTACGACGCGCACGGGAAGGTTTTGCAAAATGGTAGGCTCCATGCTTTGCCGCCCGTCAGCTTTGACTTCGACTATTTGCCCTTTTCCATTTAAGTTTAATCGCACTATATCTGCGTTACCGATTTCGGCTAACGCCATATTTGAGGCAACACCTACGCTGACAATTATCAAACTAACTGCTGCGACAATTGCAATAATACTGCGCTTCTTAGAACTCGAAAAACCCACTGAACAATACTCCGCACTGGGAAAATTCTTAGGACTAACCCAGTTTACACGGAAGTTTTACCCACACTTCCTCTGAGCATCCCAAACGTGCAGAAAACAACCATTATTTGTTGAGAATTTAATCACCCATTTTGTGGCGACATTAAAGAAAAATTCACAGCTTTGCATTTTTCTACACTTCGCAGCAGTATAAGGCATCTTAGTGGATTGGTTTATTTTTATTTGTCGGCTTTTCAGAGCCAAATTTTGTGTACCGAAACGACCCCACACTAAAGCGGGCACGCCCTGCCTCGAAGAACTAAACCAACAGTTAGCCAAAGTAGCCCGCAAGCTTCGTCCTCGTCACCCCCCAGATGGCAAGATTTGGAAAACCCGTTCCCCATTTTTGTCGATTTTCCCATCCAAAACCGGGTAGACGCGATACGTGCCGTTCGTAGCCGCATCCGCGTAACTGCATTTCGCGTCCGCCCGCCGACCATTCCAAGTCAACTGCTTCGTCCACGTCTGTCCCTTATCCAACAACAATTTTCGGCTGGGATAGTCGGCAAAACACGGCGCAGACCCAAAAATCTGTTCATCCCCGCTCTTTACCAACACCCCCAAGTGGGCAAAACTACCTTCCGTCACGCATGGTACGACCCCCCGGTTCTTCAAAGACACCGTGAACTCCACACTGCTGCCGGTAACGGAAGCTTTCGCAGGGGGATCCACACGGAAATCCAGGTCCGCACTCTTGCATGTTGCAGGCTTTGGCAGCTGCTTCTCTGCTTGCGCTTTATCTGCCTGCTTTTGTAAATGTGCCATAAAATCCCGGTACTTCAGCGACCCCAAATACAGACCGCCCCCCACCACGGCTAATAGCCCCAGCACTACCAGCACGCCCAGACTGCGACGCGCCCAAATCTCGGCTTTTCCGCGGCGCCTTCTGCGCACCCCCGCTACTGCAGGACGCCGCCTCTTTGACGCCTTTGGGGCGGCATTTTTACGAGGACGACGCGCACTACTCACCCCACCTACTTTACCCAAAAATCGCGTTAACTGGCGGAAGCAAAGTTCCCTTCGCCCTCGTCATCTTCGTCAATATGACACCAATACTGGACTACGCCGCCCACTATGGCGAACACCAAAGAACTGAGCGCGTTCGCGCCCAACGCCCAATTCTGCCACTGCCACGACCCTTCCGGGTGGGTTAAGGAAAACCCCAACATTACCACCAAGTATGCGAAAGTGAATACCCCGAATATGGTTGCTGTTTGCGCCCCAAGCGCCACTTGCGCCGCCCGCAAAGCATGCATTTTGGCAGATTTGCCTGCCCGCAGCGCCCGCACTTGCCAACCCAAATACCCCAACGCCACCGACAGCAACGCCAATAACACCGCAATTGCCGGGTGGGCGTACGGGAAGCGCATACCGACCGCTAAACACACGCCCGCCACCAGCAGCCCGGCCCCCACGCCCGCCACCAGCAGAGCGATGACTGTGCGCACCCCAATCTTAAACATCGTGCCCCGTGTTTCCATCCAGAGGTATCGCCTCCGTGTCCACAGGCAGCCAGAGCGGGTGCAGCTTTTCTGCCACATCACTCGCTTCTGTGTCATTTTCTGCATCGCCGGCGGCGTCACTCGCCGCTTCCGCTGCGTTCGTCGGTACTGCGTTCGTTGGCGTTGTGGTCGAGGACGTTGGCGCGGGTAACGGCGCAGCTGCCGGTCTGGTCACCGGAGAAGACCCCGGCGTTTCGGTGCCAATTTTGGTAACGGTCGGAAAATGCCCCATATTCTCCGCGTTCGGGTTACTAGACGGCAACTGTGTTTTGTCTGGCGGGGTCGATTCCTGGCGCAGACGCTGCCGTAGCGCCTCCCAGTTGGCGTCCCCCGTTTTTCGGGGTAAAGCTGGGCTACCGTCCTCAGAATTAGGAGTGGCGACTCCGCAAGCACCACAATCCCATGCGTCCGCGAATTGGTAATATTCCGAGGACGACAGCGCAGCATCCGCCGCATTCTTGCGTTTGCGCCACCACATCCACCTTTGCCACCAGGGCAATTCCTGCGTACGGGCGTGGACGAATGCGGGGCGTTCTAAGGTGAAGTCCTCATCTGCTATCTCGCGAGGAGAAAACGCGTTTTCCGCCGTTCTCACATTTTCCGCAGTTCCCGCCGCTGCCATCTGCGCATTTTCCAACTGTCGTTCAACCCCTGCGGGCGCTTGGAGGATTGCCGCATTTTCGTCCTCGACGGGATTTTTCGCCATGCGTGTCGAGGACGTCTGCACCACCGCCTCCCAGGAAGGCAACGGCATGTGGTTGGTCACGGAAGGATCTTCAGCCTTGATGGTGGCGTCCACCACGTCAATCCAGTTGTGCCATTGCGCCCGTATACCACCACGGTCTGGAGCCGCCTCCGCGAGCGTTGCCACAGCCCCAAATCCTGGCAACTGCGCGTCCGGTTCTAGGTGTCGCCAGGGTTCAAGCACGAAGGCCCGTTCGTGCGCGCGCGGGTGCGGCAGAGTTAAAATTGGATCTTCAGAGTAAAATCCTTCGACGCAAATAATGTCGATATCCAGGGTGCGGGGGGCGTGCCGGTAGGGGCGTTCGCGTCCGAATTGCTGTTCGATGTCTTGACAGGCAGCCAACAGTTCGTAGGGCGATAATTTGCTAGTCAATTTCACTACCGTGTCGAAATAGTCCGGTTGGGCGGGCGCGTTCCCAGATAGAACCGGGGCGGTGCGTACCAGCGGCGCTACTGCCACCAGGGATATGCCGGGTACCTGTGCCAGTGCGTGGATTGCACGGCGCAAAGTCAATACGGGCTCCCCCAGGTTGCTGCCAAATGCCACTATCACGTTGACCGGACGCCCAGGTTCGTGTTCGAGGGCGGTGGCTTGCGCTCGTGTTTTCGCGTGAAGTACCCGTTTGGTAGGCATTCCGTCTACGGGTTCGCCAGCAAAAGCTGCCGCAATGTCGCTCTCGGTTTGGCGCGGCTCTTCCCCGCGCCAAATTGTCACCGCAATATCGTCAGAGGCTGGTTCGATTGGGGCATCGGGTTTGTGTACGGTTACGCGCACGCACTGTACCACCTGGTGACCAAGTGCCACTCCTGCTATTTCTTCCGCCACGTGTTCGATCAGGTTGTGAGGCGCACCCACCAAAATCTCTTGCACTTGTTTTGCCAACACCGAATAGTCCAAGGTGTCCGTCAAATTGTCGCTACCGCGCGCGAAATACCCGAATACGTCAACGTCAGCACGAAATTCTTGACCTTCTTCGCGTTCAAAATCGTATACTCCGTGCCGTCCGTAGGCACGCACTCCGGTTAAGGAAATGCAGTCGAGGGGCGCGCTCACCGTTGCCTCCGCTGAATTTGACCCACCTGTAGTTTACTATCCGCTTGCATCCCGTTTCCCATCTGTTGTCCCGCATTTGTGCGCCCGCAACGCAGCGCCGCCGCGTTTGTCAGAATGTTGTGTACACGCACTGCCCACGCACCTCCTGCGACCGCCACCACCGTGGTTGCCGCTGTAGCCAAGTCGCGTTCGTGAGCCGCACCCGGAACTTGCGCTCCACCCTCAGAAATAGAAGTCAGAAAGCGTTTCCGCGATGCCCCTACCAGCACCCGCCCACTCGGACTTTCGCGCACTAGCGTGCCGGTTGCGCCCAATAGTGCCCAACTGCCAGCAGCGGTCTTGGCAAACCCCAAGCCGGGGTCCCAAATGATGCGTTCCGCATTTACTCCGGCGGTCAGCAGGGCGTCGGTGCGTTGGCGTAACTCCGCTATTACGCCCCCTACAACGTCACCGTCATAGTCGGTCAGTTGGTCCATGGTCGCTGGGTCCCCCCGCCAGTGCTGACAAACGTAGTCGCAACCATTTGCCGCTACTACCTGGTACATACGCGGGTCAGCCAGCCCACCGGACACATCGTTAATAATATGCGCCCCTATTTCCGCAACTACCTGCGCCGTTTGCGCGTGCATGGTATCGACACTAACGGTAATACCGTCTTTCACCAGGGCGACCACCACGTCCCGGATTCGTTGCAGTTCCGCCTCCGCAGTCAACCTGACGGAACCGGGGCGCGTAGATTCCCCGCCGACATCGATTATGTGGGCGCCCTCGGAAACCATTTGGTGGGCACGTGCGATGGCGGCGTCAGTGTGGAAGTATTTTCCCCCATCGCTGAAGGAATCTGGAGTGACATTGCATATGCCCATTAGCAGCGTGCGGTTTTTTGTAGATTCCACTTGTGCGCTCCTTTTGCGGGTTACCTGTCTAGGATTTTATGTAATTGTTGTATTAATCATGCACTGTGCCCCTGAATAAGAGCCAGTACTTCGGCACGACTAGCCTGATCTTGTCTGAAAATACCGCGCAAAGCGGAAGTTACTGTGGTAGCTCCCGGTTTTTGTATTCCCCGCATAGTCATGCATAAATGTTCTGCTTCTATTATTACTGCGACACCATGCGCTTGCAGTTTTTCGGCTACGGCATCAGCTATTTGTGCGGTAAGGCGTTCCTGAACCTGAGGACGACGGGCGAATCCTTCCACGCACCGCGCTAATTTAGACAGACCAGTTACTTTACCTCCTTGCGGCAGGTATGCCACATGGGCTTTCCCGAAAAAAGGCAACAGGTGGTGTTCACACACGGAATAAAAACTGATGTCACGGACCAGCACTATTTCGTCGGTGCCAATGTCAAAGACGCGTTCTAGATGCGCAGTGGGATCTTCGCGCAGCCCACTGACTATTTCTTGCCATGCTCGCGCCATGCGGGAAGGCGTTTCTTGCAAGCCTTCCCGTGTCGGGTCTTCGCCGATAGCCACTAACAATTCGTGGATAGCAGTGGCTACCGCTTCCGCGTCGTAT
The DNA here is from genome assembly GCA_030528145.1 of Actinomycetaceae bacterium. GTDB lineage: Bacteria > Actinomycetota > Actinomycetes > Actinomycetales > Actinomycetaceae > Winkia. The sequence goes on from JAUMZK010000013.1 coordinate 58,537, forward strand.
CTGTTATCCACCTAGTTCACCTTTGGCGAGGGCGTCACCTGACTGGGTTGGTGTAGCCGCCGGGTCTGCCTCGGTTTCTTTGGCGGTCGGATCGCTGACGGGGTTACCGAAACTTCCTTCCTTGGCAGCGTCGGCGTTGTAAGCCCAGATTTCGCGCACTGGTTGTTTTACGATATCGGCAAAAATTTCCTCTAGCTCGCGTTCGAGGACGGTTTCTTCCGCCAGTAATCTGGAGGCAAGCCGGTCCAAAACGTGCCGGTTGTTGGAAAGGATCTGCCAGGCTTCCCGGTTGGCCGTGTCCAAAAGACCGTGTACTTCGCGGTCAATTAATGCCGCGCTTTCACCCGAAACGCTGGCACCTTGGGTCATTTCGCGCCCCAGGAAGGGTTCAGTGTTTTCGCTGCCGAGTTTGACCGTACCGACCTTACTGCTCATGCCGTAGTCGGTCACCATTTTCCGGGCAGTGCGCGTGGCTTTTTCGATGTCGTTAGACGCGCCGGTGGAAGGATCTTGGAAGATCAGTTCTTCGGCAACGCGCCCACCCATTGCATATACTAATTCGTCCAACAACTGGTTGCGCGTAACCGAATAGCGGTCTTCGGTGGGCATAACCATGGTGTAGCCCAGCGCACGTCCGCGCGGCAAGATAGTAACTTTCGTGACCGGATCAGTGTAATGCAGGGCCGCCGCCGCTACTGCGTGTCCGCCCTCGTGATATGCCGTAACCAGTTTGTCGTGGTCGTTCATAACGCGGGTGCGTTTTTGCGGTCCGGCAATAACCCGGTCGATGGCTTCGTCGAGGGCGCGCTCGTCAATTAGGTCCGCATTGGACCGTGCTGTCAACAGTGCGGCTTCGTTCAGCACGTTCGCCAAGTCTGCCCCCGCAAAGCCTGGGGTGCGTTTCGCAATTTGGCGCAGGTCCACATCGTCTGTCAGCGGCTTGTTCTTGGCGTGAACTTTCAATATTTCAAAGCGCCCGTTCAAGTCGGGGGCTTCCACTGCTATTTGCCGGTCGAAACGTCCGGGGCGCAGCAAAGCTGGGTCGAGGACGTCTGGGCGGTTCGTGGCGGCTATCATAATGACGTTGGTGTTTTCGTCGAAGCCGTCCATTTCCACCAGCAGCTGGTTCAGTGTTTGTTCGCGTTCGTCGTTGCCTCCGCCCATGCCGGTACCCCGGTGGCGCCCAACGGCATCGATTTCGTCTACGAAAATGATGGCGGGCGCTGCGGTCTTGGCTTGTTCGAACAGGTCGCGGACGCGGCTGGCGCCAACACCTACGAACATTTCCACAAATTCAGAACCGGACATGGAGTAGAATGGTACGCCTGCTTCCCCCGCAACGGCTTTAGCCAGCAGGGTTTTGCCAGTTCCCGGAGGACCATACAGCAGTACACCTTTGGGAATTTTGGCACCAAGACGGTGGAATTTTTCGGGGGTGGACAGGAATTCGCGTATTTCTTCCAGTTCTTCCACGGCTTCATCTACGCCCGCAACGTCACCAAATGTAACTTTGGGTGCGTCCCCATCTTGGGATTTGACTTTGGATTTGCCAATTCCCATTATCTTCCCAGCCCCACCTTGCATGCGGTTGGTCAAGAAAACGAAGATGCCCACCATGATTACCATCATGACAACCAGCTGCAGTATAGATTCCCACCACGATGGCGTGGGATACAGCGAGTTGTAGCCCTTCTTGGGAGCGGCTTTTTCTACCAGGTCGGTGATGCGCTCGCTTTGCCCAGTGGTGTAAACGAACTGCACCTTTTTGGTAGGTTGCGGATTTTTCCACACGCCCCGCACTTCATTTGCCTGGGGTTTGTAGCCTTTTGTCAGGTCGAGGGCGACCACGTGCGTACCGTCATTTACTACTGCCCGCGCTACCGTACCATTTTTCAAAAGGGCGATGCCTTCGGAGGTGTCTATGACTGTGGGTGCAAATACGCGGGAAATTCCCCATAACAGCAAACCAATAATAAATATTGGCACTAGTATGGCGGCGATGGATTTTTTGGGCGGCTTTTTTGCAGTTGCCATTTACTTCCTTAGTTCTCGTAAACGTGTGGCGCTAGCGTGGCCACGAATGGAAGATTGCGGTATTTTTCGTTATAGTCCAGTCCGTAGCCGACCACAAATTCGTTGGGAATGTCAAACCCGACGTATTTCACGTGTACGTCTGCTACTTGGGCTTCTGGTTTGCGCAGGGCGGTGAAGACTTCAACGGAGGCAGCCCCGCGTGCCTTCAAATTGGAAACCAGCCATGACAGGGTCAGCCCGCTGTCAATAATGTCTTCAATTACGAGGACGTGGCGTCCGGTGACACTGTTGTCCAGGTCTTTCAGGATACGCACCACACCACTAGATTTCGTACCAGAACCGTAGCTGGATACTGCCATCCAATCCATGGTGGTGTCGATGTGTAGTTTTCGCAGCAAGTCTGCCACTACCATTACGGCACCTTTGAGCACACCGATCACTACCACGTTCTTGTCCCGGTAGTCCCGGTCAATTTCGGCGGCTATTTCACCGAGGCGCGCTTGCATTTGCGCTTCGCTGATAAGCATTTCTTTAAAGGCGGTGCCCACATCTTTTGCGTCCACCCAAATAATCATAGTTGTTTTCTAAAAATTAGTTGATTCCTGGCGGACTTTCGTCTCACGCTCACACCTGGTAGATTCAGGGTCCCCTGCCCCCGCCAATTAGTTACCAGTTGGTCGATGCGTTGCAAGTGCTCGAATGTGAGCGCACGCCCCCCTAATTTCCCCGCCGCATTGCGGTACACGCGCCGCCGGGTAGCAGGCGGATGACCAGCCAAAACTTCTGTATTAAAGCGGGTTTCGTCCTCGTCTGTTGCCACCGTCGCCTGCCTTGCGACCAGGTGCGCGTAATATTCCAAAGCATCGTCGTCAGCGCGCGTCAATGCCGCCGTTTTCGCGAGGGCGGCAGTCGGGTCCATTCCCAAAGCCATAGTGAGCGCGGGCAACGCAATTTCGCGAATAGCGGAGCGGCGCAATGGTGTACCGTCGGCGGCTTTCCACGGACCGTCTACTTTGTTGGTGGGGTCTTTGACGTATTCCAGGTCGAGGGCGGTGCAGCAGGCTTCAGTTTGGGCGCGCCGGATTCCCAGGAGTGGCCGCATTATTGGTCCGCATTCGCGCATACCTGCCAGGGTGCGGGTGCCGGATCCACGTCCTAACGCTAGCAGTGTCCCCTCGGCTTGGTCGTCCATAGTGTGCCCCAACCAGATGGGCTTGTCATCCAGTCCCAGTTGTTTTAGGGCGAGGGCGAAGGCGCGGTATCTTCCTTCGCGGGCGTCTCCTTCCGGACCACTGTTGCCGCTCAGCTCCCCAGGATCAACAGTGGCAACCGTGGCGTGTGCGCCCAGTTCTTGTAATAAGGCTGCGACTTGTTCGGCTTCTGCCGCCGAGTGGGGGCGAATCTGGTGGTCTACTGTGATGGTGTGGACGGGCAGCCCCGCCCGCGTTGCCAAATCAATGGCGCAGACCGCGAGTGCCAGCGAATCCGCGCCTCCGGAGCACCCAACTATTACGGGGTTAGTGTATCCGACGAGGGCGCGGCGCACCGCCAATGATACCGGGCGGACATCGGGGTGGGGTTTAGGGCCGATCAGTCGGGAGGCTAATACCAACGTATTGTTCCTGTTCACGGCAGGGCTGCCAGGGCGGTGGCGGCTTTGTCGACGGCCTCAATTACACCGCCGGCAGCTCCAGAGGCGTAGCCGTCGACAATTATTGCGAACGTCAAACGCTTGCCCGAGCGGGTAGTGATATAACCGGAAAGGGAGCGACTGTGCGACAAAGTACCGGTTTTGGCGCGAACTACCCCGGCGCCCTCGGTATCGAAAAACCGGTCGTGTAAGGTGCCGTCCAGGCTAGCAACTGGCAGTGCGGACGGAATTGAATGCATTTCGGGTCCGCTGCTTTCCAGGATTTTTACGAAGGCGTCTGCGGATATGCGTCCTTTTTCTGACAACCCGGAACAGTCGCGGTTAGCTACTTCGGCGCGGGGGATTTTCAGGTTTGCAATGACGCTTTGAACGACTTTGTCCGCACCGGCAAAAGTGGCAGGTTGTCCGGCTTTGGCGGCGGCGGCGTGGCAAATGCCTTCTGCCAAGGTGTTGTCAGAGTCTTTCAGCGTCTCGTGGATTACTGCTGCTAAAGGTGCAGATTGGACGCTCGCCAGGCGTTCGCCTTCTTTGGCTTTGCTTTGGGTGGTTTCGCTGACGGTAATGCCGGCTTCTGTAAGGCGGTGAGCAAATTCCGTGGCGACCACCTGCACGGGGTCATCATAGTAGCGGTATTGCGTGCCATCTATGCGTCCTGTGTCGATTGCCAAGGGCACTATTTTGCCTACAAACTCGGTGTTCCCTTCCTCTGTCCAGTCCGGGTGCGTATCGGGTTTACCGTAGTATGTGGTGTCAATGTTCAGCCGCACTGACCCCACTTTTTCCTTCTTCAGTTTGGCGGCAGTGGCGGCAGCGAGGTCGCCCAAACCAGCGTGCCCGTTAGTCAGGCGGGCCTGTCCTTTGCCACTGCTTAGCAGCATGTCGCCCTCGCCAATTAGGTTCAATGTGCCGTCACTGTACGTGGTGTACGTGGGAAAACGGTAGTTCGGTCCCAGAATTTTCAGGGCGGTAGCGGCAGCTACCAGTTTTGTCGAGGACGCTGGCACCAGTGTTTCTTTCGGGTTGATTGCCCCCAGGTCTTTACCGTCTGCCCGCACTAGGGCGGATATTTTGGCGGGCGTGGCGGCGGGATTTGGCGAGGGCGGTGGGGGGAGCGCGCCTTCGCCTTCCTTCTTTTCTGGCGGCTTTGTCCCGTTGTTGCCGCTGGCGGCTGTGGCGTTCACTGTGTCCACATCTGTTTTCAAAGTATTCAGGATTGCCGCCACTTTTTGGGCATCAACTGGGGTTTCCTGGGGTTTAGAGAAGGTCACTTTTGCGAGTCTTAACGGTTTGAATGCAGGGAGGCGTTGCGGGTCAGATACGGGTGGCTTAGTTGTCAGTATGCCTGGTACTTTGTCGAAAGTATCGGCCGTACCATAAGCACCCACAGCCACCAGAAAGGTCGAAACTAAAACGGTAACAACTGCTTTCCGACCCACGAAACCCCCCAAAATCTAGTAACTATTTGTCCAGTCTACCTGTAGCATTGAAAGCAATTACAACGCGAAAGAGGAGACTATGGAATTCGACGTCACCATCGAAATCCCTAAGGGCAACCGAAACAAGTACGAAATTGACCACGAAACTGGGCGCATACGTTTGGACCGCATGTTGTTCACGTCTACACGTTACCCTGACGATTATGGTTTTATTGATAACACTTTAGGCGAGGACGGCGACCCACTGGACGTCCTCGTGCTGCTTGAAGAACCCACGTTCCCTGGATGCGTGATCCGGTGTCGAGCGTTGGGCATGTTCCGTATGCGTGACGAAAAGGGCGGTGACGACAAGGTGTTGGCAGTGCCGTGCGCAGACCAGCGGATGGCGTGGCGTACCGATATCGAGGACGTTTCGGAATTCCACCGCCTGGAAATTCAGCACTTCTTCGAAGTGTACAAGGATCTGGAGCCGGGCAAGTCCGTTGAGGGCGCGCACTGGGTTGGTCGCGAAGAGGCGGAGGCGGAAATTCGGACTTCGTTTGAACGCGAAAGGAAGCGGATTGCCGAGGGCGGTGTTCCCCACCCGCTGCATTAGCTTGCGTTGGTTCTGCCACCGGACGCACTAGCTCTGCTACGCACAGAGGTTTTGCGGGCGGCATTGGCGCCAACAGTTAATAAAATTTCCCCCAGCTTTTTGGCTGGGGGAAAGTCTTCTTTCGTACGGCAAGTGCAATACCTAACTATCTGAGCCCTGCGGCTGGCAGGTTTTTGCGCCCACGCATATTCGTGGTTTTATAGGCGCACCACTTGGTTTACCAATCCGCCGTAGTAGACCGCCGTTTCGCGCACCGTAGTGCCTGGATAGGGCGCCTCCACCATCATACCGTTACCAGTGTAAATGGCAACATGGGAGATGCCTCCGCCGAAGTTCCAGAACAGCAAGTCGCCTGGTCGCATTTGGGACAGAGGGAGGTGAGTGCCCACGTTGAACTGTGCCTCTGACTGGTGGGGCAAGTTGACCCCACCGGCTGCCCACGCAACCATTGTCAGTCCGGAGCAGTCAAGTGCCCGATGTGGCGTCTCTCCCGCCCAAACGTATGGCGTGCCAATCATTTTACGAGCATAGGCAACGGCTGCGGCAGCGCGGTTAGCGCTGGGTGCCGGAGCTGGCTTGGGTGCTGGCCGAGGTGCCGGAG
>JAUMZK010000002.1 GCA_030528145.1 Actinomycetaceae bacterium
AAACACGCACCCCCAAACAATTTAACCACCCACTAACCCCCCCCCAAAAAAACCGCGATAGTGACGCCTCAGATCATTCCCGGTACTAAGGTGCGGCACCGCCAAGAATTAAACTAGCAAATAATGCGTGACAGACCTGCACTGATCTAACCCCGCTAGAATAATAGCGTGAGCGAAAATCGCGGAATAATACTACTAGCAGCCACCCCCATTGGGAATGCCGGGGATGCAAGCGAAAGGCTGCGCACCGCCCTCGAAAAATCGGACCTAATTGCTGCGGAAGATACGCGGAAGGCGTTGGCGTTGGCGGCAAGGCTCGGTGTGGCGATAAAAAGTGACCTCATATCCTTTCACGAACACAACGAACACGCGCGCAAACAAATGCTTATTGAGGCGGCGCGCTCCGGAAAGACCGTGCTGGTAATTTCAGACGCGGGCATGCCCGTGGTTTCCGACCCCGGATACGGTCTGGTGGGCGCCGCCGCCACAGCCGGAGTTCATGTCACCGTTCTGCCGGGACCATCCGCAGTGCTCACAGCGCTAGTACTATCCGGACTGCCTTCCGACCGCTTCAGTTTTGAAGGGTTTTTGCCGCGGAAATCTGGGCAAATAAAGCAGCGTCTCAGCGAGCTCGCCCAGGCGCAGCGCACCATGATTTTCTTTGAATCTGCCAAACGCGTGCATGACTCATTGGCGCTGATGGTCGAAATTTTCGGTGCGAAAAGACCGGCGTGCCTGTGCCGGGAACTGACCAAAACGTACGAAGAAGCTGTGCGCGCCGACCTCGGAACCCTAGTGGAATATACCGAGGGCGAAGTGCTAGGAGAAATCTGCATAGTAGTGGGTCCCGCCCCCGCCACTGCAAAGGGAGACACTAACGATCTCGCCGGTGACGTTTTAGAACTGGCTGCCCTCGGTGTCAAACTCAAAGACGCTGCTGCCTACGTGGCGAAAAAGAACGGCGTGCGCAAGAACGACCTCTACCAGGCGGCGCTGGCCGCCAAAGACGGAAAATGAAACCGCCGAGGCTGGAACCGCACTAGCCTAAGCCCAGTTCTGCCTGGCTTACCTGCTGCTTCTGGTGCGGATCCTGGCGGGTTATGGCGGTAGGTTCGTTGCTTAGCAGATTCCGCCCAGGTGCATCTACGCGAAAAAACTGGACCGGTTAGTTGTAACCGGTCCAAGATTTTAGACTAACGGCTGCCCGCTGAGGTCAGATCACTGTGACGCCCGCAGCCTTCATTTCGGCTACTGCCGCTTCGCCAAGTTCCGGGCTGACAGGTGCGGAAAGGCGGGTGATAACACGGGCAGCAAAACCCCGCTTTTGCGCATCCAGCGCGGTTTCTTTGACACAGTGGCTAAGCGCCAGCCCAACCACGTCCACGCTATCTACGCCCGCGTCCCGCAGGATTTTCAGCAGTGAATAACCGGCTTCGGATTCGCCCTCGAAACCAGAATACGCGGCCTCGAATTGACCTTTTTTGATGGCGTGATCGGTATCCAGGTCAGCCAGGGCAGGGTGCAATTTCGCGTTCTCGGATTCAGCTATGCCGTGCGGCGGCCAAGTGCCCACGAAGTCCGGGTTGTCGCTAAAGTGTTCACCTGGTTTGATATGCCAGTCTTGGGTGGTGATGATCAAGGCGTAATCGCCACGGTGGTCGCGCACAAAATCGGCAATATCGGCAGCAACCTGGTTGCCGCCCTCGACCCCAAGTTCGCCACCTTCACAAAAAGTGGGTTGTACATCAACTACTAATAATGCTTTGGTCACAGCAACTCCTTCGTTTTCTCTAACATAGCTTGATTCGGCAACTAATTTCTACCAGTACTGATGGACGGCTAAACTGGGATCATGAGTCGTGTATTATCTGCAGTTGCTTGGCCGTATGCTAACGGGCCGCGCCACATTGGGCACGTGGCTGGTTTTGGTGTTCCTTCGGACGTTTTTAGTCGCTACATGCGCATGGCAGGGCACGACGTGCTGATGGTGTCGGGCACCGACGAACATGGCACCCCCATTTTGGTGGCCGCCGACAAGGAAGGCATTTCGGCGCGCGAACTGGCGGACCGCAACAACCGGCTAATCGTCGAAGACCTGGTGGCATTGGGACTTTCCTACGATTTGTTTACGAGGACGACCACCGGCAACCACTATGAGGTTGCGCGTTCCATGTTCGCTACCGTGCGCGACAACGGGTACATGATCGAAAAAACGATGGGCGCGGCAATCAGCCCGTCCACGGGACGCACTTTGCCGGACCGTTACATTGAGGGCAAATGTCCGCTGTGTGGTTACGAGGGCGCCCGCGGCGACCAGTGCGACAACTGCGGCAAGCAACTGGACCCAACCGACCTGATTAATCCGAAGTCAAAGATCAACGGGGAAACTCCAGAGTTCGTGGAGACCGCGCACTACTTCTTGGATTTGCCCGCGCTTGCAGAGGCGTTGGGCGAGTGGTTGGATGAACGCGAAAAGTCCGGCACCTGGCGTCCTAACGTGATTCGCTTTAGCCAAAACATTCTTGAGGAAATTAAGCCCCGGGCGATGACGCGGGACTTGGACTGGGGCATTCCGGTTCCAGGATGGGAAGACCAGCCGAACAAACGTCTTTATGTGTGGTTTGACGCGGTGATCGGGTACTTGTCGGCAACAATTGAGTGGGCGCGCCGCACGGGCGATCCGGAGGCGTGGCGCAAGTGGTGGAACGACCCGGAGGCGCTGTCCTACTACTTCATGGGCAAGGACAATATTGTTTTCCACAGCCAAATTTGGCCTGCAGAACTGCTCGGTTATAACGGGAGCGGTGCGAAAGGCGGAAAACCAGGGGAATTGGGGCAGCTGAACCTGCCCACCGAAGTGGTTTCCAGCGAGTTCCTCACAATGGAAGGTCGCAAGTTTGCGTCCTCGCGCGGCATTGTTATTTACGTGCGGGACATGTTGGAACGCTACCAGGCGGACGCGTTGCGCTACTTCATTTCGGCTGCCGGTCCGGAAACTCACGACGCGGACTTTACTTGGACGGAATTTGTGCGCCGCACCAACGGTGAGTTAGTTGCCGGTTGGGGCAACCTGGTGAACCGTGTGGCATCCATGATCCACAAGCGCTTTGGACAAATCCCGCAACCGGGCGTCCTCGAAAAAGTCGACCAGGAACTGTTACAGCAGATCCAAGACGGTTTCACCGAGGTCGGGGACCTGATTCGCCACCACCACCAGAAAGCGGCCATTACGGCGCTCATGCGTTTGGTGGGCGAAGCGAACCGCTATGTGGCGGATACAGAGCCGTTTAAACTGAAGTCCGAGGACGAAATGCCGCGCTTGGCCACAATTTTGTGGACGCTGGCGCAGGCGGTCGCGGACTTGAACCTGATGCTTTCCCCGTTCCTGCCGTTCTCGGCAAACCAGATCGACTTGGTGTTTGGTGGGCAGGGCAAGGTCGCGCCCATGCCCGTCATTGAGGAAGTCACCGATTTGGACGTAAATAACGAGGACGGTAGCCCCCGCCAATACCCGATCATTACGGGCACTTACGAGCCGCCCTCGTGGGAACGCCACGATATTCAGGTGGGCACGCCGGTGGCAAAACCCAAGCCGGTGTTCCAAAAGCTAGACGAAGCCGTTATCGAGGAAGAATTGGAACGCTACGCGAACTTGCTGCCCTAGCGCGTTTGTTGCGCTAACGCGTTGCGGTGAAAGTCGAGGACGAGTGGGCGTCCTCGACTTTTGGTTTTGCTGCCGGTAGAGAGTAACGGTGGGTTTGGGGCGGGCGCGCTGCCCGTGAGCCGCACTTTCAGTGTGGCTCAATGCTCGCCGAACCGCCCGCGCTCCGCCCCAAACCCCGAACACAAACACACAAACTGCGATCCGACCGGGTACCCTCGAGAAACTGCGGCTGACAGCGTGCGTGAGGGCGAACGATTTTGCTGAGGTGAAATGATTTTGTTAGCTGTGCGCGGCAACAAAATTTATGTTGGCGGAACAGCTCGAGGTCGCGATTTCCCTGGTAGAGATGTCTAGCGAGGGTCAGAACCGGTGATAACGGTGAGGAGCTTGGCTAGCGTCTTTGGTGCGGTGGAAGATATCTTGAAAAATTACGCGAATTGCTCGTATTCGGTCTCGGCGCGGCGGCAGTCTCTAAAGGTGAGGCAAAAATTTGGGGGACAGTACAGTACCCTGTCCCCCCGTTTGCCTGGAACCCGCCGTTCAGGTACGGAAAACCCTCAGGCAAACAAACTAGTTATTTGACGGTTGGGTTGCCGCCCTCGGGAAGGTCGGCGCCATCCGCATTATCCGCGTGGTCCGTGTTGTCGGTGTCCTCCTTGGTAGTTGCGTCGTCTGTGTTATTTGCGTTTTCTTCGATGAGGACGGTGTTGCCGGTTTCCGCCGTAGAGAGCACTGAGGTTTCGTCCTGGCAAGAGGGTAATGTTTCCGTTTCGGACTCCTCTGCCGGGGTGACTGGTTCTGTTGGTTCTGCTGAAGTTGTCGCAGTCGTAAAATCTGCCGCTGTTGCCGTCTTTGCCGTTGCGATGTCACCAGCATATTCAGCTAATGGTGTTTGCGCCTGCGTTGCCCGCGTCTCCTGCGTCCATTGCGCTTCCTGCGCTGCCTGGGTCCGCTGATCCTGTGGTGCCGCCCGTACGGTCTCTTCTGCTGCTAGGTGGCTGTTTGACGCCAGCTTCGCGAGTTGCGGTGCAAAGGCGCCTACCAGGAACGCGAACCCAAAAGCGATCAGAACTATCACCAGCACTGCCTGCTCGCTTAGCTTTACGTTGGCAAACATTCCCAAGGAATAGACCACCAAGCAAATGCTGAAAAGCAAGGAGAGGACGAACCAGGTTATTGCCCCCGCGTTCTGTTGGGTGCGATGGATGATGGGACGCGGTTCGTAACGCTTAATAATGATATTTTGGGGCGAGGGCGCTGCGCCAGTTTGTGGTGGCGGTACCGGACCCCCCATTTGCCGCCAGTTTTCAGTTGAAGTTTGCAAATTCATTGCTAGTCCTCCCCGTGAAAGCGAGTGTTTGAATCTTGGTCGAATATATCCACGGAACCGTCGCCAATGTTAATGGTGACTTGTTGCGCGAGCTCTCTGGACTTGGGGTCTATGCGCGAAATTCTGACCATCTTGCCGCCCTCGCCAATGGGGCGAGTGCTACAGGTCGATTCGTCCTCACCTTTGAGAGGATCTTTTTCAATGTCACCAGTCCATTTGTTGTCCTGAAGAGAGCAGGTGATATCGGCTTTCTTGGATCCTTTTACCTCAATTTCAATATTTCGCCCCTCAGGAACAGGCAAGGAAATGTTCTGCTTGGTTAGGGAAGCATTGATGTTTCCAGTCAACTGGTTTAGGTCTAAATAGTAGGCAGATTCTGAGGACGGTAGGTTTGGTTTAGCGAAAGGCTCGTTTGCTATAGAAGTTCCTACCGACAAACAGAAAATTAGTCCGATAGTGCCGAAGAACATGCCAATAGCAATTATGATGCTCGTCAAAATGGTGCGATATCCGGCAAATGCTGCCAGCAGGCTGACTAATGACAGGATTGCTAAACCAACTGCGCCGCCACCAAGCAACGTAAGTGGTGACAAGACCTTACTGAAAGCGAGGAACGTTCCGACCCCTACGCATGCACCAGCCAACGCCAGGCACTGCCACGTGAGTGATAAAGATTTAGTGCGATAAATCGGTCCGGCTGGGTGTGGAACCGAAACAAACTCGGGTTCAACAGGTGGGAAAAAATGCCCACCCTGTGGTTGCGTTGCAACAGTCATGTTAAAACTCGTTTTGTTAGGAGAAACTGAAGAATAAAGACCGGGGGAAGGCGGTATAGAAGTAAGAGGGCGCAGCCTGGGGTTCGTCCTCGTGGTGGTCAGGGTTAGCGTCGGTAGCAAAACCGGGTTCACTACCAGTAACGAAACCAGGGCTGGTGCCACCGTCCGCAGCATTAGACGCCTCCGGAACGTTGTCAGCCGGCGAAGTACCGGACGTGGGCGCGGCAAAATGACCGGTAGGAGGCAGAGGCGAATCCCACTCGCCAGGCGTCGTACCCGCAGACGGTGGACGCGCGTTCCTGCCCCTCATTAACAACCAGATGGCTATCCCTGCAACCATAAGAGCCACTACCGCCCACAAACCGGTAGTGAGAACCCTGGTTACATATGATATGCCCAAAAAATCTGGGGCGAAATCACTTACGGACGACACCAACAAACACAAAGCAACAAAAAAAATGACAGACACTAGCAAAGTCTGGGCGGCAGAACGTGCCCGGTACTGGTCAATAATTGCCACACCGGACTCGTCAGGCAATATCACCCAAGCCACGATGTACAGGGGGATAACCATGGCAGGCAACAGAAGAGCTGAAAAAACTGTTAAGGCATGTACCAAATTCGAGTCCAACCCAGTTTTTGCTGACACCGCCGCGCAAACACCACCTACAGTACCGCGGCGGCGGATCCACCCCGCCCGGTAAAGGCGCGCTGAGCTGGTACCGTCATTCCAATTCGCGTTCATACCTTAATTTCACCAAGAATTGGGCACCAAATAAATGGGGGGAGACCCTGATATGTCCCTGATTTTGCGGAAAAACCACCAGTAATGCGTCTTTGATATGTGAAGATCGAACTATGGACAGACTGCCATTATGCCGGATATCGCCCAGACTCGCGCGTGCCCGCGCACTACCGCGACCCTGGCTAGGTGGGGTATGCGTAGGGCTTTCATTGCACCTGCGTCTAGATGTGCGGATGGTGCGTGTAATATTCATGGCACTGCTCACCACCGGATTCGGTGTCCTACTGTACCTGTGGCTGTGGCTTACATTACCCAAAAATGACCCGTGGGTCAGTGCGGCAGCGCAAAACCAAGCAGAAACCAGAAAAGGCGCCACCACCCTCGTCCAAAAAGTTGATAACGAGGACGACTCCCGCCAGCTAATGAAAACCCTGGGATTCTTTGCCCTATTCTTTGCCGCCGTCACCATACTGGACCGCGTCGGTCTGCTTCACATACCAAATCCAGTGTGGGGGATAGGCGCGATAGGTGCGGGCGCCCTCATGGTGTGGTACCAAGCCAAACACATGCAAGACGCGCGCAAGCAATGGTGGGTACTGCTGATGGGACTGCCACTGGTAGTTGCCGGCGTCGTAAAACTGATGCGACCCGGCGGTGAACACTTGCTGGAATCCGCCACATTAGGAATGGGCGTCGCCGTTGCCATAGTAGTAGTGCTGGTCCCAGTCCTGGTGACCCTCTCCGGTAAACTAACAGCCACTGCTGGAGCCGAAGCCCGTGCCAGCGAACGCGCCGACATTGCCGCCCACTTACACGACTCCGTACTGCAAACCCTGGCACTAATACGTGCCCAAGCCGACCATGCCGAAGCCGTCCGCCGACTCGCCCGCAAGCAAGAACGCGAACTGCGCACCTGGCTTTACGACGGCGAAAGCGACCGGTCACCTCGCTATCAGCACTGGTAACCGAACAAGTTGCCGAAATCGAAGACCTCTATGCCGTCCCCATCGAAGTCGTAACCGTAGGCGACATGGAACCAGGACCATACACCATCGCCCTCGCGAACATTACTCGCGAAGCCTGCGCCAACGCCGTTCGCTACGGTAAGCCCCCTGTCAGCGTCTACCTGGAAATAATAGGCAGAAAGGCGGGACTGTGGATAAGAGACCGCGGCAGTGGATTCGACCTCGAACAAATCCCCAAAGACCGCCACGGCGTCCGCGACTCTATCCTGGGCAGGACAGAACGGCTGGGCGGAACTGCTACTGTGAAAAGCAACAGTAACGGAACCGAAATACACGTCGAATTGGAGGAGCCATGATCCGGGTACTAATAATCGACGACCACGCCCTGGTCCGCGCCGGCGTTCGCGCCGAACTGGAAAAATTCGCTGACCAAATCGAAGTAGTGGGCGAAGCCCAAAACGTAGACGAAGCTATCGCCGCCGTAAAAGACATAAAACCGGACGTTGCCCTGCTGGACGTTCACTTGCCCGGAGGCAGCGGCGGTGGAGGCGCCGAAGTCGCCGCAAACTGCCGGGGAACCACCACGAAATTCTTGGCACTATCCGTTTCCGATTCCGCTACTGTCGTAGTGAGCGTTATTCGAGCAGGCGCTCGCGGATACGTCACAAAGTCTATTAGCGCCCCGGACTTGCTGACCGCGATTTTGCGGGTAGCCAGCGGGGATGCGGCATTTTCTCCACGCCTGGCAGGGTTCGTGTTGGATGCGTTCGGTACATCCCAGGTGGCAATTGGCGAGGACGAAATCGACCGTTTGAGTGCGCGCGAACTGGAAGTCATGCGACTGATAGCCAGGGGGTACACGTACAAGGAAGTTGCCAGCGAGCTGTTTATCAGCGTGAAAACCGTGGAAACGCACGTGTCTAAGGTGCTGCGCAAACTGCAACTATCTAATCGCAACGAACTGACTTTGTGGGCGAGCGAACGCAACCTAGTGTAAGGGCGGTGCGCCACAAAACTGCACTGCCACACATTCCTAAAACCCTAATACTGCCGGTGATAGGTACGGGCAAAAGCAGATAAATGCGAAAAAGCGTGCGCGGGCGTTATGGTGGATGGCGTGGATGCGCTATTTGATGCTTTGATGCCGCGCCCAGCCGGGCCTGATACCGTTTTGCCGACTGGGGTTGGTGGGCAGGAAAATTCCACTGTAGCAGTTCCCGGTAGACAAGCTGCGTCTTTGGCGGAAATAACGTCGGGACTAAATCCACAACAATTGCAAGCGGTGACACATCAGGGTGGTCCGTTGCTGGTGGTTGCTGGGGCGGGGTCCGGCAAGACGCGCGTTTTGACCAGGCGTATTGCGTATTTGTTGGCGAGTGGGCGGGCGCGCCCTTCGGAAATTTTGGCAATCACTTTCACTAACAAGGCGGCTGCGGAAATGCGTGAGCGTGTGTCCGCCCTGGTAGGGTCCGCCGCAGGACGAATGTGGGTGTCTACTTTTCACAGTGCGTGCGTGCGTATTTTGCGGCGAGAATACCAGGCCGCGAATTTGCGTTCCACTTTCAGTATTTACGATAGTGCCGACCAGGTGCGCTTGGTTACCATGGTGTGCAAAGAAAACGGCATTGACACGAAACGTTTTGCGCCCAAAAGTCTGCTCGCGCATATTTCTGACCTGAAAAACGATCTGATTACCGCGGCAGAATATGTGCCAGCGGGGGATCCCATCAGTCAAATTGTGGCTAAAATATATTCGCTATACCAGCAGAGATTAAAGCAAGCCAACGCCCTCGATTTTGACGATTTAATTATGCGCACAGTCGCTTTGTTCGCGGAAAATCGGGATTTGGCTGAGCATTATTACCGGCGTTTTCGCCACGTCCTCATAGACGAATATCAAGACACCAACCATGCTCAATACCGTTTGGTACGCGAACTGGTAGGTGTGGGAAAAACTTCTAATCCTGCGGAACTTACGGTGGTGGGGGATTCAGATCAGTCCATTTACGCGTTTCGGGGTGCCACTATTCGTAATATTGAAGAATTTGAAAAAGATTACCCTGACGCGACCACCGTGTTGTTGGAACAAAATTATCGATCTTCGCAAAACATTTTGCAGGCAGCAAACGCAGTCATTAGTAAAAATAGTGGGCGGCAACAAAAAAACTTGTGGTCTGATTTAGGGGCGGGAGAAAAGATAGTTTTAGATGCTGCCGAAAGCGATTACGGGGAAGCTGCTTTTATTATTGAAGAACTGGACCGTCTTGCGGGGCAGGGCAGACCTTGGGGCGATTTCGCGATTTTTTACCGCACCAACGCCCAATCGCGCGTAATTGAAGACATGCTGATGCGCGACGCCATACCTTACCGCGTGGTAGGGGGTACTAAGTTCTACGAACGCAAAGAAATAAAAGACGCAATTGCCTACCTGCGCGTCATATCCAACCCAGATGACACGGTCTCGGTGCGTCGCATTATCAATACGCCCCGGCGCGGTATCGGGGATAAAGCTGAGGGCGCCTTAGCCAGTTATGCCCACCACAAAGGGATTAGCTTCGGCGCCGCCCTCGACGAAGCCCACGAAATACCAGGGCTGAGTAAACGTGCGGCAAATTCGGTGCACACCTTTGCGGAAATGATGACGAAAATGCGCGCCTTGGACGGTGCAGGCGAACCTCCCGCCCACCTACTAGATGCGGTGTTGGACGAGTCCGGTTACATCGAAGCATTGCAGCGCAGCGAAGACCCCCAAGACGCGTCCCGCCTGGAAAATCTAGCGGAACTACACGCCGTCGCCGCAGAATTTAGTACCGCCGAACCAGCCGGTACTTTGGCGGACTTCCTGGAACGTGTCTCGCTGGTTGCAGACAGCGACCAGATTCCCGACGCGGACGATAACGGACAAGTCACCTTGATGACCGTTCACACTGCTAAAGGGCTAGAATTTCCGGTCGTGTTCGTCACCGGCATGGAGGACGGGACATTCCCGCATCAACGTTCGTTAGGAAACGAGGACGAACTGAGTGAAGAACGCCGTCTGGCTTACGTGGCTATTACCAGGGCGCGCGAACAGCTGTATTTGACCCGTGCTGGCAGTCGCAACCAGTGGGGCACCACCATAGAACTACCGGCCAGCCGCTTCCTTGACGATATTCCCGCCGAAATAACGGATATTCGTCGTGAACTCACCCCCACCCAAATGCTGCGTGGTGGCGGCAATTTCGAGGACGGTGGGGGCAGCCACGGTTCCGGCTTAGGTTTTGGCTCCAGCAAGATTGGTGGGGCAGGACTGGGCGCAAGTTTTAGCAATTGGCTGGGGCAGGCGTCCTCGCCCCGGAAAACCAACCGCATGGGCGTGAGGCAAAGCCGGAAATCGGACAACCCCGTGAGCATTCCCGATTTGAAAGTGGGCGATCGTGTGCTGCACGACACTTTAGGGTTGGGGACAGTTGTGGGATTGGACGGGAAAGGTGCTTCAACTGTTGCGAAAGTCGACTTTGGGCAGGGCGTGGTAAAAAGACTGCTTTTGCGGTATGCGCCACTTGAAAAGCTGTGACCATAGCGAATCTATATGAACTGTGGGAATTCAAAACGCAAAAATGCAGAAAATGCATGCGAAAAAAAGCTGTTCTTTGCGAAAAAATGGCCAGACCATTAAGTGGGTCTTTTGACCTAGAAATCATACGCTCTTAAGTGATGCTAAGTACAGCAAGTCAAGGTACGCTGTAACTGGTTGTCTCGATATCGAGACAAAGACTTTTGATTGGAAGGAATACGCGTGGACCTTTTTGAATACCAGGCTCGCGAACTATTCGCAAAGCACGGCGTACCCGTACTACCAGGCAAAGTTGCCACCACTGCGGACGCAGCCAGCGCCGCAGCCAGCGCACTGCTCGGCGACCTCGTGGTTGTAAAAGCCCAGGTGAAAACGGGTGGGCGCGGTAAAGCAGGGGGCGTGAAACTGGCCCGCACTGCTGCTGAAGCTGGTGCTGCGGCAGAAGCAATTTTGGGAATGGACATTAAGGGGCACACCGTGCATCGCGTCATGGTTGCCGCGGGCGCTGACATTGACTCCGAATTCTACTTCTCCATTTTGTTGGACCGGTCCAACCGCCGCCACCTGGCCATGTGCTCTAAAGAAGGCGGCATGGAAATTGAACAATTAGCCAAAGAACGCCCTGAAGCTTTGGCAAAAGTACCGTTAGGACCAGCTGGCATTGACGAGGACGTTGCGCGCGAAATCCTGACCCAAGCTGGGTTTGCTGAGGACGAAGGCGCACCTATCGTTCCCGTCCTCGTGAAATTGTGGGAAGTGTACAAAGGCGAGGACGCCACTTTAGTAGAGGTAAATCCGCTGGTGCGGACCTCTGCCGGGGAAATAATTGCGCTGGATGGCAAGGTCAGCTTGGACGACAATGCCCGCTTCCGCCACCCCGAACACGCCGAACTGGTTGACAAGGCGTCCCAAGACCCGTTGGAAGCGGTCGCGAAAGCGAAAGGACTGAACTATGTTCACTTGGAAGGCGAGGTCGGAATAATCGGCAACGGCGCGGGGTTAGTAATGTCCACCCTGGATGTGGTGGCGTACGCCGGTGAACAATACGGAGTAAAGCCCGCTAACTTCCTGGATATCGGTGGGGGCGCGAACGCTCAAGTTATGGCTGACGGACTGGACATTATTTTGGGAGATCCCCAAGTAAAGTCTGTTTTTGTGAACGTTTTCGGGGGAATTACGGCATGCGACCAAGTGGCTGCTGGCATTGTGGAAGCCCTGAACATTTTGGGCGACGCAGCAACCAAACCGCTGGTGGTACGACTGGACGGTAACAATGTTGCGCAAGGTCGCCAAATTTTGCAAGAAGCCGGACACCCACTGGTGACCATGGTTGAAACCATGGACGGTGGGGCCGCCAAAGCCGCTGAACTAGCTGCCGGAAAGTAGGAAAACAAATGGCTATTTTTCTTGACGAAAACTCCAAAGTAATTGTCCAAGGTATGACCGGCAGCGAAGGGCAAAAACACACCCGCCGCATGTTAGGGGCGGGCACTAAAGTTGTCGGCGGCGTAAACCCGCGCAAAGCCGGGCAAAGCGTCACCTTCGAAGTGTCCCCACTGGGACCGGGTGCAACCGACGTTACGGTCGGCAGCGTAGATATTCCCGTGTACGGAACCGTAAAAGAAGCCAAAGAAGCCACGGGGGCAAACGTATCCGTGGTCTTTGTTCCGCCCGCATTTACCAAGGACGCCGTAATCGAAGCGGTGGACGCCGCCCTCGACCTGGTCGTAGTAATTACCGAAGGTGTACCGGTACAAGACTCCACCGAATTTGTAAATTATGCGCTAGAAAAGGGCGTGCGCCTAATCGGACCAAACTGCCCCGGCATTATTTCGCCCGCAAAGTCGAACGTGGGTATTACCCCCGCAGACATTACCGGACCGGGCAAAATTGGGCTGGTGTCCAAATCGGGCACGCTGACCTACCAATTGATGTACGAGCTGCGCGAAATTGGCTTTACCACTTGCATTGGTATCGGTGGGGACCCGGTTGTGGGTACCACCCACATTGATGCGTTGAAAGCCTTCGAAGCAGACCCCGAAACCGAACTGATAGTCATGATTGGTGAAATCGGTGGGGATGCCGAAGAACGTGCTGCAGACTTCATCAAAGAAAACGTGACTAAACCCGTGGTCGGGTACGTGGCAGGTTTTACCGCTCCAGAAGGCAAAACCATGGGACACGCCGGTGCTATCGTATCCGGTTCCTCTGGCACTGCCGCAGCCAAGAAAGCCGCGCTGGAAGCCGTGGGCGTAAAAGTGGGCAAGACGCCCTCGGAAACCGCCCGCCTGGCTGCCGAAATCCTGGGTGCCATGGCGTAGTTGCGCTGCTTTGGCGTTTCGTTACTGTGACCTGCCTGCTGGCAGGTCACTTTTTGGCATTCATCGGCGAGGACGGTAGGTACAGCCATGAAGATAAGGCAACATGGTTTTGATGGGAAGCAAGCCGGTAATCACAATACGCCTGCCTGAAGGGTGGATAAGGGCGTGCGCGCGCGCATTCTCTCTGGCAATTGGGGTGTGGTTGGTAACTGTCACGTTTGCTGTCACTATTTATTTGGTGGAAGCCGATTCTCCTTGGCTAGTGGGGAAAAAGTGGGTGGACGCTGCCGCTGTGGGGATAGACTTTTGGGCGCTGTGCCACGGGGGAAGTTTTGCGTTCGCCGGGGGCAAGCTGAGCCTTATTCCTCTGGGGATGCCGCTGCTGCTGGTCGTCCTCAGCGGTCTGAGCGTACGACACCTGAAATTGAGCGCCGCCCTGTTTTTCCCAGCCGTATACGCCCTGACCTGCGCGATAGTTGCCGCCATATCGCAAAGCCCCAGTGGGGGCGCAGTATTTTTGGGGGCGCTGATAATAACAGGAGTGACCACAATACTCACTCAGTGGAACAGTCTGCCCCTGCCCCCGTTGCGGCGGGTTGCCGGAAAAACCGGATTTATTGCGGCAATGTCCATGGTGGGAGTGGGCGGTATAGCGCTGCTTTTTTCGCTGGCCAGCAATTGGACGAAAGCTACGAACCTATTCCAGCTGTTAGGGGCGGGACGTTTTGGCGGTTTCGCAGTGGTTATCCTGTGTTTACTGTACCTGCCGAACGCCTGCATCTATGCGTTCGCCTGGGTTTGCGGCAGTGGATTTCATTTGGGCCTAACATTTTCACCGTTCGCCGCGCCGCATACTCCTACTCCGGCTTTCCCGTTGTTTGGTTTGCTGCCTACTGCTTCACCGGGATGGACCGTGATACTGATACCGGTGGCAGTCGTCCTCGTAATTGGCATAATTGTGGGGTATAGACGCAACTTGGACGTTGCCAGACAAGGTGCTTTCGCTCTGGAAGCAGGCGTGTGTGCGTGGCTGATACTGGTAATGCTCGCCCTCGCGAGTAAAGGCAACCTGGGTGCGGGACGGTTGGTAGGCGTGGGCATTCCAATTCAGACCTTTACATGGGTAACCCTGTTGGAAATCATGTGCGCCCTCGCGATCGCCCTCTTCTTCAGCGGCAAGACCGTTTTCGCCCTTGTTCTCAGTTCACTGGGGTTAGCTTTGGCATATCCCACCAAGAAAGTGGGGATGCTGAAAACTGGAGGTACTGGGGATGCTGGCGGTACGGGTGGTGTTGGGAGTGCTACGGCAGATGACGAGGGCGAAAAAGCAGGTAAGCGCGTTACTGGCAGTATTGCTGCGGGCAGGATTACTGGAAGCACTGGTACTGCAGGCGGCACCGGTACGGGCAGTATTTCAAAGATGGCGCGAACGGAAGTAGCAGGCGGTCCCTTGCCCAGGCATCCTCGGGAACAAGAGGAACTGGCGCCACGCACTGGGGAAGTACAGGCAGTTACCGGCAGCACGAGGACGGCTACTGGGTCTATGCGTACGGCTACAGGCAGTATTTACACCAGCACCATTCCGAATACGGGCAGTATTCCCCGTGCGCGCTCTGGGCAGATGCCGATGGGCGTGCAGAAGACCCTCGCTGGTGCGGACCCCGACCTTATACCGACCCGTCCTACCTACCAAATTGTTATACCGGAGCTGCCAGAAACGGATGCGATGCCATCTACTCCAGTCCCGATTGTCCGCCCGAAAATGCCCCGAAAGAAACGAAAATGAAGCAAATAGTAGTCCTCATTTCCGGCACTGGGAGCAACCTGAAAGCCCTAATCGATGCGACTGCAAGCCCTACTTATGGGGTCAGTATTGCCGCAGTTATCAGTGACAAAACGTCAGCACAGGGTTTGGCGTACGCTACTAACGCAGGGATTGAAACGACTGTGGTGGCGCCCTCGGACTACGAAAATAAGGCGGAATGGGACCGGGCACTCGCGCGCGCAGTCCGGGCGTACCAACCAGATTTAGTGGTGTGCGCGGGTTTTATGCGGCTGTTGGGTGAACCGTTTTTGCGCGAATTTGTGGGAAAAGTGGTCAATACGCATCCGGCATTGTTGCCGGCGTTTCCGGGCGCGCACGCGGTGCGCGACGCGTTGGCGCACGGGGTGAAGCTCAGTGGGGCTACCGTGTTTTTCATTGACGAGGGCATAGACACCGGTGCCATTGTTGCCCAAGTGGCCGTCCCGGTAGTGGCAGAGGATGACGAAAACACGTTAGGGGAAAGGATTAAGGACGCCGAACGTCGCCAACTGGTGGACGTGGTGGGCAGGTTGGCGCGAGAAGGGTGGCAAGTGAGCGGGCGGCACGTAACCATCGGATAAAACGCGGTGTTAGTCCTCGTGAAACCCGAAACGTGACCATAAATTAGAGTTGGCCGCCGTCGGGGTGGCACCTAAAATGGGAGTGGTCGCAACTGGCGTACAGATGGGGCACCATTGGGGAGTGACCGTTGCATAGTAAGTGTCGCGCGCCTGGGCACGTGGAAGGAAAACCGTGAATAAGATTCCGTTTCGTCGCGCTCTGATTAGTGTTTACGACAAGACTGGGGTGGAAGAGTTAGCGCAGGCCTTGCACAGCGCGGGCACGGAGATTGTGTCCACTGGTTCTACGGCTGCGAAGATTGCGGCTGCGGGGGTACCAGTTACTGAAGTTTCACAGCTGACTGGCTTTCCCGAATGCTTGGATGGTCGCGTGAAGACCTTGCATCCGCGTGTTCATGTCGGCATTTTGGCGGACCGGCGTTTACAAAGCCACGTGGACCAGTTGGAAGAACTGGGCATTGAGCCGTTCGACCTGGTGGTATGCAACTTGTATCCGTTTTCCGAAACGGTGGCGACGGGCGCCAGCTTTGACGAATGCGTGGAACAAATTGATATTGGGGGGCCGTCGATGGTGCGGGCGGCAGCAAAAAACCATGCGTCTGTAACCATAGTGACAGACCCGGACGATTACGAGGAAGTCATTGAAGCGGCACGCGCAGGCGGGTTCACTGCCTCAGAACGGCGCGAATATGCGGCGGCTGCTTTCGCTTACACGGCAGTCTATGATGCGGCGGTGGCCGACTGGTTTGCTGACGTGGTTGATAGCGGTTTTGCGGGCGAGGACGCGGCGGCGGGCGTTGGCGCGGGAAGTGACGTGGGCGAGGATGGCGGCGCAGGTAGTGCTTTGCCAAACTGGTTCATGATTGATGCCGACAAGATTGCTGATCTGCGTTATGGCGAAAATCCACACCAGAAAGCAGCCGTGTATGCAACATTGGATGGCGGCATTGCGGGGGCAATGCAACTGGGTGGTAAGGAAATGAGCTACAACAATTACGGGGATGCCGATGCCGCATTGCGGGCGGCGTTCGACCACGAGGAACCGTGTGTAGCAATCATTAAGCACGCCAATCCCTGCGGTATCGCGCTGGGGGCGGATATCGCGCAAGCGCACCGGGCAGCACACGCGTGCGACCCGGTGTCTGCATATGGTGGGGTAATTGCGGCGAACCGTCCTGTTACTTTGCAGATGGCACAACAGGTGAAGCCCATTTTTACGGAAGTTATTTTGGCGCCCGGATACGACGAGGACGCCTTGGAACTGCTGCGTACAAAGAAGAATTTGCGCATTCTGGTGGTGGAAGCACCAGAACGGGGCGACTTTGAGTTGAAACCTATTAGTGGCGGGATCTTGTTGCAAGAACGCGACGATATTGACGCGCCGGGCGATGACCCGAAGAACTGGCAACTGGTATCCGGGGATGCGGCTGATGAAGCCACTTTGCGGGATTTACAGTTTGCGTGGCGGTGCGTGCGTGCGGTGCGTTCTAACGCCATTTTGCTAGCGCACGAGGGTGCCACGGTCGGTGTCGGCATGGGGCAGGTGAACCGCGTGGATTCTGCCAAACTTGCGATTGAGCGTGCCAACACGCTGGGTGGGCGAGTGACCGGAGATGCGGCGGCTGACATTGACAGTGCGGGAGGCGCGCGCGCCCAGACGATTGCGCAATTGCCTGAACGCGCTCGCGGGGCAGTGGCGGCGTCGGACGCATTCTTCCCGTTTGCGGACGGCTTGCAATTATTGATTGATGCGGGTGTGCGCGCAGTAGTGCAGCCGGGTGGTTCCATACGCGACGAAGAAGTTATTGAGGCGGCGAAAGCGGCAGGAATAACCATGTACTTGACGGGAGTGCGCCACTTTGCCCACTAAATTTGGGTTAAAAATGTTAGCGCTTGGTGCTATCACTGCCGCGATTGTGGTGGTTATTGCGTTGAGCGCCAACGGACACGCCGTCCTCGCTGTGCGCGCCTTGGCGGGGCTTTGCGCGGTGGGGGCACTGTACCGGGCGATGTTCGCCTCCAGCCGTTGGTTTGCCGCAAAAAACCGCGCGTTTGATGCGCTGTTGTTAAGTGGTTTTGCGGTCATGCTGTTCTGGCTTTCGCCATATGCGGCGCTGAGCATTTGAAGTTTCGGAACCGGCGGGGGCTGCGGGGGATCTGCGGGGGCTGGTGCGGCTTGGGGATTAGGTGTAAGCGGTCACCCCAATGTGACGCATTGGCGGCAAAAAACCCCGGATCGGAATCCGGGGTTTCGCATTCGCTCCATCTGCAGTGACTTTTGTTACCTACAACGTCAGGTGCTTGCGTATTTGTTCCAGCCACTGATCCTTGGGCAGCGCCCGCACCCACACCCGCTGATATTTTTGCGTCGAGTCATCCAGGTCTACCAACTGGAGGGGAACCGTCCCTTCAGTGCCGTCCGGGGTGTCGCCCTCGAAATGGTTATCCGCACAGGTAGGAAGGGTCTGCAGTAACCCGGCGGGACCTTTCCCGAGGACGAAGGGAAACGTTGGTGCAAACGCTTTCTTGCCCAGGTAGTTGGTGAAAACGGGGTTGCGCAGCGCCTTGTAGATTCGTTCACCTTGGACTGGGTGAGAAATCTCTGCCAAAAAAGTAGCGTGGGCGAGGTAGGTGCGGTTTACGATACTGGTTCCGGCTCTGGCATCCGGCGTTAATATGCCGTTTTTTGACCATTTTTTTCCGGTGGTAAGGGTCCAGAATCGTTGTTGAAATTCAATATCTTCATTGCGTGGTCCGATGGTATGGAAATCATCCACTAAGGTTCCCGCGTTGTCCAACCTGAGAGTAAGGTCCACTTCGTGGATCCATTCTGCCCAGGCGTTGCGGTTAAACCCGCACGAGCTGGCAATTAGTCCGCATAGTGCCGAACGCGAAGGAATGCTTTCGGTGTGTACTATATTGCCGCTGACTCGTGCCGTAGCCCACGACTGCAATGGTGCCGCTAGGCGAATATAGGTACTGGTCATTGCCGAATCCACTGAACAACTTGATCGATTAGATCTTGTTTTGTGGAAACTGGAATGTTGAATTCGTCCAGAAGCTCGGGATCGGCGGTGCCTGCTAGTGCGGTCACTCCCGCAAAGGCGTCCGGATCAAATTGGAGGGCAGCCTTGCGCTGGGCGATAATGCGCTTGATTGAAGCTTCGGTATACCCTCCTTCGTCCCCTACCTTTACAGGTGTTTCGAAGTCGTAAGCCATGCGGTACTTTTGCTCTTCTGCCAGAACTAGGAGTGGCATGGTGTAGGGAGCAGTGGAGTTCTTTTTACCTTTAGGAAGTTTGTAAATTAGCGCATCGAGTAGCAACCCGAGCTTTTCGGCAGCGTCGGGCGCAGTTAGACCGGACCAGGATTCTTTGAGCTGGTTACGATCGATTGTTACTGTGCGATAGAAGGTTCCGCTGGTGTAGCTTGCAATACCCAGGTGACTGGCTCCTGCCCCTTGGGTCTCATTTGGGAAGTCGTCTACTGTAGTGAAGTAATCTGTTTCGATGGCTACCGGGTGGGTGGATACCGCAGGCGATACTGCGATGGCAGCTTCCGTGTTGTTTCCAGGGGCAGCGGCGAACATGCGTCCAAATGCAGCAATAGCCAATGAACCAGTTTTGTGTCCGTGGATGAACTCGGTTTCTGAACTCTTTTCGGCAACAATATTCGCTACAGTTTCGAGTTCTTCGCTAGAGAGCCAACCAGATACTCTTTTGCCACCCGCTTTTCCTTTCTCTCCTTTAGAAAGACTGCCGACTAGGTTTTCGGCGTCTTTCCGGGCAGATTTTTCGTCCAGAGAGGGAGATATTTCTAAAGCTCGTTCAAGGACCTTGTCCACAACATTCACGGAGCGGCAGCTGACGTCGAGCGACCTGTTTTCGTAATCTACTCTGGCAGCTCTTTTGATCGATTGGCTTGACAGTAAACCGCGAATACTGCCGCCTTGCCGCATTCGTTTGGGGGTGCCGGTGTCGTCCCGGTTCAGGTTGTTCCAAGGGAGAGATGCCAGTATGTGTAGCGTCAAGTGGTTGGACATTGTGAGCTCCTATTTCTTTAGTTCAAAAAATGGTGCGGCTTCGTAGTATTGGCGAAGCAACTTTTTGCGGACTTTTAATGATGATTCCGAGACTCCGTTTCCCCAGTGGATCAGGACACCAAACAGCAGGTACCAATCCAGAAATGCGGGTGCGCTAGCTTTTTGCTCTACGAGAGAAAAGATGCGGTGTAACGTCAGCGTGGCATCGTCGAGGTCTTGGTTTACGATCTGCTGTAGTCGAGTTGCAATGCTATCTGGTGAATTAGGGTCAAATGTGGCTTCCGCATCTAGAAGTCTGGAAAACTCGGCAAATGACCTACCTAATGATCTCCGTGTGTTTTCCTCAGCCTCTGGTTGGACAATCTGAGCAATGTGAGGGTGCGCTGCAAGTAAAGCGCTGGCGCGTAAGAGTGCTTGTTGGTTATGCGGATCTTGACCTGGCAAAACATCTGCGAAAGCGTAACTTTCGGTATTGGGGGATATGCCACGCCTAACGCGAGCCATCGAGCTGGACCCTTTTTCGCGTTCTGCTAGTAAGCGAGATAATAGACCGTAGTAACTGTTGTAATTATTACTCATCTGCATATTCCTTTAAAAATTCACACATTTTCTTTAGTGACCAATTAATATTTCGCTCCAATTGGGCACGTGCGCTCATCAGCTGGTGGTCGCTTGTCGATGCTCCAGACATGGCAACGCTATCGAAAGCTAATAATGCTCGAGAATGGATCGTCCTAAGTAAATTGTCTGTAAGTAAAATTCCATCATTATTAAGCCGGTGCATCGCTTCTAGGAAAATCGATGTCATATTACGCCAGTAAGCGGTGGATGCATCGCCCTTGCGAGAAACTAAAGTTGGCAGATTGAACTGATATTTATTGGGCGATTCGTTGAATACGCGTGTCACTAGGTAATGTATTTCGATTAATTTGTCAGCGAACTCTTTTGCTTCGGCGGCACAATCCTGGGATGGAGCCCAAGTATCCGAGTCCCCCATCAGACACTGTGAGGCTCTGATAGAAGGAGATGTAGAGGTGCCTCCGATGTAGTGGCGTAAAAATAGTATTCGTGCGTCAGCTATTGCGGGAGAAAGCACGTGCTCGCTTGCCCTCTGGCGCATCGCCTGACCTTTCTGTTCTGCGTTCCATTCAACTGCAAGCGCCGTAGCATCACGTCCAATATCCAGCCTTTGGGCCTTGATCTCTTTTCCGTCCTTAGTGGGCATATAAAGGTAAAAGGGATCGGCTTGATTTCGAGTAGCCCACCATGTCTTGCGGGTCTCTTTAGTTGAGCCCATTGCAGGGACAATCCATTGTGGCGGTACTCCGCCTACAACTGCCGCTATCAGTGCGCCGTTTTTCCACAGGCATGCTGGTGCGTTGGAGCTCCAAGTCGCGCTCCAAAGAGCCTTTGCGGAAGAATATGGGTTCGCGCTAAATTCGCACGTGCGATCCGCCCACGCAGGTAGCCCGCCATCAGCAACCCAGTTTTTTGGTACTGCCAACGCAAGAGTTTCTGCCAAGCTAGCGCCATACCAAATACATTCCGTGGTGGTGAAATCTTTGCCTGGAAAACGTAAAGCCGGCGAACCCATCTCGTGTTTTCGTCCCTTGAACTTCCCGTTACCAGCCGGAAAGAAATGGTGGCATACAGCGAGGGCGAGAGCGGCGTCCTCAAATTTTAATGCCTCTGCATAAGAAACCGCGAGGTTCCAATAGCTCTCAGCTCTGTCAGCGGGAATCGCAGGAGACAACTTCTTCGGGGGATACTTGGCAACGTCTAGCCCAATTGTGGGTTTGTGTCCGTCCGAAATGTCCTCGCAGGCTTGCTGCATGAACGGTTTTTCCGCGTCGATCAGGTTAGCGGAGATACGCAAGCGTCCTAACGCTTCTTCCACAGCGTCCTCGTCGAAACCTTTCCGAGGGCGGAATCGGCGCCATTCCATATGTTGCAGCACTACCGCCGCCACTGCGGCAAGGGTTCGCAGTTGGGCTGACACCTCGAAAGCAGGACGATCCAAATCCAATCCGGAAATATTATGGGCTTCCAGCAGTGCTTCCTTAACGGTCTTTTGTCCAGCTGTGGTATGAATCCACGCGACGTCCTCGAGCGCATTACATTTCAATATTGGCCCCCAGCGGCAGTAAATTTAGGTATCTTCTAAGTAATAGATTACTTTGAACATTAGCAGATACCTTAGGAAAAGATGTCGTATTTAACTTTGCTTCCGCTGCACCTAATCCCTCGCCCCCGCAGTCATCACAAAGATACCCCGAACAACCGCCACCGGGATGTGATGAGCATATTCCCGGTTGAACTGCAGGGACGAGCCCGTGCCGACGCCGGGATTTTGTTCCGCTTGGAGCGGCTACCCGCTCGCCCTGCCGCTTACCTGATTCGCTCGAACATTCGCCCTCACATCACCAACCCGGATCTGGCCCAGCAAGTTCAGATCCTCGAAGAAAAATTTGGGTGGCTTGAGGGCGGGGTAATAGTTAACTTTCGCCTCTCGGTAAATGCGGTCGTGCGCGAAGGCGCTACCAGGAAAACCCGCCCTGTACCGGTCCAGACCGGTCCCGCAGGTGGAATGGGGATAGACGAATGGGTGGCGCAAAAGCTCGCGAGCGCCCTCGATAATGTTACCGTGCTGAACCACAACCGGGAAGTAATTACAGAAAAGCAAGGCGGTAAAACTATCCAGGTGGACGTGGTTGACGGGATTGCGGAAATCGCAGACCCTGCACTGCTGGAATCCCTAATGAAAAAGGGTGTAGGGCGCGCCAAAGCGTACGGTTGTGGGCTGCTTACGGTCAAGCCCGCGGTGCCATGATTACCGAAATTTGGGCTAAACGAGAGGGACAAGAAAGCCCGTACCCGTTGCTCGCGCACTTGCTAGATACTGCCAGTGCGGCAGGTGTGCTCTGGGACTTATGGTTACGACCAGGGTTGACCGAATTCCTGACCGCGCAATTAGGGGAGCGCGCACGAACCGTGACCCAGTGGGTGTGCGCCCTGCACGATATTGGCAAGGCAAATCCGTTTTTCCAAGCCCAGCTGCTTTCGGGAAAACGACCATTTTGGGGCGATGAGGTGCGCGACCAGCTTTCTGCTCAAGGATTGCCCTTCCCAGATCGTCAGTTCTTTATGCGGAATCATGCGCTAATTGGCACGCCCAGGTTGTCCGGAGCACCTGCACCTTCGTTCCCGCGCCGCCACGAACAAGTCAGTGCTTGGGCTTTAGATACTGATTCCGCGGACGCTCCTCACGTTTTTGCTGATAGTTACGGCGAGGCCCGAGAAACCTGGGCGGCGCTGGTGACGCTCGCCCACCATGGTCGGGTGCGTTTAGAATTGGATTCCATCGGTAAGTTTGCTGAGCAAACCTTGGCCGGTAAGTGGCGCGAGGAACGCTTGGAACTTAGAGCCGCAGTGGAGGGCGCCCTCGGAATATTTGGTACGGACATTCCCGCCCAAGTCGACCCGGCTGCCATTATGTTGCTTAGTGGCGTGACCATTCTGGCTGATCGTATTGCTTCCATGAGTGAGAGCGTTGACAGTGGAAGAGCCGCAATGATTGCGGGTCAGCTCAGCTTAGATAGCGGTACCGAATGGATTCTACGCCGCAGTCGTACTTACGAGCGTATCGTTCGTAAGCAATTAGGAATATACGAACCTCCAGCCGATCCGAAGGTAGCGGCTTTGGGGGAACACAGCCCCCGACCTTTGCAATGCCAGGCCACCCAGGTCGGTGAT
Organism: Actinomycetaceae bacterium; assembly: GCA_030528145.1. Taxonomy (GTDB): domain Bacteria; phylum Actinomycetota; class Actinomycetes; order Actinomycetales; family Actinomycetaceae; genus Winkia. Next base: position 23,538 of record JAUMZK010000002.1, read on the forward strand.
GGGTTGTGGGTGGCTATGACTGCCACTGGATCAGGTAAGACCGAAGCTGCGATGTTGCGTCACTTCCAAAAGCCTGAACGGCTGCTGTTCCTCTTGCCCACCATGGCTACCACAAACGCCATGATGCGCCGCCTACAATACTATTTTCGCGACACTACGAACGTGGCCGCGTTGGCACACGGGCAGTCAAAGCTTGAGGACTTCTATGCCACCGATGCGCCCTCAGAGGCAAAAGCACAGGCGCAGGCGGCCCCCGATTCTGTAGACGACTTCTACCCGCATACCATCGACGAATCGGGGGATGTTGGCGAAAGTAGCCACCGCGGGTTGTTCCCCTCACCTTTTGTGCGGCACGGATCGGCGCGCCTGTTAGCGCCTGTTTGCGTGGGCACGGTCGACCAAATGGTGATGGCGGCGCTACCGTACAAATGGACGGCGTTGCGTATGCTGGCGCTTGCAAATGCCCACATCGTCGTGGATGAGGCGCACACCTTGGACCCGTTCCAAACCAAATTAGTGACTAACTTGCTGTGGTGGCTTGGCAAAGTGGGGGCGCGCGTAACACTTTTGACTGCAACCTTACCGAAGGAGCACCGCGATCAGTTCATGGCGGCATATCAACCCAAAGGGAACTTCGCCGGTCAGCCTGTCACTTTTCCCTCACACCTGCATTATTGCGAAGAGATTGCGCAAGGTTCCATTCCAATGGACCCTTACACGATCGAATTAGATCTGGTAGAAACTAAGAATATCGAGGACGAACACGCAGCTTGGTTGCGTGCCTCGCGTAAGTCTTTCCCGCGTTCGCGGGTGGGGGTCATTTGCAATACGGTACAACGCGCCATAGATGTGGCCCGCCAAACACAGTGTGATTTTCCTACTGAAACTAACCAATTGTTGGTGTTGCACAGCCGCATGACTGTGAAACATCGCCAGGAAGTTTCACAAAAGCTTGGTCGCCTGATTGGGCCGAGCGGGGATGCGGAAGGTCTCACGTTGGTGGGAACACAAGCGGTGGAAGCTTCGTTAGATATCGACCTCGACCTGTTGGCGACGGATCTGGCGCCGGCGTCCTCAATTATTCAACGTGCTGGCAGGGCGTGGAGGCATGAGGATCCGCGTCGGAGCGAGCGGATTCCCGGGCGCGACCATTTGCAGTTGCGGATTGTGCGTGGTCTTGCAGATTGGGCAGCACTGCCATATATGCGCTCGGTGTTGGCACGGGCGTGGCAGTGGATGGCAAACCACGGTAATGTGCGTTTTCCCGAGGACGTCCAGGATTTCGTAGAGACCGCCAGCGTTGATCTTTCAAAGTTAGGGCAGGACGACGTTTTGGAAGAGTACGCAGACCGAGCATTGCAGGTAAATGTTGCGGATATGCGGGGAATCAGTTGGCAGGATGTGTTGGCCGAGGATGCCCTGGTGGTCGAATATTTGCAGCAGGGTAGTAGTTGTTGGAAGGATCCCGATACGGAAGAGGATCTGGCTACTAGGCTTTCGACCTCGCGCACGATTCGGTGCATTTTGGTGGGTGACGCTGAGGTTCCAGGAGCGTGGCAAGGCGATCCCAGTGTATTGCGGCAGATGCGCAAGGGAGATTTGCTGGGAATTCGGGCGGCATTGCAGGCGTCCCTTAGTGTTTCCCAAGTGCGTGCCATTGACACCATTGAACGCATTGGAATGAAAATAACGGATGGTCCCGCACAATTGGTGGGTAGTTACGTTTTGGATGTGCGGGGAACGGATTGGTATGACCCGGTGTGTGGGCTAGTGAAAGTGGGGGAGTGAGCCGGTGGCGTATTCTGCCGAAGCATTAGCTTTCGCGAAAGTGCCGGTATCGGAACAAGTTCGCCTGGAAGACCGGGTATCGTACGCTTACATCGAGTATGCGCGCATAGTCCAGGATAGAACCGGGGTGGTCGCCCTCGGAACCGAAGACGGGAACCTATTTCGCAAAACAGTGCAGTTGCCTGTGGGTGGGATGGCGGTGCTCATGTTAGGTCCGGGGACTTCAATTTCGGCGGCGGCAATGACGTCGTGTACGAGGGCGGGAGCTACCGTGATTTTTTGTGGTGGTGGCGGGGTGCCTGCCTACAGTCATGCGACTCCGTTGAGCAGTTCTGCAAAATGGGCTATTGCGCAAGCAAAAGTGGTGTCAGACCCAGCGTTACAGCTGGCAGTAGCGAAGAAGTTGTACGTGAAACAATTCGGTATACCAGAGCTGGGAGGTGCCACCATTCGGCAGTTGCGTGGCATTGAGGGGCAGCTGATGAAGCGTACTTACAAGGAATTGGCGCAAAAATACCGGGTGAAGGGTTTTCGCAGGGATACTGACGCGCAGGACGCAGTGAATGTGGCGCTGAATGTGTGTAATTCTTTGATTTATGGGTGTGCAGCTTCGGTTTGTGCGGCCTTGGGGTTGAATCCTGCTTTGGGGGTTATTCACAGAGGGAACGTGCGTGCGTTACTGTTCGATTTGGGTGATTTGTACAAACCGTCAGTGGTTTTGCCAGCTGCATTTTCGTGCTATTTGGTGCAAGGCGAGGGCGACAATTTTGATAGTGCAAAGGTTGCGTCGGCTGCCCGCCACAAGATGCGCCGAGAGCTGTTCCGCCACGGCATATTACCGGAAATGTTGGCGGTAACGATGGGTCTATTCGCTCCCTACTTGCCCAGTCGAGATGATGACCGCATTGTTGACGATGAGGGCGAGGTGCCCGGTCACGTTCAGTATGGCGGTTGAAATGTTCGTGGTTTTGAGGACGGAAGCAATACCTGACCACCTGCGAGGATATATTTCCAGGTTTTTGGTGGAGGTTACGCCAGGTTTTTTCGTGGGAAATAGTTCGCCTCGGCTGACCGAAAAACTGTGGTCAAAAGTCACGGATGCCGTCAGGGTTGGTACCGCCACACTGGTGTATTCCAGTAAAGACAGCGAGTTCGGGTACGAAACCTTGACAGCTGGTGCGCGCAGTGTTGACATAGTGAACCTTGACGGATTGAACCTGATCTGTAGGCGCACAATGAGCAATGGCAGTTTTGGCGGTAGCAGTGACGGTGGTATTTCTGAGGACGAAACGCCAGTGAACTACTGAAGCTTTCACTGTTAGCGCACTTGTTCAACCGCATCGATTACAGAAAGTAGAAAACGGTCGCATATAATCGCAGGTGGTGAAGTGTCTTCCCCGCGTGAGCGGGGGTGTTTCCGATTCACCCGGCCAGTAACTGCACCTAAGGGGGTCTTCCCCGCGTGAGCGGGGGTGTTTCCTCAGTGGGGTGCGCTTCTGGTGAGGGTGTTTCGTCTTCCCCGCGTGAGCGGGGGTGTTTCCGCGTCCCGGTTATAGTTCGGGTAGCCGGTCATGTCTTCCCCGCGTGAGCGGGGGTGTTTCCAGGATTCGCGCCCAAAGAAGCCTTTACCCGTAGTCTTCCCCGCGTGAGCGGGGGTGTTTCCGCCTAATAGAATCAAATAAAACCCAAATAAACGTCTTCCCCGCGTGAGCGGGGGTGTTTCCGCCTAATAGAATCAAATAAAACCCAAATAAACGTCTTCCCCGCGTGAGCGGGGGTGTTTCCTACTGAATCACTCGAACACTTTTCGGCTTCTCGTCTTCCCCGCGTGAGCGGGGGTGTTTCCATGGGGGGATCACTCTATCACGCCTTAACCAGGTCTTCCCCGCGTGAGCGGGGGTGTTTCCTCAGTGGGGGGCGCTTCTGGTGAGGGTGTTTCGTCTTCCCCGCGTGAGCGGGGGTGTTTCCCGCAACGATCGTGCGCGCCGACGACCCGGACCGTCTTCCCCGCGTGAGCGGGGGTGTTTCCAGCATATTACGCAAAAACCGGTCGAAGTAATGGTCTTCCCCGCGTGAGCGGGGGTGTTTCCTTGGGGAGCGGTGCTTACCGAGGGCTACAGTTGTCTTCTCTGCTTGACCGGTAGTGTTCCCGATCATGCCCAGTAAATTCCTGTCAGCACACCACCTATGAGTCCCCCAACGTGGGCTTGCCAGGAAATACCAGAAAAAAGCCGGGGAACCAGTCCCTTAAGCACGCCTGCTGCGAAAAGTACGCCGCACACCAACGAACTGATTAATGCCAGCGGACTCCAAGACACGAATCCGAATACTAGGCGGTATCCGAAAAGCCCATTGATGGTCCCAGAGGCACCAACCGCGCACTTACCGGGTGCATTCAGAAAAAATGACGCGAGACCTGACCCCACAGTTGAAATCCCCAGCACTACCAAATAGGTGTCCAGATCCACTCCGCAGATCCACAAGATGGCAGACAGTGGGATAAACAGGGAAGCGTTACAGAAAAAATGCCCAAAACCGTTGTGCGCGAACGGGTGAAGCAAAATTCCTTGAACGTGGGACAAACTCCACGCCTCAACCGATAGCCAATACGACACGATCGGGATATAACACAACGTACACATAAAAAACATGATCCCGAGCAGCCAAAACGCTGTATCCAGAACAATAAAGTTCACAATAGACCCAACCAATCTGTGTTTACCGTCGCGTCCCAAACAATCGTCTGCCTCAATGCACGTCACAACAATTCTGACCGTACCCAAACCATGATTCTAGTCTGTATAGCCATCGCTTGAAAGCAAAACTACCGCACAGGGGCGAAATCGTTTTGCCTCAGCAAAATGGTTTGTTCTCACGGATTTGTCTGTCGTTATTTTTTGAGGGCGACGCTCGTTTTAGCGTTTTTGGGGTTGCGTTTGGGGTTTGGGGCGGAGTGCGGGCGGTTCGGTGGACATTGAGTTGCACTGAAAGTGCGGCTCACGGGCACCGCGCCCGGCCTAAACCCCTGGAAGTTAGTCGAACTGCTAACGTGTGGGTCGCCCTCGGGAAAATATTGCCGTGTTCGCATCGAAGCGCCCGCCCCAAACCCACCACCTCACGTCCACGGCAGCAAAATCATTGCACCTGAGCAAAATGGTTTGTTCTTACGGTGGTGTTTTTTCGTGAGGTGTAATGGTTTTGCTCAGGTGAAACCGCATAACACTTGTTGTCAGCGAAATCGTTTGTCCTCACGATTGCTGTCATCCGCCGTATTTCCGAGGGCGGTCACCTGGTTCGCGGTTCCAGCTCACGATTGAGCTATGAGCTGGAGGCTAGACCGCAGCTAGATCTCGGGCAACACCATGTCTTGCAGATCGTCCAGCTCGCGCAACCACGCCTGGGCATTCACGTCTGCGGGCATACGCCAATCACCTCGTGGCGACAGGGAGCCGCCCGCCACCACTTTCGGTCCCGACGGCAGACAAGTCCGCTTGAACTGGTTGTTAAAGAACCGCTTCAAAAACAGGCGCAACCATTTAGTGACCGTCGGCAGGTCGTAAGCATGTTTTTCGTCCTCGGGAAATCCCGGGGGGAAGGCGCCCTCGGAAACGTCCTTCCACGCGTTCCAAGCCAAAAACGCGATCTTGGTGGGGCGGTACCCGCGCAACAAATGGAACAGGGTGAAATCTTGCAGTTCGTACGGACCGATCTGTGCTTGCGTGGACTGCAACTGCCCACCCGGCACCAATTCCGGGCTGATCTCTGTGCCCAAAATCGAAAGCAAAGTGTCGCTGGCATCAGACCCAAACAGGTTTTCGCCCGCCACCCACCGGATGACGTGCTGAATCAAAGTCTTGGGCACGCCCGCATTCACCCCGTAGTGCGACATGTGGTCGCCCACCCCGTACGTACACCACCCCAACGCCAGCTCTGACATGTCGCCCGTTCCCAACACGATCCCCCCGCGCTGGTTTGCGATGCGGAACAGGAAGTCCGTGCGAAGCCCCGCCTGCACGTTCTCGAACGTGACGTCATAAACCTCTTCGCCCTGCCCGGCGGGGTGCCCGAGTTCGCGCAACATGCCGGTGGCCGTACCACGAATATCTAGTTCCTCGAAACTAATTCCGAGGGCGCCCGCCAACTTGTACGCATTGTCTTTCGTGTGGTCGCTGGTTGCGAAACCGGGCATGGTGAAACCCAAAATGTCCGTGCGCGGCCGCCCCAGCAAATCCATGGCGTGGGCTGCCACAATCAACGCTTGCGTAGAATCGAGCCCCCCACTGATACCAATAACGATCTTTGGGTTACCAATGGCTTCCAAGCGTTGCGCCAGCGCAGAAACCTGAATGTTGTAAGCCTCGTAGCAATCTTGGTCCAACAGCGCCGGGTCGTCTGGCACGAACGGGAAGCGGTCCAACTTGCGGTCCAGCGGCAGTGGTTGGTCGCGATCAGGGCGGTACTCCCACTCCACCAACAGGTGGTCCGCGTCCCGTCCACTGCCAGCCGCCCGACAATCATCAAAGCTGCCCATATGCCTGCGCCCGTTTTGTAACCGGTCCAAGTCCACGTCCGCCAACGTAATAGTGGTGGCGCGGGGGAAACGCTGCGACTGAGCCAGCAGGTCGCCCTCTTCCCAAACCATGGTTTGCCCATCCCACGCCAAATCGGAACTGGATTCGCCCAACCCGGAAGCCGCATATATGTATGCCGACTTGGTGCGGAATGCCTGACTGCGCGTCATCAGTGCCCGATCCGCTGCCCGCCCCACAGTTACCGGTGACCCCGACAGGTTCGCCAGCACGGTTGCCCCCGCCAGGGCGTCCTCGGTAGAAGGGGGAAGCGGAACCCACAGGTCCTCGCACACTTCTGCGGCTACCGACAAACCAGGCACATCCAAGCAGTCATAAATTATGCGCCCAAACGGCACGATGTCCCGCCCCACCTGGATGAGCCCATCACCGCCCGCGCGGGCGCCCTCGGCAAACCACCGTTTTTCGTAGAATTCACCGTAGTTTGCCAAAAACATTTTTGGGGTTACGCCGAGGACGGTACCCCCCTGGATAGCTACCGCACAGTTGTACACTCGTCCGAAAGCCCTAAGTGGCGCCCCCACAATCACCATGGTGCGCAGGGTGGAGGTGAGTGCCGCCAATTCTTCGAGGGCGTCGTCCACCGCATCCAGTAAGGCGTCCTGTAATACCAGGTCTTCCAGGGAATACCCGGAAATGCACAGTTCGGGGAACACAGTGACCGCAGCACCGTTGCCGTCCGCGTCCCTGGCGGCGTCAACGATTTCTTCAATATTTCGCGCCGGTTGCCCCGGCCAAATCCTGGTGGTAGCGGCGGCGAGGCGCGCAAAACCGTGGTTGTACAGGTTGTCGAATTCCACGACGTCTCCTCAAATTGGCGATGCCTCTATTTTGGCGCAAAAACCGGCAGTTGTCACCGGCTAAGGCAGATGGAATAAACGGTGGCAGGCGGAAGCGCCGGACCCGCAGAACCGTTCGGGTTGTGTCGGCGCCTTCCCCCCCCCCTACAATAGGAGATTGCATGCACTGGACACGAGACGAGGTGAAAGCAGCTAAATATGACCGACCTAAAGTTTGAAAATATTGAAAAATCTTTCGGTAACCGCAAGGTTTTAAAAGACGTCACATTAACTATCAATCCGGGCGAATTATACGGTTTTGTGGGTGCAAACGGTGCCGGAAAAACAACACTCATGCGCATCGCCATGGGGATTGCCGACCCGGACCGGGGGCGGGTCACCAGCGGGGGAGCCGTCCTCGACGTGAAAACGCGCAAGACCATCGGGTACATGCCCGAAGAACGCGGTCTGTATTCCAAAATGAAGGTGGGTGCACAGCTGGAATATTTAGCCAAGCTGCACGGGTGCTCAAAAACAGAAGCCATTGATGCTACCAAAAAATGGGCGCGCCGTTTAAACATTTTTGAACGCCTAGATGACCCCGTCGAAAAACTATCATTAGGCAACCAGCAACGCGTCCAACTGGCTGCCGCATTGGTGTTTGAACCCAAGATTTTAATCCTCGACGAACCCTTCAGCGGTTTGGATCCCCTCGCGGTCGATATTATGTCCGATGTGATGCGCGAATATGCCCGCAGTGGTGTGCTCGTCATGTTCAGCAGCCACCAATTAGACTTGGTAGAACGCATTTGCGACCGTATCGGCATCATCCAATCCGGTCGCCTAGTTGCCGAAGGCACTGTTGAACAGTTGCGTCGCCAAGGGCGCCCCGCCGTGCGTTTAGTAGGCGATACGGTGGCGGTGGCGGTAGCTCGCGAGCGCGCTCTTAGCGCCGGCATTTCCCCGGTTTTACAGGACGAAACTAAGGCTGATCCGGGGCACATTTTCGAGGACGGCAGGACAGTTGCCGCGCCTAGTCCACTTGGCACTGCTGGGGCAGAGGGCGGAACCGGTGCGGGCGCCCTCGAAATAACCCTGCCAATTCCACTGGGGGATTTATCCCAAGTGATTTTGCGTGCCGCGACGAAAGCTGGGGTAGTAGAAGAATTCGGTCCGGTGCGGCGTCCTCTTTCGGAAATATTCCGTGACGTCACCATGGAGAATGCTAATGAGGGCGGCACAGAGAGCGGGAATGATCTGGGAGGAAGACGATCTCAGGTTGAAACTATAAACTCCGCTGTTAGCAGGGGTGCGAATAGTGCGAAGGGTGCAAATGCTGCCGTTGCTGGTACTATCGCAGGCACTGAATTTGTCGGCACTACACCACCTACCCCATCTGCTGAAGCTATTGCGAAGGACGGCCAATGATGCGCGAAGTGAAACTGCTCGCTGTACGCGAAATTCAGCAGCGCGGTCTAGCGAAGGCGCCCCTCATCGTTACAGTTTTTATGATAGTGCTTTTACTTGGTGGGGGCGCGGTGGTCGGCTACTTACACGACCGAGGGACTTTTGACGATAACAGCACTTTGGCAGTGACCGCGCAAACGAGGATGCTGGGAAGGGCTGTGCAAGCTGGCTCGAAAGCGTTGGGTGAGCAAATTGGTGGAGGGGCCAACTACCGGTTGATAACCGCAAAAGACGACGCAGACGGGCGCGCCAAAGTGAAGAGCGGAGACGCGGACGCTGCTATTGTGGGTAAGCCCGAAAACTTGGAGCTAATTACCAAAAAAACCGCTCCGAAAACCCTGACATTGCTGGTGCAACAAGGGACGGCAGCGACCACCATCGCCGATTACATTACCCAGCATGGCGGAATCCCCGCGGAACTGAACCAGAAATTGGCGAAAACGCACGTGAAAGTCACTTCTTTAAAAGAGGAAAACGATAACGAAGAAGGCTTCACCACATACTTGGTTACCGTTATTTTTTTGGGTCTATTGTTCGGTGCCATTATGGCTACGGGACAAAGCGTTGCTATGGGGATAGTCGAAGAAAAATCGTCGCGGGTTGTTGAAGTACTGCTTGGCGTCACTTCGCCCACCCAACTGTTGGTAGGCAAATGTATTGGTATTAGCATCGCGTCTTTAGCCCAGTTTACTTGCATTGCGTTAGCGGCTTATGGTGGCGCCAAGCTGTCTAAATTACATTTCGAGGTCGACTGGGCGGCAGTTTCTTTGTGGGCACTGGTGTGGGTCCTCTTGGGGATGGCAATGTATATGGTTCTGTACGCAGCAATTGGCGCGATGGTGAGCCGCACCGAAGACTTGGGGACCGTCCTCAGCCCCTTGATGTTAATACAGGTGGCAGTCTTTTACGTAGCCATCTTCTTGCCAATGAGTAACCCAGATTCCATAGTGTTGCGGGTAATGTCCTTTATTCCGGGCATGTCCTGCTATGCGATGCCGGCGCGGGTAGGTTTGAATGCGGTCTCAGCTTGGGAACAAGCCGTGGCTATTGCCCTGAACCTGGCGGTAATTCCCCTGGTCGTGAAGTTTGCTGGACGCGCCTACCGGCGGGGTCTTTTGGCTACGGGTGCCAAACTGTCCTTCCGCGACGCGTTCGGGAACGGCTCGAAGGCGCGAAAGAGCGCGGAGGGAGCAAAAAACTAGGTAGCTCGCCAGTACCGGAAACTAATGTCGGGACCACGGATAACAAGTCCGTGGTCCCCTATGCTAGCTGGTGGCTATGGGAGCTACAAAATAGGTCTGAGCAGCAGGCAAACGCGCAACAAAAGGGGCTCAGGGGTGAATCGATTCCGCACCTGAGCCCGCAGTTTTTCCCGCAGTTTAATTTAGCGCCCTTCCACCAAAGACATGGCTTGGCGGGCAATTTCCAGTTCCTCGTTAGTGGGAACCACCATGACTGTCACTTTGGACTGAGGCGTGGAAATAACCCGTGGTTCGGGGGAACGAACCGCGTTGGCGTCCTCGTCTAATTCAATTCCCATGAACGTCAGGTGGGCACAGAGCTCCGCACGCAATTCGCCGTCATTTTCACCGATCCCCGCAGTGAAGGTGAGGACGTCCAAACCATTGAGGACGGCTACGTAGGCGCCGACATACTTTTGGAGACGGTGCAGCACTATGTCCAGGGCGAGGCGCGCTTGGGTGTCCCCCGCGTTGGCACGGCCCCGTACCGCCCGCATATCATTGTCTCCGCACAGCCCCAGCAAACCGGATTTCTTATTGAACAGGACGTCCACATCGTCAGCGCTCATGCCTGCAGTGCGCGCCAAATGGAACACTACTGCCGGGTCAATGTCGCCCGTACGCGTGCCCATAACCAGACCTTCCAGTGGGGTTAACCCCATAGAAGTGTCCACTGCGCGCCCATTTTTCACGGCCGAGGCAGAAGACCCATTGCCCAAGTGTAAAACTATCTGTCGCAAGTCATCTCGACCCAAAAATTCGGAAACCTGGCGGGAAACCAACTGGTGGCTGGTGCCGTGGGCGCCATAACGGCGGATCTTGTATTCTTGCGCCACGGTTTGGTCTAACGCGTAGGTTGCGGCCGCCTCCGGCAAAGAATGGAAGAACGCGGTGTCAAAAACTGCCACGTGCGGCACGTCTGGCAGTAACTTTTTGCCCACGTCAATGCCTTTCAAGTGGGCGGGGTTATGTAGGGGCGCCAGCGGACACAGCTTTGTAATTGTTGCGTGGACTTTTTGGTCAATGATTGCCGGACCGTCGAAATAACTGCCGCCCTGTACCACCCGGTGTCCAACCGCCACGACCCCGGCGTCCTCGATTTTAGGACCGCATTTTTCGAAAAGGTCTAGAATGCGTTGCAGTCCCTGCCCGTGGTCGGCGACGCGTTCGGTAACTACGGTGGTGTTCCCGTGGGCTACGTGGCGGATGAGACCGGTCGGTTCGCCAATTTGTTCGCACAGCCCTTTCGCTAGGACCTGCCCAGTTTTTGGGTTGAGCAGTTGGTATTTGATCGAGGACGAGCCCGAATTTATGACAAGAACGGTTTGGGACACCGGTTGCTCCCTTAAAAATACTGTTACTTTTGGTTAAGTCTTTGATGGTTTTGTTTTGGCTAATTTTGTGCCTGCACGGCGGTAATCAGGACCGTGTTGATAATATCTTCGACCAGGCAGCCACGTGACAAGTCGTTAACCGGCTTGTTCAGTCCCTGCAAAATCGGTCCTACCGCAATTGCGCCAGAGGTGCGCTGCACCGCTTTATACGTGCAATTGCCTTGATTCAAATCCGAAAACACGAAAACATTGGCGTGCCCCGCCACTTTGCTTTCGGGCATTTTGGCGCGGGCAACTTGGGGGTCTACAGCGGCATCAAATTGCAAGGGACCGTCAAAAGCGAAGTCGGTGTCGGCGTCCTCCAAAATAGACTTCGCTTCTTTTACTTTGTCCACTGCCGGACCGGTGCCAGAATTGCCGGTGGAGTAGCTGATGAGGGCGACGCGCGGGTCAATTTCAAACGCGCGCGCCGTGTCCGCCGAAGCAGTGGCAATATCAACCAGCTGCGCGGGGGTGGGATCAATGTTCACCGCGCAATCCGCGTACACGTCCACGTGGTCGGGCATGAGCATGAGGAACGCGCCAGAAACCGTGCGCGTCCCCGGTTTCGTGCGAATAATTTGCAACGCCGGACGAATAGTATCCGCCGTGGTGTGAATAGCCCCCGAAACCATGCCATCGGCATCTCCGGCTGCCACCATCAACGTTGCGTAATAGCTGACGTCACCCATCAGTTCGAGGGCGCCCTCGATAGTCATGCCCTTGTGCTTGCGTGCCGCAAACAAAATTTGGGCGTAATCTGCTGCTTTTTTTATACCGGGCGCTGCCACAGTTACGCGAGATAGATCCAACCCCAGCTTTTGGGCGTTTGCCGCGATTTCGTCCTCGTCACCCAAAATAATCAGGTCAACTGCATCCAAAGCCTGTAATGCCGCGCCGGCGCGCAGGACGCGTTCGTCGCCACCTTCGGGCAGCACAATAGTTTTTCGTTCCCGCCGCGCCATTTCCACCAGCGCAGCCTTGAAACGGTTCGGTGTCATTTTGCTGGGAGCAGGCAAGGACGCAACCCGGGCTAGTTCCGCAGCGACGTCCTCGGAAATATGTACAGAATCTGCATAAAGCGAACCAGATTCCGGGGTGCCCCCGCCTCCAATCTGCAATACCGCTCCCACCGTGGCGTGTGCTTTTCGCAGTTGCGCCCACGCCACTTGCGCGGCGGCAGCAGAATTTACGACGAGGACGACCAATGCGCCATCGTCCGCTGCGAACTGACCCTGTTCTGAAAGCAAAGACAAACCGGGTAACGCATCTGGGACAGTGCCATCAACTACCTGGGCATCGCTCAAGCTGGCTAAAGCCGTGGCGTCTGCGCCCTGCGTGTACCATTGGCGAGAAAATGGGCGCGCAACTGCGCCCCCTAAAACCCTGGCGACAGCCTGCGCAATAGGAGTGACTTCCACAGATGAATCGGCGGGAAGAACGTGAATGCGAACCATTACATGCCCCTTAAATGAAAATATAAGTTACCACCAATTTACCCCTATAGGTTCTGTTAATACATAAAAAATGTGTGTTAAACGGCGCAAAAAGTGGCAATTAACGCAATTTTTTTCCACACTTTGGTAACTATTTGCCAAAATGTCGCTAAAGTGGTGCTGTATCCCCTTACCAGCTAACCTAAACATTGAATAACACAGGAGGGGTGCATGCGCGGAATAGACGCCGCAGAAGCTGGTCGTATCATTGCTAAGACACGACAAAGCGGAAAAATAATCGCGCACTGGCGAATTTACCTTGCCTACGCGGTTGCGCTGCTGAGCGTCGGCATGGCAGTTGCAACATTAGGGGCACTGCTGCCAATATACGGACTTGAGGGCGATTTTGCGGCACCCAGTCCGCCCATCCAGGGACTTATTTTGGGGCTGGCAATAGGCGGGGGAGCCGTCGGCGTTTTATTTACCGATATTTTGACCAGACGCAATTATTCCACGCGTGATGTGGGTATTTTTGGTATGGGATTCTTAGTGATGACCCTGGTTTTTTCGGTTATCGTGCCATCTGCGTTGTTGTTTGCTTTGGCTAGTGCCGGTGGGGGCGTAGGGGGCGGAATAGCCGTATTTTCCTTGGGGAAGTATTGCCGGGAAACGTTGCCAGCGTTGGCGCACAAACGCCTGGCAGTGGTGGCAGACCTGTCATTCTTGTTCGGGGCATTGCTGGCTATTGTGGTTATTGCATTGCTAAATTCTGGTGTGCTCATAGGCAGTGCGGGTGGTGTGCTGCTGTTGGCAGTGCCGGTGGTGGCGGCGGGGCTGTCTATGGCGCTGCTGTCCGGTCTGCCCAACTCTCCCTATTTTTATTTGCGCGATAACAATTTCGAGGACGCCGCTCGCGCAATCGCAAACCTTAGAGTTAGCGCACCTGGTCGTGTCGCCCTCGAACTGGATGAACTGTACCAAGAAGTAAAGCGAGAGCTGGAGGTCCGGAGCAAACGCGACGAACAGAACAGACAGGACTGGCAGTGCCAGCAGTGGAATCAGAGGAAACAAGCCGATCGGGGTGTTCAGAGCAGTTACGGTGCTTTCGGTACTTTCAGTAACGAAACGGGGCGGAATAGTCAGAGCGAACCTGACCGCCAGGAAAAACTGGGCAAAGGCACAAAAGAGGGAAAGGACGGGCGACCAAACAGGGGCATAGAGCACTTTCCGGTGTCGGCGACCTCGCACAGAACGGCGTTACAGGCGGGAATATCTGCGGTGGCAGCACAAACCAGTGGGGCAGCAGTGATGGTGGTGTATGCGCCGCTGATACTCAGTTGGACAAACCTGATGTGGTGGAAAGCGCTGCTGATTGGCGTGTGCGTGGTAGCCGCAGCAGGTGGCGCTATGGCGTACCGGGTGCTCGTGCGCCCGCCCGCGATGGTGCGTTTGGTGCGCGCCCCCCGCCACGGTCTGATTTTAGGCAATGTTATTTCTGCGGTGATGCTGGGATTGTTGGCACTGAATTTCCGGTTTGTTACTCCGTACGCGATGCGCGGTTGGATACCTGTAGTACTACTGATAGCGACGCATTTGTTGGTGGCTGCGACGGTTATTTTTCCGGCGTCAAACTATATGACTCGCATGTACGTGCCAGGGCGGGTACGGGCGCGCACACACGCCCTCAGCCTGCTAGTTCTGGGTGTTGGAGTAGGCGTATTTTTGACCGTGGTGCAAGTGTTGGGAGTGGTGCTGACTTTCGTTGTGATGTCACTGGTGAGCGTACTAGGACTGGGAGCAGTATTGGCATGTTTCCCACCGGCAGGCCGTGAGGAAAGTAGCGTTACCACCTGAACAGATAAGCCGGTAGCATGGGACCGTGACTGCAAACATGCCAAAACCTGTTTTAGTTGTTGATTTTGGGGCGCAATACGCCCAACTGATTGCGCGGCGCGTTCGCGAAGCGCACGTTTATTCAGAAATTGTGCCGCACACTATGCCGGTTGCCGCTATGCTGGCGAAAAATCCGGCGGCAATCATTTTGTCGGGGGGACCGTCCTCGGTATATGCCCAAGGCGCGCCCACGCTGGAAAAGACGCTGCTTGAAGCCGGCGTACCGGTGCTTGGAATCTGCTACGGTTTCCAAGCTATGGCTGCTACTTTGGGTGGCAAAGTGGGGCGCACTGGTACCCGCGAATACGGGCATACTCAGGTGCGTCTTTGCGCGGGCGGCGGGCAACTGCTGGGTACCACTCCCGCCGACCAGAGCGTGTGGATGAGCCACGGCGATGCCGTCCAGCAAGCCCCGGAAGGTTTCACGGTCACTGCGTCCACGGACGAAACGCCAGTGGCTGCTTTCGAGGATGCTTCGCGCCACCTGTACGGCGTGCAATGGCACCCGGAAGTGAAGCATTCCGAATTTGGCCAAAAGGTGTTGGAACAGTTCCTTTACGAGGGCGCCGGGCTCAATGCCGACTGGCGTGCCGACAGCATTATCGAAACCCAAGTGAGCGCTATCCGTCAGCAAGTTGGCGACGCCCAAGTTATTTGCGGATTGTCCGGGGGCGTGGATTCTTCGGTAGCAGCCGCCCTCGTACACAAAGCCATTGGCGACCAACTGACTTGTATTTTCGTGGACCACGGGTTGTTGCGCGCAGGCGAACGCGAACAAGTCGAACGCGACTATGCCGCCTCCACGGGGATTCGCATTATCACGGTGGATGAATCAGAGCGGTTCCTTGGGGCGCTCGCGGGAGTCACCGATCCGGAAGAAAAACGCAAGATCATTGGGCGCGAATTTATTCGTTCTTTCGAGGACGCCCAACGTCGCCTGATTGCCGAGGCGGGACAGGCAGGCAAGGAAATTAAGTTTTTGGTACAGGGCACCTTGTATCCGGACGTGGTGGAATCGGGGGGTGGCGAAGGCACCGCCAATATTAAGAGCCACCATAATGTGGGCGGGTTGCCCGAAGATTTAGACTTCGAATTGATTGAGCCGTTGCGCGCCTTGTTCAAGGACGAAGTGCGCGAACTCGGTTTGGCCCTGGGCGTGCCGGAACAAATCGTGTGGCGCCAGCCCTTCCCTGGTCCCGGTTTAGGCATTCGCATTATCGGCGAAGTCACCAAGGACCGCTTGGAAGTGTTGCGCGCCGCAGATCTGGTGGTGCGCCAGGAGCTGACGGCGGCGGGCTTGGACCGCGACATTTGGCAATGCCCGGTGGTGCTGTTGGCTGATGTGCGCAGCGTGGGCGTGCAGGGTGATGGGCGCACTTACGGTCACCCCATTGTGTTGCGTCCAGTTTCTTCCGAGGACGCTATGACCGCTGATTGGTCGCGCTTGCCCTACGATTTGTTGGCACGTATTTCTAACCGCATCACTAACGCGGTTCCGGAAGTGAACCGCGTGGTTTTGGACTGCACGTCCAAACCGCCAGGCACGATCGAATGGGAATAAAAATGGGGGGCACGTCCCCCTATTTTTATGCCACTTTCGATACCGAAACCGAAGAAAAACTGCTCGCCTTCCAGGCCGCGCCCTCTGACGTAAAATGGGAGGGCAGGAGGGACAATGGTTCTACCAAATAAACTGGGCATTTCAAGCAGTATCGAAATCGCCAGTGTCGAGGAACGACTCAGCAAGATGCGCGCCCTCGAAATGTCCGAAAACAACTTACTACCTAAGGTGGAAGTGGGAAAATACCGCGTTTTGGCGAAAATACACAGCCACCTTTTCCAGGACATCTACGATTTTGCCGGGCGTATCCGAAGTAGAGATATTTCCGAAGGGGGATTTCGGTTTGTTCCGGTGCGCGATACTGAACTGCGCGCCTTACTGCAGGACGCTCTCACGCCACAGACGGCAGACCGCCAGATTTTTATGAAAGGGTTGGACGCCAGCTACGAGTACGAGGGCTATTCGGCGCACCCGACCTGGCAGCTGTGGGAACAAATGGATTTTGGGAAAGGTGATCAAAGTGGGGAAAAGTAAACGCAAGCGCGGTTGGCCGGCACCGGGGGTGCCTTTACCCGCGCCCATCATCGACAACCACTGTCACCTGCCTATTCACGAGGGCGAAATTCCGAGCCCAGAAGGGCAAAAGGTAGACCTGCAAACCCAATTAGAGCACGCGCGCGTAGCCGGGGTCGAAGCCATCATTACTGTGGGTTGCGAACTGCCCAGCCTGGAACCCAGCCTGGCACTAGCCCAAAATAACCCGCAGGTGTGGGCCGCCCTCGCTATTCATCCTAACGAAGCCCCCCTGCACCTCGGGATTGTGGAAAAATCACCTGACGGTATGACGTGGCGCCTTCAAGACCATCACACTGTCAGCTTGGAAGAAGCCCTCGGTCGCGTCGCCGACCTGGCGCGTAACGGTGAAGTGGTAGCGATTGGGGAAACCGGGTTGGATTATTTCCGCACTGCTGATGCGGGGCGGACCGCCCAAAAGGATTCGTTCCGCGCGCATATCGCCCTCGCCAAAGAACTGGATTTGCCGTTGCAAATTCACGATCGGGACGCGCACGCCGACACCATTGCCGTTTTGCTTTCCGAGGGCGCCCCGGCGCGCACCGTTTTCCATTGCTTCAGTGGTGACGCTGAAATGGCTGAAATTTTGCGCGAAAACGGGTGGTATGCGTCCTTTGCCGGTCCGGTGACTTACCCGGCGAACGCGCATTTGCGGCAGGCTTTGCAGGCGTTGCCGCGCGAGTTAGTGTTGGTAGAAACTGACGCCCCATATTTGACCGCGCAAGCCCACCGTGGTCAGCCCAACGCCTCCTATTTGATGCCTTACACGGTGCGGCGCATCGCGGCGGAGTGGCTTTGTGCCAGCGGTGCTTATCAGCCGATAATCGACCCTTATCCGGGTAATCCCGAAGGGGATCCTGCGCGCGCGCTTGCCGATGCTTGGGATGGCGGCAGTACAGATTACGAGGACGCCCTGGTTGCGGCATGCCACACCTTGCGGACCACGACCGGTGCGGTTTATGGGATTTAGTGCCTGGAACTAATTTGCCTATTTCGCGTCCCACCTGCGCAAACTCCGAAAAGTGGTGTGAAATTAATTAAAACACTCGCGAAAAAGTTACAAAATGGTTACGATCGTGTCAGTTTGATAACGAATGTTTTCGAGCGCTGTAATGTAACCGAACTGCGAGGGACGTATGTCGAACAAGCATGTTGCTGGGAATGCCAACAGGGCTTTGGCTGCCGCTGTCACCGCTTCTTTAGTAGTACTGGGTACCGCTGGAACCGCTATCGCCACCACTTACAAACAAGTGACTGTAAACATTGACGGGCACCCCACACAGGTCGGCACTTGGGGGCGTGACGTACACGCAGTAATTAAAGACCTTGGCGAAGTAACCCCGGCAGACGCGGTAACGCCGGTACGCACCGCCCTCGTAAGCGATGGACAAACAATCAACGTGGCGAAAGCGAAGGACTACACGCAGGTTCGCCCCAGCGAGGAAAGGACCGCGAAATCAGCAGCCGCTACTGTTAGTGACGTAGTTTCCGACTTGTCCTCTCATAATCGACCCGCAGTGGTGGCAATGCCCACCCACCCTCAAAAGCCTATGCCCGTTGCAGACAAAGCCATGCAAGTAGAAATAGCCCACGACGGTAAAACCACTACCGTCCAGGTGGACGGGGGCAAAGACCTGAAAAGCGTCCTCGAACAAGCACAAGTGTCCGTCACCCCGCTGGACCGCACTACGGTTACCAGTACCGAGGACGGTATGAAAGTTCAGGTTGTGCGCGTCAGCCGCGCCACCGTCGCCAAGGATACGGTTACCAAGAAGCACACCACTAAGAAAGTGGACGACCCGGAACTAGAAGAGGGCAAAACCAAGGTCGTCACCCCCGGTAAAGACGAAATTACGGCAACTACCAGCTATCAAGTTACCGAGGACGGAAAAGTTGTCCACCAGGCCACTCTGGCCAGCGTAGTTAAGCAAGCCGCCCAAGAAGAAGTCGTACACGTGGGGAAAAAACCTAAAGATGACGAGGACGATGAGGCGCGTCCCGGCAAAGGCACCGGTAGTGCACCTGAGGGAGTGTGGGCTTCCTTGGCGCAATGCGAATCGGGCGGAAACCCAGCCACCAACACTGGTAATGGTTTCTACGGCATGTACCAGTTCACGCTGCCAACATGGCGGTCTTTAGGGGGGAGCGGGCTGCCTTCCGATGCCAGTGCCGAAGAACAAACCAAGCGCGCCCAAACGTTGCAACAACGCGCAGGGTGGGGGCAATGGCCGGCATGCGCCCGCAAGCTAGGGTTGTTGTAAACGCGCTCGCCGTAATACTAGAAACGCGGTATTAGCCATGGTAATGCGCAGTTCTGTGATGTCATCGCAGTGTTGCGGCGATTAGCAGTGCAGCAGCGCGGTGAATGGGCGCAGACCGGCACAATGGCAACCGGGTTACAGTTAGAATTATTCGCTATCTTTGGCACTCCCAGTTGGCGCTAAAATTGGGGCGTGAGCTTATTGGACACTTCTTCTTTGGACGCCGGTCTGTTAGGTCCGAAAGACGTGCGTGACATTTGCGCCGCGCTGGGGGTCATGCCTACGAAAACTCTGGGGCAGAATTTTGTGCATGACGGCGCGACCGTTCGCAAAATTGTGCGCGACGCCGGGGTATCAGCAGGCATGCACGTCCTCGAAGTAGGTCCAGGTTTGGGATCGCTGACTTTAGGATTATTAGAGGTCGGTGCCACCGTAACAGCCGTCGAAATAGACCCGCGCCTAGCCGGTGCTTTGCCAGAAACCGTGCGCGCACGCCAGCCAGAAAACGCGTCTAACTTGCGGGTTTTGCTGCAAGACGCCCTCGGGATAAAAACCCCTGAGGCTTTAGAAGCTGCCACGCCTGCCGCCCCCGGAGGCGATTTCTCTGCGCCAATTACAGCTTTGGTGGCAAACCTGCCCTACAACGTGGCAGTGCCGGTGCTACTGGGGCTGCTCGAAATAATGCCGGACCTGCGCACCGTCCTCGTAATGGTGCAAGCCGAAGTGGCAGACCGCCTGGCTGCCGGTCCTGGCACCCGCACCTACGGGGTACCATCGGTGAAAGCCGCCTGGTATGGCGAGGTGGCGCGTGCTGCCAACATTTCCCGCCAGGTGTTCTGGCCAGTGCCGAACGTCGATTCCGCGTTGGTGGCGTTGACACGCCGCCCGGTGCCGCCAGCCGCGCGAGAAAGTGTGTTTGCCCTGGTGGAAGCCGCCTTTGGGCAGCGCCGAAAAACTCTGCGCCAAGCCCTGAAAACCCACTATGGCAGCGCCGCCGCGGCCGCAGACGTCCTCGAAAAAGCCGGCATAGATCCCACTGCGCGCGGCGAACAGTTAGCATTGGCAGATTTTGTGAGGCTGGCGAATGCAAGCTAACGCTCCCGGAAAACTGAACATTACGTTAGCGGTGGGCGCCCCGGACGAACGCGGCTACCATCCCCTGCACACTATTTTCCAAGCAGTAAATGTTTACGAGACCGTGTCCGTGCGCCCCGCCAGCCAGTGGACGGTGAAAACCTTCGCGGGCGAAACCGAACTGCAATTCGTGGACCCGCACGAACATTTGGCAGTGCGGGCAGTACACGCCTTATTCGCGCGCTTTCGCCTGCTGGGCGCCGCCTCGATCCACGTCCACAAACGCATTCCCATCGCCGGAGGAATGGCAGGCGGATCTGCGGATGCGGCTGCGGCTCTGGTTGCCACCCGTGCTACTTTCGGGCTGCCTTTGGGGGACAACGAATTGCTTGAGGTCGCCCGCTCCCTAGGCGCCGACGTCCCCTTCTGCCTGTTGGGCGGCACGGCACTGGGCAGACGCTACGGGGACAAGCTGGAATCAATCCCGGACACGCCCACCAGACACTGGGTTTTTGCGAGGGCGCATAGGGGACTTTCGACTCCGGAGGTATTCCGCACCTTTGACCACTTGGTAAGCCAGGGGCGACAGGCGGCTTCGCTGGCGGTTGCCGCCGGCGTCGACACCGATATGGAACTTGCTCCTCTGGAACCAGACGTAAAGCGGGCTCTTTACGACACGGAACCGGTCTCCCTCGGGAAAATAATGTTCAACGATTTACAGCAGGCGGCATTCCAATTGCGACCAGAATTGGCGGGTACGGTGCAGGCGGCACTTTCCGAGGGCGCCTTGGCAGCCCAGGTTAGTGGCTCAGGTCCCACTGTGGTTGCGCTGGCTGCCAGCGCGGAAGAAGCCCAACGAATCGGGCGCGCACTGCAGGAATTGCCGCAAGTTGCGGGCATGCTCGTCACCAGTGGACCGGGGAAGGGCGCGGAGGTAGGACCGTAGTGACACATTTGATTGGTACCCAGAAAGTGGGCGCGCTGGCGGGATCCAGACAGTTGCTGGCGGACCTGACTTTGGGCATTCACAGCGGCGACAGCATCGGTATTTTAGGTCCAAACGGGGCGGGAAAGTCCACTTTGTTGCGCCTCTTGGCAGGGCGGCAAACCCCCGATTATGGGGTGCGCACCCAGGTGGAGGCGGCAACCTTGGCAACGGTTACCCAAGCCGACGAATTTGCTGCGGGCGCCACCGTCCGCGAAATTCTGCACCCCCACCAGGCGGAACACGAATGGGCAGCCGACCCCAATATTCGCGACATCCACGCCGGGCTGCTGCAAGGCATAGATTTAGACAGTGCCACTACGTCGCTTTCGGGCGGGCAGCGCCGCCGTATAGCCATTGCCGCCGCCTTAGTGCAAAAACCAGACGTGCTGTTTTTGGACGAACCCACAAACCATTTGGATGTGGAAGGGGTGGCGTGGCTGGCACGGCACTTGAAGGGCAGGTCCAGGGCAGGCGCCCTCGTGGTAGTAACCCACGACCGCTGGTTCTTAGATGAAGTTTGTACCGTAATTTGGGAGGTCGTCCCCGGCGTAGACCCCGGCGATGGGCGTGCGCAAATTCCGGGACGAGTGGAAATTTACGAAGGTTCTTACGCAGCCTACGTTTTGGCACGTCAAGAGCGCGAACGGAGGGCGCAGGTTGCCGCAGAAAAACGCAATAATGCGTTGCGCAAGGAACTGGCGTGGTTGCGTAGGGGCGCCCCCGCCCGCACGTCAAAACCGCGTTTTCGCATTGAAGCCGCCGAAGCTCTGATTGCCAACGTTCCGCCCCCGCGCGACGACGTCGAATTAGTCAAAATGGCTACCGCGCGCCTGGGCAAACGCGTTATTGACCTGGAAAACGTCACTGTTTATTACGAGGACGCCGCCCCCGCACATCCTATTTTGGCTGGTGTTACCTGGCGTCTATCCCCGGCACAGCGGGTGGGAGTTGTGGGCGTAAATGGTGCTGGCAAAACTACGTTATTGCGCCTTTTGGAAGGTACTTTGGAGCCAAAATCCGGCAGTGTGCGGCGCGGCAAAACTGTGAAAGTTGCCGTTTTGTCGCAAAATACTCACGAATTGGACGCATTGGGGGACATGCGCGTGGTGGAAGCCGTCAGTGCGGTTCGCCAAAGTATCCGCCTGGGGGAAAAGGAAATCACCGCCAGCCAGCTTACTGAACGAATGGGATTTACCAGGGCGCGCGCGTGGACGCGCATATCTGAAATTTCGGGTGGGGAGCGGCGGCGCTTACAACTGATGCGCCTGCTGATGGCAGAACCCAACGTATTGCTATTGGACGAACCGACAAACGACCTGGATACGGACACTTTGGCGGCAATGGAAGACCTGTTGGATACGTTCCCAGGCACCATTGTGGTAGTCAGCCACGACCGGTATTTCCTGGAGCGCGTCACCGACCACCAAGTGGCACTACTTGGGGACGGAAACATCCGGGACCTGCCCGGGGGAGTAGACCAATACCTGCAATTGCGCCAGTCGGTGCAGTCTGTCCAAGCGCACCAAGCGCGCCCAAAAGTGGGGGTGTGCGGGGCGCAAGATGAGGGCGGAACTCAGGCTGCGTCCTCGGCAAACCCTGCGTCTGCGCCTGCTACCACCGTTGCACCCAAAGGCGGCGGCGCGGAACTGTACGCGGCCCGCAAGGAAGAACGCGCACTCATGCGCAAGCTAGAAAAAGCCGGACAGGCACTGAACAGTTTGAACGCACGAATGGGAGAACTGGCTGCCAACCCCACCCCACAAGCCGTCGCCAAAATGGCGGAATTAGGGCAAGAAAGCGCCCGTCTGCAAGCAGAAATCGAGACCTTAGAAGAACAGTGGCTGGAATTGGTCGAACAACTAGAAGGATAAAACCACTGGCGAACTGTGCCTTTAGACCCCAAGGTTTTGGTTTTACGGGCTTCGGATTCTAGCTTCTATACGGGTCTGAGGGCGGCGCTACCGGTTCGCATATAACGGGCGAACTACCACCTAAGTTGCCTACAAGCCGATACTTAGATGCGTTGCTGCCCAAACATAAAAGGTAAGATACGTCCTGGAGCACCTCAGTCATTTGCCTCAAAATTGAGCAACAGAGGACGCAACAATTCTGCCAAGCGTGCGCGGTCGTCCTCACCGAATCCTGCCAGTAACTGTTCCTCTTCCGCTAACAGAGTTTCCAGGGCGGCATCGACGCGGGTTTGCCCCTCTTTGGTTAAAGTTACGAGGACGGCACGCCGGTCAGTCGGTGAAGGCACGCGTTTAACCAGATTTTTTGCTTCCAAACGGTCGATACGATTGGTCATAGTTCCAGAGGAAACCAACAGTTCAGTCATTAACGCGCCCGGCGTCATAACGTAAGGTTTGCCCGCCCGTCGCAGCACCGACAGCACGTCAAATTCCCAAGTATCCAACCCGTTTTCCATAAAAGCCGTGCGCCGACTGAGGTCCAGGTGGCGCGCTAACCGTGACACGCGACTGAAAATAAGCATCGGACGCGAGTCCAAATCAGGGCGCTGCTCGCGCCAGGCGGAAACAATCTTGTCAACTTCGTCGCTATGCCCACTTGTCACGGTTTTAAGATACTTGAAACCGAGAAAAGACGCATGTGTCTGGGCGAAAAACGACAAAATACTCGCCAAATGCACTAAATGTGACTAAGTTCGTCGCCAAAGGTTTCTGTTAACCCCCGTTTCGTGGCATTCTTAAAAGGATGCCTGGCTAAAGCGCTGGGGTTAGCGAAAGATGCGATTTTGAGTACTTCAATCATTATTCTGGCAGCCGGTCAAGGAAAACGAATGCGTTCGCCACTGCCCAAAGTTCTACACAAATTAGGCGAAAAAACGTTGCTGCAGCACGCGCTCGCGGCGGCACGAGGGGTAGAACCGGACCAATTGTGCGTTGTGGTCCGGCACGAACGTGACCAGGTGGCGGCACATATCTCCCAAGTGGACCCCAACGCCATAATTGCCGACCAAGACGAAATTCCCGGCACCGGCAGGGCCACGTGGTGCGCCCTCGAACAAATGAAAAAAGTCGGATCCTTGGGGGAAACTACCCTGATAACCAGCGGCGACGTGCCGTTACTGGAAACCGCAACGTTACGTGCCCTCGCGGATACTCACGTGCGCACTGGCAGTGCCGTAACTATCTTGTCCACAGTGGTTCCCGACGCCGCCGGTTATGGTCGCATTATTCGGGGCGAGGACG
Organism: Actinomycetaceae bacterium; assembly: GCA_030528145.1. Classification (GTDB taxonomy): domain Bacteria; phylum Actinomycetota; class Actinomycetes; order Actinomycetales; family Actinomycetaceae; genus Winkia. The sequence goes on from JAUMZK010000002.1 coordinate 47,770, forward strand.
ACCAGGTTACGCACATCGTAGAGGAACGTGACGCCACCGCAGAGCAACGGAAAATACGCGAAATTAACGCCGGAATTTACGCGTTTTCAACCGATTTTTTGGTGGGCGCCCTCGAAAAATTAGACACGAATAATGACCAAGGTGAAATGTACCTTACTGACACTATCGGAGCGGCGACTGTGGCTGGACTGAAGGTGTCTGCGCTCGTGCTGGAAGATTCCGTCCAAGCCGAGGGCGTCAACAACCCGGAACAATTGGCAGAACTGAGCAAAATTTACGAATCCCGCAAGGCGGGCGAAAGGGATCCCCAATGACAGGCATCATCACTTCAGGCGAAAAGCGGCTCGTGATCGTATCAGGGCGGGCACACCCCGAACTAGCAGCAGACGTAGCGAAAGAATTGAACACGGAACTGCTGCCAACTACTGCTTATGATTTCGCGAATGGAGAAATTTACGTTCGCTTCAACGAATCGGTGCGCGGTGCGGATGCTTTCGTTATTCAGTCCCACACGGATCCGATTAACCAGTGGTTGATGGAACAACTAATCATGGTAGACGCGTTGAAGCGCGCCAGTGCAAAACGCATTACTGTGGTGGCGCCCTCGTACCCGTACGGTCGCCAAGACAAGAAGCACCAGGGGCGCGAACCCATTTCGGCGCGATTGGTGGCAGATTTGTTCAAGACGGCAGGGGCGGACCGGTTGATGTCCGTGGATTTGCACGCCGCCCAGTCGCAGGGCTTCTTTGACGGACCGGTGGATCACCTGTGGGCAATGCCGGTGCTGGTGGACTATGTGAAAACCAGGGTGGGTGCTGACCGACAAAAAATCACGGTGGTGTCTCCGGATGCTGGTCGCATTAAAGTGGCGGAGAAGTGGGCGCGCCGTATGGGGGATTGTTCTTTGGCGTTCGTTCACAAGTCTCGCGATACCACCCGACCGAACCGAGTGGTGGCGAACCGGGTTGTTGGCGAGGTCGCTGGGAAGCACTGCATTTTGGTTGACGACATGATTGACACCGGTGGCACTATTGCGGAAGCAGTGAAAGTGCTGATGGCGCAGGGCGCAGAGGACGTTATTGTGGCTGCCACTCACGGGCTTTTGTCGGATCCGGCGCCGCGCCGCCTGTCCGAATGTGGGGCGCGCGAAGTGGTGGTTACGGATACGCTGCCGATAGTCGGTGCGAAGCGATTCCCGAACCTGACCGTGTTATCTATTGCGCCACTGCTGGCCAGTGCCATTGCAGAAGTGTTTAATGATGGTTCGGTGGCGTCCCTATTTGACGGTCCGGTGGGCTAGCGGCTGGGATGCAGCGGCTGGGCTTGGTTGGCTGCATTTGGTCGGTTAGGTCTGGGGATTTTTCCTCTGTTAGTTTGCGAGGGCGGTGGGCGGACGGGCGGTTTCGTGCGAGATTTGGTGTTTTGGTCGTATGAGGCTGATCTAACCGGCGAAATGGTTTGTCCTCACGGGGGTGTTTTTTCGTGAGGTGCAATTATTTTGCCCAGGTGAAACCGCATTTCATTTGCACTCAGCAAAATCGTTTCACCTGAGCGAAATGGTTTGTCCTCACGGTGGTAGCGTCTGTCGTTTTCTGAGGGCGCTCGGTCGGATCGCAGTTTTTGGCTTGCGTTTGGGGTTTGGGGTGGAGTACGGGCGGTTCGGCGGGTATTGAGTCGCAGAACTTATTTCAGCCTTCGAAAATAGCGAATGGGGTAAGAAAGTTCAATCCTACGGACAGGATCGTAGTGTTGGAACAGTTGAATTAAAAAGGTAATGAAATGGGCTTTGCATCATGAGCGTGATATCGTAAAGGGCGTCGAAAAATGGGTAGGTAAAGAACTGGCTCGTCGAGTAGAAAAAGTCATCTATGATATTGCCCAACCTTAAATAGATTACTTCTATATGAGGATCTTGTTTGGGAAATGGTGCAAAACCAACTATCGCCAGTTGTAGGTAGAGGTCTTGCGTATTGGATAACTAAAGTAATCGAGTGGATCGCTCCTGTCTAGGAGGCGTATAAATGAGTGGACTGCTTAGAGAAAATATCGTCAGTGAGTTACGTGTCGAGATGTCATGGGTTATTAATGCCATAACAGAATTGAGCGATCATCTAAAGATCTCTTCCTATACGCTTTGCTTGCTGCGAAATAGAGTAGAACCAGAGGAAGCTCGTTCTATTGAGCGCATCAATTTTACTAAATGGAAGGATTTAGAATCAACTTCTTTCGAGACACTACGCTTGCTCATCAGCAATGAGTTCACCGAGTCAACGCAAAAATCTTGGGCACTTTCCGATGAAGTGCTAAAAGATCTTATAGATTTTAAGGTCGCAGAACTAATGCCACAACTTGGAGAACAGAATGTGAATATGACAGGCACGCAAACTGCTGGTACAGAATCCCAATAATTCTTGATTGAGCTGAATAATTTAGGAGATGTTTGAACTGTCCTGGGTTTTGTTCCTAGGTGGTGGGTATTAGTGTAGTTGGGTTTGTTGCCCAGTAGTGGTTTTCGATTTCTTGTGGTGTGTGGTAGTCGAGTTCACTGTGGCGGTGCCTGGTGTTCCACTAGTGAGCCCAGCGCATGGTTTTCCATTCAACGTCGGTGAGTCGGTTCCATGCGTGTTGGTAGTTGGGTTCGGTCTTGTATAGACCGTTGACAGTCTCAGCCAGGGTGTTGTCGTAGGAGTCTTCGACGCTGCCAGTAGATTCATTCACTCCTGATTGGCGCGGGTGTTCGTGGTAGGCAATGGAGGCGTATTGGGAGCCGTGGTTGCTGTGGTGTATCAACTTGTTGAGGCTGTCTTTGGCTGTTTCAATTGTCTGATTAAGCGCCTGTAGAGGTAGTGCTTTGGTGGTGAGTCTGGTTTGGGTTGACCTGCTAACGGTCTTGCGCTTGTGGATGTCGGTGACGTAAGCCGTGTAAGCGAACCTGGCTCGGGTTTGAACGTACGTATTGTCAGCTACCTATAACCTGTTAGGTCCTGGAGCGCGGAAGTGGCGCAACTAGGTTAGGGCTAGCAATGGCAGTCTTTGCAGGCTTAGTGGTGATAGGTTTCCCCCCTTGGGTGACGTCTTTAAGATCGGCTTCACGCATCAGTCTAGCCACCTGCTCAAGCCCGATCTCGTGTTCTTTGCGGCGCATGGTCTGCCTCATTTTACGGACCCAACACACCGTAGTTATCTTTATGAATAGCCCGCAAAGACATTATTAGCTCACTATCACGCAACGCCCGAGCCGAAGGCAAACACTTCTTCGCAGCGCGGTAACCACACGCAGTCATGAAACTACCCGTTAGGTGTTCAGTCAGTGTTTTGTAGATGAACATGCGCCCCGGAACGATTAAGATACTGGTCGATGAACGCGATCGTTTCCAGGCGTCAGGGGCGAGTTCGGAGGCGAAAAAAGCCGAGGCTTCCTCAAGTAACTCATTGACCTTGTGCAGGTCGAGGTTCTCCGCGCGAAGATGAGCATTTTCTGCAGCATAATCAACCACCGCCCGCACCAGCCTTAGCAAAGGCAGCATCTTTTCTCACCTACTCCAAAATTGAATGCGCTGATACACCCAATTTTGGGTTAATCGCCCGGGCAGCAGACCAACGCGAACACGCATGAACCTCCTGATGCTTAAACACCAAACAAACAGCACGATCCTTCAACACCTGAGAAAACTTCCATGCCATAACAACAATCCTTCCTCAAAACAACACGGAACAAAACCCAGGACGGTTCACCAGCGTGTTAGGGAAATTCACGAACGTAATTACAGTGTTTATGGCATCGGTAAGATGTGGCATGCTCTAAAGCGTGGAGAGATCAAGGTTGGGCGTGAACAAACCGGAAGATTAATGTGTCTTGCTGGGCTGTGTGGCAAGGCTAAAGGAAAAGCCCCAAGGCTACGCAAACCTAAAGGTGTTGATAAGCGCCTTTCTTTACCCAGCCTGCTTTTCGCGATCAAAATACATAAGGTACAGGTTAAGCCACACGCGCAATATGTGTAAGGTACGCCGATTCCTTGACGCAACAACAGTTACAAAGTAAAGTCATGCCAAAGCGACATTCCTCACTTTTTACTTCATTGCAACGACGTAAAGGAGAACACTGATGAGCAGCCTAAAAACACGACTGGCTTCGAGCTTGGCTGCCACACTGCTACTGGTAGGAGGTATGGTAGCGATTGATAACATTTCTGCTAGTGCGCTTGGCTCCAATTGTAACGCATGGGTTCACACTTCAGGTAAACAGGGACAAGGTAAATGCCGCAGAGTCAATTCGGACACTAAGGTTAGAGTTTATTTGAATATTAAAAATTGGCCCGATGCCACCTCAGATTGGTTTCATGACATAAACAGAGTTCACGCTACTAGCTGGGTAACGAAGTGGGGTAGCTGGGGTGCTTCTTCGGCTGCTATTGAGCAAGCAAGTAGATGATTTGACACGATGATTTCTTGCTTTGAGGTTTCGTTTAGGTTTCCAGAAGCTCGGGTTGATCGTGTCATTTTCGATAAGATGACTGCGTCTTTTGATGCGGGAATGTTTCATGCGGTTATGGGACCGTCTGGCTCAGGTAAAACCACTCTGCTGAATCTGCTAGATGGTTCCCTTACCCCCGATCACGGCACGATCATACTGGCCGGGCGTCTCATCGAGTCGTATTCACGATGTGAGTTGCGATCACGGGTATTGACGCGGGTCTATCAGGACTATCGGCTGGTGCCTTTTTTGAGTGCGGTGGATAATGTGCGGCTGGCACAGCAAGCAGCCGGTAGTTTACGTAGTCATCCGCTTTTAGCTTTAGAGTATTTAGAGCGTCTCGGGGTTAAAGAGTTAGCGGAGTACCCGGTGGATAACCTATCGGGTGGCGAAGCACAGCGAGTAGCGATCGCGCGGGCTTTAGTTAATTCTCCACAAGTCCTGTTCGCGGACGAGCCTACCGGAGCTTTGGATGAGAAAAACTCTCATGAAATCGGTGTCTTACTGCGCGAATTGTCGCACGAGTTAAACGTTTGCTTAGTGGTGGTCACACATGATCCGGCTTTAGCCGCGCTTGCTGACCGGGTAGTGGAAGTGCACGATTATCGTTTGCGTGACAGACAGCTCGCACCTGCGGCAGTCTAATGAGGTGACATTATGGGATGGCGTCTAACCAAGGGCTGCGTGAAAGCTAACCTGAATCTGGTGGTAGGAGTTTTTGTTTGCCTACTGGCGCTGTCTTTCACCGCGATTTTTTTGAATAATATTGCCACTGTCTATCGTCAGACGGTAGCGGAGGATACGCGAGTTACATATGGCGGCTTTGCCTACCGTATCGGAGCCACCACCAAAAATGCCCAACAACAGCTAGACTCTGCAACCGATGACAAAAATCTGGTGCCGGTTATTACTGCAACCTGCAAGCTCGATTACGGTGAGAGTACTGTAGATGCGGAGTGGAAGCGTTCCGGAACCGGGTTTAATTATGGGCGCCTACTAACAGGAAAACATGCCACCACTAATAATGAAGCAGAGATTTCCCAGGCTCTTGCAGCGCGTAGACATATTGGGCTGGGAGGGGGGATTAACTGTGATGGTAGGCGCTTTCAGGTGGTGGGCATTAGTGTTTTACCGGCACGCAGGTCACAAGTCTATTTATCGACCCGCCTGGATTCCCCAACCGATTTGGCTAACGTTACAAACTGGGTAACTAATACCGATGTAGCTAATTCAAATTATCGACCACTGTTTGATCGCGGGGAAGCGCGTAAAGTCTCGCTTGATTACGCGATTCGCTATGCGCAAGAATCACAACAGCAAGGATTTATTGCAAACGCACTAATTATCTCCCATTTATTGCTCGCAACTGTCGGGATTGTGCTACTGCTAGGATTTTTAGCATTTAGACGTTCTACTGCAAAATTGCGGCAGGCGCTCCTGGCAGCCGGTTTTAGCAGCCCGAAAACAAGCTGGTTTACCCTCGCGCCTCTTTTCCTATCTATGTTTAGCGGAGTTCTTCTCGGAGCTGTAAGCAGCTATCTGGCATTGTTTACTTTTAGCGACCGGATCGCGCTTCATTTCGAGCAAGTTTGGGATGGGGCATCAATAATTCATGATTATCGGGCTTTACTAGAACTAGTCGCTTCTTTTCTGACCGCACTAGCGGCGTATGCGTTTGCGACCTATTTAAACGCTTATCGTTCAATTAAATTTAAGGCGCTTAAATCTAGTAATTGTGAGTTAAAATCCGAGTTTATCGTAGGTTTGGTATTTCTGGGTGTTGGACTTTTATGCAGCTACTTGACTAATTCAGATTTCGCTGTCTTGTACTATATCGTTCTAGCCACAATCGGGATTGGGGTTGCACTGCTCGGGTGTGCGTTCCCCTTCTACGCTTATAAATCACCCCTACGCCTAGCCACTTATCGCGCTAGCCTACATAGTTTTATTCTCGGACCAATTATCTGCTTGCTTTGCGTCCTCGCTACTCTCGGCTCCACCAATGTCACCATGCTGCAAAGAGCCCTCACCTTCGGTAAACCTAACGCCGAGAGTTACCTCACTGTTAGTTTTATTAACGATGCAGATGTGACCTATCTGAAAACTCGTTTTCCACGAATTATGTCTCACGCAATCGTGTTTGGTTTCCCGGAAAAACCTGAACACTCCTTGCGCATAGCAGAAGGTTCCTACGCAGTCTGTATCCGGCAAAACTCCAATAGCGATATGTGTAACCAGTGGATGACACTGGTGGGCTTTGCTCTATCCGAAAATGGCAAAGAACTAACCGGAAAAATCTCTCCAGAACTAGCCCACACCCAAGACTCCACCGAATACGCCTTGGTTATTTTCGGTCCCGACGTGTACAAGCCAGAAGAAACTATTCCGGTTACGCTGCCCAAAAATGTAGACGAACGACTCGACTACGCACAATTACCTGGCTGGGTGGCAGATCCTCATAGTCCGATCTTTAGCAATAAAGGGTATACAATCGGGCTAGAAAGACGCCTATATATCCCAGACTTCTCACGCTATCCCTCAGACCTGCAACAACAATTCAAATTTGCTATCCAACAGCTCTCATCCGACCTGGTCTTATCAGAACCTCTCGGTGCTAACACCCAAACCCTAGACATCATCAACTGGCTAATCCTGACCATTGAAACCGGTCTATGCCTGCTACTTATCTATATTGGCACTACCATCACTACCAAAAACAGCCATGCCCTAGTTAGCACCCTGCGCGACTACGGCTACCCGCCTCATAAACTATCTGCCATACGTTTTACTCAGTTAGTCCCCTATTTGGTTGCAGTTGTGGCTGGTCCAGTGATCGGCCGGCTAATGCTAAGACCGGTTGTTGCCGGACGCGCGCTTCCCGAGAACGTCCCCCCAGACTGGACATGGATCCTTCCAGCCATCATTATCTGGGCTGTCGTTGGTCTTACTCTTGTCCGCAAAACAGTGAAAAATTCGCGATAAGGAGATAACTATGAAAAAATTATTTATAGAATGTACAGCTCTCGCGGTCGCATTACTGGTACAAATACCAGTAGTTTCAAGCGCAGCAGAAAATGATCCTATTCCTGTCACTAACAGCTCGTAAGAAGTATTGTCTAAAGAAATCGTTAAATATGTCAAGAAATTTGAAAATCATTATTTGTTCGATAGATACAAAGCAACTATGAGTAACGCATCTCCAGATGTCATAGAAGCAGGAAATTACTTTAATGGAGTACAGGAGACTTATTTCCCGACAGGGGAACGAGTTGCAGTACCCGTTTATGGCAACTGGTGCGGACCGGAATATGGGAAAGGAACCCCTGTAGATGTTCTAGACACAGCTTGCATGCATCATGACCACTGCTATGGTAAAAAAGGATATTTCTCCTGTCCATGCGACAAATCGTTAATTCAAGAAATCGACGCAAACTATAATCGGATGTAACCAGGTAAAGAACGAAAAATAGCTAGCGCCATTAAAACTGTATTCTGGCTCAACTCTAAACGCTGCTAGCTACAGCTTAACAAAATACGTCCCATAAAATGGCACTAGTAAACTGAGCCAATTCCAGAGAGTGGTTTTGGCCTTCTCCAGGTCGGCTTTCCGTCCGCCACAACTCCTGGGAAGATCTCAGCGAGTTTGGTCGCTGCCTCGGTTGCGAAGCCTGGTGTGGTTTCGGGGACTTGGTCGATCGCGTGTGACATTGTTTGCTCCATTACTCTGAGGGGCAGTTCAGCGGTCTTCATTGACCGCGCCTTGTCAAGGCTTGACCACAATCTGCTCAGGCTCATGTTTAGAGAACTTCTTCGCAATTACCAGTCTTCCTACTCCACCAAGGGCTATCACGGAAAACACAATCAAACCACATGCCCCACTCAAACCAGCCTAGACCAGGTGGTTCGTTGGGCACCCCGCCTCGCTGTTGGCGAGGCTCACGGGCACCGCGCCCGCCCCAAACCCCTACTATATGCGGAAATGAGGGGTTGTTGTGTCTTCGCCCTCGAAATGCCGCACGTAATTGCCGGTCGGCTGCGGAAACGTTAGACTTTAGGGGTTGCCTCGGCGAGGGAGGGATAATCCGCTCCGTTATCGACGCGGCCGCAAACGTTACGCACTATTGCCAGTGTTTGCGTCCTTCCGGGGCATTATTACCCGAAACCGAAAGGAAAAACATGGCTAATTACAAGATTGTTGCGGAAAAGCGCGAAGATTTCGGCAAGGGGTTTGCCCGTCGCGCCCGCGCTGCGGGCAAGGTGCCTGCTGTCCTTTATGACAAGCACGAAGACACCAAGCACATTTTGCTGCCCGGACACGAACTGTTCCTGATTGTGAAAGACAGTGCTAACGCTCTGGTCGAGGTCGAATTTGAGGGCGAAAAGCACCTGGCGTTGGTAAAGGACGTGCAACGTCACCCCGTGCGCCGTGACATTCTACACGTTGATTTCCTGGGTGTTTCCCGCGACGAAAAGGTTAACGTTTCTGTCGCCCTCGAAATTGCCGATGAACCCCAACCTGGTCTGGTTGCGGTACAAGATACCCACGAATTGGCAATTATTGCCCCCGCAGTGGAAATCCCGGAACTCATCAAGGTTTTCGTTGCCGACCTGGAAGCCGACACGGTGGTACGTGCCGCCGACCTTACTTTGCCGCAAGACGTGGAATTGGACGTCGATCCCGAGCTAGAAATCCTAACCGTGCGCGTTCCTGAAGCTCAGGATTTGCCCGAAGAAGAAACTGCTGCCGAGGACGAAGCCGCCACCGAAGCCGCAGCCGAATAATTATTCGCAAAATGAGGGGCGCTGCGGCGTCCCTCATGTGTAGTTGCGGTCACTGCGCCGCCGCCACAACCGTTACTTTCGCGGGAAACCGCCACAAATAGTCGCGTTTCGGTATTAGTTTTCGTATCACAGGAGCCGCCATGTTAGTTATCGGATTGGGAAACCCAGGGGCAAAATATGCGCATACCCGCCACAACGTGGGGCAAATGGTGATTGATGAATTGGCTGCGCGCAGCGGGGAAACGCTGTCGTCCCACCGTGCGGGCGCCCTGGTGGCGTCGGCGCGCCTCGGGTATTTGCCGTCAGGATTGCCCGGTCCGAAAATGCAGATCGCGAAACTGACCTGCTATATGAACGTTTCTGGTGGACCCACTAAGGCGTTGGCGAACTATTTCGGGGTTCCGCCCACCGAGTTGCTGATTGTTCACGACGACTTGGACTTGCCCGTCGGCACTCTGCGTTTGAAGCAGGGGGGCGGCGAGGGCGGACACAACGGTCTGAAATCTATTTCGCAGTCCTTGGGAACTAAGAATTACTTGCGGTTGCGTATTGGGGTGGGGCGGCCGCCGGGGCGCCAGGATCCCGCAGAATTCGTCCTCGCGAACCTGAGCGGCAAAGCCCTAACGGAAATCCAAGTGGATGTTGCGCGCGCCGCCGATGTTATTGAGAAGATACTTACTAGTAGTTTCCGTGCCGCTCAACAGGATCTTCATGCCGCAAAATAACCATCGTCTTGCCCCGTTGTTGTCCCGTTTTGCGGGTATTTTTCCCGTTTTTTCCGAGGGCGCTGTTCACAGTTTCGTGTTGCCGGTGGGGGCCCGCCCGCCTGCTTTGGCGACTTTAGTAGGGCACGGTTTGACGGTGGTGGTGACGCCTACGGGGCGTGCCGCCGAACAGTTAGCCACGGATTTGGGGGCTTACGTTGGTGGGGTGCAGGTGTTTCCTGCTTGGGAAACGTTGCCGCACGAAAAATTGTCTCCACGCTTGGATACGATGGCGCGCCGTATTGCTGCGCTCTACCAGGTGAACAATTATGCTGCGCCCGCCGCGCGTGGTGACGCCAAATCGTTGGAAAACGTGCGCGCCGCCACCTCAGGTTCCGAGGGCGCCCACGCAACTTCTGTTGGGGCGCGCTCGGTCGCCCTCGAAAAAACCACCCCCCACACCCTTGATCGTACGGTAAATGTTTTGGTAGTGCCTCTGCGCGCTCTTCTGCAACCTGTCCAAGCTGACCTGCCTGCCCGTCACCCGGTAGTGTTGCGTCCAGGCGATGCGGCCGATATGCAGCAGGTTTTGGCGGAATTGGTACAAATGGGGTACGTGCGCACCGACCTCGTGGAAAGGCGCGGGGAAGTGGCGGTGCGCGGCGGCATTTTGGACGTGTTTGCGCCGACGGATCCGCGTCCGTTGCGCGTAGAATTTTTTGGGGACGAAGTCGAGGACGTTCGTTCGTTTGCGGTATCCGACCAACGCACTGTCGCGGACGCTGACGAACTTTGGGCCCCTGCCTGCCGTGAATTGTTGTTGACGCCTGAAATAAGGCAGAAGGCGACCCGTTTGCAAAACGATTTTCCGGGCTTTGCGGAATTGTTGGAAAAAATGGCGCAAGGCATGTACGCCGAAGGTATGGAAGTGTTGGCGCCCGCCCTGGTGGAACGCCGCTTGCTGCCAGAATTGCTGCCGCCTGCAACATACGTGTTTTGGGATCCGGAGCGGCTGGAATCGCGCGCGGCAGACCTCATCAGTATGAGCCAAGAATTTATGTCCAGCGCCTGGTCTGCAGCCGCAGGTGGGGGCAATGTTCCTTTTGATGCGGGTGCGGAGGCTTTTGCCACTATTGATCAGTGCGTCGAAAAAATGCGGGGGCCGCTATTGAACTTTACGGCGTTGCCCAGCCCGGACGCCCTCGACCTGGGGTTTGCGCCCGCTCCGGAATTTCGCGGTAATATTGCCGCCGCGAAGACGCAAATTGACGCTTGGATACACGTCGGAACCCAGGTGTTGGTGACCGGAGCCGCCACTCGTCTGGCTGCCCGGTTGAACGAAAACGGCATTATTACGCGGGTGTGCGAGGACGCCCGCCCCGGCTCGGACCTGGTGGTACAGGCTGTTCCTGCCCCGGCTGCCGAAGGGTTCGTGGGCAGGGGAATTGCTGTGGTAACTGAAGCTAATTTGACGGGGAAAGCTCGCAGTATTCGCCCGGTCGTGCCCGCGAAACGCAAGAAGGGTGTGGACCCGTTGGCGCTGCGGCGCGGCGACTATATTGTGCACGAACGCCACGGGGTGGGACAGTTCATAGAATTGGCAACTCGCACTACTGGCAGGGGTGCCGACGCGGTTACGCGCGAATACTTGGTTGCTGAATATGCGCCGACCCGCAAAGGTCGACCCGCAGACCGCCTGTGGATCCCCACCGACGCGTTGGACCAAGTCAGTAAATATACTGGCGGTGAAACCCCCACGCTGTCGAAAATGGGAGGGGCGGATTGGGAAAAAGCCAAGCAAAAAGCCCGCAAAGCTACCCGTGAAATTGCCGCTGAACTGCTGCGACTCTATGCGGCTAGGCAGTCGGCTAAAGGGTATGCTTTCAGCCCTGACACACCCTGGCAGGCAGAACTTGAAGAAAACTTCGCGCACATTGAAACTCCCGACCAATTGACGGTAATTGACGAAATCAAAGCAGACATGGAAAAACCCGTTCCCATGGACCGTTTGTTGTCCGGAGACGTGGGGTTTGGCAAAACCGAGGTGGCTGTGCGCGCCGCATTCAAAGCAGTTCAAGACTCAAAGCAAGTGGCCGTCCTCGTACCCACCACATTGTTAGTACAACAACACTTGGAAACTTTCACCGACCGGTACCTGGGTTTTCCCGTGACCGTGGCAGCACTGTCCCGTTTTACCGGCAAAAAAGAAGCTGAAGAAATAAAGGTCGGGTTGGCGGCGGGCAAAATAGACATAGTCATAGGCACGCACTCGTTGGTAACTGGACAAGTCCGCTTCAAAGACCTTGGTTTGGTAATAATTGACGAAGAACAACGCTTCGGCGTCGAGCATAAAGAAACTTTGAAGCAGTTGCGCACCAACGTGGACGTCCTGTCTATGTCCGCCACCCCCATACCGCGCACCCTGGAAATGGCGGTTACTGGCATCCGCGAACTATCCACATTGTCTACTCCACCCGAAGAACGCCACCCCATTTTGACTTATGTTGGTAAGTATTCGCCCGCGCAAGTAAAAGCCGCCATTAAACGCGAGCTGCTGCGCGACGGGCAAGTGTTCTTCGTACATAACCGTGTGGAAACCATACAAAAAGTTGCGGCGCAACTGGCGGAACTGGTCCCTGAAGCCCGCATTGGTACGGCTCACGGGAAAATGGGGGAACACCAGCTGGAACAGGTCATAATGGACTTTTGGAACCGCGAACTGGACGTCCTCGTATGTACCACCATAGTCGAAACCGGGCTGGACATTTCCAACGCCAACACGTTAATAGTCGACCGCGCAGACCGCATGGGACTGTCCCAATTGCACCAATTGCGCGGTCGCGTGGGGCGGGGTCGCGAACGCGCCTACGCCTACTTTTTGTACCCTGCAGACAAGGTGTTGACGGAAACTGCGCATGAACGGCTGACCACTATTGCCGCCAACACCGACCTGGGCGCAGGCACCGCCGTTGCCATGAAAGACCTAGAAATTCGCGGCGCTGGCAACCTGTTGGGCGGGCAACAATCTGGGCACATCGCCGGTATTGGTTTCGACCTGTACGTGCGCATGATCGCCGAAGCGGTAGCGGAATTTCGCGGTGAAGACTCCGGTCCCAAAGAGGACGTCAAAATCGAAATCCCCATCGACGCACACGTGCCCGACACGTATGTGGCAGGCGAAAAGTTGCGCATGGAAATTTACGCAAAACTGTCCGCCACCCAAACCGAAAAAGACCGTGCCGCCCTCGCCGAAGAACTGCAAGACCGTTACGGTCCCCTCCCCCCGCCGCTAACCCGCCTGTTTGCCGTGTCGAAACTGCGCGAACGCGCCCGCCAAGTGGGAATTACCGAAATTGCTGCCCAAGGCAAATATTTGCGTTTCGCCCCAGTGGAACTAGCGGATTCGCAGATGCTGCGCATGCGTCGCTTGCATCCGGGCACCATCCAAAAGCTGGCACTGCGCCAAATCCTGGTTCCCGCCCCCACCCAAGGTAAAGGCGGCGGCAAGCTGGGGGGTGGGCGCGTCGTGGGCGTTGACCTCATCGACTGGATCGAGGACGTCCTGGTACTGCTCACTACTAAGCCGGGGCAGTAGCGCCCGGCAGCGGTAGTGACGAGGCAATCCTTTTGGTAGTGTCTCCGCGACATGCCTCAGCAGTACCCCACTACTGCAGCGGTACCAGCGTAAATGTCGCGCCCCGCGTCGTCTTCGGCAAAGTGCCGCGCCTGCGTCATCATGTACGAGGACGCCGCCCCGGTTTGCGCTGAAGTAACGTTAGTCACGTTAGTTACGTCACCGGCGCTGCACCTGAAATTTACAGCCGGGGTTTTACAGCGAAAACTCGATTTCACCCACGAATGCCGTGTAATCTTGACCTTTCGGGAAGAATCCGTATTTGAAGCGGTACAGTTGGTCGTCGGCGTCGATGCCGTACACGCCTCCTAAGTCAAAGTGCGTGAGTCCGTGTTCGATACTGTAACGAATATCTTCGACGTTCGTTGCCGTGGAAGCCAGCATGGTGGGCGCGCTGACGTCGGTGCCCGCATACAATCCCCACAGTCGCCTGCCGTAAACCACGTTCAAACTGATGGCTACGATTTCGTCCTCGACCATTGCCGCAGTGAAAAAGAAATCGTCAGGGAAAGCCTTGGTAATGTTGTAAAAGTATTCTTTGGGGCGGTAGGAAATGCCTTGCCGGGTGGCGGTCTGTTCAATTAGCCGGTACAGGGTTTCTACGTGTGCTGGGTCCCGCGAAATTTGGGTGGTGGTGGGCAGGCGGGTGTTCAGTTTCTTTATTTCGCGCCGTCGACTTTTGCGGATCAGCGCCAACCACGAATCGTAGTCTAGGTCGCGCAGGTCGATGGTCATAGTGTATTTGGGTTGCCCGTGTAGGCTGCGGCAATTCCCGTCCCCGAAATTGACTTGCCCGCCACCGACTTGTTGCGCCAGATTCAGCAAAAATTCCCGGTTTTCGGGTGTGTCTTCTAGTGGCGGATCAATGCGTAGGGTTTTCGCCCCGGCTTCTGTTGCTGCTTGTTTTATTTGTTTCACGAGGGCGATGGTCCGGTCTGGGTCTTCACCTGCGACAATAGGTCCGCGCGGTAAGTACCATAGCACGTTTTTGCTGGCTCGGTCAGTGATAGATAGGACTTGGGCGTAGGCGGTAATTTCGCCGTCGTCCTCTAAAGTGAACCGGTGGCAATCCCAGTTAGCTTTTACCTTCCGCCACGCCGGCGCCTGTGTTATGGGCACGAAAGGTTGGTCCTTTAAAAACGCTTCAATTTTCTGTAAATCCTGAGGGTCCGCCATGATCATCCTTTCGCTCGTCCAGAAAAATAATACTTAATGTTTGGCAGCAATAGCCATGATCGGGCGGCGACGGGCGCAGATCACACCTGTTTGGTGCAGATTTTTGTTCCGCGGACGCCACGCGGGCTAACACTTGTATTTGCGGGTATGCTGCGCCCCTGAAAATGCTCTGTAGAATGGGGCGTAACAGGAAGGAATATCGTGAAGAAATTTATTCGTGGCGCCCTGGTTATTGGCGCGGTGGCGGCGTTGGGACTGAGCGGGTGCAGTGCTAACCCGAAGACCGCCCTCAGTGTGGACGGCAAATCGTATTCGGTGGCGGACGTGACGCGCGTCAGCCAGCAGGCTGGGGAAATGGTGGGTGGTCCCACTGATCCCGCCAAAATTGTGGGTATATTGGCATATTCGGGTGCGGTCGAAAAAGTGAGCAAACTGTTACCTCAACCGGCAACAGAAGAGGGCGTCCTCAAGGAATTGAAGACGCTGCAAGAACAGGGCAAGTTGCGGCAAACCACGAAACCGCTGGACAAAAACACGATCGTTTTCTGGAAGACCCTGTTGGTGTTGCAAGCCATCCAGAATCCAACGGTAAAGGCTGGTCCGCAGTTCAAACACGCATTGGAACATTCGCGCATTGTAATTAACCCACTGTATGGAAAGTTGGATGCGAATGGGCAAATAACCGCCGCGAATCCGCGCAACGTCATTTTCCCGACCCCGCAAATGCCTGCCGGGCAGTAAACCATTGCTAAACCTGTTCTAAACTCGCGCTAAACCAGCACATACCCCAGCCCTAGCCCTGGTCGGTGTGGAAAAAGGTTTAGAAATGGAGCGGAAAGTGATCGACTGGCCACCCCCAAAACAGCAAGGGTGGTCTTTTGTCATGGCTTAAGTGGGGAAAGAAACGGTAAAATGAATCTGGAACTACGAATATTAAGGAGCTAATAGTGGCAGCCATTCTAAATGTTGATGCACGTGAGATCCTGGACTCTCGCGGCAACCCGACCGTCGAAGTTGATGTTGTTTTGGAAGATGGCGCTTTCGGTCGCGCCGCTGTTCCGTCCGGCGCCTCCACTGGTGCTTTTGAAGCTGTGGAACGCCGTGACGACGACGCCAGCCGCTACCAGGGCAAGGGCGTTCAGGACGCTGTAGAAGCCGTAACCAACATCATCGCCCCGGAAATTCGCGGGGAGGACGCCGAAGAACAGCGTCACATTGATTCCCTAATGATCGACCTGGATGGTTCTGACAACAAGGGCAAGTTGGGTGCGAACGCCATTTTGGGTGTGTCCATGGCGGTTGCGAAGGCAGCAGCAGATTCTGCCGGTCTGCCGCTGTACCGTTACATTGGTGGGCCTAATGCTCACACTCTGCCGGTACCCATGATGAATATTTTGAACGGCGGTTCGCACGCGGACTCTAACGTCGATATTCAAGAATTCATGATTGCCCCAATTGGTGCGGAATCTTTCCGTGAAGCCCTGCGCATGGGCGCAGAGGTTTACCACGTCCTGAAGGGTGTTATTCGCGACCGTGGTCTGTCTACCGGTCTGGGCGACGAGGGCGGTTTTGCGCCCAACCTAGAATCTAACGCCGCCGCTTTCGACCTGATTGTGGAAGCCATCGAGAAAGCCGGTTACAAGCCGGGTGCGGACGTGGCATTGGCAACGGACGTGGCGTCCTCGGAATTCTTCCAGGACGGCAAGTACATGTTCGAGGGCGAAGCACGCGATACCCAATTCATGGTCGATTACTACGACCAACTGGTGTCCAAGTACCCGCTGGTGTCCATCGAAGACCCGTTCAGCGAGGACGAATGGGATGCTTGGAAGTCTTTGACTGCACACCTGGGTTCGTCCGTGCAACTGGTCGGCGACGACCTGTTTGTGACCAACCCGCAGCGTTTGGCGCGCGGCATCGAAATGGGTGCTGCCAACGCCCTGTTGGTGAAAGTCAACCAGATCGGTACGTTGACTGAAACTCTGGAAGCCGTGGAAAACGCTCATCGCGCTGGTTTCAAGACCATGACTTCGCACCGCAGTGGTGAAACCGAAGACTACACTATTGCGGATCTGGCAGTAGCAACTAACTCTGGTCAAATTAAGACCGGTGCGCCTGCCCGCTCCGAACGTGTGGCAAAGTACAACCAACTGCTGCGTATCGAATCTGAACTCGGCGATGCCGCAGTTTACGCTGGTCGCAGCGCATTCCCGCGCTTTCGTGGCTAAGTAGCGACTGACAGGATGTGCCCACCATTGGTGGGCACATTTCTTTTTCCCCGCGTGCCCCCCAGGTCCGTGCGTCCCCACCTGGCATTATTAGGTTATGAGCATGAAACGTCCCCCCAGACCGCAGAGCGGTTCGCAAGCCGCTGCGTCGGCGGGACGCCAAAATGCGGACCAAAATGCGGGTCGCGGTGTTGCGGGCAGTTACGAACAAAAATCGAGGGCGACAGGTTGGCGCAACACCGGGCGAAAAACCGGCGTGCCAGCGGGACAAACGTCTGCGTTGAAGAAAACCATAGGCGGCAAAAAGGTGGGCACGCCAGGAAATGTCGGTGGGCGCGGCGCAAAACGGGGGTCTAGAGGACGCGGCGGTCCCTGGATACCGGGCGACACCGCTGACACCACTAAAACCGGTGCAGCCACTGAACAGGGCGCTGGTGCGCCCCAACGAAAGTCGGCTTTTCGGCGGAAAACTGCGGCTTCCCGTTTGCAGTTAACCGGGGCGGCATCCTCAGGAAAAACCACTGCCACCCCGCCCGCCAAATCCGCGTTCACACGTAGGTCCGCAAGTGGCGCAACTAAAACAGGGGAAGAAAAGCAGAACGCGCCCAGGCGCAAAACCGCTTCTGCCAAGGGCGAAATGAGCAAAGCCGTGTTTCGCCGGCGCGGCAGCGAACCTCCCACCAAAACTGGTGCCGTCCCCGTAACTACCGGTAGCCTCCCCGCAGTAACCGGCGGCATTCCGACAATCAGTGGGTCCATCCCCACCATAACCGGCGGCCAACGCACTGTCGCTACTGGGAAAGTACGCAAGAACGCAACCGCAGCCGCGCCCCGGCGTCCTCGAAAAAGCAGATTCCGCCGCAAACCTACCGCCCACCCAAACGGAAGCGTGCGCAAATGGTGGCAGCTAGGACGTCCCGAATCGCGATCCGTCAACTGGATGTTTTTAGGGGGCATGGTGGGACTAATAATGGTGCTGGTAGGACCGCCAATCCTGGACTTATTTGACCAAATAGGACAGGCACGCGAACTGTCCGCCCAAGTGAAAGTCGCCAAAGAAAAGAACCGCCAGCTGCGGCGCGAACTCAGCAAATGGCAGAACCCAGACTACATGGCCGCGCAGGCACGCGAACGCCTGGGATACGTGAACAAGGGGCAAACCCAATATATTGTGGTCGACCCAGATCCGAAGTACCAGCGACAGCCTGCAATACGCTCACAGATGACGGTTCCGCAACCGTGGTTTATGATACTCGAAGAAACCACCGAGACCGCCGGGAAAGCTCGCGCAGCAAAAGCGGGGAATAAACACGGGACGCCCCGCGAAGGCGCCACCGAAACGCCGGGCGAAAATGCTGGCGAAAAGACCGGAGGCAACTAAGGAAACTGGGGGCGCTGCCTTTAAAATCGGGCGCGTCAAGACGCCACCTGCCCAAAAGACCGCGAAGGACAACAATGTTAAATCTGACCAAAGCTACCCCACAAGATATTGCAGCACTAAAACACCAACTGGGTCGCGTCCCCAGAGGAGTTGTAGGGATTAGCGCCCGGTGCATGTGCGGTAAACCCCTGGTGGTTGCGACGGCACCAGTTCTGCCGGGTGGCGAACCCTTCCCCACAACTTTCTATTTGACGCACCCGGCACTGGTCAAAGCCGCCAGCCGCCTGGAAGCCGAACACGTCATGGAAACCTACCAAGACCAGTTGGCAGACCCGGAAGTTGCGGAAAAATACGCGGCCGCCCACCACCAATACTTGCAGGCACGCGCCGAAGTCGCCCGCGCTGCGGGAACGGGAGAACCAGAAGCGATTGCAGGCATAACCGCCGGAGGAATGCCCACACGCGTGAAATGCCTACACGCCCTAATCGGTCATTCCTTGAGTGTCGGTCCGGGCGTAAACCCGGTGGGGGACATGGCGCTTTCCGAGGTCGGCGCTCGCGGCTGGTGGGACAAGGCGCGGTGTTACTGTGCCTAAAGTAGCCGCAATAGACTCCGGGACGAATTCGCTGCGGCTAGTGGTCGCGGATTTGCGCGACGGAAAACTGCATAATTCCCAAAAATTTATGCAAGTTGTGCGCTTGGGTGAGGGCGTGGATAAAACCGGAGTAATTGGGGCCGCAGCATTAGGCAGAGCGCGCGCTGCCGCCCTCGAATTTCGGAATATTATGCAAAAATCTGGGGTGGAACGGCTGCGTATCGGGGCGACCTCGGCAATCCGAGATGCCCGTAACGCGGACGGATACCTGGACCTGATGGAAGCCATCTTTGGGACGCGTCCGCAAGTAATAGCAGGAACAGAGGAAGCCGCCCTCACATATCAGGGGGCGCGTGCCAGTGTGGTATCACCCGCGCCCGCCTTGGTGGTGGACATTGGCGGCGGGTCCACCGAATATGTTTTAGGGGGCACTTACGCGGTCAGTACGCAAATGGGGGCGGTGCGTTTTACCGAAAAATTTGGCGAGGACGAAACCCGGCTGCGCGCCGCCGTTGCTGCCCAGTTGACGCAGGTGGGCAGGCAGGTGCCACTGGCGCAAACCCGCAGTCTGGTGGGCGTGGGGGGAACGGTCACGTCTGTGTGGGCAGGGGCTATCGGTGCTGTGCGGGACGCACCGGAAACCGTGGGCGGAGTGGCGTTGCCTATTGAGCAGGCCGTGGAAGCTTGTCAGCGCATGTTCGACATGTCGGTGGCGCAGCGCGAAAGCCTTCCGTTCATGCCGCCGGGGCGGGCAGACGTTATTGGTGCTGGCGCCATTATTTGGGCGGAAACTATTCGTGCGGTAGCGGCGGCGAACCCTCATTTGCGCGAAGTCTATTGTTCTACAGAGGATATTTTGGACGCCCTGGCGCTCAGTTTGGCAGATTAGCGCCGTTTGCGTTATTTGCGTCGTTTAGCGCAATCAGTACTCACCGGTCGTCGCGTCCTATGTGTGAAATAGTACACGCCGAACTTGGTGGGGAGCAGATTCGTAGCGGGACCAGAAAATGTGCGGGGACGTGTTTGTGGAAGTTTGCCGAGGACGGTGGGCAGGCAGACGCGCAGTGTTCCTGTCGTTCCGTCCTCGTAAACTGGGCGTTTAGACGGAGTACTTGTCCCCCCGGTATTTTGTGGACACGCGCAACACCAGGAATACTGCGCCCAATACTGCGGAAACGGCGGTTCCCAACACCACGCCCAGGCGGGCAGCTTCGGTGTATTCGGCGTGCCCTGAATATGCCAGGCTGGCAATCAGTAATGCCACTGTAAAACCAATTCCTGCCACTAAGGAAATTGGAAAAATGTCCGCGTAATTAATGCCGTGTCCCAGGCGTAGGGGAGTGAATTTAGTTAGTAGCCATACGGAACCAAAAATGCCCACACACTTGCCAATGGGTAACGCTAACATAACTGCTAAAGCAACTTTGTGTGTCAGCATTGCGAGGGCACCGCCCTCGGTATCAATAATGTTCACTCCGGCGGCAAAGAAAGCAAAAATGGGCACCGCCAGACCCGCCGAAATCGGGTTCACTTTGTCGACGAATTTGTGGGTGAGGGCGACTGGTTCCTTTCGCGCCCTATGGCACGGTACCGTCATCCCCAGGGCAACACCGGCAATGGTCGCGTGTATTCCGGAAGCATGCATGAAGTACCATGCCAGCACGCCCAAGGGGAGCAGAATCCACCATTTCGCGTACCCTTTTTGTGCGCACAAGCCAAACAAAATAATAAAAATTGCAGTAATTGCTAAATAAATGAAATTCAACTGTCCTTGCGGGTAGAAAATGGCAATAACCAATATGCCTAACAGGTCATCCATTACCGCCAAGGTCAATAAAAATGTGCGTGCCGCAGGCGGCAATCCCTTACCGAAAATAGACAGAATGGCTACCGCAAACGCAATATCTGTAGCCGCTGGAATGGCCCACCCGTGTAGTGCCTGAACATCGCCCTCTAAATATGCGACTAGCGTGAAAACCGTTGCCGGTCCCACCATGCCAAACACTGCAGCCAACATGGGCAACGCCGCAGTTTTCGGGTCCCGTAAAGAACCGTTGACGAATTCTTCTTTTAGTTCCAAGCCGACAACGAAGAAAAACAGCACCAAAATGCCGTCTTGCGCCCACTCCGCAACTGTCAAATGCAAATGCCAAGATTCTGGACCTACGGGAATCATGAATTCTGACAGCGCTTCGTAAACGTGCCGGAAGGGCGAATTAGCCCATAGCAACGCAACAACAGCCGCGCCCATCAGTAACAAGCCCGCCGTCGTGTCATCTTGCAGCTTATGTTTTATCTTTTTGTACAATTTCGCTCCCTTATGCCTGAAACCACCTTAGCGCTAAGTTCACACCCAGGGGCAATTGCACAAAAAGTGAACACCGCAAATGCGCGCGGGCACCAACCAGCGTCTCTTGCCGGTGGTGGCGGACATTCACTTTGCCGACACTGCGAGTATCCTGCGGTATTTCCGTCACTGATTATGAGGACGACAAGCCGGTTTATTTTTGCGTCCACTTTTCCGCTATTATTGACACAGCGCCCCCGTAGCCCAATGGCAGAGGCAGTCGACTTAAAATCGATCCAGTGTGGGTTCGAGTCCCACCGGGGGTACTGCGCTTACATCGCCCTCGTAATGAAACATCGTTGCGACCCTGCTATCTGCGGGCTTTCACGAAAGCGTCCACGCACGCACGCACGTTGTCCTCGGAATGGGCGGCACTTAGTTGCACGCGGATGCGTGCCAAACCGCGCGGAACCACCGGGAAACTAAACGCCGTCACGTACACGCCCAATTCCAACATGCGCGCCGCAATTTGTGCCGCCTCGGTGGCACCGTCCTCGCCCCGGAACATGACCGCGTGAATGGGGTGCGATCCGGGCAGCACGTCGAATCCAGCTTCTTCCATTAGTTGGCGGAACAAGGCTGACATGTCAGTGAGGTGGCGCCGCTCGGCGTCAGCGTCCTTGGCAATACGTAAGGCTTCGCGGGATCCTGCCACCACCATGGGCGCCAGCGTATTAGAGAACAGGTAGGGGCGTGCCTTTTGGCGCAGCAAATCAACTATTTCTTGGCTGGCTGCGACGAATCCGCCGGACGCCCCGCCCAGCGCCTTGCCCAGAGTCCCGGTGATAATATCAACGCGATCCGCTACGCCAAACAGTTCGGGAGTGCCCCGCCCGGTGGCGCCCACAAATCCGGTGGCATGCGAGTCGTCTACCATTACCAGGGTCGAAAATTCTTCCGCCAGGTCGCAAATAGCATCTAACGGCGCAAAAGAGCCGTCCATCGAGAACACGCCGTCGGTAACAATTACTATGTGCCGGGCGCCGTTATCGCGCGCGGCTTGTAATTGCGTGCGCAAGTCATCCATGTCGGCATTGGCATAACGGTAGCGCGCTGCCTTACTAAGGCGGATCCCGTCGATCAAGGACGCGTGGTTGAGTTGGTCGGAAACGATCGCGTCTGCGGCGGTGAAGAGGGCTTCAAAAATGCCCCCGTTGGCGTCGAAGCATGAGGAAAACAGGATGGAATCGGGCTTGCCCACGAAGTCGGCTATTTCTTTTTCCAATTCCCGGTGTTGGTCTTGGGTGCCGCAAATAAAGCGCACTGAAGACATGCCAAACCCGAACTTTTCCAGAGCCTGCCCAGCCGCCCTCGCCACACGTTCGTCACCAGCCAACCCCAAATAGTTGTTGGCGCAAAAATTCAGTGCGGTTCCGGTGCGCGTTTGCACAGTGGGACCTTGTCGTCCCAAGATTTCGCGTTCTTCCTTGTAAAGACCCTGGTCCTTGAGTTCTTGCAGGGTTTGACGAATCGAGGCAGAGAGCGTGTCCATTTTGTTTCCTAACTTTGCTGGGATTTTCGTTTTGGTTGTTGATTCAGTTCGGGAATTGGTGGGTTTTTCGCCTACTTTTGTTGGCATCTAATTGCCGAGGGCGATCCCCCTGGGCGGTCCCTAACTTGAGTTTGTTTTGGGTTTATTGTTCAAAGTCGAGGATTACTTTTCCGGCGTTGCCAGCAGCGGCCGTTTCAAAGGCTTCTTCCCAATTTTCGGGCGTGAAACGGTGGGTAATTATGGACCGTACCGCGTCGCGTAAGTATTTTGAAGATTCCATCATGAATGTTGCCAAATACCAGGTGTCAAACATTTCCCGCCCGTACACGCCTTTAATGGTGAACATGCGGGTGATTACTTTGCTCCAGTCGACAGGGAAGGCGCCTTTTGGTAAGCCCAATAATGACAGGGTGGCCCCGTGGTTGCAGTGGTCAATCAAGGTGTTTATCCCACCGGGCGCGCCCGACATTTCCAGCCCCACGTCGAAGCCTTCGCGTACGCCCAAGCGGTGCATAATTTGCGGCAAGGAATCTTGGGTAACGTCTACTGCCGCGTCTACGCCAATTGCGCGCGCCATTTCCAAACGTTTTTCCTGAATGTCAGTAATTACAACGTGGCGTGCGCCCTGGTGTTTCGCCAAAGCCGCGCACATAATTCCGATTGGTCCCGCGCCTGTAATCAGTACGTCCCCGCCGGTCAGTTGGGCTTGCTGGCAGGTGTGGAC
This sequence comes from Actinomycetaceae bacterium, assembly GCA_030528145.1. GTDB lineage: Bacteria > Actinomycetota > Actinomycetes > Actinomycetales > Actinomycetaceae > Winkia. The sequence goes on from JAUMZK010000002.1 coordinate 71,308, forward strand.
GGCGTTACCTAACGGGTCGAAGAGGGCGCCCAGTTCGGGGTCGATGAGCTCTGGTTGCACCCACACGTTGCTGGCAGGAACTACCACGTAGTCGGCAAACCCGCCATCTTGGTTCACCCCAATACCGATAGTGCGCAGACACATGTGCCGCCGCCCGGCCCGGCAGTTACGGCACCGACCACAAACTATGTGCCCTTCTACTGAACAGCGTTGTCCGACGTGCAGTTCGTCAGGACCGAAACCGGTGGCTACGTCCTCGCCAATTTCGACGATTTCCCCAAAAAATTCGTGTCCTAAAGTTTGCGGCGGATGCAAAGACCCCGGCGCACCCCCATCCCAGCGGTACAAGTGGACGTCCGTCCCGCACAGTCCGGCGCGTAGTACCCGAATTTTGACTTCACCGCGACCGGGCGTGGGTTCGGGAATGCTGCACAGTTGCAAACCAGGAGCCTGGGTCATTTTGCGTAACGCTCGCATGAGTCCTCCGAAGCGGATTAGAACGACATTAATACGTCATTGTGGAAATGAAGTTGTTGGATTAAGTCTAGCTTGTTTGGTGAAGGTTGGACGTGGTCAGGGTTTGAGCGCAGTGAGGGCGGGTTTGGTGGGGTCGGTGGCAGAGCCTTCCCAGACAAGACCGGTGCGGTCAGCGCGAAACTCAGTTTGAAGCGGGTGTAGGGAGGGCGAGCTAGGATAGGGTCGAGGGCGAGGCGCGCGAAAATCTTCAACTTCCGGGTTAGGGTCTATTACCTGGCTAACGCGCATGATAGTTGCCGTGATTGACAAAGTAGAAGTTATGGACAGTTACAAGCCTCGTGCGGTCGACAGGTTGGTTGCGGTGCGATTGACCAAGTCTGGAGCCATAGTCTTCGAAGGACCAAGGGCTTGCGGGAAGACGCGAATCGGGATGCAGTGCAGTCCTTGCGGCGGGTGTCTGTGCGAAGTTGGCGTTATTGCCGTCCGAACAGTCAGTTAGCACTACGTCCTCCTAAAATATGTTCCCCCATGGATGGGGATTTGTCCTTTGCCAGGTATTTATCATCTAGGCGCGTCCCCGTCTTCGCTAAACTCCTTCGAGCGTAACGGAAAATGCTGAAAATGCTGCGTTTTGCCGAGTGCGTTAGTTTTTCACCGCTTTTGCTGCCAGGAACGTTACGATCGAGATTTCGTAATACGTTCGTCGAATTCGATTCTGTGCGTCGGCGGTTTCCCTCCTTAAGGGAACGACCGCGCGCGCCGCCCTCGTACTTCGGTAAAATACTGCCTAGAAAGTAAGGAGGAGCAATGGCAAACATTGTTATGAACCGGTTAGAAGAGGAAATTGCACAGGCGGAGCAACGTCGCGCGAACACGTCTTTTTCCGGTCCGCAAGCTTACCAAGGTGGGGGAATGCCCTACACAATCGGGCAGAATCCGCAGTATTATGGCGGTCCGCAGTATGCAAACCAGGGGCAGTACCAACCGTACCCTCAAGGTGGACAGCAAGCGGCGCCCTCAACCCCTTATGGGCAGTACCATGACCGTTACGAGGTCGCATACCAGCAAATGGAAAAGACCTTCCATTATGACGAGGGCGCCTCGATAACTTTTAACGACATCATCAACAAGACCAGCACCATGATGGGAATCATGTTGGTGGGAGCCCTGGTGGGCTGGTTCCTTGCGGCTCACGTCCCAGGTTTGGGACTACTCGCGATAGTAGGGGGCGGCATAATAGCGCTGGTCGCCGGCATAATAGCGGCCGTGAAGCGCAGCCTAAACCCAACAATTTACATAGTGTATGCGGCTTCGGAAGGGTTGCTATTGGGTGGTATTTCCCAATTGTACGAAGCCGAGTACCCGGCCATTGTGTCGCAGGCAGTCATTGGCACGGCGGCTATTTTTGCCTCCACTTTGTTGTTGTACCGAATGAGGCTAGTACGTAACTCACCTAAGCTCATGAGGTTCGTGGCAATTTCGTTTATTGCCATTCTCATCTACGCGGTGATTAACCTCGTATTGGTCCTCTTCAACCTCACTAACGGTCCGTTCGGGCTGGACTCAATGACCCTATTTGGTCTGCCCATCGGCATAGTAATCAGCCTCTATGCAATTTTTGTGGGTGCTGCCGCCCTGGTGGTTGACTTCGATATTGCCGAACGTGCCGTCACCGCTGGGGCATCCAAAAAGTTCGCCTGGGTGTGTTCCTTCGGAATCGTCCTCGACACCGTATATATTTACGTTTACGTTTTGCGTCTGCTGGCTCTGCTGCGCCGCGACTAGGCGAGCCTGCGATGCTCCATCCGTCGTGTCGATCACGGCGGACCTGACGAACTAACCACTAATTGTCCGCATAGTGACAGCCCAACTAACAAAGGAATCCACATGAGCGACACTTCCCAAATGCCCGCAGTTTCTGGCGAATACGGCGAAAAACCCGCCCTTACCTTCCCGGATGCGCCCGCCCCTGCCGGTCTGCAAATCAAAGTATTGCACGAGGGCGATGGCGAACCCGTCCAAGGCGGGCAGCACATCGTTTGCCACTACCTTGGGCAAGTTTGGGGCGGCAACGTCTTTGACAACAGTTTCGACCGGGGTGAACCACTGACCTTCATGCTAGGGGCACACCAAGTTATTCCCGGTTGGGATCGAGGGCTCGAGGGCGTCCCCGTGGGGTCGCGCATTCTGCTGTCTATACCCTCCGAATTGGCATACGGGGACCGGGGTATCCCGCAAGCCGGTATCAAAGGCGGAGACACCTTAGTGTTTGTTACGGACGTGGTAGGCGCGCTGTAGCGGCGCCTGGCGCAAAATAAGCAGAAGAAGTGCGCGCGACCCGCGCAAAACCGCAGCATAAAGGCGATCAGATTGAGAGATCTGATCGCCTTTGGGGCATTTCTGCGTATTTTCGCTCAGTTTCGGTTTGGCAGCTTTCGCAACGAGGACGTACGCGCCTTTGCCGGTGCTACTTACAAAATACCGGTCGGACAGGAAAACCCATTCGGCCCCAAGTTGCAGTACCCATTCGGATGCTTATACAAATAAGCTTGGTGTTCGTCCTCGGCAGGATAAAACATGCGGGCAGCATCCGGTCCCAGAATTTCGGTGGTAATAGGTCCTTTCCCTGCCCGCGCGAGCACTTTCTCGAACGCGTCCTTCGACGCTGTTGCCGCCGCGAACTGCTTTGCGGTGGTACAAAAAATCGCGGACCTATACTGCGGTCCCACATCGTTGCCCTGCCGGTCCCCCTGCGTGGGATCGTGATTTTCCCAAAAACGGGCCAACAACTGTTCTAAACTGATTTCTGCGGGGCGGAAAGTCACCCGCACGGTCTCGGCATGCCCAGTTTTGCCAGTACATACCTCACGGTACGTGGGATGTTCGAGGACGCCGCCCTCGTAACCAGCCACGGTTCCAATTACGCCGGGGATCCAGAACATGCGTTCCCCACCCCAAAAACACCCCATCGCCAAGTCGATAGTTTCGCTGCCGTCCTCGAAAGGACCCATCAGGGGAGTGCCTAAAATCGGGTGCAAGCCAGAGTTAGGAAGAACTGGCGTGCGCTTTTGTGAAAATTTCATAAAACCTCCGTTCCGATTGTAAAGGACAAAATCACTTCCCATAAGATTGTCCTAGGAAGGAGAAGCCTATGCGCAAAAAAATAGTTCGCATATCGAACATTAGCGACACCATAAAAAATGTTAGCGATAGACTTCGCGACACCCGTAAAGAAATACCTGCAAAGGAATCAGTGGTAATAACCGAGGAAGCCTACCATCCGAACACTACTTTGAAAGATGCTAAAGATTCAGTACCTGGATCCCTGCGAGTGGCTGCAGCCTGGTCGTGGCGCATAATAGTAGTAATTGTGGCACTGGCGGCGTTCTTGTACGCCGCCTCCCAACTGGCTGAAGTGGTAATTCCCGTATTTGTGGCGCTGCTGCTGACAGTCCTGTTGGACCCCATTACCACGTTTTTCCGCAAACACACCTCAAATGCGCTCGCAGCCACGGCGTCTTTGTTAATTGGTTTAGCGATAGTGATCGGGCTATTTACAATGGCGTCGACGCAAATTGTGTCCGGTATGGGCGACCTAATGGAACAAGCCCGTCACGGTGTGGACGCCCTGATTGCCTGGAGTAAATCCGCACCATTTGGCATTGAACAAAAACAAATGGTGCAGTACTTGACCGCATTCCAACACGAAGCTGGGGCCTTCCTGCAAAAGAACGGGCGCGAATTGGCTTTAGGTGCCGTCAGCGTTACAACCTCGATTACGAAAATCGGTGCGGCTGCCATCATGTCCCTGTTCTGTCTATTCTTCTTTATGAAGGATGGACGCAAAATTTGGCATTTCTTCCTGCGGTGTATGCCTTATGAAGCCCGCAACCCCGTAAACGAAGCCGCAATCCGTGGATGGGTGACCATATCTTCTTATGCGCGCACACAAATGCAAGTGGCCGCCATCGACGCCATATCCATTGGTATTGGTGCCTGGCTATTGGACGTGCCTCTGTCGTTACCCCTGGGCGTGTTGGTATTCCTGGGTTCCTTTATTCCCATTGTGGGTGCTATCAGCACCGGAGCCATTGCGGTGCTGGTCGCCCTCGTTGATAAAGGACCGTGGGTGGCAGTTGCCATGCTGGGTGTTATCTTGTTCGTGCAACAGGTCGAAAGCCACATTTTGCAACCCCTGATGATGGGGCACGCCGTGAACCTGCACCCGCTGGCAGTACTGTTAGCCGTGGCTGCGGGCGCATTTACAATGGGTATTTTTGGTGCTATGTTTGCCGTGCCTATCATGGCGTTCTTGAACACATCCATCATGTACCTGCACGGTTACGATAAATTCTTGCGGCTAAATTACGAGCCAGACCGACCGGGTGGACCTCCTGGACAACTAGATGAAGACATACGCCGGTCGTTGGAACCATCCCAATCCAACCTGCTGGATGCCGCCGAAGCCCGCGAAAAACTGGAAGCCGCCGGGGGAGTGGATCCCCGCCTAGTTCCCGAACGCGATGACGTTGCGGTAGTGGCCGCCAGCGAAGCCCAAAAAGCGGTCGGAGACAAGGAAATTCCCGCGTTTGAAGACCAGAAAACCATCGTCAGAGCCGCCAAAGAAAAAGAATGAGGTGGGAAAGCAGTCAGACTCGCTGATATGACAGATGGTGTGGCGGCAGTTATGCAGGTATGCAATTGGCGCGCCTCGAAAAGACAATAAGTATGTAAGGGCAAGTAGATAGTGAAGGTGTCCGGAGGCTTCTCCTCCGGACACCTTCATGCAGATTTTTGCGGCGCCTAAGTGACCGTACAGACGTAGTGGTGGGGTGCGAGGACGGTGGTACCTAGTCTGCCTTGTACGGGGTGACGTCACCTACCTCGACTTTAATCATCTTGCCGTTTGGTGCCTTGTACTCAACGGTATCCCCAGAATGGTGTCCCATCAGAGCCTTGCCGATAGGGGCGTCCGGGCTGAAAACTTCAATGCCCAAGCCTTCGGAGGCCTCGCGCGTACCCAGCAAAAACCGCATCTCCCGACCCGCCATTTTCACCGACACGATCATGCCTGGTTCGATAATGCCGTCGTCAGCTGGGGTTTCACCGACGTGGGCGCCCTCTAACAATTCCTCCAATTGGGCAATACGGGTTTCGTTCATCGCCTGTTCTTCGCGTGCCGCATGGTAACCCCCGTTCTCCTTCAAATCCCCTTCTTGACGGGCAGCATCAATGCGTTTTGCAATTTCCATACGCACCTCTTCTTTGCGATGCGTCAATTCGCCAACGAGCTTGTCATAAGCATCCTGCGTAAGCCAAGTAGTTTCCATAACTAACCCTTCCGATAAAATGAGGTGCCCGGCACAGCCGGGCACTAATAGGCACACTCTACCAAGTACTTGCCCAAAATACTATTCAAAAAACAGTGGCATCCGCGAAAACCCCGAAATAATGGTTGAAACAGATCGCCATACTACGGCTGCGCAAATGTTTCACGTGAAAATTGTGGCGCCTCGGCGTCCTCGTCAGAAAAACCCAGTGAAATTGTGAAAGAGAGCCTGCCCGCCGCGAACCTACTGTAATAACGCGAAATAAGCGGCAACACAATGGCAGATCCACCCCGCCAACGTGAACGCGTGAAACAATTCGTGAAACCCGAAATAGCGCGGCGCCAAATTCGGCCATTTAAAACCGTAAACTAACGCGCCCAGCGTGTAACAGATGCCACCGGAAATCAGCAGCCACGTGAAAGCCAGTCCACCGCCCTCGACCAATTCCGGCATATACCAAATGGCAACCCATCCTAAAGCCACGTAAATGGGGGTGTATAGCCAACGGGGCACGCTCGGCCACACCCACTGCAAAATTATGCCGACAATGGCGCCCGCCCACACTACGCCCAACAAAATGTAACAGTCGATGCCAGAAATAGTGCCCACCGCCATGGGCGTATAAGTGCCCGCTATTAGCAAAAAAATATTGGAATGATCCCAGTTGCGCAAAAACTTTTCCGCCAAGGGTCCCCAGTAGTTGCGGTGATAGTAGCCGCTAATCCCGAACAGCATCAAGGACGCAACCAAAAAAATCGCGGCCGCAAACCTCCCCCACATATCCGGTGTCAGAACTATCAACACCACCACAGCGGTCAATGACACAGGGGCGGCGACTGTGTGAAACCAGCCGCGCAGTTTGGGTTTGCGCAACAAACCCTCAATTAGGGTGGGATCTATGCGGCGCCAGGAGTTACGCGAGACTTTGCGTGCCGTGGTCTGGTTCGCGGCCGGCGGAGTGGCAACGCTTACGGGTTTTTTCCTCATAAAATAAACATTAGTAAATGTTTCGTTAGCATGCTATATACCAGCCGGTAACCCGAGGAGGACACGTGGCAACTGCAGGTATGTTATACAGAATGTACGAGCGGCGGCTGCTGGCATCCCTTAAAGGCGCCGCATTGCCCCGCCACATTGGCGTTATTTTGGATGGGAACCGGCGGTGGGCAAGGGCGATTGGTTCCGAAGCCAGTCACGGGCACCGCCAAGGCGCCACGAAGATTGACGAATTCTTGGGGTGGTCGGCAGAAACTGGTATCGAAGTGGTCACATTGTGGATGTTGTCGACTGACAATTTGGAAAGAGACCCGAACGAGTTGTCCGAGTTGCTGACGATTATTGCGGAGACCGTGGAACGAATTGGGAAAACGCGTTGCGTTCGCGTGATGGGGGCAAAGGATTTGTTGCCCGAAGATATTGTGACGCGGCTCAGTAATGTAGAGGACGCTTCAGCGGGTAATGGTGGTATGCAGGTCAACGTGGCTATTGGTTATGGTGGTCGCGAAGAAATAGCGGACGCCGTGCGGTCTTTGCTACGCGACCGCGCAGCGAAAGGGCAGAGCATTGACGAAGTTGCCGAAACCTTGAACGTAGACGACATTACCGCGCATCTTTACACTAAGGGACAACCGGACCCTGACCTGGTTATCAGAACGTCAGGTGAGCAGCGTCTTTCTGGATTCTTACTGTGGCAAAGTGCCCATAGCGAATACTATTTTTGCGAAACATACTGGCCAGATTTTCGCCGCGTAGACTACTTGCGGGCGTTGCGTGACTATTCGCAACGCGAACGGCGCATGGGCAAATAAGCTTACCTGGGATTACATGCGGCGGTTCTACCGTTATCCACCCCAGGTTTACAACCATCAGGAATTAGACTCCTTATTGCGGTGTGGACACGTTTTCGCCAGTTGCGGCGTCTAAACGCGTTTTCGCTGCGTCCAGGAAGTTTTGGCAGTGTTTCGCCAGCGCCTCCCCGCGTTCCCACAGTTTGAGGGCGTCCTCTAAAGGCACCTGCCCGCTTTCCAACTTGCGTACCGTGTCCACCAGTTCGTCGCGAGCTTGTTCGTAGGTGAGGTTTTCGGTGTCCATTTGTTTCCTTTACCGTTTGTTTTTGGTTTCTGCCGTTATTTTCTGTTTACGCCGCGACCAGCACAGGCGCGTTTTCGCTTCTATAATCCGGTTCCCGCACATTTTTCTGCGGACACGCTGCCGACGACTTGGGCGACCAGCCGCCCGGAAGCCAGCAGCCCCTCCACCAGTTCTCCTTTGCTAACTTGCGAGCTGTCAGTTATGACTTCGCCGTCTGGCTTTCGCAGCACGGTAAAGCCGCGCTCTAGGATTGCTTGCGGGGATAACGCACGTAGCTGTGCCCTGCTTGTTTCAACTGCTTTTTCGGACAGTTGCAAAATGGCGCTGATACGCAGTCGCATATTTTCGCGTACCATCCGCAGTTTTTCGTTTTGGTCATCTACGAGGGCGGCTGGTCTGGACATTATTGGACGCGCGCGTACCGATGCCAAACCTTGCAATTCTGCCGTTATGCGCTGAGAAATAAGGTGGTGGGCGCGGTGGCGTTGGTCCGCAATTATTTGGGTTTGTTCCGCCACATCGGGAACTATTTTGCGTGCCGCATCCGTGGGTGTGGAAGCGCGGTAATCCGCCACTAAATCCAGTAGGGGAGCGTCGGTTTCATGCCCAATAGCGGACACTATGGGAGTAACACTGGCCGCCGCTTGCCGCACCAAAATCTCGTCGCTGAAAGGCAGCAAGTCCTCAACTGCGCCGCCCCCGCGCGTAATAACAATGACGTCTACGTCCTGGATTTGATCCAATTCTTGCAACGCCGCCGTCACCTGGGGAACGCACTGGGAACCTTGCACAGCGACCTCGCGAATAACGAAACGTGTAGTCGGCCAACGCGCCTGCGCATTCACAATCACATCGTGTTTGGCTTTCGCGTTGCGCCCACAAATCAGCCCCACCTGACGTGGCAAAAACGGCAAAGACTTCTTCAAGGACACATCGAACAGCCCTTCTGCCGCCAATTGTTTGCGTAACATTTCAATGCGCGCCAACAAGTCCCCAATACCGGCCGTGTGAATTTCCCGGGCCTGCAAGGATAACTGTCCATTACCTTCGTAAAAATCGGGTTTTACCCACACGACCACGCGGGCGCCCTCGTCAAAACTGGTACCCGCCCCGTCAATAACATTCGCAAAAGCCTTCACGGTCATTGACACGTTCTGCTGTAAATCGCGAATAGTGAAAAAACCCATGCGCGTGCCGGGTCGCGGTTTGTATTCCACCACCTGACCTTCCACCCACAGGGCGGACATGCGGTCCACATACTTTTTTATATTTTGCGACAGTAACGCCAAAGGCCACGGATCTTCGCGCGTGGTATCGGCAGCGCGGGTAGCTATCTGGTTGCTCACGTGTTCCAGCCTACCCGAGGACGACGCCACATTTACTGCTCAGCGCCGGCTTGTGGAAAACAGATACACTACCATCATGGCTGTGGAAAAAAAGATTTTGTTGGCAGTTCCGCGCGGTTATTGCGCCGGGGTTGACCGCGCCGTTGACGCGGTAGAAAAAGCCCTGGAACTATATGGCGCACCAATTTACGTGCGCAAAGAAATCGTCCACAACAAGTACGTGGTACAAACTTTGGCAGCCCGGGGGGCTATTTTTGTCAGCGATACTGACGAAGTTCCCGAGGACGCCCGCGTCGTTTTCAGTGCTCACGGCGTTTCGCCAGCCGTTCACCAGGCTGCCGCCGTCCGGTCGTTGCGAACGATTGACGCCACTTGCCCTCTGGTTACGAAAGTTCACCGTGAAGCCGTACGTTTCGCAAAGAACGGTTACGAAATAATCCTGATTGGCCACCGCGGCCACGAAGAAGTAGATGGCACTTACGGGGAAGCCCCTGACAGTATTCAAATCATTGATGGTCCCGATGAAGTCGACGCGCTCACGGTCAAAAATCCTGACAAATTGGTGTGGCTGTCCCAAACCACCTTGTCAGTGGATGAAACCATGGAAACTGTAGCCAGGTTGCGCGAAAAGTTTCCGAACCTGAACGATCCGCCCTCGGACGATATTTGTTACGCCACCCAAAACCGGCAGGCTGCCGTGAAAAAGATTGGTGCGGCGGCGGATGTGATGATTGTTGTAGGCAGCGCCAACTCCTCGAATTCGGTGCGACTGAAAGAGGTCGCCCTCGAAGCAGGAGCCGACCGTGCCTACCGCATAGATACTGCCGCCGAACTATCCGAAGACTGGTTTGCGGGCGTCCACACAGTTGGGCTGACTTCGGGGGCGTCGGTGCCAGATATTTTGGTGCGTGAAGTTATTGAATGGTTGAAAGAACGCGGTTTTACTACCGTGGAACAAGTTCATGCTGCCCAAGAATCTGTCACTTTTTCGCTGCCGAAAAACTTGCGCGCGGACCTGTTGGATGCGGGCGTGTTGGACCCGAAAGCCCGCAAGCGCACTCCCAGTCCTGGGCACACTTGCTGACGTTATTACGAGGACGCTGCGCGGCAGGCGCCCTAGCTTTCGGTTTCGGCGGCGAAATAGGAGCGGGCGCGGCGGCGTAAAAATGGTTGCATAATGCGACGCAAGTGCGGTGGGCAGGCGCGAGCTTAGACGCGGTGGCGTCTGGTCGTTAGACTTAGGGCGTGAGCTTAAGTATTGGTATTGTCGGTCTGCCCAATGTTGGTAAATCCACCCTGTTTAACGCGCTGACGCGCGCTACCGTCCTCGCGGCGAATTATCCGTTTGCCACAATCGAACCCAATATTGGGGTGGTACCCCTGCCGGATGAACGTTTGAATCAGCTGGCGAAAATTTTTGGGTCCCAAAAGATTCTGCCCGCCACCGTATCTTTCGTTGATATTGCGGGCATTGTGAAGGGTGCTTCCGAGGGCGAAGGGTTGGGTAACCAGTTTTTGGCGAATATTCGGGAGGCGGATGCGATCTGTCAGGTTACGCGCGCCTTCCAGGATCCGGATGTGGTACACGTGGAGGGCAAAATTGACCCTGCTAGTGACATTGAAACCATTACTACCGAACTGGTGCTGGCGGACATGCAAACTATGGAGAAAATGCTGCCGCGTTTGCGCAAAGAAGTAATGGCGAAAAAGACGGACAAGAACGTGTTAGATACGGCGGAGGGCGTCCTCGAAATTTTGGAGGAAGGCAAACTAGTGTCCTTGGAAGGTCCGGGGCGGGGTCTGGATATGGGCGTGGTGCGCACGTTCCAACTGATGACTGCGAAACCGTTTATTTACGTGTTCAACATGGATAGTGATGGCATGGAGGACGCGGCGTTGCAGAGCCAGTTGGCGCAACTGGTTGCCCCGGCGGAGGCAGTGTTTTTAGATGCCGGTTTTGAAGCGGAACTGGTGGAATTAGACGAGGACGAAGCGCGCGAAATGCTGGCAGAATCCGGGCAAAGTGAGTCGGGGTTGGACAAGTTGGCACGCGTGGGTTTTGGCACTTTGGGGTTGCAAACCTATTTGACGGCGGGTCCGAAGGAGGCGCGCGCGTGGACCATTCACAAGGGCGATACTGCGCCGCAGGCGGCAGGCGTCATTCACACTGACTTCCAGCGCGGGTTCATTAAAGCGGAAGTGATCAGTTTTGAGGACTTGGTGCAGTACGGCAGCGAGCACGCAGTGCGGGAAGCCGGAAAAGTACGCTTGGAAGGCAAAGATTACGTTATGCAAGACGGCGACGTGGTGAACTTTAAATTCAACGTGTAAGTGCTGCGCGGTACAGCATACGAGGAAGTTCAAGAACGGAGGTTATTGACGGCAAATGGGTATTTTCCGTGATCGAGACGCAGTAGAACTGCCCTCTCTGGCGATTGAACTTTTTCGAACAGATGCAAAAATTTGCTTCGTCTTTGGAGGGAACACCTATTCCAGGCCTGTACGGCGTGACCGACGGTAAAGCTGTGGGCACCCGAGTAGAGGAGATGTTCAAGGATTACCTTCGCGAACGTTATAGTCAACAGTTTGGTAATGCGGCAAACGGACTAGATTTTCCTTCGTTAAACTTGGACCTTAAAGTTACTTCCAGGCGCAGACCGCAATCTTCTTGTCCTTTTCGGTCAGCTACTCAAAAGATTTATGGTCTCGGGTATAATCTTTTGGTAATTGTCTATTCAAGGAGAGATGACATTACAGAGCGAGTTGCTTATTTAGATATTGAGAACGTCATCTATATTGATAAGAGAAGAACTGAAGATTATACCCTTACGAAGAACATCCGAGACCTTGTCTAGTCTATTAGTGCCGAGGAAAATAATCGCGATGCGGTAGTTGGTGATCTAGATGCGCTTTTACAAGATAAGAATGTTCCCATAGATGAGGTTGGTAGAAGACAATTAGCTGAACGTCTTGTCGAGGATGTGCCAGAGCAAGGAATTCTTACTATTTCAAATGCCTTGCAGTGGCGATTGCAATATAACCGCGCTATACACTGTGCCGTATTAGGAAATAGTTATCTGGAAGTGGAAGATTTACGTGCCTAATAATGAATTTGGAGACTTTCAAACGCCTTTAGAGTTGGCAGTGCAATGTTTAAAATTATTAAATGTACCTGCTAATGCGCGCGTGTTGGAACCCACATGCGGTCGCGGTGCTTTCCTTCAGGCGGCTACCTTGCTGGCACCTGCAACAGAGCGCATAGGTTTTGAAATAAATCGATCGTATGTGAACGAAGCCTCCAAATGGGGAAAAGTTCGTAGGGCTAACATATTCAAAATCGCATTGCCGGAAGAAATTCCCACTAGTGTGAATGCTCCACTCTTCGTTATTGGGAACCCGCCTTGGGTAACTTCTGCAGAATTAAAACGCATGGGCTCAGATAATGTTCCAAAAAAAGAAAACTTCAAATCTGTTAAAGGATTGGATGTGCTGCTGGGAGCATCCAATTTTGATGTGTGCGAATACATTATTTTGAAAATCTTACGAGAATTTGCAACAACGCCCTTTACCTTTGGGATGCTTTGCAAAACTCATGTGGCCCGAAACGTTATAGAATACGCAGCAAATGCGAAACTGCCAATTTCTAACGCTGCCTGTTACCGGATTGACGCAAAGAAATGGTTTAATGCGAATGTAAATGCATGCTGGTTTACTTTACAGATGAACGCTGCCGGTCCAGCCAATTACACTGCCTGCATGTGCAGTGATGTCTTTGACTCCGGCAAATATTTGGTGACACAATTTGGTGTAGTTAAATCTCTTATGGTCGCAGATATCGAGAAGTATTCGTCAGTTCGCGAAGCCGATGGTGTTTCACCCTACGAGTGGAGATCCGGCTTAAAACACGATGCGACGCAAGTCTTTGAGTTGCTGGCAACCCCCGTTCCAACAACTAAAGGTGGCACTATCGTAGATTTAGAACCTTAATACCTCTTTCCATTTTTGAAAAGCACAGACATATTCCGAGGGCGATCGCGTGACTTAAGTAAGTGGATAATCGTTCCTCAAAGACAGTTCGGTGCAGATACGAGACATTTGCGAAGAACCGCTCCGAAGCTATGGAACTATCTGCAATCGCACGCCGACGTCCTCGACAGCAGGAAGTCATCAATTTACAAAAATCGTCCGTGTTTTTCAGTATTTGGTCTGGGGGACTACACTTTCTCACCATATAAAGTCGCTATATCTGGAATGCATAAGCAGCCAATTTTTCAACTGGTTCTTCCAATTCAAGGAAAACCCGTCATTTTAGACGACACCTGTTATTTCTTGCCTTTTGATGACCCGACAGAAGCAGTCCTAGTGACTACTCTTCTAAAGAGCAAACAGTGTACATATTTCATCGAATCTTTAGTCTTTTGGGATTCTAAACGACCTATAACGAAAAAACTACTATCACGGATAGATCTGAATAAATTGCCAGTGGATACAGAGGAGACCATAACGAAGACCGAAATTTTCGCTGCGGAGATGAATATGCCGTTCGTCCTCGAAAAAGCTCGCCAACTGATAGGGCACCTCAGAAAACCAGAAATTGCTGACGCACTGTTGTTTTAGGATAAAAGCGTTCAGCTAATGCGGGGCAGACCCGTTTGTAAGCTCTGAAGTTAGGAACTACAAATGTTTGAAGAAGAAGGCGTCCTCGACGACATGGGAATGTTGGCTGACCTGGCTGACATGATCGAAGTTTTAGAAAAAATTGCGTACGCCAAAGGGTCAGTGCAAGACGGTAACAGCCTGCGTGAACTAACCGAAATCGTGTTCGGTGACAACCATTTCGCACATATCGTTGCAGTGCCGCACACCGAGGCGCGTGCCGCTGCCCAAGTATTGCCGATCGTTAAAGAAACCTTCGCGGACATACGCGACGAGGGCACACTAACATGGCTGTTCAGGTTCATAGTGGAAGCCCGGCGCGACTTGGAACAAGCCCACGCAGACCAGGTTAACGAGGACGAAATACGCGCTGCCGTCCAAGCCATCGTTACTATGGTGACCTACATATTGACCAATCGGGGGGATGAATCGCAGACCATCGCCAGGTGGATCCGCACCCTTGAAGAAGAACGTTACGTAGACGTGATTGCCGAATGGTTTGAGCGGCTCAAAGACACGCTGCCCGCTGAGGAAGCGATGGACGTATCCACCGAACTAGAGGCTCTTACTTGGGAGCAGCGCAACCGCAACCTGTAGTCGAACCTGCGTGGTGCCTGCGAAAAACATCGTACGCAGGGAAAACTGCGCGAAAATGTGGGGGCGCGGCGGTGCTGCGGTGCCGCGCTTACCCCCGTTAAAAGTAAGCCAAATCAGTGCGCATCTGCGACAGCTATGCGATTATAAGACGCGCATTTGGCGCGGCAAGGTGCGCCAAAGAGTGGGGTGGGGCGGCGTCCTCGAAAAATCCCAGATACTGCCCAAAGTCTTTACACAAAGCACGCGCCGTGCTACCGTAAACCAAATTCGGCTTATTCTACATTCCAATACTGGGAAAATGCCTAGTCGAAACCCAAATATACAAGTGTGCAAATGTTTGACCAGCGATAATGAAAGATCGCAGACAGGTATGTTGTCTCAAAAACTGGACGCCCGAAATTTTGCACACTTAAACCAGAAGTTAGCACGGGTGGCAAACGTGTGCGCAGCGAGAGGTCGTAGTTTGGACTGCTTTTGCTAACATGTTCAGGAAATTCTAAGTTTTTCACAAGTCAGTTGACTGAAACTGTCGTTATTAGTTCCGGAACGAATCCGATTTTTCTGAACGCTAAAAAGTTCGCATAAATATTTCGGTCACGTTCGCCCGAGCGGAGCTCTATCGCTACTACACGAAGGAGCGTCTTGAAACACTCGCATAAGTTATTATTTCGCGCTGGCGCGTGCCTGAGCGCTGCAACCGTGTCCTTTGGACTGTGTATCGGCGCGGGCGTACCGGCCCACGCTGATGATTCGGTTGACAAGCTCATCCAAGCGCGCGTCACTGGCGGTGAACCGCTAAAATCTGGTAATTACGTGGTGGTCCTGAAGGACCCGTCCGTTTCCACTTATCGCGGAAACATTCACGGTTTGCGTTCCGTACGCGACAAGTGGGGCAAAGTTCTACTAAAGAGCCAAGCCGCCAAAGAATACACCGACCACCTGACTAAGACTCAGAACCAGGTGGCTAAGTCTGTGGGGGCAAAGGTCAAGACCCGCACCACGGTGGCACTGAACTCCATGGTGGTCAAGGTCTCCAAGGCGCAGGCAGAAAAGATGGCGTTGGACCCCAAGGTTTCGCGCATGTACAAAGAGGAGCTGCTGCACCCCACAGCATTCACTCCGGCTAACGAATCTTTGGGACTCCAAAAGAACTTTGCCGCTAATTTAGAGGGCGGTTGGCAAAATGCCGGTAAAGGGATAGTTGTCGGTATCATCGACTCGGGTATTGCGCCCGAAAACCCACTTTTCAAGGGTCAAAAGCTCACCACTACCAAGCGTGAGGATACTCCTTACATTGAGGGCGACAACATCGTTTTCAAGAAGAGCGACGGTGGTACATTCCGTGGGCTGTGCCAGCAGGGTGTGCAGTTCTCCAAGGACATGTGTAACACCAAGCTGATCAGTGCCAAAGCGTACTATCGCACGCATGGTGAGGAAAAAATTGCGGGACCGGAAAAGAACGAATACTTGTCCCCACGCGACGGTTCCGGACATGGTTCGCATACCGCTTCGACTGCTGCCGGTAACTACGGCGTAGACGTAAGTTTCCCAGAAGATACTCCTAACGACGGTGTGGCGATCGGCAAAATGGCTGGCGTGGCTCCCGCAGCCAAGATAGCCGCTTACAAGGTGTGTTGGGAAGACAAAGGCAAAGGTGATGAGGGAGGCTGTTCCAACGGCGATATTGTTGATGCGATCGACGACGCCACCAAAGACGGCGTAGACGTCATCAACTTCTCTATTGGTGGCGGCGCCTCCCGCAGTGCCTGGACTCTGATCGACCAAGCATTCTATGGCGCGGCCGCAGCAGGCGTATTTGTAGCGGCTTCGGCGGGTAATTCCGGTCCGGGTGCCGACACTTTGGATCACACTGCCCCCTGGTACACTACCGTAGGCGCATCCACCGTGAAGGGTAACTACGAGGGTACGGTCGAATTTGCCGACCACAAGATTGCTGGTGCCACCGTCAGCGTACCTTTCGGCAAAACTGTTGACGGTACTTTGGTTTGGGCTGGCGACTTGGCGGCGGCAGGGAAGAAACCCGAGGACGCCAAGCTCTGTAAAGAAGGCTCTTTAGACCCGGCGAAAGCTAAAGACAAAGTGGTGCTTTGTGAACGCGGCGAAATTGCCCGCGTTGACAAGTCGAAGTTCGTGAAGGCAGCCGGTGGCAAAGCAGTCATCCTCGTAAACCCCAAGCATGATTCGCTGGACTTGGACGCACACTCCATACCCACCGTACACATTGACGGTAAAGAGGACGGTTCCCAATACAAACTGGTCTTGGAAGAAGCGAAGAAGGGGAATGCGCAGGTCACCCTATGGTCTAAGAACACTACAGGCACTCCTACTCCCGCCCCCCAAATGGCGGGCTTCTCCTCGCGTGGTCCCGCATCTGCGGATACTCAAGACATGATTAAGCCGGATATTACTGCGCCTGGCGTGGGCATCCTCGCTGCCATTGCGAACCCGAAGGGTTCTCAGGGCAAGTTTGGTTTCATGTCCGGTACTTCCATGTCTTCACCACACATTGCTGGGATGGGGGCGGTGCTGCTGTCGAAGTCTCCTAAGGCTTCGCCAATGGCAGTAAAATCCGCGCTGATGACCACCACTTTCGATTCCGTAAACGCGGATGGTCAGACGGATCGCGATCCCTTCGCTCAGGGTGCTGGTCACGTAGACCCCTCGCGCATGTTCGACCCGGGCGTGGAATACATTTCTGGCACTGAAGATTGGGCGGGCTACCTGCGTGGTATGGGATACAACTTGCCCGAAAAGTTCGTTGGTAAAGCCATTGATCCTTCGGACCTGAATGTTCCGTCCATCGCGATCGGTTCGCTGGTAAACCGCCAGACTGTAACTCGTGAACTCACTGCTGTACGGTCGGGCACCTACCGCGTTTCTGCATCTATGAATGACGGCGTGAGCGCGCAAGTCGAACCCCAAGTTCTTACTTTCGATAAGAGCGGGGAAAAGAAGCAGTTCAAGGTCACGTTCAGCAGTGCGCCACTGTACAAGTGGGCAACTGGCATGTTGACCTGGACTCGCGATGGCGCCCAGCACGGTGACCGCATTCCGATGGCAGTCAAAGGTGGCGCGCTCAGCCTTGAGGGCAATGACGTTGTTCACGCGACCGGCGCAAAGGGATCCGCAACCTTTGACTTCAAGTCAACTGACGTAAACGGCACGGAGCTGCACAGTTCTGGTTTGCACAAGCTGAACGAAATCTTCAATAAGGCAGGTACGCCCGATAAAGGTCCGTCCGCTTTTATTCATGGACTGATGTTTCCGCAACCTGGTTTGATTACCGAAGTATTAAAGGCGAGCACCGGTAAACCAGACACCGAATTCACCCTGCTGATTGGCCAATTCGCCAGTTTGACGGACAAGAAGCCGAAAGTTTACGAAGTTGACAGTGCTGACCTGCGTGATGGTGTGTCACTTCCGTACCTGGAAGCTGGCAAGAGTACACTGGTCCTGGTCGCGGACATGAACCAGAATGACACAGTCAAACTTGAAGGCATTACTTTAGCATTCACCAAGCAGAACCAAAACGGGTTCAATACTGAAATGACGCCGAATCCAGAAGATGCGGCGTACGGGCAGCTGACGTCCTCGTGGAACATCGACAAACCGGTTGCGAAAGCAACTTACGCGGGCGCCAACATGCTGAAGCGAGGTGACGATGTCGTTCGCACTGTCGTCCTCGTCGATCCAACGGAAAAGCCGGTAGCCCTGACCTTGAAGGCGACCCCTGAAAAGGACGTCAAACCCGGTGACACTGTGAAGGTTACCGGTACGGGTTACAAGGCGGGCGAAGACGTGACCATTAGTTTCGATGGCATGAATGTTGCCACCGTGAAGGCGGGAGAAGACGGGAACGTTGCGTACGACCTCGTAATTTCTGAGGACGCCACCCCCGGTGCTCACGAGGTGAAAGTAACCCAAGGCGAACATTCGGCTACTGTTACCGTGACTACCGTTGCGGCGCCGACTGAAGAACCGAACCCGGCAGTATCTTTGGACAAGTCCACCCTGAAAGAAGAGGACCTGCCCGCGAAAGTCACGGCAACAGCCACTGGTTTCCCAATGTCTAAGAGTGGGGACGCCAAAGCGACCTTCTACCTGGACGGCAAGGAAGTTGCTACTGTTCCGCTAGAAGCACAGAGTAAGCCGACAGCTGCAGACGACACTGAACGCGCGGCAGATGCGCAAGCGCTGGGTGATGCCACAGCTACTTTTGAGGTACCGAAGAGCACCGAAGCGGGCACGCACACCGTGAAGGTCCAATCGGGCGATGCAAAAGCCGAAGCCAGCTTGGTAGTGGAAAAGAAGGCAGAAGCGCCGGAACCTCCGACCCCGGGCGAACCGGGTACGCCAGCTCCGAACCCGGATCCGAACAAGCCCGGAGACCCGGCGGAACCTACCGATCCTACTCAACCTGGTGATGGTACCAAGCCTAGTGACGGTGACCACGCTAAGAAGCCAGGCGAGGGCAAGCATGCGATGAAGGGGAAGAGGAGCAAGGGATTGGCATCCACCGGTTCCACCCAGACTCCCGCAGTAGTTGCACTGCTGACGTTGGCAGCGGGCGCAGGTGTCACTGTGGTGGCAGTGCTTCGTCGCAACAAAGCCTAACCGGATCTAACAGGTTTAACGAAGACTAATTAGGTCTAGATGGGTCTAAATAGGTCTAATAGGGGAGGGCGGTTTAGCTAAGGCAACCGCCATCTCCAACCCAATTACCTCCGCTTTGGGGCACGGTCAGCCCCAAGGTGGGGTAATTATTATTCGCAAAACCCTTTTGGTCTGACTCTTGTTTTTAGGTTTGTTGCTTGTCAGAGTCCGATTAGGTGCGCTGACGTGTGTTGGCGCGCATTTAGGGCGTGTCAGAAGTCTTTGTCCTCGACAAAATGGTTTGTTGTCAGCAAAATGGTTTGTTCTCACGGATTTGTCTGTCGTTATTTTTTGAGGGCGACGCTCGTTTTAGCGTTTTTGGGGTTGCGTTTGGGGTTTGGGGCGGAGTGCGGGCGGTTCGGTGGACATTGAGTTGCACTGAAAGTGCGGCTCACGGGCACCGCGCCCGGCCTAAACCCCTGGAAGTTAGTCGAACTGCTAACGTGTGGGTCGCCCTCGGGAAAATATTGCCGTGTTCGCATCGAAGCGCCCGCCCCAAACCCACCACCCCACTTACACAAAAAACTTGACAGGCTCCGTATTGAAGGACTGGTTACGACTTCCGGCAAAGTTATTCTGTGACGGTGATTGCGCGCTGCCACGGCGCCGTAATGTTAGTCAATTACTGCACAAGCCTTCGTAAAAGTCCAGATCCCGAACCACACTTACGACTTTTAGCGGAATTAGCAATCAGCAGTCGGTTTCCTCGTCATTATTGGCTCGGCGCGCAACGATCGGCACTTCGTCGACGTATTCGCCTTTCGCATAGTCGTAGGCGACGGGGTTTCCGTCCTCGTCAGTGCGCGCATACCAAGAGGTGTATCCTTCCGAGGTCGAATCAAATTCTGCGCCTGCCCCTCGCTGGCTAGCTTCCGATACGGGCATAATAGATATTTCAAAATTGTCCCCATACCATTCTATACCACGTCGAACTGCTTTTTCTAGGGCAGTATTTTTGTAATAGTTGCGAATCATTATGGGATCGTGGCGCAGCTCTTTGAAAAATGCTACCGACATTAATATCAGCACAATCGAAAACGGCAAAGAAGTAATAGTAATTAGGTTTTGCAGCCCCGTTAATGCGTCAGAACCGCCCATTAACAGCATGATTACGGCAATTAGTGCCATACATACCGCCCAAAAAGCGGTAATTATTCGCTTCGGGTTTGGATTGCCGCCTTGCGACAATTGCGAATTAACTAAAGATGCTGAATCCGAGGACGTAATAAAGAAAACTGCCAACATTACTATTACTATGGGCGCTACCAACTTTCCTCCTGGTAATCCATTTAGCATAGTAAAGAATACTTCTTCCGAGGGTGGCAGCCCATCGATCGTATTTCCTTGCGCAATAGCAACACTGGTGCGTTGCATCCACAGGGCAGTTCCACCCAGAACAGTAAATGCTACCGCAATAATGGAGCTGGGGATTAGCAGCACGCCTAATACGAATTGTCGGATGGTGCGTCCTCGACTGATTTTCGCTGTGAAAACGCCCACAAAGGGTGCCCAACTGACCCACCATGCCCAAAAGAAAGTGGTCCAGTTTTTCAAAAAGTGAGCGGTGGCGGGACCATCTGCCATGGTGGCGCTCAACATTTCCGGTGCAGTCCCGATATAAGTTGTTATTACGCCCGGAAACAGATTCGTCAAAAATAAGGTTGGACCGGCAATAAAAATAAAAATTGCGAGGGCGATAGCCAGACCCAGATTTATATTCGATAGCCGCCTGATTCCTTTAGTCACGCCAGATACTGCTGAAATTATGGTGCCGATGGTCAATAGCACTATAAACGCTATCGCAACGGTGTTTCCTAATCTACCGAGTCCGCCCATTATTTCCATGCCGCGTGTTATTTGTAGGGCACCAATTCCCAGTGACGCGGCGGTTCCAAACAGGGTGGCAATGATGGCCAGTCCGTCGATCAGGCGCGCACCCCAGGCTTTGGATTCCCACCCGAACATGGGCTCTAAAATGGAGCTCATCAGCGGTACGCGCCCTTTGCGGAACGACACGTAGGCGACTGCCAGCCCCACTATTGCGTAAATTGCCCAGGCGTTTACTCCCCAGTGCAGGATACTTTGTGCCAACGCGCCTTTCACGGCTTCGATGGTGCGTGCCTTGTACATTCCGGGCAGTGGGCGAAAGTAGTGGGTGAGGGGTTCGAGGGCGCCAAAGAAAATTATGCCAATGCCGATGCCGGCGCCAAACAGCATGGCAGCCCATGACAGGGTGGAAAACTCTGGTTTTTCCCCGTCTAAGCCCAAGGGTATTTTCCCGTATTTACTGAGGGCGATTGCCAGCAAATAAAACACTGTTCCGATGGCTACCAGGTTGTACAGCCACCCCAGGTTTTCCATGGTCCAATCCAGGGCGGTGCTGCTGACGGCTAGCACCCCCTCGGGGGAGTAAATTCCCCAGCAGAAGAACCCAATTATTGCCAGTCCAACTACCAGCAAGATGGGTTTGTCGATGCCGTACCTGATTTTTTGGTCTTCGATAGAGACTCCCGGCACCAGGGCGGGGTGCAGGTTGTGGGGGTATTCCATTTCCAGCAGAATTTTCAGGGATCGGCGCCGCGCTTTATTGGCTAAAATTCCCATTTTTCGAGGGCGCCTGGAACTTTCCCCAGCTTTGTTGCGGGACATATTTATCCTTTCGTCTATTTTCAACCATAACGAGGGCGCCGCGCTTTTTCCCGCTATACCGCGGTTTTGCCTCACGCGCAGGGGGCACTAGGGCGGGAACTGGCGTGCGGGAAAAATGCGACTTGTGAATATTTGCTGCATAAACGCAGGTGAGGCGCGGAGAAGGTGACCGCAACTAACGTGTGGCTGTGAAAGAGGTGACAAAAAGGCGTGAAAGTATAGATTATTTTCCCAAGATTCGCTAATGTGGAAGGTCGCGTGTGTTGTGTCCGAGGTGGGCTGGCACTCCCATATCTAAAACTGCGCAGGGTATGGCGAACCAGTTCCAGGTAGGGGCCAACTATTCGCAAGCGCATCCAACCTTAGGGGAAGGGACAACTTTGGCTGCCTCGAGCACCTCTGTCGCGCCAGTGGCAAAACGCCACCGCATTTCATTTAACCAAATTCATGAACCGATGGAACTCCCAAACCTTCTTGGTTTGCAAGTTCAATCATTTGACTGGTTGCTGGGCAATGACACCTGGAAACAGCGTGTCGAAGAAGCTCACGCAAACGGAAATTACGATTTGCCTACTACCAGCGGACTGGAAGAAGTGTTCGCTGAAATCAGTCCTATCAGCGACTTTGGGGAAACTATGTCGCTGTCGTTTAGGGACTACTATTTTGATATTCCCAAGTACTCGGTTGACGAGTGCAAGGAGAAGGATTACACCTATTCCGCGCCTTTGTTTGTGACAGCGGAGTTCGTTAACGAAAATACGGGCGAAATTAAGTCGCAGACGGTGTTTATGGGCGACTTTCCGCTGATGACCCCGCGCGGTACTTTCATTATTAACGGTACTGAACGCGTGGTGGTTTCGCAGTTGGTGCGTTCGCCGGGCGTGTATTTTGAACGCACTGCGGATAAAACCAGTGACAAGGACATTTACGGGGCGCGTTTCATTCCGTCGCGTGGCGCGTGGTTGGAAATGGAAATCGATAAGCGCGACAACGTGGGCGTGCGTATTGACCGCAAACGCAAGCAGTCCGCCACTATCTTCTTGCGCGCATTGGGCATGACGCCCTCTGAAATTCGCGAAGAATTTAAGGATTACCCGGTAATGCTGGAAACCTTGGAAAAGGATCCGGACGCGATTGCCACTACCGAGGACGCCCAGACCGATATTTACCGGAAGATTCGTCCGGGTGAACCGGCTTCGGCAGAAGCTGGTCGGTCGCTGCTGGAAGGTTTCTACTTTACTGACAAGCGTTACGACTTGGCGAAAGTTGGTCGTTACAAGATCAACAAGAAGTTGGGTACGGATATTCCTTTGGATGAATCCACGCTGCGTCTTGATGACATCGTGTCGGCTTTCAAGTACTTGCTGGCTATTCACGCTGGCAAGGAAACTATAACCGGCGTGCGCGACGGCAAAGAGGTGGAAATTCCGGTTGAAACCGATGATATCGACCATTTTGGTAACCGGCGTATCCGCGCGGTGGGCGAACTGATTCAGGTGCAGGTGCGCACCGGCATGTCACGTATGGAACGCGTGGTGCGTGAACGTATGACCACTCAAGACGTCGAGGCGATCACTCCGCAAACCCTGATTAATATTCGTCCGGTGGTTGCCGCTATTAAGGAATTCTTCGGCACTTCGCAGCTATCGCAGTTCATGGACCAAAATAACCCGTTGGCGGGACTGACTCACAAGCGCCGCCTGTCGGCTTTGGGTCCTGGCGGTTTGTCCCGTGACCGCGCGGGTATGGAAGTGCGTGACGTGCACCCGTCCCATTATGGGCGTATGTGCCCAATTGAAACCCCTGAAGGTCCAAACATTGGTCTGATTGGTTCGCTCGCGTCTTACGCGCGCATTAACCCCTTTGGGTTTGTGGAAACGCCTTATCGGGTGGTCAAGGACGGCAAGGTTACGGACGAAATCCACTACCTGACGGCCGATGACGAAAAGGGTCACCATATCGCCCAGGCTTCCACTCCGATGGATGCTAACGGCAAGATCACCGAAGACCAAGTGGTGTGCCGTATCGAGGGCGCCGACCCCACCTTGGTCGATGTCGCTGACGTGGATTACATGGACGTTTCGGCACGCCAAATGTGTTCGGTGGCAACCGCGATGATCCCGTTCTTGGAACATGACGACGCCAACCGGGCGCTCATGGGCGCGAACATGCAACGCCAGGCAGTGCCGTTGCTGCAAACCGAAGCGCCCCTGGTAGGCACTGGTATGGAGCGCCGTGCCGCCCTCGACGCCGGAGATTCGGTGCGCGCCACGAAGGCGGGTGTCGTATCTGAACTGGACGCGGACAGCATTTCGGTAGCTAACGATGATGGCACTTACTTGACTTACAAGCTGGAAAAGTTTGTGCGTTCAAACCCCGGTAACTGCAACAACCAACATGTGTCCGTAAATGTGGGCGACCGCGTCGAAGTGGGCGACCTGTTGGCGGACGGTCCGGCGACTGACGGTGGGGAACTGGCTTTGGGCAAGAACCTGCTGGTTGCCTACATGTCGTGGGAAGGTCTTAACTACGAGGACGCCATCATCTTGTCCCGTCGAGTGGTACAAGATGACGTGCTCACTTCCATTCACATTGAAGAACACGAAATCGATGCCCGCGAAACCAAACTGGGTAACGAAGAAATTACCAGGGATATCCCGAACGTTGGCGAGGACGCACTAGCCGACCTCGACGAACGCGGCATTATTCGCATCGGTGCCGAAGTCACGGCCGGGGACATCCTGGTAGGTAAAGTTACGCCTAAGGGCGAAACCGAACTGACTTCCGAAGAACGCCTGCTGCGCGCCATCTTCGGGGAAAAAGCCCGCGAAGTGCGCGATACTTCCATGCGTGTGCCCCACGGTGAATCTGGCATTGTCATTGGTGTACGTGAATTTAATGATGACGAGGACGAACTGCCTCCAGGCGTGAAGCACATGGTGCGCGTCTACATTGCGCAACGCCGCAAGATCACCGTCGGTGACAAGATGGCGGGTCGCCACGGCAACAAGGGCGTAATTTCCAAGATTCTGCCGGTCGAAGACATGCCGTTCCTTGAGGACGGTACTCCGGTTGACATCATTTTGAATCCGTTGGGCGTACCCGGTCGTATGAACGTCGGGCAGGTGCTCGAATTCCACTTGGGCTGGATTGCCAGCCAGGGGTGGGACGCCACCGAGGCTCTTGCGAAGAACGAGGAGTGGACGAAGCTGTTGCCGAAGGAAGGCATCAAAGCCCCGGCGCGCACCCCCGTTGCCACCCCCGTATTTGACGGGGTAGAGGAGGGCGAACTGAACGGTTTGTTGGCGTGTACGCTGCCGAACCGCGATGGTTACCGTATGGTCGGACCTAATGGTAAAGCCCGCTTGTTCGACGGACGCAGCGGTGAACCTTTCCCCTTCCCAATCGCCGTCGGCTACAAGTACATGCTGAAACTACACCACTTGGTCGACGACAAGATCCACGCACGGTCCACCGGTCCGTACTCCATGATTACTCAGCAGCCGCTCGGTGGTAAAGCCCAATTCGGCGGTCAGCGCTTCGGGGAAATGGAAGTGTGGGCTATGGAGGCATACGGCGCAGCCTACGCTTTGCAAGAACTGCTCACAATTAAGTCCGACGACATTGTGGGACGCGTGAAAGTGTACGAAGCCATTGTGAAGGGCGACGATATTCCCGAACCTGGTATTCCAGAGTCGTTCCGCGTCCTCATTCAAGAAATGCGCTCCTTGTGCCTGAACGTAGAGGCACTTGACGCGGAAGGCAACTCCGTGTCTTTGAAAGACGAGGACGAAGACGGGCAGCGCGCCGTCGAAGAACTCGGAATTAACCTTGGTTCGCGCCCGAACACCGGCGCATCGTTGGATGAGATCTAAAGGAGAACGCAGTGGACGCTAAAGCATTCGATAGGCTACACATCGGACTTGCCACCGCTGACGACATTCGCGGTTGGTCTCATGGTGAAGTGAAAAAGCCGGAAACTATCAACTACCGTACGCTGAAACCAGAACGCGAAGGCTTGTTCTGCGAACGCATTTTCGGTCCCACCAGGGACTGGGAGTGTGCGTGTGGTAAATACAAGCGCGTACGTTACAAGGGCATTATTTGTGAACGCTGTGGCGTGGAAGTTACCCGTTCCAAGGTGCGTCGCGAACGTATGGGTCACATTGAATTAGCTGCTCCGGTAACGCACATTTGGTACTTCAAAGGGGTGCCTTCCCGCCTGGGCTACCTGCTGAATTTGGCGCCAAAGGACCTGGAAAAGGTCATCTACTTTGCCGCCTACATGATTACGTGGGTAGACGAAGAATCCCGCCACACCGACCTGCCCAGTTTGCGTAACGAACTAGAGGTCGAAATCAAGCGCATTAGCGACGGTCGCGATAACGCGATCAACCGTCGCGCCGAAAAACTGGAAAAGGATTTGGCTCAGCTTGAGGACGCCGGGGCAACTAAATCCCAAAAGGACAAGTTGCGCAAGGGTGCGGAAAAAGAAATGGGACAGATCCGCCGCAAGGCAGAAACTACCCTGAAGCGCCTGGACGACATGTGGGATCGGTTCACGAACCTGAAGGTTGGCGACCTCGAAGGCGACGAACTGATGTACCGTGAACTTGAAGCCCGCTACGGCATCTACTTCAAGGGTTCCAAAGGCGCGGCCGCAATACAAAAACGTCTGCAAGATTTCGACCTCGAAAGTGAAGCCGAACACTTGCGCGAAGTAATCGCCACCAACACAGGGCAACGCAAAACGCGCGCACTCAAGCGCCTGAAGGTAGTAAACGCGTTCCTGGTCACTGGCAACAAGCCGGAAGGCATGGTGTTGGACTGCATTCCGGTAATTCCGCCGGACCTGCGCCCTATGGTGCAACTAGACGGCGGTCGGTTTGCGACCTCGGACCTAAACGACCTGTACCGACGCGTAATCAATCGCAACAACCGGTTGAAACGACTACTGGACCTGGGTGCGCCGGAAATAATCATCAACAATGAAAAGCGGATGCTGCAAGAATCCGTCGACGCCCTGTTCGACAACGGGCGACGGGGTCGTCCGGTTTCCGGACCGGGCAACCGTCCTCTGAAGTCCCTTTCGGACATGCTCAAAGGCAAGCAGGGGCGGTTCCGCCAGAACTTGCTGGGTAAGCGCGTGGACTATTCGGGTCGTTCCGTTATTGTGGTTGGTCCACAGTTGCGTCTGCACGAATGTGGTTTGCCCAAACAAATGGCTTTGGAACTGTTCAAACCGTTCGTGATGAAACGACTGGTTGACCACAACTACGCGCAAAATGTGAAGGCCGCCAAGCGCATGGTGGAACGGCAACGCCCACAGGTGTGGGACGTCCTCGACGAAGTGATTCGCGAACACCCCGTGCTGCTAAACCGTGCCCCCACCCTGCACCGCCTGGGCATTCAAGCCTTCGAACCGGTGCTAGTGGAAGGTAAAGCCGTGCAATTGCACCCGCTGGTTTGCGCCGCCTTCAACGCTGACTTCGACGGCGACCAGATGGCAGTCCATTTGCCGCTGGGTGCGGAAGCACAAGCCGAAGCGCGCATTTTGATGCTGTCGTCGAACAACATCTTGAAGCCCTCGGACGGTCGCCCAGTAACCATGCCTTCTCAGGACATGATTATTGGTTTGTTCCACCTGACCCAGGATCCAGTTGACGAGGACGCCCCCGTGCGTTACTTCAGCTCGGTAGCTGAAGCCATTATGGCTTACGATCTGGGTGAACTGGGGCTCAACAACCGCACTATCATTCGCTTTACCGACCTGGTACCGCCACTGGGGTGGCAAGCACCAGAAGGGTACGAAGAAGGACAGCCGATCGAACTGGAGACCAGCCTCGGTCGCGCCATTTTCAACGAAACCCTGCCGGTGGAATACCCCTACGTTAACCAGGTGGTTGACAAGAAGGTGCTGGGACGAATCATTAACACCTTGGCAGAACGTTACCCCAAGGTGGCTACCGCAGCGTCCTTGGACGCCCTCAAGAGCGCTGGCTTCCACTGGTCTACCTGGTCCGGTATTTCTATCGCCTTCTCTGACGTGGTCAGCCCGGCGGCAAAGAAAGAAATCATGGCCGAATACGAAAAGCGCGCTGCCGACGTGCAAGCGAATTTCGACCTCGGCTTGATTACCGAAGAAGACCGGTACCGTGAAGTGGTGGCGATTTGGACTGAATGTACCCAAAAAGTCGCCGAAGCGATGCGCGCCAACTTCCCGCAGCGCAACACCGTCTACCAAATGGTGTCCTCTGGGGCGCGTGGTAACTGGGATCAGATCCGCCAGATCGCCGGTATGCGTGGCCTGGTGTCGGACCCGAAGCAAAAGCTAATCGAACGGCCCATCAAGTCCAACTACCGCGAAGGGCTGACGGTTCTGGAATACTTCACGGCTACGCACGGTGCCCGTAAGGGTCTGGCTGACACGGCGTTGCGTACCGCAGACTCCGGTTACCTGACCCGCCGCCTGGTGGACGTATCCCAAGACGTGATTGTTCGCGAAGAGGACTGTGGCACCCGCCGCGGGCTGAAACTGAACATCGGGCGAAAGACTGCCGATGGTAGCGTGATTCGCAGCGAAATTGTGGAAACCACGGCGTTCGCGCGCACCCTCCTTAAGGATGTACAAGACGAAGCTGGCAATATTATTGCCACTGCGGGCTCCGACGTGGGCGACGTCATGATTGACAAACTAATCGAAGCTGGCATCACCGAAATTCCGGTACGCTCCGTCCTCACCTGCGAATCGGCGGTCGGTACCTGTGCGGCATGCTACGGTCGTTCACTGGCATCTGGCAAACGCGTAGACATTGGCGAAGCGGTGGGCATTATTGCCGCGCAATCCATTGGTGAACCGGGCACGCAGCTGACCATGCGTACCTTCCACACGGGCGGTGCGGCGTCTGCAGCGGACATTACCCAAGGGTTGCCGCGTGTTCAGGAATTGTTCGAAGCGCGCACGCCCAAGGGTGAAGCCGCCATTACCGAGGCTGCTGGTCGCGTCCAAATTGTTGACGACCCGGATGGTCCGCGTACCGTGGTTATCACCCGCGATGACGGCGAGGGGGAGCTGGAAATTGAGGTTTCGCGTCGGCAGAAACTGGTGGTTCACGACGGCGAACACGTAGCGGTTGGGCAACAGCTGGTTGAAGGTCGCATCGACCCCAAGAAGGTACTGCGTATTTTGGGTGTCAACGCGACGCAAAAACAGCTGGTGAACGAAGTTCAAGAGGTTTACCGCAGCCAGGGCGTGGATATTCACTCCAAGCACATCGAGGTCATCGTGCGGCAGATGCTGCGCCGAGTCACCGTCCTCGATTCGGGCGACACCACGTTGTTACCGGGCGAACTGGTCGATTCGATGCGTTTCCGCGACGAAAACCGTCGGGTTGTTTCCGAGGGCGGCACACCGGCTGCAGGTCGTCCCGAACTGATGGGCATTACTAAGGCGTCCTTGGCGACCGATTCTTGGCTGTCGGCGGCGTCGTTCCAGGAAACTACTAAGGTATTGACCGAAGCAGCGATGAACGCGAAGGAAGACCCGTTGCTGGGATTGAAGGAAAACGTCATCATTGGTAAGTTGATTCCCGCTGGTACCGGTCTGGCTAATTACCAGAACGCGCACGTGGAACCGACTGCGGAAGCTCTTGAAAACATGGGGTGGACCGAGGACGATTTCCGAATTGGGGAGGTAGACGACGACTTCTTAGCTGGAATCAGCTTTGAGAGCGCGTTTGGATCTCAGTTCTAAAACCAGAACGTAAGCAAAAGTGGGGGCGGGTTACCGCCCTCATTTTTGTTAATCTGCCCGGTCTGATTTTGGCTGAGGGCGGTGTCCCAGTAGCGTCCTCGGCGTACGGGCACGTTGGTGCAGTATCTGTGCTGGAACGCAAAATATGGGAGCGTGTGATGCCGAAATGCTGGAATGGGGGCGCCACTATCCCACAATGCGAGTTGCGCAAAAAAGCTGCTGTTATCTGCAGTATTCGCGCGCGCAAATACCGTGCTTGAGGTCGATGTGCAACTGCATGGAAAGATGCTGTCCAGAAAATGAACAGAATTGTTTCGGATGGTATTCAGTGAATAAAGTCGTGGGAAGTGTTCGTCACCTCACAAGGAGCGTTTATGAAATCTAGATTCTATCGGTCGGGTCTCGCCCCTGTTGTGGCTCTGGCGCTGCTGGGTGCTGGTCTGAGCGCACTCCCAGCCAACGCAGAACCAGTCACGCCCGTCGTAGGAGAACGCATGGAACTGGCGGGTGGGGCAATGAACTACGCAGTAAACCTCGCCGAAGGTACTGACGAAGTGGCGCTCATGAAAGCCCAAAAGCTTGCCGAGGACGAAGGGCTGGGTAAAGTCCTTCAGGTCTACCCGAAACTGGGCACATTCTTCGTGCAATCGGCTGACGGAGACTTCGCGAACAAGTTCGCCAACCGTGCGGGTCTGGAACGGCTACGACTGGTATCAGTAGGGCCTACCCGGCAAAATCCCATTAACGCTCACAGCAAGGAATTGGTAGTAAACCTACCTTCGTCCTCGTCAACGGGACTGCGTGCGCGCACGTTCGTAAAGAGTCAACTGGACAAAGAAGCGGACCTAAATGAAAAATTCACCCCAGATCCCGACACGTCCAAAGCTTGGGGTATCGCCGCAGTTCACGCGACTGAAGCTGCGCAGGTGGACGTGAAGCTGTCCCAGGTGACAGTGGGCGTCCTCGACAGTGGTGTGAAGGGCGATCACCCGGACCTCAAAGACCAAATGGATGTCAAGAACTCGGTTGGTTGCGATGTCAACGGCATTCCGAACACTGACTGGAAAGCATGGCAAGGCAACCACTACCACGGTACGCACGTTGCCGGCACTATTGCTGCGGCCAATAACGGGGTGGGCGTGGACGGCGTCGCACCAAAGGTGAAGATCGCCGCAGTGCGCGTAGGTAACGACGATGGCATGTTCTACCCCGAATACGTTACCTGCGGTTTCGTATGGGCAGGCGACCACAAGTTCGCCGTGACGAACAACAGCTACTATTCTGATCCGTGGGCGTACTGGATGCCGAACGAACCGAGCCAAGCGGCCGGCCTGGAAGCCGTGCGTCGGGCGGTGGCGTACTCGACGCGGCAAGGCGTCCTCAACGTGGCTGCCGCAGGCAACGAAAACACGGACCTGGACACGGTCAAGACCGAAGACTCCAGCCCCAACGATGTGGAAGGCAAGCAGATAAAGGGGCGTAACGTCGAGGGCGGCTTTGACATTCCTGAGCAGCTGCCCGGTGTGGTGTCGGTTTCTGCAGTAGGGCTGTTCAAAGGCGAAGATCCGAGTACCGGTAAGCTTGGTCGCGCTACCTTTAGTAACTATGGCAAGAAGTGGATCACTGTGGCGGCGCCTGGGCTAAGTATTTACTCGACTATGGATCCGGCGTCTTGGCGACAGGGCGAGTACGGCACGATTTCCGGAACTTCGATGGCGTCCCCGCACGCTGCGGGTGTGGCTGCGCTGCTACGTTCAGTGAACCCAAGTTTGAACCCAGAGCAGGTTACCGAGCTGCTTAAGAAACATGCCGATATTGACAAGGCGCGTTTGCAGGCAGATAAAGGTGGGGCTGCATACGAGGGCGCGGGGCTGGTAAACGCCCTCGCCGCGGTCACCAAAGACCAACCGAAGCCAAACGTTGAGGTTTCCTACCAAGAGCCCGGCAGCTCCGAATGGAAGCCCTTGGAACCTGGCTTTGAACTGAAACCCGAATCGGTCGTGCGCGTGCATGCCACCGGTCCTGTGACGAAGGTGCAGCTTAAGGTTGCGGGGCAAGAAGTTGCCGTCAAGAAGACCACTAACGACGAGTTCGCCCAGGACCTCGAATTGAAAGCCATTGTGCGCATTCAGTCTGCGGCGGTGCGTGCCGCCGCCCTTACCCAAGCTGTGGAAGTTACCGCGTTTGGACGCAACAATGACGAACGCGCAGATGATGACGTGAAGCTGAACTATGAAGTGGTGCGCAGTGAAGCTGGTGAGCCTGGGACTGGTGAGCCGGGCAAGAGCGAGCCTGGCAAGGGTGAACCTGGCAAGGATAAACCAGGTAGCGACAATCCGGGCACAAATAAACCTGGTATCGATAACTCAGGCACTAAGAAACCAAGTGCGAACGCTAATTCTGCGAAAGGGCGAAGCGTCCTCTCCAGTACCGGAACGCAAGCAGTCGTCCTCGGGCTGGTCGGAATGGTAGTGACGGTAGCGGGAGGTTTCGCAACCTTCGGCGCTCGCAGGCAACGCAATTAGCGACTGTGTGCCGCGTCCTCGTAGAAAAAGTGAAGGCGTGGCGGCACCCAAAAGTCTGCTAGTTCTGCTGGAAACCCACCCTAGCCGCGTTGGTGCTGGGAAATGTTGGCGCTATAGCCGAGACAATGCGGTGGTGCCGTCTCGGGTTGGCAGTAGGGCAGGTGCCAGCAGGGCTAGCTAAAAGAAAAGTTCCGCCGGGAGACCGGCGGAACTTTTTGTGTCCACTGCCCTCGAAAACTCGGTCCTGTTAGTTTAGGCACATAGGTGGGTTCAGGTGGGGTAGTGGTATTGACTACGAGGGCGGTTCCCCCTTATTGTGGTGGACGGTGCCCGATGCGTCGGGTTACCGTCTTTGCGCGTAAATGCGCTATCGGGCTTCTACCGTAGAGGCTCCGGACGCTCCAGTACAGCCAGTCTGGGCGGGTCGGCCCCAGGTAGCATTGTTGTGCCCGGGGGCGGTAACTAATACTAAAGGCGCCGGAGCAAACAGAAATCTATCAAACGGAGACGTAGTGCCTACAATTCAACAGTTGGTGCGTAAGGGTCGCCGCGATAAGCGCAGCAAGGTATCCACTCCCGCGCTTAAAGGAAGCCCGCAACGCCGTGGCGTGTGCACCCGCGTGTACACCACCACCCCTAAGAAGCCGAATTCTGCCCTTCGTAAAGTTGCGCGTGTGCGCCTTTCCAGTGGCATCGAAGTTTCTGCGTACATTCCCGGTGAAGGTCACAACCTGCAAGAACACTCCATCGTGTTGGTGCGCGGTGGACGTGTAAAGGACCTTCCGGGCGTCCGCTACCGCATTATCCGCGGTTCCCTTGACACTCAGGGTGTGCGTGACCGCAAGCAGGCACGTTCCCGCTACGGCGCGAAGAAGGAGAAGAAGTAATGCCTCGTAAAGGTCCCGCTCCGAAGCGCGAACTAGCAGTCGACCCCGTATACAACTCCACTGTTGTAACCCAGTTGGTAAACCGCGTTCTGCTGGATGGCAAGAAGTCTATCGCGGAACGTATCGTATACAACGCCCTCGAAGGTATTCGCGAAAAGACCGACCAAGAACCGGTCGCTGTGCTGAAACGCGCCCTCGACAACATTCGTCCGTCCCTGGAAGTTCGTTCCCGTCGTGTTGGCGGTGCCACCTACCAGGTGCCGGTCGAAGTTAAGGCTAACCGCGCCACCACTTTGGCGCTGCGTTGGTTGGTTGATTTTTCGCGTAAGCGTCGCGAAGGCACCATGACTGAACGTTTAATGAACGAAGTTTTGGATGCTGCTAACGGTCTTGGCGGCGCAGTAAAGCGTCGCGAAGATGTCCACAAGATGGCCGAGTCGAACAAGGCGTTCGCTCACTACCGTTGGTAATCCCGGTCCTCCCGGTGATTGCTTGACTTTCACTCCGCTACAACAGTTAGGACAACGTCAGTGGCACTCGACGTACTGACAGACCTCAAGCAGGTCCGTAATATCGGCATTATGGCGCACATTGACGCTGGTAAAACCACCGTCTCTGAGCGCATCCTCTACTACACCGGCATCAACTACAAGATTGGGGAAACCCACGATGGCGCCGGCACCATGGACTGGATGGAACAGGAAAAGGAACGCGGTATCACTATTACTTCCGCCGCGACCACTTGTTTCTGGAAGAACACCCAGATCAACTTGATCGACACCCCCGGACACGTGGACTTTACCGTCGAAGTGGAACGCTCCTTGCGCGTCCTCGACGGTGCCGTAGCCGTGTTCGACGGTAAAGAAGGCGTAGAACCGCAATCTGAAACCGTGTGGCGCCAAGCAGACAAGTACGATGTTCCCCGCATTTGCTTCATCAACAAGATGGACAAACTGGGGGCAGACTTTGAATACTCCGTACAGACCATTCGGGACCGTCTGCATGCCACCCCCGTGGTTATCACCTTCCCAATCGGTGCTGAAAGCACGTTCGAGGGCGTCGTCCACGTCCTCGATATGAAGGCTTACCGCTTCCCGGAAAAGAACGACAAGGGCGAAGCCACCTTCGGTGCCATCGTCGAAGAGCACCCCATTCCCGAAGATCTTCTGGAACTCGCCGAAAGCTACCACGAAGCGGCTACTGAAGCCGCTGCGGAAGCTGACGAGGAATTGATGGAAGAATACTTGGAAAACGGCGAACTTTCCAAAGAAAAGATCCTGGAAGGTTTGCGAAAGCGCACCATCGCTTCCGAAATTTACCCAGTCTTCTGTGGCTCCGCCTTCAAGAACAAGGGCGTGCAGCCCATGCTCGACGGCGTGATCCAATTCCTACCCACCCCGCTGGACGTGCCCGCAGTTCGCGGCTTCGCGCCCGGGAAAGAGGGCGAAGAGGAACTGATCCGCAAGGCCGACGAAAAAGAGCCTTTCTCCGCCCTCGCGTTCAAAGTTGCAGTACACCCGTTCTACGGCAAACTCACTTACATCCGCGTTTACTCCGGTATTGTCAAGGCTGGCGCAACCGTTCTGAACTCTGCTAAAGGCAAGAAAGAACGCATCGGCAAGATTTTCCAGATGCACTCCAACCACGAAAACCAGGTTGATGAAGCACACGCCGGTCACATCTATGCGTTCATTGGTCTGAAGGAAGTCACCACCGGCGACACCCTGTGCGACCAAGCCAACCCGATCGTCCTCGAATCGATGACTTTCCCGGATCCCGTTATCCACGTAGCCATTGAACCGAAGTCGAAAGCAGACCAGGAAAAGCTGGGTACGGCAATCCAAAAGCTTGCCGAAGAAGATCCCACCTTCACTGTCAAGCTCGACGACGAAACCGGTCAAACCGTTATCGGTGGTATGGGCGAACTCCACTTGGACGTCCTCGTCGACCGTATGCGCCGCGAGTTCAAGGTGGAAGCAAACGTGGGTGCGCCCATGGTTGCTTACCGTGAAACCATTAAGAAGGCGGTCGAAAAAGTCGACTACACGCACAAGAAACAAACCGGTGGCTCCGGTCAGTTCGCAAAAGTGCAGGTCACGTTCGAACCGTTGCCGCTCAACGCCGAGGAAACCTACGAATTCGAAGACAAGATTACCGGTGGTCGTATTCCGCGCGAATACATTCCGGCGGTTGATGCAGGTATCCAAGACGCTATGGAAACCGGTGTTCTGGCTGGTTACCCGATGGTGGGCGTCAAAGCCATCCTCATCGATGGCGCATACCACGACGTCGACTCCAGCGAAATGGCGTTCAAGATTGCCGGCACCATGGTATTCCGCGAAGGTATCCGCAAAGCCAGCCCGGTCCTGCTAGAACCGGTCATGGCTGTTGAGGTCCGTACCCCCGAAGAATACATGGGGGATGTTATTGGCGACCTGAACTCACGCCGTGGTAGCATTTCTGCCATGGAGGACGCTCACGGCATTAAGATCGTGCGCGCCCATGTACCTCTGTCAGAAATGTTCGGCTACGTCGGGGACCTTCGTTCCAAGACGCAAGGTCGCGCAGTTTACTCGATGGAGTTCGACAGCTACGCCGAGGTTCCTCGTAACGTCGCTGACGAAATCATTGCAAAGACCCGGGGCGAATAAGACCCGCAGGTTTGATACTGCACACAAAATAAGATACAAACCCGTAGGGATCTCATTCGCCTGTTAGGCTTTATTTGCCAGAGGCTATGAGAACTACTACAAGAGTCCCAGGAGGACAAAAGTGGCAAAGGCCAAGTACGACAAGTCCAAGCCGCACGTAAACGTCGGCACCATCGGTCACGTTGACCACGGTAAAACCACTACTACTGCAGCTATCACCAAGGTGCTGCACGACAAGTACCCGGATCTGAACGAATTCACTCCGTTCGATCAGGTAGACAACGCGCCTGAAGAGCGCGACCGTGGTATTACCATTAACGTTTCTCACGTTGAATACCAAACCGAGGCTCGTCACTACGCTCACGTAGACGCCCCTGGTCACGCTGACTACATCAAGAACATGATTACTGGCGCAGCCCAGATGGACGGCGCTATCCTGGTTGTCGCCGCAACCGACGGTCCTATGGCTCAGACCCGCGAACACGTGCTGCTGGCCCGTCAGGTCGGCGTGCCCGTGATCCTAGTCGCCCTTAACAAGGCCGACATGGTTGACGACGAAGAAATGCTGGAACTGGTCGAAGAAGAAGTTCGCGACCTGTTGGATTCCCAGGGCTTCGATGGTCAGAACGCGCCGGTTATTCGCATCTCCGCCCTCAAGGCGTTGGAAGGCGATCCGGAATGGTCCAAGAAGATCGAAGAACTGATGGAAGCTGTCGACACTTACGTTCCCACTCCGGAACGTGACATGGACAAGCCCTTCCTTATGCCTATCGAGGACGTCTTCACCATTACCGGTCGTGGCACCGTTGTCACCGGTCGTGTGGAACGTGGCAAGCTCGCCATCAACTCTGAAGTCGAAATCGTTGGTATTCGCGAAACCCAGAAGACCACCGTTACCGGCATTGAAATGTTCCACAAGCAAATGGACGAAGCCTGGGCAGGCGAAAACTGTGGTCTGCTGCTGCGCGGCACCAAGCGCGACGAAGTGGAACGCGGTCAGGTTGTTTGCCAGCCCGGCTCCATCACTCCGGAAACCAAATTCAAGGGACAGGTTTACATCCTCAAGAAGGACGAAGGCGGTCGTCACAACCCGTTCTTCACCAACTACCGTCCTCAGTTCTACTTCCGTACCACTGACGTCACCGGCATCATTGAACTGCCTGAAGGCACCGAAATGGTTATGCCCGGCGACACCACCGAGATCACCGTGGAACTGATCCACCCGATCGCTATGGAAGTCGGTCTCGGCTTCGCTATCCGTGAAGGCGGACACACTGTCGGTT
Source organism: Actinomycetaceae bacterium (assembly GCA_030528145.1). Classification (GTDB taxonomy): domain Bacteria; phylum Actinomycetota; class Actinomycetes; order Actinomycetales; family Actinomycetaceae; genus Winkia. The sequence continues at coordinate 108,227 of JAUMZK010000002.1, forward strand.
CCGGTCGTGTGACCGAAATCCTCGGCTAGTAGCATCTAGTTTCTGAAAGGGACCCGCGTGGTGCGGGTCCCTTTCTATACCCACCACACCTTGACCAAGTGCGAAATGGTTTGTTGTCGGCAAAATCGTTTGCATTCACGGCACGGTCCGGCACTACAATGACAACACCGTAATGGCAATAGAAAAGTAAACTACCAGCCCAGATGCGTCACAGAAGGTGGAAATGAAAGGTGTACTGAAAACCGCTGGGTCTACTTTGCAGGCGCGGGCGATCAAGGGGATACAGCCGCCCACGGTGGCGGCAATCGGACAGTTGAACACCAATGTCAGTCCGATCACGAGGGCGATGCCACTGCCGTAAAGTGGCCACGCCACCAGTGACGCTATTATCGCCAAAAGGCACCCGACCAGTAGCCCTGCACGTATTTCTTTGAAAGCGACGCGCCCAATATCTTTGCCTTCGATGTCGCCTACCGCTAGGGCGCGGGTAACTGTAGTGGCGGCTTGTGAGCCGGTGTTCCCGCCGATACCTATTAGTAGGGGTACGAACAGGGCGAGGGCGACGTTTTGGTCCAGGGTGGACTCGAAGAATCCCATTACTTTCACGGTCAAAGTGGCGGAAATGCCCAGTACCAGCAGCCACACTATGCGAGAGTGCGCAATTTCTTTCACTGGCGTCAGCAGGTAGGGGCGGGTCAAAGGTTCGGAGGCGCCAGCACGTGCGTGGTCTTCTTCAGCTTCATAAATGTCAATCCAGGCGGCGTCCGCCAGCGGCCAGATTCCTACCAGGCGTTCTTCGCGGTCTACCACCGGATAGACGAGGTCGCCGCTCAACAGTGCTTGCCGCGCCGCCATCTCTACATTGTCGGTAGTGTAGAAAAAGTCGGGGTGAGAGTCCATTACGGTAGATACCGTGTCTTGCGGGTCCGCATATAACAGTTTGGCGAGGGCGACAGTCCCGATCAGTTTTCGATCCGCAGTCAAAACCGGTATTTCGGCAATTTTGTCGTTGTCGGCGTCTAGTTGCGAGATACGGTGCAGTAGTGCCCCAATTTTCTCGTCTGGGCGGGTGCGGATTATTTGTGCCGCCATTCGCCGCCCCACGGATTCGCGGGGGTACCCCAAAAGTTCGCGGATGGGTGCGCGTTCGTCCTCTTTCCAATACCGCACCAGTTGTTTCGCAACTTTTGCGGGAACTTCGTCCAGTAGCCAAGCCTGTTCTTCGGGGTCTAGGGAGCGGAAGGCATCGGCGGTCGATTCGGCGCCGAGGGCGGATAGCAGGTCGGCTTGCATGCCTCCGTCGAATTCCTCGAATACTTCCAGGGAGGTGGTTTTGTCTAGCAACCGAAAGGCTAACCCGGCTTCTTCTGTGGGCAGGGATTCGATGATGTCTGCGACGACGGGGGCAGGGCGTCCTCGAAGATCTTCGGCAACAGCGGCAAATTTGCGGTTGCGGATCAGATCTAGGTAGTCGGTTGCAATGTCTTCCATGTATCAAGCCTAATTGGAGACGCAATTTTCGCCATAATTTAGGTAAATCTTCGCGCGTTTTTGCAGTTCCAGAAGTTTTGGTGTAAAAATGTGATTTCTAGGGCGCGAACATTTGCTAAACGTTGAAAGAATAGCAGCTAATCCGTTACGCTTCATTATTATTTTACAGACAGTCTCAATATACGAAGTACTGTATAACTATTCAGTTCGCTTTGCCTAGCATTGATCTAACCTGTTTAACCATTTCACGGCAAGGAGGATATCGTGGAAAATCAATCCAGCGACGCACCTTCAGGAAATTCGCTGAAGCGGGGACTACGCGCACGCCATCTGCACATGATAGCTATTGGGGGCGCAATTGGCACGGGTCTGTTTGTTGCTTCCGGAGCGACAATTTCGCAAGCGGGTCCCGGCGGTGCCCTCGTTGCATACGTGCTGATTGGGTTCATGGTTTATCTGCTAATGCAATCGCTGGGGGAAATGGCCGCATATATTCCTGCAACGGGGGCGTTTGAAGAATTTGGTTCCCGTTTTGTCAGTCCTTCTTTTGGTTTCGCCTTGGGGTGGAATTACTGGTACAACTGGGCAATTACCGTGGCGGCGGAACTGGTAGCGGCCGCCCTCATTATGAAATATTGGTTGCCCCACGTGCCTGCCTGGATTTGGTCGGCACTTTTTCTGGCTATTTTAGTGACGCTCAACGCGATGTCTGCCAGGGCTTATGGTGAGGGCGAATTTATTTTCGCCTCTGTAAAGGTAATTACTGTTCTCGTGTTCTTAATCTTGGGCATATTGATGATTTTGGGGATTATGGGCAATAAGACTCCGGGCTTTACTAACTGGGTTACGGGGGAGGCGCCGTTCGTAAATGGTGGTTTGGGCATTTTGTCGGTGTTTATGATTGCGGGTTTCAGCTTCCAGGGCACCGAGTTGGTGGGCATCGCTGCGGGGGAGGCAGAGAACCCCAGGGAAACCGTTCCGAGGGCGACGCGCACGATTTTTTGGCGCATCTTGCTGTTTTACGTCGGGACGATTGCCGTAATTGGTTTCCTCATTCCGTATTTTGATCAGAATTTGTTGCATGCTGATGTCGATAATGTCTCGGTTAGCCCATTCACTTTGGTGTTCCATAATGCGGGCATTGCGTCTGCAGCAGCGATTATGAATGCAGTGATTTTGTCTTCGGTGTTGTCGGCGGGCAATTCGGGATTGTATGCTTCGACGCGCATGTTGTACGCCTTAGCGAAGAATGGGCGCGCGCCCCGCATTTTTGGAAAAACTAATAAGAAGGGCGTCCCTATGGTGGCTTTGGGGGTTACCACCTTGGTGGGGATGGCGTGTTTTTTGACATCGATTATTGGTGACGGTGGAGCCTACACATGGTTGATAAATTCTTCGGGTTTGGCGGGTTTTATTACGTGGATGGGGATTGCCTGGTCGCATTACCGATTCCGGAAGGCGTACGTGGCGCAGGGGCGCGATTTAGCTGAACTGCCTTACCGGGCGGCACTTTATCCGGCAGGTCCAATGATTGCGCTGTTCATGTGTGGCTTTGTGATTGTGGGGCAAAACTATGAGACCCTGGTGGGTAACGGTAACTTTACGTCCTTGTTGTCCAGTTATATTGGTTTGCCGTTGTTCTTGGCATTGTGGGTAGGGCACAAGTGGGTTACTAAGTCGAAGCCTGTTGATCTGCTGGAAGCAGACTTTGCGCATCCAGAACATTAGGGTTTTCCCGAGGACGCCTGCCCATTTCCGGTTTCCTGAAGGTTATATAAAACGTAAACATTACCTTAATCGTTATTCAGTTTTAGTAAAAAATTGTCGCTAAAGATGAAATGGTTTCACTTAGTGAGACGTGAAAACTGAGAAATTTCTGTACGAAATAGGTGTTGACCTGGGGGTATGCTTTAGTTTTTGGGTGTGAGCTGAAAAACTGTGAAAAAAAGTCACTGTAAAGTGATTACAGGAATACTCGCCGTGGTCTAACCAACAAGACTTTTTTGGGTGAGTCCTACAAGGAGGAAAATGTGAAATCTAAGCGTATTGCTTTCGCCGCATCTGCCGCAGCGCTGTCATTAGTGCTGGTTGGTTGTGGCGCCGGATCCGGCGGTTCCGCAGCTAGCGACGGCGATCTGGTAACCGTTAACGCCGGCGAACCCCAAAATCCGCTTTTGCCGGGCGTAACCAACGAAACTGGTGGCGGTCGTATTCTGAACGTGATTAACGCTCGTCTGGTCTACTACACGGCTGACGGGAAGCCGAAAAATGATCTGGCTGAATCCATCAAGCAAAACAGCAACAGCACCGAATTTACCATCAAGGTGAAGAAGGGGATGAAGTTTAGCGATGGGTCGGACCTGAATGCCCACAGCTTCGTTGATGCGTGGAACTACATGGCTAACCCCAAGAACGCGCAAGCTCAGGGCTTCTTTCTTGAAGACGTCAAGGGCTACGAACCTGGTCCTGAAAAGGGCAAGGAAGGTGAAGCCAAGGATATTCTTGCACTAGAAGGTCTAAAGATTCTAGACGACCACACCTTCAAGGTAGAGCTGAACCAACCTGCTTCTGACTTCGCTCTGCGTCTGGGCTACTCCGCATTCGCGCCTCTGCCCAAGAAGGCATTCGAAGACATGAAAGCCTACGGTGAAAAGCCGCTGTCGTCCGGTCCTTACAAGCTCGCTGACGACGGATGGCGCCACAACGAATACATCAAGGTTGTTGCAAACGACAAGTACAATGGTCCCCAAAAAGCAAAGAACAAGGGCATCAATTTCAAGATCTACACCAAACAGGATGCGGCCTACCAAGACCTGCTGGGCGGACAGCTTGACGCAGTTGATAATATTCCGGACTCTGCATTTGGCAGCTACAAGAAAGACTTGGGCGACCGCGCTGTGAACCAGCCCGCCGCTATCTTCCAGTCCTTCACTATTCCGGTGTCTACCCCGCACTTCGGGGTGGACGACGAAGGTCGCCTGCGTCGCCAAGCCCTCTCCATGTCGATCGATCGTAAGCAGATCACCGACAAAGTATTCCAGGGTACTCGTACCCCAGCTAAGGACTTCACCTCCCCGGCAATTGACGGTTGGAGTGACAAGATTCCGGGCAGCGAAGTAACCAACTTTGACGCCGCCAAGGCTAAGGACCTGTGGGCTAAGGCTAATGCCATCAAGCCTTGGGACGGCAAATTCCAAATTGCTTACAACGCCGATGGTGGTCACCAAGCATGGGTAGATGCGGTTTGTAACCAAATCAAGAACACCCTGGGAATCGATGCTGAAGGTAAGCCCTACCCGGACTTCAAGTCCTTCCGCGATGACATCACCAACCAAAAGCTGAAGGCGGGCTTCCGTACCGGGTGGCAAGCTGACTACCCGGGTATGTACAACTTCCTCGGTCCAACCTACGCGACCGGTGGACCCTCGAACGACGGTCAGTACACTAACCCCACCTTCGATAAGCTGTTGCGTGAAGGTAACGCCGCTCCTGACGTGAAGACTGCAAACGCGAAGTACATTGAAGCACAACAGATTCTACTCAAGGATCTGCCTGCTATCCCGCTGTGGTACTCCAACGTCAACGGTGGTTCTGCGGAATCTGTAAGTGGCGTAAAGTTCGGTTGGGACGGTCAACCGCTGTACCATGAAATTGAGAAAAAATAGTTTACAGGTAGACTAGATTCTCAATGAACTCGGTGCGGGGCCCGAAGCGGGCCCCGCATCACATTGAACCCGAGGAAACATATGATCCGATACATAGGTAGGCGCCTCCTACAGACAATTCCCGTCTTCTTAGGCGCGACATTTTTAATATTCGCGATGGTGTTCCTGATGCCGGGTGATCCCGTTGCCGCCCTCGGCGGTGATCGCGGTCTGAACCCCGCAGTAGCTGCACAAATCCGCGCCGAATACAATCTTGACAAGCCTTTCATCATCCAATATCTGCTTTACTTGAAAGGCGTTTTGACCTTTAACTTTGGTCGAACATTCAGTGGTCGCGACGTTTTGGACGTGATGGCTGGGGCCTTCCCCGTAACTATTCAGCTGGCCTTTATGGCACTTATCTTTGAGGCTGTATTCGGTATTCTTTTTGGCGTTATTGCCGGCATGAAGCGGGGGAGTTGGTTCGATTCCACCGTCCTCGTAATCTCCCTGACTGTTATCTCGGTGCCAACCTTCGTAATCGGTTTCGTTTTACAGTTCATCTTTGGTGTGAAACTGCAAGTCCTGCCTATCACCGTGGGCAGCAACGTCAGTTTCTATTCGCTATTGCTGCCAGCTCTGGTGCTCGGGGCAGTTTCTTTCGCTTACGTCTTGCGCCTTACCCGCCAGTCAGTGGCGGAAAATCTTAGCGCAGACTACGTGCGTACAGCACGCGCTAAAGGTCTGGATAAAGGCACGGTGATGCGCAGGCACATCCTCCGTAACTCCTTGATTCCGGTGGTCACCTTCCTGGGTGCAGACCTCGGCGCTCTAATGGGTGGCGCCATCGTTACTGAGGGTATTTTCGCGATCAACGGCGTGGGCGGCACCCTATACCAAGCGATCGTGCGCGGTGAAGCCGCCACGGTAGTTTCGTTTACCACCGTGCTCGTGTTGGTCTACATCTTGGCAAACTTACTAGTAGACCTGCTGTACGCTGCACTCGACCCGAGGATCCGCTATGTCTAAGATTTACCCAGGACAAGAACACGTTGTTAGCCCCGTTGACGAAACTGGGCTGGGCGCGGTAGACGCAGTTCGCGACGAATCTGCGCCGTCTTCGCAGTGGGGTGAAGCCTGGAAATACCTGCGTAAGCGCCCCCTATTTTGGGTTTCGGCCGCCATTATTGCTTTCGTACTGATTATGGCGGCGGTACCACAACTTTTCACCAGCCTGGATCCGAACTTCTGCGACTTGAAGTATAGCCAACAAGGCGCTATATCCGGGCACCCCTTCGGTTTTGACCGCCAGGGTTGCGATGTTTATGCCCGCGTAATTTACGGGGCGAGGACGTCAATTATTGTGGGGGTTTTGACCACGCTGTCTGTTGTCATTATTGGTCTGATTTTTGGATCCCTCGCTGGCTACTTCGGCGGCTGGATGGACACGCTGCTGTCCCGCCTCACCGATATCTTCTTTGCCATCCCGTTCGTGCTCGCGGCCATCGTTATCATGCAGCTGTTCAAGGACGGGCGCAACGTATACATGGTGGTGGCCGTGCTTGCTGCCTTTGGTTGGCCGCAAATAGCGCGTATTACACGCGGCTCCGTAATGAGCGTAAAGAACGAAGAATTCGTTACTGCGGCGCGCGCCTTGGGGCAATCTGGTTGGAAAATCCTCACCAAGCACATCTTGCCCAACTCGGCTGCTCCGGTTATCGTGTACGCAACTGTCGCCCTCGGCACCTTCATTGTTGCCGAAGCTACCCTGTCCTTCCTGGGGCTCGGGCTCCCATCCAGTGTTGTGTCCTGGGGCGGAGACATTTCTAAAGCCCAGACCTCCCTGCGTTCCCAACCGCTCATCTTGTTCTACCCGTCCATCGCTCTGGCGATGACCGTGTTGAGCTTCATCATGATGGGCGACGTAGTTCGCGATGCACTAGACCCCAAGTCGAGGTAGTAATGGCTGACAAAAATATTTCCACTGCTAAAGTCAGTGAAACCGGCGGCGAAGGGCAACCGCTCCTGAAAATTACCGGGCTCGAAGTTGCCTTCCAATCCACCACCGGCATGGTGCCTGCTGTTCGCGGCGCCGACCTTACTATTTATCCCGGTCAATCCGTAGCTATCGTAGGCGAATCCGGTTCCGGAAAGTCTACCACTGCGATGGCGATCATCGACCTCCTTCCAGGTACGGGCAAGATCGTGGGCGGAACCATTGATTTCAACGGGCAGATCCTCACCGATTTCAGCCACGGCGAAATGCAGTCCGTGCGCGGTAGCCAAATTGGTTTGGTCCCCCAAGACCCCATGTCGAACCTGAACCCAGTGTGGCGCATCGGCACCCAAGTAGAGGAGGGTCTGCGCGCCACCAAGGCAGTACCCAAAGATCAAGTTGTAGCCCGCGCAGTAGAGTCCTTGGACGAAGCCGGCTTGCCGGACGTGGAACGGCGCAAGCGTCAATTCCCACACGAATTTTCCGGTGGCATGCGCCAGCGCGCCCTTATCGGTATGGGGTTGGCGTCTCGTCCTAAACTACTAATTGCGGACGAGCCGACCTCGGCACTGGACGTAACCGTCCAAGCCCGCATTTTGGACCACTTGGGTCAACTAACCGAAAAGACCGGTACTGCGGTACTGTTCATTACCCACGACCTGGGGCTTGCTGCCGAGCGCGCCAGCCACCTCGTGGTAATGCACCGAGGTCGAGTTGTCGAAAGCGGTCCCAGCCTAGAGATTTTGCGAAACCCGTCGCACCCTTACACGCAACGACTGGTTAAGGCGGCGCCCTCGTTGGCATCCCAACGCATCCAGCATGCGCACGTCACGGGCGAACAGGCTCGGGACTTCCTCAGTGGGGCGGGCAAGGGCGAAACCGCGACCGAAGAAGTTATCAAAGTAGAACACCTGACCAAGATATTTGATATTCGCGGCGCTAAAGGCGAGGCGAAAACCCTGAAAGCGGTAGACGACGTTAGTTTCGCATTGCGTCGGGGCACCACGCTAGCGGTAGTAGGTGAATCCGGTTCTGGCAAATCCACGGTCGCCAACATGATCCTCAACTTGCTAGAGCCGACCTCTGGCAAGATCTACTACGAAGGCACCGACCTGACGAAACTGAGGCGCAAAGAATTATTTGATATGCGTCGCAAGCTGCAAGTCGTGTTCCAAAACCCCTACGGTTCACTAGATCCCATGTATTCGGTGTTCCGCTGCATTGAGGAACCCCTGTCGGTACACGGGATTGGGTCCCGTAAGGAGCGCGAAGAGCGCGTTGCCAAGCTTTTGGACATGGTGGCACTGCCGCGTTCGGCAATGCGTCGTTTCCCCAACGAACTCTCTGGTGGTCAGCGCCAACGCGTAGCCATTGCGCGTGCGCTGGCGCTCAAGCCCGAAGTAGTAGTTTTGGATGAAGCAGTATCCGCCCTCGACGTGTTGGTGCAAGACCAAATCCTGCACTTGCTCAACGAACTGCAAGCTGAACTGAGTCTGTCCTACCTGTTCATTACCCACGACCTGGCGGTAGTGCGCGAAAACGCTGACGACATCGTGGTGATGGAATCTGGCAAACTGGTGGAAGCGGGCGCTGCCGACGACATCTTTGACAACCCCCAAACGGACTACACTCGGGAACTCATTTCCGCAGTTCCCGGTGGTAACCTGCTGGCAGCACGCGACAGCTACGTTGCCCAGGGCGTTTAAGAAAAACTGGGTGGGCTTTCTGTTGCTAAACCGTATACCGAATTGATCGGCGAATCGGAGGCCGCAGACGAGTCAGGCAGCTATAAAACGAAAATTCCGGCCCGCGGGCCGGAATTTTTCTGCCTTGCGATATTAGTTGGTGGGGCGTCCTCGAACAATTCCCGAGGACGCCCCACCAAAGACTATGGCGACTTGTAAGCTTTCGCTAGTCCTGCAAAGCCTTACCGCCCTGAACCCGCGCTATCCACGCCTCCACGTCAGCAATAGTACGCGGAATATCTTCGCTCAGGCGCACGGCTGCGCCCTCGGGCGTAATTACGATATCGTCCTCGATACGCACGCCTATACCGCGGTATTCGGCGGGCACAGCCAGGTCATCGCGATGGAAATAAAGACCCGGCTCAATAGTGAAGCACATGCCCGGTTCCAGCAGCGCATCCAGATACAGTTCTTTCTTTGCTTGCGCGCAGTCGTGAACGTCAATACCTAAGTGGTGGCTGGTACCGTGCGGCATCCAGCGACGGTGGTGACCGCCCTCGTCAGAAAGAGCTTCCGCCTTACTAACCGGCAAAATACCCCACTTTTCCAAATCTGTTGCCAACGACTCCATTGCCGCCGCATGCACATCCCGGAACCGGCAGCCAGGTTCGTTTGCGCGCGCCAAGGCTGCTTCGCAGGCATCCAGCACCGCTTGGTACACGCGGGCTTGCACCGGCGTGAACTTGCCATTTACTGGCAACGTGCGGGTGATATCCGCAGTGTACAAAGAATCGGCTTCCACGCCGGCGTCCACCAGCACCAGGTCGCCCTCGCGCACTTCGCCATCGTTATCAATCCAATGCAAAGTGTTCGCGTGGTTTCCTGCCGCCGCAATAGTGTCGTAACCCAGACCGTTACCTTCCTCGCGCGCGATCTGGTTGAAGGCGCCCTCGATAACCCGTTCACCCCGCCAATGCCCGATTGCCCGGGGGAGGTGGCGGATAATATTTTCAAACCCCACCTTGGTAACGTCAATACTGTGTTGCAACTCGGCCACTTCAAAGGCATCCTTTTGCAGACGAATGGTGGAAGCAGTTTCCTCTAAAAGCTCGTCCTCACGGCGGCAATCATCACCAAAAGGCAAACCTGCCTGCTGGCGAACTTCGTTCACCAGGTTTTCCACGTTTTGATCGACGCCCCGGATAATACGCAATTGCACGTTACCGGCGTCCTTGGCGAGGGCATCACGCAAAGTATCAATATGGGCACAGTCCAACCCAGTCAAGGTCTCCATGTCCTCCAGAGAAGGGCGGGCGCCCACCCAAAATTCGCCGTAACGGGAGTCAGCGTAGAACTCCTCGGAAGAGCGCGGAGCGCGCGGCTTAAAGTAGAGAACAGGTTGGTGACCGTCCTCGGTAGGGTGCAAAACCAAAACCGCATCCGGTTCGCGTTCGCCCCCCAAACCGGTCAAATGCGCGAAAGCACTGTGCGCCCGGAAACGGTAATCGGTGTCATTGGAACGAACCTTGTAAGTGCCGGCGGGAATGACTAGGCGTTGCCCGGCAAAATCCGCACCCAACTTGGCAGCGCGTGCCGCCAAATAGTCAGCCGCACCATTGCGCTGAATTTGCTGGTCCGGGCGCGGCGCCCAATTCGATCCAATAAATTCGCGAAAAGCCTTACTAGTGGCTTTTTGACTGCGGTTTGAACCGCGTTCTGCTAAATCCTGTTCTTCGCTCATATGTCTATTGTTACACTTGCGCCGTAAGCTTTACACATGCGCATCGATTTACACGCCCATACTACGATTTCGGATGGCACAGACACTCCCACCCAGCTGGTACGCAAAGCCAAGGCGGTCGGGGTGGACGTCCTCGGAATAACCGACCATGACACCACCGCCGGGTGGGAAGAAGCCAGCCAGGTGGCGGTTGCCGAAGGTGTTTCTTTGGTGCGCGGCGCCGAAATCTCGTGTTCTATAGACGGACGCACAGTCCACATGCTGGCCTACTTGTTTCGCCCAGAACCGCGCCTAACCAGGCATTTCGAGGACGCTACTGCGGTTCGTCGCGAACGCGCCCGGCAGATAGTAGACAACCTAGCCGCTGACTACCCGATAACTTGGGAAAACGTGTTAGCAATTGCCGGAGAAAGCCAGGTCGTAGGGCGCCCGCACATTGCCGACGCTTTAATAGCGGCGGGGGTTTTTCACAGTCGCGAGGAAGTTTTTGCCACCGTTTTGCACCCCAAACACAAATATTACGTACATTACCAGGCCCCCGATCCCAGAGAAGTAATTGCGGACATTCGCGCCGCTGGAGGAGTGCCCGTGTGGGCCCACCCGCGCGCCACCAAACGCGGCAAAGTAGTGCCCACCGCCGCCTTTTCGGGCATGGTTACAGCCGGACTGTTCGGAGTGGAAGTATGGCACCGCGATCACAGCCCCGAAATGGTAGCTGCCATCAGCGCCATTGCCGACCACTATGGGCTGGAAAAACTGGGTTCTTCCGACTACCACGGCACTGGCAAACCCAATCAGCTGGGGGAAAACTGGACCCGCGCGGGCGTCCTCGAAAAAATCCTGCAGCAAGGGGCACTGCCACGAATATAACCGGAGATCACCGGATATAACCGGATTGTGGGGAAAGGCAGCGGCGAATGCGCAGAGAAGGAGGGCAGCGTGCTTTGTGGTAGGGCGGTTTGAAAGCGCGCCTATTCGGCGCTATCGGCACCTTCGGCGCGCCGAGCACGCGACCTATTTTGACGTTTGCGCGTCCGTTCGGACGTGCGTCCGCGCACACGCTTACGTTCCCCAGTTGTGCGCTCACTGTTTGCAGTGAAGCGGCGGGCACGGCGCGCACCGCCCTGCCGTTGAGTCTTATCCGCGACCGCAGCGCGTTCAGCGCGCGGCAATGCCGCAGTGGCGTCCTCGGGAATATCCAAATCCGTATAAAGATGCGGGGAAGTATGGTAGGTCTCTACGGGGTCCGGTATATCTAAGCCGAGCTGCCGGTTGATAACCCGCCATTTTGTGACGTCCTCCCAGTCCACGAACGTGATGGCAGTACCATCCCGTCCTGCTCTACCGGTGCGTCCGACGCGGTGAACAAAAGTGGCATCGTCCTCGGGACATTCCAAATTAATAACGTGACTTACCCCGTCGATATCCAGCCCCCGCGCCGCCACATCTGTTGCCACCAAAACGTCCGCTTGCCCTTCCCGGAACGCCTGCAGTGCTTTTTCCCGCCCGCGCTGGTGAATGTCCCCGTGCAAGGCAACTACTGCGAAACCACGGTGACGCAAATCGGCAGCCAGTCGGTCCGCACTGCGTTTAGTGTTCGCAAAAATGATGGTCAATTCGCGCTCGCGCGCCTGCAAAATACGGGCTACGACCTCGATTTTGTTCAGCGCATGACACCTGTATACCAACTGTTTCGTGGTGGTAACTGTGGCTTGGGAATCGTCTTCGGAATGAGCGCGAATGTGCATGGGCGAATTCATGTACCGGCGTGCCAGCGAAATAATTTGCCCCGGCATGGTGGCAGAAAACAACATGGTTTGGCGGGTATCCGGTAAACGTTTCAGCAGGGATTCGACATCCGGTAAAAACCCCAGATTTAACATTTCGTCGGCTTCGTCCAACACCAATTGGTGCACGTACCCCAAGTCCAAATGCCCACGTTTGACTATGTCCAACAGGCGTCCGGGCGTTCCCACTACTATTTCACAACCGCGCTTGAGCTGCCTTATTTGGCGACCAAAAGGCGTTCCCCCAATAACTTCGGTGATGCGCACCCCGAGCAGTTCCCCCGCTTGCCGTAAATCGACCGCCACCTGGGCAGCCAGTTCGCGCGTCGGCAGCACTACCAGGGCTTGGGGGACGCCCGGTTTTTCGAGGACGGCGGCTGCCGCAGTGCCTGGGACGGCGACTTTTTCTAACACCGGAATACCAAACCCTAACGTTTTCCCGGTTCCTGTTTTTGCCTGCCCAATAATGTCTTTACCGCGCATACCTATGGGCAACGTGAGCGCCTGAATGGGGAAAGGGTGGATAATTCCGTGTTTCGCAAGGGCTTCACAGATGGGTGCAGACACGCCAAAATCAGCGAAAGTTTTCGCGTCCTGCCTGCTGGAGGCGCTGGAAGGGGTAGCGTGTAATTGCTGGTCCGTCATGGAAACCTTTCGTTTTGAAAGTCAGAACAAAATAATTGGGAACTAAACAAGCATACCAACGGCAGATTCACGCAAAAGAGACTATGGCGCGTTAAGCTGGCTACATGGGAGATAAACGAGTTATCGGATTGTTGGGATCGTTTTGCTTGGCCGGACAAGGACGATTGGGCAAAGACATGGTTATGGCCCCGAGCGCCGGTGCGCGTGTAGAAGTTGCTGGAATGTCAGCGGGGGCTTACAGACTGTTTTGCGAATTGGAAAAAGTGGCGGGCGTAAGTCGCGCGGAAATGATCCAGTTAGTGTCGCCCTCATTCAATTTAGTGGCAGATTTAGAACGAAGGCTGCGTCCCGGTGACTGGTTTGAGCGGCTGACAAAGTCGTACGTGTCCGTGGGAGTACTGTCCGACCTGGGGTTGGAACTGTGCCGGCAAGGTTTTCCGGAAGCCTTTGAAAAAGCACGCGGGGTACACCACGATTTGGGGCACGCGCAGTGGGCAGCCGCCCAAATAAAACAGGCCGTAGGTGCGGATCCGGCGCTCGCGGACCGCCTGTCGCTGTGGGGGCGCCGCGTAGTGGGCGAATCGATGGGTGTGGTGCGCCTTTGCGAACAAATATATCCGGGCATTTTTGCCGACCTGAATATTGAGGCGGGTACCATTATGCGCCCACTCATGGCAATGCATGGTGAGCGCATGGTGGCGGCAGGGCTGAAAGCCTAAGCCTGTCCGTCCTCGAACTGGTGTTACATCAGACCGAATCCGACTTTGCGGACCTCGGTTTTAACTATTTCAATACCGCCAAGGGCGCGCGGCGGCACAATTACTGTGCGTCCGTCGGTGCTGGTCAAAGTGAGTGGGTCTTCGGATTTGAGAGCCTGCTTTACTTGTTGTTCCAGTTGTTCCGGCGTAGTGTCTAATTTCAGTTGATATTCGCGCTGCGAACCGCGAATACTAATATTTACATTCATGTTTCCTCCTGCGTCAAGCCTAAACTACTGCGGGCGCGGCGCGGTGAGGGTGCGCTCGTAGCTGATTTTGGGAGCCGCCGCCCAGGGGTGAGGTCGATAAAGTAGAGACATGGAAATCAAGCTATTGCCGCCCTCGCCTGTTTCGGACAGGTACGTGCCCGACAGCAGCCAACAGCAAGTTTTGGCTGGCGCTAAACATGGTGGCAGTGCCGTGGTTTTCGGGGCGGCGGGTACCGGCAAGTCTCGCACGGCAGTGGAATTGTTACGTTCAAGTACGAACGCGTACCTGCTGTCTCCATCGCGCGCCCGCACCGAGGATTTAGCGACCATTGCGGCGAGTGTTATGACTGGTCCTGCCCAGATGCGTCCGGTGCGCACGCCTGTGTCTTTTGCTTTTAGTTTGGTGCCGCAAACGCAACTGTTAACCGGTGATGCCGAGGTCGCCCTCGTAACGAAACTGATAGCCGCCTGCGATTGGGACCCGTTTGTGCCCCCAGAAACTCTGGTAATTCCGGCGTTTATAACGGAAGTGCGCGGTTTTGTTGCCCAGTGTGTGGAACTGGGGTTGGACGTGCAGTCCTTGTTGGCATTGCGGACCGAGGACGGTTGGCAGCCCATTTGGGTGGTGCTGGCGCAAGTTTTGGAAAAGTACCAGCAGTGGTGTCGCGAGCGCAGCTGTTACGATGCGAATTCTTTGGTAAATTTGGCGGCGAAGCAGATTCGCGCGGGGCACGCCCAGTTGCCGCCGACTTTGGTGGTGGATGATTTTCAGGACATGAATAGGGCGGTGGGGCGCCTGTTGCGTGCGGTGTTGCAGGCGGGCACGCAGTTAGTTGTTTTTGCGAACCCGGATGTGACGGTGGAGGGATACCGGGGGGCAGTGGCGACTTTGGCGCGCGATTTTGCCCAGGATAATGGTTTAGAAGTGCTGACGCTGGCTAATTCTTACCGGCAAAGTGGCCAGTTGGCGAAGGTGGCACAAAAGTTTGTGCAAAATATTGGCGTGGGCGGGCCGGTGAAGATGCGCAATGTTGTGCCTGGTGATGTGACTGCAGACCGGGTCGGTGGGGCCGCGAAAGCAGATAAAGCGGCGGAAATAAAGATTTGTGACAGCGAAACTGGGCAGATGTCGTTGGTGGCGAAGTGGCTGTTTGAGCACAATTCGCAGGGCGTGGCGTGGGATGACATGGCGGTGATTGTGCGTTCTGTGGATTTGGTGTGGCAGTGGCGCACGGGTTTGCAAAGTCATGATATTCCGCTGGCGCCTGCCGCGCGCCCGGTGGCTTTGGGCACTGAAGTGGTGTCGCGGTGTCTTTGCGAAATGGCGTTGTTGGGTGCGGGGGCGGCGGATTTGCTGGTTTCTGAGGACGCCTCCCCGGCACGTTTGTTGGCGGCACAGTGGGTGGAGGGGATTTTGCGGTCCCCTTATTTTGGTTTGGATGCTATTTCGTTGTTGACTTTTGAACGGCATTTGCGCGATCCTTTCCCGCAGTTTCGCGACAATTTGTTGTTCTACGCGTTGCGTCCGGAGGTGGCGCAGTCTTTGGTGGCGCAGTTGGCGGATACTCCGGCAGCGGCATCGGCGCAGGCGTTAGCGCAGTTGGCGGCGCTGGTGGCGCAGGTGTCACCAGCGGACGGACCGGCTCTGACCATATGGAAACTTTGGGATGGCTTGGGGCTTGCGGAAAAGTGGGCGGAAAATGCCTTGTCAGATCCCGCTTACGATGACTATTTGGACACGTTGTTGGTGCTGTTTCGTGCCGCTGACGTGTGGCAGCAGCGTGAGGGCGGGGCGAACGCGTTCTTTGAAAACATTTTGGCGCAGACCATTCCCACGGACACTTTGGCGGTAATGGGGCAGCGTCCTCCGGGTGTACACGTACTGACCCCCGCGCAGGCAGCTGGCAAGCAGTTTACGGCGGTGGCGTTGGGCAGTGTTAGTACCGAGATCTGGCCAAACACCAGAGTGCGGGACGCGTTTTTGAAAACGGGGAAGTTGGCCGACATGGTTATGGGTCAGCCGCCCTCGAAATCTTCGCCACGGAAGGCGGTAGTAACTGATGAGGCACGTCAGTTCCTGTGCGCCCTCACGCGCGCCAAAACAGACCTGTTGGTAACTTCGGCAGATTCAGCGGAAGCCGCGCCCTCGTTATTTATTTCCCACCTGCGAACTGGGGATATTACCCAACATTGCGAGGACGGCAAACCGGTAGTAGAAACCGCTAACTTCCCGGTGGGCATGCGTGGATTCGTGGGTGACTTGCGTGCGCGTGCCCTCGCGGGAGAACAAGCAGCAGTTGACGCACTGGCAGTATTACACGCCAAACGGATTCCCCTGGCGAATCCGCGGCGGTGGGCAGGAGGCGACATCTCCTGCACTGTCCCCCTTGTGGCGCCAGAGAAAAAAGTGTACGTCTCACCCTCGGGATTAGAAAATGCGTTGGACTGCCCACTGAACTGGTTCCTCACAAAACACGGTGGGCAAGGGGGGAGCGACTGGGCGCGCAGTATCGGCACGCTGGTTCACGCCATTGCCGAAGAATACCCCGAAGGCAAGGCGGCAGAACTGCAAGACGTCCTCGCCCAAAAACTCAGCCAGATTGAAATTCCCGACACCGAGTGGGGAAGGCGCGACCGGGAACGCGCCCAACGAATGGTGCAAAACCTCGCAGACTACATTGCGGCGGCCGGAAAAGCGGTAGGCGTCGAAGAAAAATACGGCGCAAATGTGGGACGCGCGCGCCTGACCTGCCGCATCGACCGTATCGAAGCGGACACTAATTCCGCAGGCGAAAAAACCTTCCGTATAGTCGATTTCAAAACGGGGAAAACCCCAAAGACCAAAGATCAAGTACGCGAAGACAAACAACTGTGGTGCTACCAGGTGGCACTGGCCGCACAAGGGGTCGTGCTGGGTGGGGCGCAACTAGTCTACTTGGGTGCAAAAACAGAAACCGCCCTCGTAATAACCGCCCAAGAACCCATCGCGGAGGATTCCCCCGCCTATGCCGCCATTGAAACTGGTGCCGAAATAATGGCAGCCGCCCAGTTCTTCGCCCTCGAAAATACGCGCTGTCGCTCCTGCCCAGTCCACACCTGCTGTCCGCTAAAAGAAGAAGGGAAACGCCTAGTATGATAACGCCAGCCGAACTAGCCGAGCGCACCGGCGATTTTCCCCCCACCTTCGAACAAACGGAAGTCATAACCGCGCCCTTGCAGCCGCAACTGGTCGTAGCCGGAGCCGGGTCTGGAAAAACCGCAACCATGGCCATGCGCGCCCTCTACCAAGTTGCTAACGAAATAGTGAAACCAGAACACATACTGGGCCTTACCTTCACCAACAAAGCCGCCGGGGAACTGCAAGAACGAATCGAAAACAAAATAATAGCCGGTACCGACTATCACCCCGAAGAGATCGCCCTCGACCCACCCCAAATATCCACATACAACGCGTTCGCGGGCATGATAGTACGCGACTACGGGTTGCGTGCCGGCATAGACCCAGATGCGCGCCTCATAACTGACGCCGAAAAATGGCAAATAATCCACAATATAGTCGCGAACTGGAACCGACCCCTAAACACCACTAAAACCCTAGATTCTGTGGTGGGGGACGTAATGGAACTAGCCAGCGTCCTCACAGACAACGCCCTCGACCTGGACATTGCCGCCGCAGAAATGCGCGCCTACGCCGCCACCATAGAAGAATTCACCGACGACAAAGGAAAAAGTCCCAGAAAAGACGTTCTCGCAATCGCCACCACGCTCAAAGAACGCGGCGAACTGCTGGAAATAGTGCGCGAATACTGGAATGCGAAAAAAACACTGGGGGTTATAGAATTTGCCGACCAAGTCGCCCTCGCCAACCGCATACTACGCACCAACAAAGACGTAGTGGGCGAAGTGCGCGCCCGCTTTAAGTCCGTGTTTCTGGACGAATTTCAAGACACCTCCCCAAACCAGGTCGAAATGCTCGCCCGCCTCTTTGCCGGACACGGCGTAGTAGCAGTAGGGGACCCGAACCAATCAATTTACGGGTGGCGGGGGGCCTCGCGCGCAGCCTTAGACGGATTCGCCACCGCATTCGGCGCCACCACCGCGCCCCTAAACCTGTCCATCTCCTTTCGCAATGACAAGAACATCCTGAAAGTCGCCAACATAACCGCTAAAAAACTGGGTGCGCCCAAAGATGACACTAACCCGGCCTGGTCCCACGCCGCCGGCATCCCTCAAGTCTCCCTCCCCGCACTGCAAAGCCACGAAAAGGCGCTCGCGGGCACTGTCCTGGGGGCGTTTTTCGCTTCTGAAAAAGACGAGGACGAAGCCGTAGCGAAATGGTTCGCTGCGCACTGGAACAGGGCCAGTACCGCCGCAGTTTTGTGCCGAAACCGCCGCACTATGGTGGACGTGCGCAACGCCCTCGAAAAAGAAGGCGTTGCAGCCGTAATCGTGGGTACCGCCGGGTTGCTGTACGAACCCGCCGTGATTGACTTGGTTTCCGCACTGACAGTTGCTACCGACGCACGTGCCGGAGACGCCCTAATGCGGCTGCTAACTGGGAAAAACTTGGGGGCAAAAGACTTGGCGAGGGTGTGGGAAAAGGCGCTCGAAATAGCAAAAAGTGGTTGCGCCCCGGACGAACACCCCGATGCCGTGTTGGCAGAAGCCGTGGAAGCTGTGCGTTTTGAGGACGACCCCCACCTTAGCCCCACTGCTAACGTGCGCGTGCGTCAGCTGGCAAACGCTCTGGCCCAAATACGAACACACCTGCACGGCGGCTTGGTGGCTTTGGTGCAAAAAACCATTAACGCGTTGGATTTGGACATCGACGCGGCTTTGGATCCCAGTTCTTTACAAAGCCGCGCCTTGAACGCCTTCAAACAAGTTGCTGCCAGCTTCGCCACGGAAAGTAGTAATGATGTGCGCGACTTTTTGGCATGGTTGGAAGCCGCAGAGGCACGCGAACGGGGGCTAGAGGGCGTCAGTGTGGAACCGGCTCCGGGCGTGGTGCAAATACTGACAATGCACGCGGCAAAAGGATTGGAATGGGACACAGTGGCAGTGGTGCGATTAGGAGAAAGCAAGTTCCCGAAAGTGTCACTGCTAAAGGAAAAGTCGAAAAAGAAAGCAGATTTGCCGCCGTATCGCAGCGCAAATGGGTGGCTGACGGTGGCGTCTAAACTACCGTTTTTTATGCGCACCGACCGGCAGTCCCTACCCCAACTAGCAGTAGAAACGTGTGTTACCAGCAAGGATATTAATGCGTTGCGGGATCAATATGTGCGTGTGCTGGGCGAGTTTGAAACCCTAGAGGAACGGCGACTGGCGTACGTGGCATTTACACGCGCCTGTCACCAGTTGGTGTTGACCGGATCCACGGCATGGGGGCGTAAAAACAAGGATGGCGAACGCGAACCTTTGGGGGTTTCAGAATTTTTGGGGGAACTGATAGAAGCCGGGGCAGTAACGGGTTTGCCGGGCGTCGCCACCACTTTTCCTGACGCGGCGCAATTGCAGGAATGGTTCACTGAACCCGCGCCGCCGCGAAGCTTGTGGCCGCGTCCGCGCACCCAGTTGGGGAAAAGCTTGGGGGAACTGGCCGCGGCGGTGGAAAATTACGAGGGCGCTGCCCCGGATTCGCCCGCAGTGCGCCAAGCCCTTTCCCTGGCAGACAATTACTGGGCAGGAAACGAGGTCACAGTGCAGTTGCCCGCGTATTTGGCGACCACCAAGGTGCAGCAGGCCTATGAGGACTTGACCGGGTTTGCCTGGTCTTTGCGTCGTCCGCTACCGCAACCTGCCAGTGAAGCGATGCTGCTCGGGACGGTCTTCCATGCCTGGGTGGAATCGCAACTTGGTCAAAGCGCGGCAGAACCCCGGGAAACCGACCTGATTTCAGACTTGCGCTCCGCCCAACTTCGCCGCCTGCAAAAGTGGCAAAGCAACTGGGAAAAATTGCACATTACGCAGAATTACCGCACGTTGGCAGTGGAAACCGGGTTGTCCGTCCTCGTGAAAAATGTGCGTATAAACGCCAAGATTGACGCCGTTTTTGAAAAAGATGGGCGCGTGGTCATTATGGACTGGAAGACCGGTCGTCCCCCCATTCCCGAGGACGCCGCGCGGGCAAAAATTCAATTGCACATTTACCGTTTGGCGTGGGCGCAGGCGCACGAGATGCCGTTACGTCAGATTGCTGCACAGTTAGTTTACGTGTCTACCGGCACCGTGGTGAGGTTAGGCGATGACGAAATTTGGGACGAAAACCAGATTGCCGCACAGTTGGGCTTGGATACAGCTTCGCCCTCGCGCTGAATATTTATGGCGAGGGCGAAGCAAAATGCGCGCTTAGGCGTTAGTTAGTTCCAATCCCAGGAATTCCAAGGAATGTTCGCGCTGTTCACTGTCGTCTAAGTTGGCGATGGCGCGGCGCACCCTGTCGTCAGCAAATTCTGCGAACCACGGCCACACTGCCTGCGCTAACGAGCCGCGCACATTGTTAGCCTGGTGCGAACCCCACCTGTTATGAATGTTGTAAGTCATGGATACCCCACTTTCGTCCTCTTCAAGTTGGCACGATGGTTGTGCCTGCAAACTTGTTTCCTTCAGAGAAGTAATTATGGCACCACGAACGCGAACACGCAATAAAAGTGAGGTAAAGAACACCTTAAGTGTTGGTGAATAATTGTCTAATTTCGTCCTCGGACATTACCACTGTGGCGGTATCAGAACCGGTTGGCGCCTGTGGATAGGCTTGACTAGCTTGACTAGCTTGGCTGGCTTGACCGATCTCGGTGATTCCGGTGAGCGGCGTGCCCACGATGGGAATGGGTTGGGAAAAAGCGGCAGTTACCGTGTCTGCACTGTCGCCCTCGCCAATAAAATTCACCAGATCCCGCATCATTACGCGGGCATCGTTTACAATGTCCGCGTTTTCCGTTGTCAAACCGTGTAACAGCCACCGCACCATTGCCATTTCCGCGTCCAGTTCGATGCGTTTGGTTAAAAATTCGTCCTGCCTGCCACCGGCGGCGAAGTAACTTTCTAGGCACGCTTCTTGGCACTGCGGTGTAGCGGCGGCAAAAAACCAACTAAAATCGCGCGCCACGTCGCCAATGTGCGCGCTGGAAAAATACTGCAATGCCACCACAGTGTCGCCCTTAAAGCACAGCGAGTCCTCGTCAATTGCGCCGTGAACAAATTGGGCGGGGGCTTGCCACCACGTTTCGTTCGCTAGTTTTGCCCGCCACCTTTTTTCGAGGGCGGTGGGTACGATTTTGCTGGATTCTACCTGTTTCAGGCTGGTCAGCAGGCGTTGACGGCACGTAGGTAAGGAATAATTCGGCACCCCTAAGGAGGACACTTGGGTAGTGGGAAGAGCATGCAAAACGGCTAAGGCGCGTCCCAATCCGACCGCAAGGTGCGTATCCGTCCATATGTCCGTGCTTTTCCGAGGCGTTCCGGGCAGTTGTGGGAACAAAAAGGCGTGTCCCACTGCGGTTTTTGCCCAGCCGCAGGGCAGCGGGGTTTGGAGGGGGAACTGGTTTTCGTCGCGGAGCCCGGCCAGCAGTTTCAGTATGGGCAGTTCTGACAGTAATTCGGCGGCTTGCGCATGGTTTGTCGGGGCGGCGATTTCGAACCGTTTTCCAGTGGTCGATTCGACTATGGCGTGGGCAATTCCGCCGGTGGTGGTGCGCGCGTAGACACGGGAAAAGTCGGTCTCCGGCAATGCGGCGGCGGCAAGTCCAGCCAAAGTCAGTTCGTTCATCACGTTCTCACCTTACGGTAATTTTTCACCCATTTTTTAATAAATCGTCCCGATTGGCTCGGCTCGGTGCGGTTTTTGGCGCCGGTGTCGTGCCGCATACGCCCCCAGGAAGCGCATTTTTTAAAAAAGTTATCCACAGATTTGCTTGAAATGATTGCGCATATAAGCGACGTCCGTTATTCTCGTCACATAAATATTTTGAGGCGGTGACATGCAGTATCAATCGGCATTAGCGCAGGTGCGCGGCAAAGTAGCAGAGGCAGGTATTGACCCTACCACCGGTACTGAAGAAATTCGTAAAATTATAGACACCGCCCTCATAAATATGAACCCAGACGAAGCCGCAGAATTGAGCCGGCGGCTACTGGACACAATATGCGGGCTCGGACCCTTGCAACCGCTTTTAGAAGACGACAAAGTCGAAGAAATTTGGATCGATTCGCCCAGCCGCGTTTTTGTAGCCAAAGATGGGCAGACGGAACTGACCACCATCATGCTGGGCGAGGGCGAAGTGCAGGAACTAGTAGAGCGCATGCTGCGTTTTTCGGGACGTCGCCTGGACTTGTCTTCGCCTTTTGTGGACGCCCAACTGCCCGGAGGCGAACGCTTACATGCCGTAATTCCGCCGGTAGCGGCAACCAATTGGGCGGTGAATATTCGTAAACATGTCGCCAAGGCTCGGCGTCTTCCGGCGCTGGTTTCTTTGGGCATGCTACCCGAGGGTGCTGCTAGCTTCCTGGAAGCTGCCGTAGCTTCGGGGCTGAATATTTTGGTTTCAGGTGCGGTCGGGGCCGGCAAAACTACTATGCTCAGGGCGCTGGCGGGCGCAATTCCTGCCAGCAACCGCGTTGTCACCTGCGAAGAAGTATTCGAGCTGGATTTGCAAGCACGCGACGTGGTAGCCATGCAGACCCGCCCCCCAAATTTGGATGGTAGCGGGGAAGTGACGTTGCGGCACCTGGTCAAAGAATCGTTGCGTATGCGCCCAAATAACCTCATTATTGGTGAGGTCCGCTCAGCCGAAGCCTTGGACCTACTCATCGCCCTCAACGCGGGTATTCCCGGCATGTGTACAATCCACGCAAACTCCGCTAAAGACGCACTGGCAAAACTAACCATTCTGCCGTTGTTAGCAGGACCAAACGTAACCGCAGCGTTTGTGACGCCGACGGTAGCCACTGCCCTCGATCTGGTAGTACACGTGGAAAAAGATCGCCGCGGTCACCGCCACGTCAGCCAAATACTGGGTATCACTGGGCGGGTCGAAGCGGGGGTAGTCGAAGCCGCATCACTGTTCGAATGGCGCGATTCCCGCCTGGTGCGCGGTAACGGGGCGCTGGATGCTCACGACCGTTTCGCCGCTGCCGGGTTCGACATCACCAGGTTATTGGCGAGGACGATGTAATGGGTGCGCTGTTGGGTGCCCTGTGCGGAGTGGGGCTGGGATTAGTTTTAGATCTGTTGCCGAAAATGCGGCAAAAGTCGGGTCGAGAAGGCAGAATAACGGCGCTGTTGCGCCGCGCCGAACTCTCTAATGTGCGACCCGTCCAAATTTTGGGTGCGGCAGTAGCAATTTTCGTGTTCGTATTTTTAGTCTTGTTAGCAACTACCAGAACTTGGGCGGTGGCGACAATCGTCGGCGGCGCGCTTTCGGCAACGCCAATCGGGTGGTTGAAAGTGCGCGGTGCGCGTATAGACAAGGCGCGCCGGGAAATTTGGCCTGATGTCATCGATGATATTTTGACGGGTATTCAAGCGGGTCTGTCCTTGTCGGACACCATGGTGGGGTTAGCGCGCAATGGTCCAGAGCCGCTGCGCGCACAAATGCGGCAATTTAGCGCCGATTTGGCGGCAACGGGACGTTTCGAGGCGTCCTTGGACTTGCTTAAAGACCGCCTAAAAGACCCGGTTGCCGACCGCATTATCGAAGCTATGCGCATTGCCCACAATGTCGGTGGGGCGGATTTAAGCGCGTTGCTGCGCGCTCTTTCGCACATGCTGCGCGAGGACGCCCGCACTCGTGGCGAATTAGAGGCCCGGCAAAGTTGGACGGTAAATGGGGCGCGATTAGCGGTGGTGGCACCGTGGCTGGTTGTCACCGTCTTGTGCTTGCAACCGAGCACTGCCAGGGCGTATCAAAACTTCGGGGGAGTTGTAGTGTTAGCTTCCGGGGCGGTGCTTTCGGCGGTCGCATACTACTTGATGCATAAGTTTGCGACGCTCACGGGCGAAGAACGGACCCTAGCATGAGCGGGGCAATCGTAGGTTTAGTATTTGCTACCGGCGTGGCGATGTTGTGGTCGTGGTACCTCAGTGGGTGTCCCTCACTGATGGCGAGGGTCAGTCGCTACTTGGACGGACAATCAACGGGAAATCAGTCCGTTGTTGCCACTGTGAAACAGTCTTTGCAGGGAATGTTAGCATCCGCCGGGTCAACCAATGCGTCGGTGGAAAAGCGCCTCCAATTGGCGGGCGGATGGCAACAACTGAGCCAATTCCGCCTTTCCCAACTGTATTGGGCGCTGGCAGGTAGCGCACTGGGGGTCGGTTTTGGCGTCCTCGCAATGTACTTTCGTGGCATTCCCGCACTGGTTGCCACCGTCGGTCCCATAGCCGGTCTGATAATGGGGCCGCTGGCACGCGACCGTCACCTCAGCGCCCAAGCCCGCAATTATCAACGAAAACTGGCAACGCAAGTACCAGACGCGACCGAACTGATCGCCCTCGCCGTAGGTGCCGGAGAAGGACTAAGTGGTGCGATAGAACGTGTCACCAAAGTAGCTGGGGGACCAATTGGTCGACAGCTGTCTGCGGTGCATCACGACGTGCGTGCCGGTATCCCGATGCAACGCGCCCTCCAAAAAATGGCGGGCAAAAATGCTAACCCGCCGCTGTCTCGGCTAGTAAACACGTTAGTGACCGCCATTGATCGAGGCACCCCGCTGGCGCCGGTGTTGCGCGCGCAAGCCCTCGACAGTCGGGAACAAGCCCGCAAAGCCCTGATGGAAGAGGGCGGAAAACGCGAAATTGCCATGCTGGTGCCCGTCGTTTTCTTACTGCTGCCACAAGTTGTTTTGTTCGCAATGTACCCAGGGCTGGTTGCCCTCAAATTTATGTAGGAGAAAAATGAAGCAAAAGTTCCTTACCACAAGCGAACGCGGAGACGTTCCAGGATGGGTGATGGTCACACTGATGACAGCTGGTCTGGTTGCCCTCATTTGGGCAGTTGCAGGACCAGCTTTGACGCAGCTGTTCCAACACGCCATAGCCCAGGTTTCGGGTATTTGATTCCTCAGCAGAGCACCAAGGAGCGCGGTTCTGCCGTTGTGGGACACGTGCTGGTGAGCATCCTGGTAGTGACGCTGGCGTTAGGGCTGATTCAATTAGGTCTTGCCTTGCACGTGCGCGCAATTGGTGTGGATGCGGCGGGCGAAGGGGCACGGCGGATGGCGCTTTATGGCGCCAGCGTGGCTGACGGGCGGGCGCGTTTTGTCGAAATGATGCGGGCAGGCGCCCCTGGCGTGCGCATTAGTAGCACGAAGTTTTCGGAAACCAAACTGCAAAACGGTATGCGCGCCGTCAAAATGGAGGCACAAATCGTGTTACCCCTGTTGGGACCGTGGGGAATTCCCGGCGGTTTGCACGTGAGTGGCAGAGCGGTCCGCGAGGAGGTCATTAAAAATGCGCAATGAGCGCGGCGAAGCCACCGTGGAGTTCGTTTTGATGGTGCTCATATGTTTCATCCCCCTAGTGCAATTAGTGGTGGCACTGGCGGGGCTGGAAGCTGCCAGCTTTGCAACAGAAAGTGCTTTGCGCGACGCCAGTCGCATAATAATGGCGGGCGGAAAAGTACCGGCGGCGCAGCAGGCTGCTCGTCTGAGTTTCGCTGACCAACATATTCGAGCAACCGTCCCGGAAATTCGGGTTAGCTGCAGTGGCAACGGGTGTCGTCCCGGCGGGCGGGCCGCATTGAGCATTCGCGTGAATGTTCTTTTGCCTGGTTTTCCCGAAGTAATTGACAAGGTGGTGCCTGCGCGTGTCCCTATTACTTCTAGCACGGTCATTACTGTGCCAAAGCTGCGAAGTTAGGTGGGGGACGTGGTTAGCTGTGACACTTTGAAACCAAGGGGCGGGGTTGCCAATAACGAGGACGGTCGCATCACTTTACTGGTTTTGGGAGTGCTGGTTCTGGCGCTAACACTGGTGCTAGGTGCCGCATCAGTGGCAACCGTTTATGTGCAGCATAAACAGTTAGTCACGATTACTGATAGTTTGGCAACTATCGGGGCATCCGCCCTCGACCCCCACCAATACTATGGTTCCGCCGGGTCAGTTTCGTTCAACTTGGCGAGGCAAAAAGCAGCCAGTAAAGTGCGCGCCGCCAGTACAGACGTTTTTGCTGGCAAACGCACCTTGCGGGACTTGCATGTCAGCGAAGTGACGTTGCCGCGTGCAAATCAGGTGCAAGTGAGCGTGAAAGCAAACGCACGACTGAAATTCTTTCCCCGCATTTTGCCCCGCGTGCAACTGTTGGTGCCGTTGCGGGTTTCTTCAACCGCGAATATTGTCACCGCCCGGTAATTCAAGTACCGCATTTTGTTCCGCTACCGTAGCCTAGAAAGGTGTCCATAGATTTTCCTGCAGAAATTGACCAGTTGCGTCACAAGCTACACCAAATCGAGACCGTGACGGATTTGCCGGGGTTACGCGCCAAAATTGCGGAACTATCGCAACAAGCCGGTGCTCCCGATTTGTGGGATGACCCCGAAAAAGCGCAACAAGTAACATCGCGGCTTTCCCATGCTCAAAGCGAACTAGAACGCATTGAAAAGCTAGCAGGACGGCTGGACGACGTCGAAACAATGGTGGAACTGGCGGGCGAAAGCGAGCCAGACGAAACAGAAATGATACTGGAAGAAGCTGGGGGCGACCTCGAAAAATTAGCTGCCGACCTGGGCGCTCTGGAAATCCGCACCCTCCTGTCCGGCGAATATGATGAACGCAACGCAGTGGTAACTATACGCTCGGGCGCGGGTGGGGTAGACGCCGCCGACTTCGCGGAAATGCTGCTGCGCATGTATACCCGCTGGGCCGAACGCAAAGGGTATACGTACAAAATAATGGACACTTCCTACGCCGAAGAAGCGGGTATAAAATCGGCAACGTTCCAGGTAGAAGCCCCTTACGCGTACGGAACTTTGTCTGTCGAGGGCGGCACCCACCGTTTGGTGCGAATCAGCCCGTTTAATTCCCAAGGCAAACGACAAACGTCGTTTGCGGCGGTAGAGGTTATTCCACTGATCGAGTCGAGCGACCATATTGACATTCCCGAAAGTGAAATAAAAGTGGACGTGTTCCGCTCCTCTGGTCCCGGTGGGCAATCGGTGAATACTACAGACTCGGCGGTGCGCATGACCCACATTCCCACCGGCATTGTGGTTTCCATGCAGGACGAAAAATCGCAGATTCAGAACCGGGCGGCGGCGTTGCGCGTGCTGCAATCAAAATTGTTGGCGCGCCGCCACGAAGAAGAACAAGCTAAGAAACGGGAATTGGCGGGGGACATAAAAGCTGCTTGGGGCGACCAAATGCGGTCTTACGTTTTGCAGCCCTATCAGATGGTGAAAGACTTGCGTTCGGGGTACGAATCGGGCAATACGTCCTCGGTATTTGATGGTGAAATAGACGGATTTATTGACGCCGGCATACGTTGGCGTAAAGCCCAGGAAAGTCCCGAAAAGTAAGTGACGGCCACAAAAATTGGCTCTTTGTGCGTGTCAGAGTGAAAAAGGTTCCGCGCCCCTTTAGCCTAAATACGTATAGCAACTTGAACGGGGACCTATGATTACTTTCGACCATGTGTCAATGGTCTACAAAAAGGGCGCCAAGCCCGCCCTAGATGACGTGTGCGTAAACATCGAAAAAGGCGAGTTCGTGTTTCTGGTAGGACAGTCCGGATCAGGTAAATCGACCTTCTTAAACTTGGTATTGCGCAGCATCCGACCCACTTCAGGCACGCTATACGTGGCTGGAAAAGACGTGACTAAACTAAGCTACCGGCGCGTACCCATGCTGCGCCGCCAAATAGGGACGGTGTTTCAAGACTACGCCCTGCTAGATAACAAAAACGTTTTTGACAATGTGGCAATATCACTACAAGTTGTTGGCAAACCCCGCCACGTCGTAAAAACCGAAGTTCCCCGCGTCCTCGAAATGGTGGGTTTGGACGGCAAGTCCAAACGCTATCCCCACCAGCTCTCTGGCGGTGAACAACAACGGGTGGCTATTGCGAGGGCGATGGCGGACCGTCCGGCACTGCTGCTGGCTGACGAACCTACCGGCAACTTGGATCCGTCCACATCGCTGGGAATCATGGGATTGTTGGACCGCATTAACCGCATGGGCACAACCGTGCTCATGGCTACGCACGACGATGAAATTGTTGATGCCATGCGCAAACGCGTAATTGAGTTAGTTGACGGCAAGGTTGAACGCGACCAAGAACGTGGCGTTTACGGGGCCGGAAGGTAGAGATTATGCGTTTTTGGTTAGTTATTTCAGAGGCCTTCAAAGGGCTGGTACGCAACTGGGTTATGACCGTTTCGGTAGTATTGGTTTCTTTCGTATCCTTACTTTTTGTTGGTGCCGGGGCTTTGGCGCAAATTCAGGTCTCCGAAATGAAGAACCAGTGGTATTCCAAAGTGGAAGTAACTGTGTCGATGTGTGCGTCCTCGGACGAAGGGAAAACTTGTAAGGGAAAAAAGGCTACCGACGGGCAAATAGCGGAAGTGCGCAAACGCTTAGAAAGCGGGGAACTGGCAAAACTGATCCAAAAAGTGACGTTTGTGGATCAAAATCAGGCGTACAAAGAGTTTCAGGAAATTGCTGAGGGTACGCCACTTTCTGAAGCCACTACCCCAGACATGCTGCCAGTGTCCTTCCGCGTGAAACTTCATGACCCCCAAAAATATCAGGTGATAGCGGATGAACTGGCGGGTCAAGAAGGCGTGCAATCAGTGCAGGACCAACGCAAAGTGGTGGAACCGCTGTTCAATTTGTTGAACAAGGCGACGCTGTTGTCGTGGGCGTTGGCGGGGATTATGCTGGTTGCGGCAATTTTGCTGATCGCTACTACTATTCGCGTCGCGGCCTTGTTGCGGCAAAAACGCACCCAAATTATGCGCCTGGTGGGGGCGTCGAATTTGTTTATTCAGTTGCCTTTTATTTTGGAGGGCGCCTTGGCAACTTTGATTGGTGCCGTGTTGGCAACTGGTGGGTTGGCGCTAGGGGTTCACTTTGTTCAGGGGTGGGTGAAGGAATCTTTCCGCTTTATAAAGTTGATTGAGGTTAGTAACGTGCTGTGGCTCAGCCCCTGGCTGGTAGTTACGGCACTGGTGGTAACTATTGTGGCGTCTGTTGGTTCTTTAGCTAAATACACGAAACTGTGAGGGATAAAATGCGCGCTAAAAAAATGCTTGCTGCTTTCGCGATTTTGCCAATACTGGTGGGTGTGATGCTTCCGGCTAACGCCTCCGACCCGGTTAAAGGCAAAGAGGAGGCAACGCGCAAACAGGCGCGTGCGAATGCCGCCCTCGAAGGGATAAATAAAGAATTGGCGGGAGTGTTCCGAAAGAAAGCGGAATTGGATGCGAAAGTTCCGGTGGCGCGCAAAAAGGTCGAGGATGCCCGCGCCCGTGCTGGTGCTGCCGAACGTGACCACCAGAAGGTAGTTAACGACCTCGCAGTGGCACGTGCGGAAGCAGAAAAGATTGCGCAAAAAATTGCGGAAGATTCCGCAAAAGCTGATGTTGTGCGCAAGCAAATAGGGGCTTTGGCGGCGAAAACTTATCGGGATGGGGGGACTGATTCGACGCTCAGCTTGGCGTTGACTTCCGCTACCACTGAAGACTTCACGAAGGCTGCTAGCGCGGCTAATCAAGCTAGCCAAAATGGGACACTTACTATTCAAAAACTGCGCTCTCAAATTGCGAAGTCGAAGAACCAGGAGGACCGTCAAAAAGCGTTGGCGGACCAGATAAAAGTGAAGGAACAGGCGGCAAAATCCTTGGCGGATAAGGCGAAAGCCGCGAAGGATGCGGAAGAAAAAGAATTGGCTTCGCTCGATGCGCTGCAGGCACAAAGCGCGAAAGCGGCTGCCGATCTTAATCAGCGCAAGGGACAGGCGCAAAAAGAACTCGAAGCGGCACAAGCCGAAATAACTAAATTCCAGCAACAGATTCAGCAGATTGATGCGCAAAACCGGTCCGGTGGGGTAGTGTCAGCCCGTCCGGCGCCCTCGGGAGGAATATTCATTCGCCCTTATAACGGACCGTTGTATGTGACATCGCCGTATGGGTATCGGGTCCACCCGGTAGTGGGAACTCGCATTTTGCATGCGGGCGTGGACCTGGGGGCGGGCTGTGGAGTGCCGCAGTTCGCGACGGCGGACGGCGTGGTTTCTGAAGCCGGGTGGTTTGACACGGGCGGCAATGGAGTGTTCATAAACCATGGGATGATTGGCGGAAATTCGTACGTGACTGGGCACTTGCATTTGTCGCGTATTGACGTGTCGGTGGGGCAGCACGTGCGGCAGGGGCAGCAGATTGGACTGACTGGGGCCACGGGGCGGGTAACGGGGTGCCATGCCCACTACGAAATTCATCGGAATGGGGTCACCATTGATCCGATGACGATGTTGCGGTAATAATTACTAGTTATGGTAAAGAACTGGAAGCAGGACCAAGCGCCAAAAATGACTGCGGCGCAAAAAGCGAAAGCTGAAGCTGACGCGGTAAAGGTTATTGCGCGCAATAAGAAGGCTCGCCACGATTACCATATTGAGGACACGTATGAGGCGGGTTTGGCGCTCATGGGGACGGAAGTGAAGGCCTTGCGGATGGGGCGGGCGTCGCTGAATGAGGCGTGGGTGGAGCTGTGGCGTGGGGAAGCCTGGCTGCAAGGCGCTATGATTCCTGAGTATCTGAATGGTTCGTGGACTAACCACACGCCCAAGCGCAAACGTAAACTGCTGTTGCACAAACGCGAGTTGGCGAAATTGGCGCGTGGGGTGGCTGCGAAAGGCTACACTGTTATTCCTTTGGAACTGTATTTTGTGCGTGGGCGTGCCAAAGTACAGATCGCATTAGCACATGGCAAACACGAATGGGATAAACGCCAAGCTTTGAAGGAAGCACAGGACAAACGCGAAACTGCGCGGGCGCTAGCGGAACGCAATCGGCGTTAACTGTCGTTATTACGAGGGCGGCTGGGCGGGTAGCGTTGGATAGTTACGTGGGCGGTGTCGCGGTAAGTGGCTGGATTGGCTTGAGTGTGCATGGGTTTATCGATACGATTACTGTTTGTAACAGTTGTTACACAACTTCATAAGGGGACGATCGGTTTCGACGTTGGTTGTCAGCTTGAGGGAAGCGGGTCGAGGACGTGAGGTCCGCTCGTAAACGCTCTTCACAAAACAATAAGTGCTGAACATAACCGCACTGATTTCGCCCTCGCTGCCTAATTTAAGCGAGCTTGCGAATCCGTCAGCCTAGGGGTTGCTTTCGACCTAGTTTCTGGCGTCGTCTAGGAAGCCACTGGCTACCTTGCATGTTGTCGGCAAGGTGGCGACTTTTTGGCAACTGGGTCCGTCAAACATCTGGTTTGCGTGAATGTTTGGGACCAAGAAAATCGCTAGCAAACTGCACCCGGAGAAGTCTCAGGGGGCAGCTAACGGACGCGGGTTCGATTCCCGCCGTCTCCACCAACTAGATGCTGGCTTGGATACAATCCAAGCCAGCGTCTTTTTTCATGTCCGAAGGCGGGTTTTCCCTTGCAAATGCTGGGTTTAGTGGGGGGGGGAGTGGGGTGGTGCTTGAGAGCGTTGCGGCAGTGGCCTGGTGGGGCGTTTGGAGGCCGTGGCGAGGGCTCGGATGCCGGATTTAACGGGCTTGTGGGTGGGGCGTCAAAAGGTTCAGGCCAACGTCAAAAAGTATGGGCTGGCGTGAAAAGGTCAGCCGGGACGTCAAAAGGTTTTATTTCTCAGGACTGCCGAGGTCCAGCCGATAGAGTATGCGGGGAATTTAGATGCTAATCACCATATCTGGCTCTGGACGTGCAATGCTTTTTAATGGTTATATGTCCGGTTCCTGGAGTGTTTCTAGGGTGATACCTCAGAAAGAGACGGGCTTAGAAACCTCTAACTTGAGGCTTCCGGCTAGAACGCCGTTACCTATCTTGACTGACTCTAGGTCTATAAGTACTACGATCCACTCGTTTTCCCAATATTCGGTGGCTTGATACTGACATAGTTGCACTATCTTCCTACTAACTGAGTAACAGGCTCATGTGATTCAAGTGTGATTGGTCACTTCCTTGTAACGTCAAGCGTGAACCGCATGCAGGTTTGGAGTTATTAGAGGTATCGTTGCCACAAGTGGTTTTCATCACCCCCTACTCGCTGTTTGGATTGGAGAACCTCATGGACATGACGCTAATCGCAGAGGAGAAGCACTTCTCGGCAGAATCCGCTGTAGCACCGGGCGGCTGGTGCTGCTGCTGGTGCTGGGTCAATATCTTCAACTTCTGATGAGAATTCGATGTATGGTGCGCAAATTTTGCGCACCATACATCGCTTAAATTTATCGAGAATCCATGCAAAACAACGACTCGAACGCAGAAGCGGTGGACATGTTAGAAGTATCCGCCAAAACTGATAAGTGCGTACGGAAGAAGATCGCTTCAGTCTCTGGTCTTGTAAAAGTTTACAACGGCGTCAGTGTAGTCAATGAGATATCCTTCGACCTCCTGGCTGGTGAGACTACTATTCTCGTGGGGCCAAATGGGTCCGGCAAGACGACCACTATGGAGATGCTTGTTGGGCTGCGAACCCCAACTAAAGGTTCGGTTAGAATCATCAATATCCCAGTTGTCCCCGGTGGAGAACATAGGTTCTATACTGGAGTTCAACTTCAGAGTTCTGGTCTTCCCTCGCGAATTAAAACTAGGGAAGTGATACGCGCTACTGAATGTTTATACTCAGATCCTGCAGACTGGTGCGCAATGGCATCGAAGCTTGGCGTTGATAATTACCTTGACAAAACGGTCGACAATCTATCTGGAGGTCAGCGACGGCGTCTTGATATCTTGTGTGCTGCTATTGGTCATCCTTCTTTGCTCGTGCTTGATGAACCCACCTCTGGTGTTGACCCTGAAGGACGTTCGGTCGTCTGGGATTTTGTGCGTTCCCTAACCTCCGAAGGTTGTGCGGTACTAGCGTCAACTCATGACATGGCTGAAGCGGAAGCATTTGCAGATGTACTTCTTGTCATGGATAGAGGGAAGATTCGTCTTAATGGCGGCGTCGACGAGGTTCTAGCAAGTCTTGGCGGGGATCGGAGACTTCGCATAACGGAACCAACTGAACATATAACTGATTGGGTAAAGAAGTCAGGTCTAAGCTACGGCCATACTGGATCGTCTATCGTTGCTATCGGAAGCGTGGACGCGATTGCTGACCTATCCGCTCAACTACATCACCTAGACAGTGCTGCTGATATATTAACCGGCCCGGTTAGGCTTGAAGACGTATTTGCTGTCATTACAGGTGCAGAACAAATGTCCGGAGGCGAATGATGATGGTGCAGCATGGCAAGGCCGGATCACAACTAAAGATATTATGGGTATGGTATAAGCAAGAACTTGTGCTTTTGTTTAGAGAACCGGTAGCAGTATTCTTTTCACTGGCTTTTCCGGTCATCATTTACATGTTCATCGGTGTCCCGTACGCAGAAGAAATACTTCCTGGAACTCAAATCAAGTTTATTGATATGATGTTTCCTTCACTTGTTGGAACAGTAGCTGCGAATCTACTACTTATGGGATTGCCGGTCTATGTTGCGGAATTACGTGCACGGCAGGTAGACAAGAGATATCGCTCGCTACCGCTATCTGGGTTGAATTTTGGTTCTGCGGTGATTCTAGCGATGCTTACACTAACCATCGCTGCTTCTAGTCTCATTGTTCTAATTGTTAGCCTTATGCACGGTCTTCGTCAGGAAGCGACTAACCCTATGTTCCTGATGCTGAACGTAGGACTTATCGCATTGTTATGCGCTATTGGCTTTTTCCTTGGGACGCTACCATTAGGAACACGCACAATAAATGCCCTCACCGCCGCAGTATTTTTCGTCATGTTTTTCGGCTCCGGCGCAGCGGCTCCGCTAGATGCACTGCCAAAAGTCTTACAGAAGATAATGGAGTGGAACCCACTAAAAATCTGGTTCGACTGTCTTGTGTCCTTGTATACAAGTTCGCCGTTCCCATCGGGCGGTGCTTGGAAGCTTGCCATCACTTTTGTTCTGGGGCTCATTCTTGGATTGATCGCTCTCAGAAATTGGCGCAGAACGGAGTAACCTTCAATGCCTAAGCCTTTCTCACAAGTAAATTCAGTTGAAATCTCGTCCTTGGACGTCACAGAATATAACCGTGACATACCATAGTTGAACGTACGACACACTTCTCGCGAATGGTCTTCAATCGGAGACATGCTCGATTCATACAGTCCTTTCGGTGACGTACGAACTGTGTTAACGTCACTTCGACCAGGTATCGGTTTCAATGGATATCAAGGCTCTGCTACTGCTATGTCCTTGGATCATACCCTTCGACGCTTAATCGGTCTGCCAGCACTCCCTACTGGTCTTGATAGAGATATTTACGGTGGCGGTAAAGGCCTCACTCTCGAGGATTCTGTCTTGTCATCCCTAGGCGAAGCCATCGAACGCATGATTGGTTCATTTTCCTCATTGACGCCACAAACAGACGAGTTGGAGCGATGGGCTTCGGCAAGTGAGCTTGAACGTGCAGGAGAAGAGTTTATCGGTCCCGACGATATGCAACTATTTGCACCTGAGCAATTCGAAGATCCTAATTTTTTATGCGAACCTTGGTGTAGGGATGCAAAACTTTTATGGATCGCCGGAACAAATCTGTTAAGTGGAGATAAAATCTATGTGCCTTCGCAACTTGTTCACCTTTTTTACATCCGCCAATCAGGGGAAGCTCGAGTTGGAGTATCTAGTTCAGGGGGCTTAGCAACACATCGTGATGTCTCAGCATCGCTAGCGCACGGTATTCTAGAGCTTATCGAACGCGATGCTGCCAATCTGTCGTGGTATTGCAGAATTCCACCACGCCCTATCGTTTTTGACCGAAAAATAACAGATCCACATATTGTCCGTTGGATTGAAAGCGCTCAACGCGCTGGTGTAGATGTCACTTTTTATGCTCACCGCACGGACTGCGAGGGTGTTACTGTGGTTACAGCGATATCGGTGGAGAAAGATCTGGATGACTTTTGTTATCTGGCAGGTGGTGGGGTAGGTGTGACACCTGAGCAGGCAATCCGCAGCGCAATCGCTGAATTAGTTCAATCAGAGCGAATGGTTAGAATTCCTCGACTTGCCCCTAACTGGAGAATCGTCCGGGGATTCAACCGTCTATTTGGCATCAACCGAGATGCAAGCAATGATGATTTTGACAGTTTCATCCAAGTAGTTCCTTTTTACGGATATGCGGAAAATCAAAATAAACTTGATTGGTATTTGCGAGACGAGACTATCGAACCTATTGGACTCAGTGAGTTATCTACCAGATTTGCGCAGATGAACGAACTTGACGCGGCTCTTGAGATTTGTAAACGCTCAGGATTGACACCAATTGCATTTGACTTTGGATGCGCGCGTGGGGTGTTGGGCGAGGCTATTAGAGCCGCATCCATCGTTCCGTAATCAGTGCCCACATTTACGAGTGTATCATAATGCGTGGATTGACGATAGCGGACACGTTGTAAGGGTGGCAAGTATTCAGATTCTGCCATCGGCTGGTTTACCTCCCATTTCTCTAGCAGTAATGGAGAGCAGCTATAGAGGTGATCGCTCGGGTCGCCCTCGCTTAGTGGTCTGTCTACAGGGTGAAGGTCGATGCTCATGTAGTTTTTACAAAATTACATGGCACTACATGAGGAATTACATGGAGCAGATGCTGGTTTACCAACGGTTTCTCGACTTCATGTAGTCCATGTAGTTCTTTTACTAAAAAACTTAGATTTGACCCTGACTCTGTAGTCCCCACCCCCCCTAAGCCTCCAGCGCAAGCAGGGTGGCACACGGGAGGTCTAGAAAAATAGGAAAGTTTGCACGAAAAACTACATGAGCTACATAGACTGCTCTTTTCGCTGATATATGAGGGAATACTCCATGTAGCAACTCATGTAGCCCATGTAATTTTCTGCACGAGGCCCGGAAAACTGCATGAAGCCGCTGCCAACTCTCAG
This sequence comes from Actinomycetaceae bacterium, assembly GCA_030528145.1. Classification (GTDB taxonomy): domain Bacteria; phylum Actinomycetota; class Actinomycetes; order Actinomycetales; family Actinomycetaceae; genus Winkia. The sequence continues at coordinate 144,283 of JAUMZK010000002.1, forward strand.
TGAAAAAGGTGCGTGGTGGACACCCCGGGGGCTTTGCAGGAAGCACTGTCGGATTGGCTGAAGGAAGCGGACGTGGTGGTCATCCCCACCCGCACCACGTCGAGAGACATCGAGCCGCTGATGCGCATGTGTAAGGTGGTGTTCAAACACGGGCGGACGAAGATTGTCTACGTGATGAACGGGTGGAACCGCTTCAAGGCGTCCCGCGACTTCATGGAATGGTTCGGCGGGCTTGCGGGCGACCAGACGGTGGTCACGCTGCCCCAGTCCGAGGCATTCGTGCAGGTCGGAGCCGCTGGCGAGTCCGTGGTCGAGTTCGACCGACGCGGCAAGGCGGCGAAGGCGACGCGCGAGCTGGTGGACACGGTGCGCGAGGTCGCAAGGTTTCCGAGGGAGTAACCGCAGGTCAGAGTTGTGTTGCGTATGGACAAATGCGACTCTACAAATGTATATTTGCACAAATGGCTAAATGATTAAAGGAGGGTGAGCTATGGCGAACATGTTCGAGAAGTATGCTGCCGACCGCGAGGTCGAGCAGAAGAAGATAGAGAAGACGGTCGCTGCTAATGCGACGGATGACGAGAAGCGCACCACGCTCTCGCTGTCGCTCACGGTGAGCGATAAGAAGGCATTGAAGATGATGGCTGCGGAGCGCGAGACGACGATTGCGGCGATTATCCACGAGTGGGTGCAGGAGCATATCGAGGAGGTGGATGAGTAATGAGTAACAACTTTATTGAGCTTTTGTCGCCTATGGGTGGCGTTATGTGCAAGGGCGAGTTGGCCGGGAACGATGCTGGATATTCTGCGATGAAATCCTTCGTTAAGGAGCATGCGCACGTCGGATGGACGCTTTCTGTCTTCGATGCGCTCACTGAGTCCACTATCGAGATTGATTGCTGCGATTTGGCAGAGATGCCGAAGATTGTTTCGTATATTTAAAACCTTGAACATGCGGTACCCATGACGTTTATCGGCGAAAATCCAGTGAGTGAATCGTATGTGGTCGGCATGACGTGCACTCGCGGTCGTCTTAATATTCCGGGCGTCTACAAGGCAGAAAACGGCAAGCTGATTGATTTGGAGAAGCGCAGTCAGGAGGTGGCTGAGTAAATGGCGAAGAATTTGACGGAGGATGCGGTACGCGATTTGGCACGTAATATCCTCGGACTTGCCGACAGCGACGCAGCGCGTGCGGGTGTCGGTCAGCTTACGACGTTCAATCAGCTGGGGTTCGCGGGTGTGGCGGACAAGCCGGACGGCTGGTATCTGCCGAAGAACAAGGCAGATGTAGCGCTAGTGTTGGAGACGAAGGCGACGCGCATTGCCCTTGGCAAGGCGCAGGTGGACGAGGTGCTGAAGAATGTCCGCATTGTACAAACGCAGTACGAAAAGGTTGTCGGTGTTCTGTACAACGGCGAGGACGTGCGCGTGTTCAAGGGCGAGGAGGAAGTCAAGACGCCCGACAAGTTGCAGCATGTCGGTTATTACCTGTCGCTCTATACCGTCGATAGCATCGACAAGGAGCGCATCTACCAGCTGACAGCGCGTATTAACAACTGCCTGCATTTCGAGTTCGGCATCAAGAACTTGTATCATCGCATGATTTTCACGGCGTGCGCGTTGGTCGCCGAGCGGTACGGTGCCGGATTGAAGCGCTTGAAGAATCTGGGATATGCGACGTTCCACACTGCGATTCACTCGACGCTCTCCAAGTCGCTGGAGGATAGCCGTAAGCAGAATGCGAAGATTGACATCCTGCTGGAGAAATATTCCGACATCAAGATGAACTCGACCGACAACCAGAAGGCAATCAACGACTTCATCGACTGGGTCGTCGAGATTTCCGAGTGCGTCAACTCGAACGAGTGGCGCGGCGAGGACGTGATGGGCATCTTCTTTAACGAGTTCAACCGTTACAAGAAGAAGTCCGAGTCAGGACAGATATTCACGCCGGAACATATCACGGACTTCATGTACAAGATTCTCGAAGTGAACATGGATGACTGCATTCTGGATGCCACGTGCGGTTCCGGCGGCTTCCTTGTGAAGGCCATGGCAAACATGATTCGCGAGGCTGGCGGTATGGAGACGAAGAAGGTCGGCGAGATTAAGTCCAAACAGCTCTATGGCATCGAGTTCGACCGCAAGATTTACGCACTGGCGTGCGCGAACATGCTGATTCATAAGGATGGCAAGACGAACCTCGAGCAGATGGATACTCGCTCGGAGGCGGCCTGCGAGTGGATGCAGTCCAAACCGATTACGAAAGTGCTAATGAACCCGCCGTACGAGAACAAGTACGGCTGCATGACCATCGTCGAGAACGTGCTTGACAGCGTTCCGGCGCACACACAGTGCGCGTTTATTCTGCCGGACAAAAAGCTGGAGAAGGCATCGAAGACGCAGATAAAGCGGATTCTGAAGAATCACCGCCTGCGCAAGATAATCAAGCTGCCGGAAGACTTGTTCTTCGGCGTGGGCGTGACCACGAGCATCTTCGTGTTCGAGGCGGGTGTCGCGCAGGATGGTAAGGAGTTTTTCGCTTGCTACATGGTGTCCGATGGGTTGGCGACGGTCAAGAACAAGGGACGCCATGACGTCTACGGCAAGTGGGCGGCTATCGAGGCGCATTGGGTCGATGTGGTCGAGAAGCAGTCCGGCGACGACACGTGCCAGTGGGTGAATCCTGCCGAGCACCTGTCCTACCAGATGCCGCAGAAGCCCTTCGAGATTTTCGAGGAGGATTTCCGCAAGACGGCGATGGACTACCTGATGTTCCAGCAGGGTATCGACGCAAAGGAGTTCGGCGAGAAGCTGCTGGACATCGCGATGTATTCGAGCCGTGTAAGCGCCGATGACGAGTCCGTGACCTTGACCATGCGGAAAGGCGGTGATGGCGATGGCGAAGATTGATACGAGCGGATGGAAGCCATTTATTGTTGGTGAGATGTTTGATATCCATCCAACTAAAGCATACAAGATGACAAATGCACAGTTGATGGATAACGGTGATAATCCGGTTGTTGTCAATTCGAGTTACAACAATGGCATAGGTGGATATTCGTCGCAAACAGTCACCGAAAAGGGCGGGATGATTACATTCAGTGATACTACGACCGCGGATGCAATTTTCTATCAACCTAATGATTTTATTGGTTATCCACATGTACAGGGAATGTATCCAAAAGGTGCATATGCGGCGAACTGGCAAGAGCCACAATTGCTGTTTTTTGTGGCAGCCTTCAGAAAAGCCGCTGTTATTCGCGGGTTTGATTATGCCTATAAGTTTACTCGTGAGATAGCGTCAAACATGGAGGTTCTACTTCCTGTCGATGCGTCTGGCGAGCCTGATTGGGCGTATATGGACGAGTACATGTCGGCGGTCATGAGAGAGTCTGAGGCAGGTCTTGAGAGTCTGAGGCAAGCTGATGGCGAGAAGCTAACTGTCAATACATGTGATTGGAAAGAGTTTGTCGTTGGGGAGCTTTTCCCATCTATGGTAAAGCCGCCTGTACTCCATACTCGTCAAGTGGTCGAGGCTGATGAAGGCATTCCTTATGTAGTGCGCACGAAATTTAACAACGGGGCCCGACCCCCGGAAAGTAGACACATCGGGGGCAGTTATGCTGCTTGTTTTATTGTAGCTGATTCGAGGGATTCGAAGATGTCTGGGGCAAGGTATCGACACCAGGAGTGCCGCCTTCTGGTGTTGTAGCGCATGCACCACCGGAAGACTTCCTGGCGGCAGGCGATCGGATTGTCAAAGACTTTCCTATCACGCAAGACTTCCCGCTTGAGCGTGGCGTTAAAGGATTCTGCTAGGGCGTTATCCGCACTCGTTCCTACCGCTCCCATGGACTGGCGCACTCCCAACGACGAGCAATAGCTCCTAAAGGCTTGTGAGGTGTAAACACTGCCGTGATCGGAATGGAATACAGCCCCGTCAAGACTGCCACGCACACCGTGCGCGTGGGCTAGAGCATCGACGACCAGTAAGACGCGCATGTGGTCTGCGAGCGCATAACCTGCAAGTTTCCGCGAGTAAGTGTCAATAACAGTGGCCAAGTACATGTTCTTACCCTCTTTGCAGGGCAGGTAGGTGATGTCGCCGACATAAACGCGGTTTGGCTCGTTAGCTGCGAATTTACGGCCTACTAAATCCGGCATGACGTGGTGGCCAGGCTTGCGCCTGGTAGTGACACATCGGCGGCGCTTGGTAAAGCCTTTCAGCCCCATGGCTTTCATGATGCGCGACCTTCTTGTGATTTATCGGGCCAAAGCTCGTATCGGCTTTAAGGCTTGCAGCGATACGTTTAGCACCATAAAGCCCGTGCTCATCATCGAAGATGGTCCTGATTCGTGCACCTATAACAGCATCAGAACACGTCTTTAACCTGCGTTCTTCGCGGGTGTTGACCCATTTGTAGAACGAGGAACGGTTGAGCTTTAACACGTGGCACATCCGCTTGACCGAGTATTCGGTTCGGTGGTCATAGACAAACTGGAAGCGGATCATCAGTGAGTCTCTTCGGCAAAATATTTCGCGGCCTTGCGCAAGATGTCACGCTCTTCACGGAGCTTGGCGTTTTCTTTTTCCAGCTGACGGATGCGTTCTGCTTCGGACGCCGCTGTGGCATCAGCTCGTGATTGAGCCATTCGGGTGCGCTTGCCTGTGCCGTATTGCTTGAGCCAGGTGTGAAGTGAGGCGCGGCTGATTCCAAGCTCAGCAGACGCCGCCTTCATCGAGAGGTCCTCGTTATTTTCGTAGAGGGCTACGGCATCGCGTTTGAACTGTTCGGAATACCTAGACATGGTGGTAGATTACCTTTCTTCCCAACCCAACAGGGCCGGGTATCAGGTGTCTACCTCACGGGGGTCAGGTCCCTCATAAGTATCCGTATAATTACGGCCTGTTTCCTGACCTTCTGAAGGAAGAACGTATCAAACTTCCTGTCGATTCGTCTGGTGAACCTGATTGGGTGTACATGGATAAGTACATGCGAGCGGTAATGAACAACACGCAAGACGATTTGTCTGCCATGCAGGCAATCGGTTAAAGATAAGCAAAGCCCGCCGTTCCGTGAGGGTGGCGGGCTTATATCCAAAGGAGAGAACTATGAAAACCTATAAGAAAAAATTACGGGAGGGGGTGAGCGCTTGGCGAGGCGTAAGAAAACCGAGCTGAACGACAACAACCTCGCTATCGCCTACTATCGCTTCTCCTCCCACTCGCAAAATGAAGCGAGCATCGACCAACAGCGCGAGCTTGCGCACGACTGGGCTGACGCCCACGGGTTCCGCATCGTGAAGGAATACGAGGACGCGACCATATCCGGCACCACGGAGAACCGACCGGGGTTCCAGCAGATGCTGTCGGAGGTCGCGAAAATCCGTCCCCGTCTCCTCATCATGTGGAAGACCGACCGTCTGGGGCGCGACAAGTACGTGCTTGCGATGGCGAAGCGCACCATCCGCGACGCGGGCTGCGAGATTCACCTGCTGGCGGAGAACATCCCCACCGACGGGCCGGAGGGCGTGCTCATCGAGGGCCTGATTGACGCGATGGCGGAGTATTACAGCCGCCAGCTGTCACAGAACATCCAGCGCGGCATGGACTACAACGCCCAGCACGCGCTCTACAACGGGCACAAGCTGTTCGGCTACGGCGTCGACAAGACCACGAAGAAGTACGTAGTGGACCCGGACACCGCGCCATTCGTGCAGCGGATGTTCGCGGAGTACGCGGCGGGCAAGGCGATGCAGAAAATCTGCGACGAGATGAACGCCCAGGGGCTGCGCACCACGCGCGGCGCAATCCCCGGGTGGCTACCCGAAACCATAGACGCCTGGCAAACAAACCGACCCGGACAAGGGCACCGCACCGACCTCGCAAACAATAATCAAGTCTAAGGTAATCCATAGTCAGATTTACTTGCCTTGTTTCGTGTTGTCTTTGCCTGCTTTGATCTTGGCGCCGGTTAATAACAAGGCTGGTAGGGGCGGGAATAGTCCTGCTTCTGCCCCAGGAATCTTCTTTTTCAAAGCATCGTAGTCTGAGTATTTGTCCCGCTCCCGCGAAAGGTGTTTCTCGATGATTTTGTCGAGAGCTTCCTGGGAGGTAATCGCCTCAAACGAGGACTTAGTTTCCGTATCTGTCACGTTAGTTGCTCCTTTCTTGAGCGCCGTTTATGACCCGTCGGCCATGCTGGTTGGGTACAACAAAACCCGCCACCCTAAACGGGGGAGCGGGCACAAACAAATGCTGGGTTTTATTTACTTACGCAAATAAATCTCCTGCAAGTCTTCAAATTCTTCGTGAAGATAATCTAAATCACTCTCGCCAAATTCTTTAAACTTCTCATACACATCTTCAGGAAGTTTTACATCATGATCAATGAGTATGTCAGCGGCCATCGAACATGCTGCTAATTCATCATGAACATAGACCTCTCGCAACTCTTCAGAACCGACGTCTGTGTTTGTACGACACGCTTCGACCAAGGAAAACAATGATTCCGCGAGTTCGCTCAACTGGGTAGACATAAACAGATATTATCATCTGCTGCCCTGAACGTAAGCAGAACGGACAATTGGAACCCCGCCTTTAGCGCGAACCGCCACTGTGATAGATTCTTCACCATAACGCGAGCTGTATAGAAACCGTTTTCCAGGTACTTTTTCTTCCTTGCGGAGCACAGCAATAATTGCTTGCGCAATGTCTTGGTCACTCCAATGGGCGGGGAACTCAGGACGGTTGTTGACCCACCCGTACCCGTATTGGTGACCGCCTGATCTTTTAATGTCCCCGTAGAGGATGTGGTTCCACTCTTTAGCGCGAAGACGAGGCAAGTCCCCTGGCCAATCCTTCGGTGGCTCTGCTGGTACTTCTGGTGGCAACCGGTAACGCCCACTTTCGTGCAAGCCCCGCTCACGCAAAAGACGCTCCGCAAACTCACGGTATTCAACCATTTTCTGTACCTGCATCGTCCCATCAGCCGACGCGCCCCGCGCCACCTTTTTAGGCGTGTAAGCTGACCGGCGTTTGCGTCCTTTGCCGTCTGTGACTTTGTCTGGGAACATTTCCCGGATCATGGCAGCAGTTTCAGACTCACCCGCACGCCCACCATGCTTCGCCTTCGCAGCCGCATAGGCGGGCTTATACACCGCGAACATGGCGTCTGGGTCATACCCAGACAGGTGTGCTGCTTTCTTCTCAAAAGAAGGCACAATCTGACAATCACAATCAGTGTGGAAACGAGTAAGCATGCCCGCTGTCTTCTCACTATGGTAAACCCACCCACGCGAAGCCAACATCAAACAAAACGCACACGTTTGAGCACCCGACGGGACGCGTGCGAATCTGGGTTTTGCCGGATCAATACGCACATTACGCGCAACAGTAGCCCGCCCCTGATACTTCACCCAATTAGCCGCCGCACCCTCAAGCACCCGCAACGTCTGCGTTGGGCTATCAGACCACAAACTACCCGCAGCCCACCTAACCGAGGCGGTCACATCCTGTAGGCCCACCCCCTCAGCGAGCACCCCCTCAAAAGAAGGCAAACCACCGGTCGCGCCTCCTGACGAGAAAAAGAGAGAGCAGGGAGGACACTAGCTCCTAGGGCGGGCGCTTATTTAAGCAGTCTTATTGCATGGTTACTGCTTCGTTGCAAGCGCTACAGTCCCGGAGCTTTTGTTAGTTGCCGAATACTGACAACGACCGATCACCTGCTAAACGATCAACCACAAGACGACTAGTGAGATCCTTCAACTCCTAGAAAACTTCCTTGCCATAACAACAATCCTTCCTCAAAACAACACGGAACAAAACCCAGGACACTTCCGCGTGTGGCTTCGACAGTACTGATGGAGTGGCTGCTTTTCAGGATAATTTAGGGAACTTCAGGGAAGAACGGGCATTTTTCGTAAGAGCGATATGAAGGGCATTTCGTCGAAGTGGCTGCCTTGTTGGAAAGAAACACGCGAGATATTGCGGAAAATGGGCATCGTCCTCATAAAAATTTCAGCTTAGGTTTGGCTAATAGTGTTTTAATTCGGGAGTGTTTCTACCCAGATACACGCAGTTTAAACAGATAACAGGAGACAACCATGAAAACGTCGCGAATAAAAGGTGGCTTCCTTGCCAGCATGGCAGTGTTCGCCCTCGTCTGTCCGGTTTTGCCCAGTACATCGCACGCTGCGGAAGATGCCCTCACCACTCCGGCGCGCACTGCTGCTTTGCAACACCCAACTGCGCAGCCAACGCAAGAAGGTGCGGAAAAGGAAACGGCGTCCTCGGAAACCACAGGCAACACAGGCAACGCAAACACCGTTAAGGACGCCAACGAAGCCAACAAGACCGGCGAGATCAGAGGAAATAACGAGGACGAACCCACCGTCGTTGATAACGCGAATGACAATGAGAATATCGGCACCGCCGACAATGGCAATAACAATGGCGGTGACGACACTGACACCAATATTAACATCAACGTTACTGATGCGGACGCCGCCTACAGACCGATTACGCCGATCGGAGTGGATGCGAAAGGTAGGGCACTGAAAGCCCCCAAATTCGACGCTAGCGATGCCAACAAAGTGCGCGAACTGGCGTCCTTCTGGCCAAAGAAGCAACCTAGTTTTTCTGTGCGCTCAGTTATAGACGAGGACGAACGCAAGCGAATTACCAAAACTGCGGAAGCGCCTCACAGCGCTATTGTTTACATTACCCAAGGTGGGGAGGCGCAGTGCACAGGATGGATGGTTTCTGAGGACACATTAGTAACAGCCGGGCATTGCATTTACGACCGCAGTCACCGCAGTTTCTTCAAAGAGCTACAGTTTCATCCGGGCGCGAATGGGCGCAGACGCCCGTTTGGTACGGTTTCTGCCACGCAATTGTGGACGGATGAAAGTTTCGCGGAACATTTCCGCATTGAAAACGATTGGGGCGTGGTAAAACTGGACCATCCTATCGGCAGAAAAACTGGTTGGTTCGGGTTGCGCACTCAAACAGGCGATTTTGATGGAACTGTCATCAGCGTCGAAGGTTATCCTGGCGATAAGCCCGCAGGTCAGATGTGGGGCATGGACGGCACCATTGAGGCTACCAGTCCGAACCAGCTTTGCTACAGCGTTGACACGGTTGGCGGTCAGAGCGGATCCCCCGTTTTCACGTCCGATTCCCGGCAAGCTATCGCCATTCACTCCTACGGTACCGGCAGGCAAATGGAGGGGATGTGTATTGGTGACTTGAACGGGGGCACCCGCATCACCCCTGATCTGTACGAATTCATAATGGCAGTGCGGTAAGGGCGTTGCGTCTGTGCCGCCGCTTTGGTGGGGAGCGGCGGCACTTCGGCTTTTCGTATTTTCCGAGGGCAACCGCCCGCCGCCTTCGAAAAACTAAAGTTGCGTCAACGTGGATTCTAGCTTGCGGGCTCCTCCTGGTCCATGCGCAGCAATATTATGATGGCAAAGATTGGGAAAATATGAGCATTTAGCTGCGACACTTGAGCAGGGTCTAACCCTAACGGTCGAATAGTGTGCCGAAGAGCTTTGACGGGGAAAGATAGAGTCACAATAGCGTCTACCGCTCCTACTGAAGTTGCTATTGCGCTGTTTACTCTGTGCGCTTGTGCCGCAGTTATAGACTCTAGAATGGCGCGCGGGGTTTCGCCCTCGGATACTTGGGACTCCTGGTTTGGACCTGATGAACTTGGTTCTACCCGGAGCCACAGAGAGGCAAAGCAAGCTCCACCTGGGGCGAAAATGGAAATTTACATCGGGGTCGCTTTGTTGTTTTTTCAGCCAACTTTGGAGCTTTTTGGGGTCATGATGCCACCAGGTCCAGGTTTTTTCTTCGTTTCCGAACGTGATGAAGTTTCTTTGGGTGCTGATAAGTCGCACGGGTCCTTTCTCGCTAATATCAGACCTTTTGACCTGAATCCAGTGGACTTCGTGCCCAGCGATGGGCAGACGACAGTCGGTAGGGGATACAGTTTGAACGCTCATTTGAACGGATTCCTTCGATTTTCGAACTTCCCGCGAACTCTTGTTAGCGGGCGGATCTTCCCCCGGGAGCACCGCGTAATCGAATTACGGTTGCTAGTCGGCTAGCCGAGGGGCTTAGCGCCGATCTTCTTGATCCGTAAATGACTGTAGTGTTGCCCTCAGAAAATGCAAGTTTCGGTAAGAGGGTGTTCTGATCGGAGTAAGGTGATGGTGGGGAGAGGATAACAGGAGGTGGTGAGCGGTAGTGTTCCCCGCGCGCTCACCGGCAATCCTTAGTAAGTTTGTAATGCAGACAACCTACCTAATAATTGTGCATGCAACAACACTTCGTTAGTATTTCTGTGAAAGGAGTTTTTCAATGACTAAACTTGCAATTGTTTTCCATTCTTTCACTGGGCATGGGCGCAAAATGGCTGAGGTGATCGCTAAGGCGGCTGAAGAAGCTGGCGCTGAAGTGCGTATCCGACCCGTGTCGCAACAGTTTCCAGAGCAACTAAATCCGGCTGCAGAAGAAAACCAGAAAGCTCTTGGGGCTTACCCGACTGCTACCGCCGAAGACATCGAGTGGGCGGACGCCGTAATCTTTGGTTCCCCGACTCGGTTCTCGAATGTTTCTAGCCAGTTCCAGACTTTCATTGACGGCTTGGGGGGCGCGTGGGCGGCGGGTAAGCTCGCGAATAAGGTGTACGCAGCTTACACTAGTGCCCAAACTGTGCACGGCGGTCAAGAAATTACTTTGCAGAAGATATACCAGATGATAATGCACTTTGGCGGCTACATTGTAGCGCCCGGGTATACCGATCCGACCAAGTTTGTGGACGGCAACCCTTACGGTGTTTCGCACACGACTGGCGGCAAGAACACTGGTGAGCTGTCTGATGACACTATTGCTGCTCTGCAGCATATGGCGCGCCGCATTGTAGAAACTGCCGGCAAGTTGGCGTAGTTTCCGCACGATGGCGGCGGGTAGCGTAGTGATCTTAGCGTCGGCTTGGTAGGGGGCAGTTTTTAGGTTCCTGCGCGAATGCTGCCTTGTTGGCGCGCTGACTCGGTTTAACGGATTTTTCGAGGACGCAAGTATCGAGTATGCTTCTGGCTTGCGTCCTCGTAGTATATGCGGGCTTCGGTGGGAGCTGGGTCTTGCCGATGGCGGCTCACGGGCACCGCGCCTACGCCAAACGCAACTTTAGCGTGTCAACGCGCGTGTCGCCTTCGAAAAACAGCAATCACAGCCTCTGTGAGTGCAAACTATTTTGTGGGCTGCGAATGATTTTGCTGACCGCAAGCCATTTTGTTGCCGTTTCCCACGATTTCCGCATTTGCCCTCATTTCCGCTCTCACGCGTTTCACACGCTGTGGCGTTCTAATTCTGCACGGAGGCGGTCAGTATTGGCGCCGTCCTCGATGGCTTGGGTGGCGTATTTGTGGACTGCTATCAGGTCTTCTGTGGTTATCGAGAGTGATGCTACGTTTCTCAGTGTGGTGGCGCTGATTTTGGCTATTTTTTCGAGGTCGGGGACTGCTTGGATTAAGTCCTTTGCGTTTAGTTGGGGGTGTACGGGACTGAGGCGTCGTGGGCGCTCATGACTATGGTTCCGCCGAGGGCGCCTACTGCAATTTTTGGGAGCATACTATCCTTTACTTTCATAGTTCCGTTACTTTCCGATTTTACAGTTTTGAGTTGTGCGAGTTTGGGATTGTAACTGGTAGTTGTGACCGGTCGCGTGAGTCTGCGTGCGTTTTTGCGCGGCCCAGAAAAGTCCGTAACCGCATTGTAAAACCGCGCTGTGTGCAGACCTGCGATACGGTTAACGTAGCCAGTTAGGAGATGGTATGTTCGAGGGCGCTGGATTGGACGCGTTGCGGGTACAGTTTGTGGCGCTCACGGTGTGCTTTGTGCTGTGTGCGCTTTTGGGTATAGAGCGGCAGGTTCACCACAAAAACGCGGGTTTCAAAACCCACATCTTGGTGGGGGTCGGTTCGTGCATTTTCACGTTGGTTTCCGCTTACGGTTTCCACCCCCTCTTGCATTCGACGGTGAACATTGATCCTACGCGTATAGCTGCGCAAATTGTTTCCGGTATTGGTTTCATTGGTGCGGGCGTAATTTTTGTAAACAACGACATGGTGCGCGGTCTGACTACGGCGGCAACCATTTGGCTGTCTGCGGCCCTGGGGGTGGCGTGCGGCGCCTACATGTTCCCGTTGGCTATATACGCTCTGCTCTTGCACTACTTGATGGTTTTCGTCCTTACCCCACTGGCTGGGCGCATTCCCTCACGCGGACGGGGGGATCGCATACTTTTAGAATACGAGGTCGGCAGCGCGGTTATGCGCAAAATCCTCACGGTTGCCACCGAACGCGGGTACAAAACTACGGTTTCTGCAACCAAACAATTGGACACCGGTAAACGCGAAATCGTGCGCGCCGTCCTCAAATTTGAAGGGCCCAGATCCAAAGATGCACTCATTGATGCCCTCGCGTCCATACCTGGCATGAGGTCCGTAGAATACGCCGACGCGGACGCCCTCGAATAACGCGTCAACGTCACGTAACCCTGGGGAGGCCCCCAACCGGGCGCCCTCGAAAAATAACCAAAAACTTCACATAATAACCAATTTCGAGGATGAACCCCCACTGAACGTCCCCAAAATGCGGAAATTCCTATGAAATTCGCAGAAATCTCCCTTTTCTGTAGCGAAACTGCTGATGGTCGCTATAGCATGGCGATATATCGATTGGTTGTTTGTCCGTAAAGTGCGGGCAGCTACAGAGAGGATCAAGATGTCCGTAAACCGTACCGAACTAGTAGCCACAATGGCAGAAAAAGCCGGTCTCACAAAAATCCAAGCTGATGCTGCCCTGGCTGCCTTCCAAGAAATCCTGGTAAACAGCCTCCAAAAAGGCGAAGCCGTCAAAGTGACCGGGCTTATGACCATCGAACGCGTGCAACGTGCCGCCCGCACCGGACGCAACCCCCGCACCAAGGAAGAAATCAAGATCCCCGCAGGCTACGGTGTGCGCATTTCCGCTGGCTCCACACTCAAGAAAGCAGTTGGGAAAAAGTAGCCATACTGGGCAAAACGGGGCGGGCGCTACAACCCCCGCCCCACGACTATGCTCACATATCGCCACTGGCGAAGACCAAGGCTAACAAACCTGACAAATCGATAGACTAGCCCCATGACGGTTCTTGACGCTGATAGTGGGACGGGCACATCCGTCCTCGAACGGACAGAAACAAAAACCAAACCCAACAATGGGGACGGGGAACGTTTCGCCCACTACGTGCGCAAAGACAGGGCTACCGCGTCCGCAGTAACAGGACAACCAGTGGTGGCACTGTGCGGCAAAGTGTGGGTGCCATGCCGCGACCCCAAACAATTCCCGGTATGCCCCCGGTGCAAAGCCATCCACGACGAAATGCGTGGACTCGGACCCGGCTGGCCCTTCTTTGACAACGGCGCCGGTGAATAGGCGGTCATCCCCGCAGCAAGCCTCCACATTCGCCGCCGAACAGCTTTCCCCCGCATACCCGCGCCGCGCCGCCTGGGGAACAGCCGGGCGTTTGCGCGCCTGGCAGGCAGCTGCGCTGAAACAATACATGGACGCGGCTCCCCAAGACTTCCTGGCAGTGGCAACCCCAGGGGCAGGCAAGACCACGTTCGCGTTGCGGGTAGCCACCGAACTATTAGGTCAGGGGATAATCCAAAAAGTCACCGTAGTATGCCCCACCGAACACTTGAAATCACAGTGGGCGGACGCCGCTGCCCGCGTGGGCGTACACATCGACCCTTCGTTCCAAAACTCCCAAGGTCAAGCAGGATCACACTTTGATGGCGTGGCAGTAACCTACGCGCAAGTCGCCGCCAACCCGAAAGTACACGAAAACCGCACCCGCGCCTATTCCACCTTGGTAATCCTCGACGAAATCCACCATGCCGGAGACGCCCTGTCATGGGGGGACGGCATCCGCCAAGCCTTCAGCCCTGCCACCCGTCGCCTTGCCCTGACTGGTACGCCCTTCCGCTCTGATACTTCCCCCATACCTTTCGTCCGCTACATCGAGGACGAATCCGGGGTGCGGCACTCGCGGGCAGACTATTCTTACGGTTACGGTCCGGCGCTGGCAGACGGCGTGGTGCGACCCGTCATTTTTCACTCTTATTCCGGGGCAATGCAGTGGCGGACCAGCGCTGGTGACGAAATTGCTGCGCGCCTGGGGGAAGACCTGACGAAGGACCTCACTAAGCAGGCGTGGCGGACGGCGCTTTCTCCTGAGGGCGAATGGGTACCCGCCGTCCTCGCCGCCGCCAACCAGCGCCTGGACCAGATGCGTAAGCAAATCCCGGACGCGGGCGGTTTAGTGATCGCGTCGGACCAGCAAACGGCGCGCGCATATGCGGGACATTTGGCGCGCATTACTGGCAAATCTGCGACAGTGGTGTTGTCTGATGACGAGGACGCCTCGGACCGTATAGACACGTTCGCGAGCGGCACTGACAAGTGGATGGTGGCGGTGCGCATGGTTTCCGAGGGCGTGGACGTACCCCGCCTGTGCGTGGGAGTTTATGCGACTTCGGCATCTACCCCCCTGTATTTTGCGCAAGCCATAGGACGGTTCGTGCGGGCGCGGCGGCGGGGGGAAACCGCGTCTATTTTCTTGCCCGCCGTAGCGCCTTTGTTGCAGTTGGCAGCCAATTTAGAAGAAGAACGCGACCATGCGCTAGGCCGTCCGCGTGACCAAGAGATGACGGCGGAAGAACGCGCCCTCGCCATGGCTAGGCGTTCCGAAAAAGCCTCTGGGGAATTACAGGGGTCCTTTGAAGCCCTCCGGTCAGGTGCCGAGTTCGCGGGCGTCCTCTTCGATGGTGCCGACTTTGGTACGCTTGCCGAGGTCGGATCCATAGAAGAACAGGAATTCTTAGGTATTCCTGGGTTGCTAGAACCCGAGCAGGTATCGCTACTGTTGCACGAACGGCAAACGAAACAAATGGCAGAGCAAAGACGGGCGCGTGCCGCCGCCGGGTTGCGCGCGAATAATGCCGGAATTTCGGACCACCGCCAGCGCGCCCAAGCGCGCAAAGACCTGAACAAATTGGTGGCGCAATGGTCCCGGCGTTCCGGGGAATCGCATGCCAGCATTCATGCCACCTTGCGCCGACTTTGCGGGGGACCAGAAGTCGCGAAAGCTACCACTGCGCAGATTCAAACGCGCATAGCGAAACTGCAGGACTGGTTTGTAGGTAAACGCTAAGTAGAGGAATCTGCTCGCGCGAATTTACTTGCGATGTAATCGAGGTGAAAGGATGTCCCCGCCGCACGGTCTCAGTCCCCGGCTTCGCCCTGGCGACCTACCAAATCTATATATTTGGTAGGAATTGCCGCTTCGCCCTCGGAAAGGCGCCAAGCCTGGTAAGGCAGTTCGTTGCGGGCGCTAACGTGATGAGCAGTAGCGGCGCGCAGAGCGTCTTCGCCAATATACGATTCGTCGATATCCCCATCTTTGACGTACTGCACTTGCAGTGACCTGGCATTGTGGCGGGCAAATTCGGCTTCCGCGTCTGCTTGGGAGTCCGCAATTACCAACAATTCACTAGTAGCATACCCGTCCTGGTCACGGCTGCGTCCGGCAAACTTCATGCCGCCGACCGTCGACTTATTGAAAGATTTCTTTGCCACGTCACGCTTTAGTCCCTTTTCGTCGCTGCGTTCCACCAGCTTGTATACCAGCGCAGCGGTAGGAATTCCGGAACCCGTAACTAGGAGCGTACCCACCCCATAGGAGTCCACGGGCGCGGCATTTAGCGCCGCAATCTGGTATTCGTCGAGGTCGGAAGTCACAGTAATCTTTGTGCTTTCCGCCCCCAAGGCGTCCAGTTGCCCACGCACAGTAAACGCCTGAGCTACCAGGTCCCCAGAATCTAAGCGGACAGCCCCCAGTTCGCCTCCGGCTGCGCGCGCTGCCGCCACCGCACGTGCGACGCCGCGCTTCACGTTATAGGTGTCCACCAGCAGCGTAGTATTGGGACCCAAAGAGGCTATTTGGGCGGCAAATGCGTCCTCTTCGCTGTCGTGAATCAGCGTGAACGAATGCGCCGCCGTACCAATTGCCTTAATTCCGTAGCGTTTCGCGGCCTCCAGATCCGAAGTCCCCGCAAACCCGCCAATTACTGCCGCGCGCGCCGCCGAAACTGCCGCGCGTTCGTGAGTGCGTCGCGCCCCCATATCCAGGCAAGGTCGGCCGTGGGCGGCAATGGTCATGCGCGAAGCCGCCGACGCTACCGCCGAATCGTAATTCAAAATAGACAACACCAGGGTTTCGAGGGCGACCGCCTCCGCAAAACTTGCTTCCACAGTCAGCAGTGGGGAACCGGAAAAGTAGCATTCACCCTCGCGATAGCCCCAAATATTGCCGGAGAATTTGAAAGAACGTAAAAAGTCCAAGCAGTCGTCAGAAACCACCTGGCGGTGGTGCAAAAAATCAATTTGTTGGGCAGAAAAGTGGAAGCGTTTCAGGGCCTCTAAAATGCGACCAGTTCCTGCCACTACCCCAAAACGACGTTTCGCGGGTAACGTGCGACCAAAAAGTTCAAAAACGCTGCGCCGCTTGGCCACCCCTGTTTTCAAAGTCGCATCGATCATGGTCAGTTCGTACATATCTGTCAACAATGACGTTGAAAATGAAGCAGGCATATAACCATCGTAACCGACCCCGTGGTAGCTGAACATATTTTTTCAAAAACCGTACAACGCGTGCAAATAGTCTCTAATGTAGAGTCATGACGGAAACGCTTACAGCGCCCGCACTGCCAAAAAATAGTCACGGTAACTGGCAGACAGTGGTGTGGAATGACCCAATTAATTTGGGCTCATACGTGGTGAACGTGTTTTGTCGGCATTTCCGTATTTCTCGCACTGCCGCAGAGGCTCTTATGAAAAAAATTCACACACAAGGCAGTGCCGTAGTTTCCGAAGGACCGCGCGAACGCATGGAAGCGGACGTGGTGACCATGCACGGTTACGGGTTGCAGGCAACTTTGCGCGAAAGGAACGATTGATAATGCGCGCTTTCCGAGCCGTGGACGGGGGGTACAGCGCGTACGTATCGCCTTCGGAATGCGCTATCTTGTTGCAGGCAGTGACCGAAACTATTAACGCGTTGGATGCGCCCGCCACCTCAAGCGTATTTGCCTTATTGGCGGCTGAAGAAGAACCGCGCGACCGCCCGGTCAGTTTAGCCCTGACCCGTTTACTGCCGCCGCCTTCGACAAACGCGGAAGCTGCCGCTCAGTTGCGGGCACTTACCGAGGACGATTTACGACGGACGAAAACCGGGCGTTTGCAGTTGATACAGAAGGAATTGACGACACCTCGGGGTGCCGGTGGCTGCGTGTTCGTTCCCGAAGGTGAAGTGTGGACGTGGCTGTGCGGCATAAACGATGTAAGGCTGGCACTATCTGGGACTTTGGGGATTTTGGCGGACTGGGACCTTGACGATATTCAGGTGGCGGCGTCCTCGGCAATTGAACCCAAAAAAACAGATCCTTCCGAGGCCGGGGTGAACGAATTTATTTCAGGAGTATTTTGGGCACTTGCCTGGTGGCAAGATTCACTGCTTAATAGCATGGAGTTAGCCGGCAAATGCCTTTACGCTGAAAGCGATGAATGATGCGCCTATTGGTATTTTCGACTCCGGTATTGGGGGGCTAACGGTTGCCCGCTCGGTAATGGACCAGTTACCCGACGAATCCATCCGCTACATTGGGGACACTAAGAACACTCCGTATGGGGAAAAACCAATAGCGAAAGTGCGCCAGCTCGCCTTGGAAATTATGGATTATTTAGTCGAGGACGAAGGCGTCAAAATGCTGGTAATTGCGTGCAATACGGCTACGGCGGCAGTATTGCATGATGCTCGCGAACGATACACTGCCAGCCGTCATATTCCGGTAGTTGAGGTTATTCAACCGGCAGCGCGCGCGGCTGTGCGCAGCAGTCGCAGTGGGAAAATTGGTGTGATTGGTACGCGCACTACGGTTAATTCGGGGGCGTATGCGGATGCGTTGGGTGCCGTTCCGGGGGTGGAATTGTTTTCGCAGGCGTGCCCGCGCTTTGTCGAATTTGCTGAAGCCGGTATTTCTACTGGTCCCAAGGTGTTGCAGGTGGCGCGCTCGTATTTGCGACCTTTGCAAGAAGCCGGTGTGGATACCCTCATTTTAGGGTGTACCCACTACCCTTTATTGCAGGGCGTAATCAGTTACGTGATGGGTCCGAAAGTAAACTTAGTGTCGTCCTCGGACGAATGCGCCCGCGACGTGTACCGCGAATTGGCGAAAAATGATTTGTTGCGTGCCCACGGTCAGAGGACGGAACACTATTTTTCGTCTACGGGTCCGGTGGAGCCTTTCCGCAATTTAGCTGCCAGAATCCTTGGTCCAAAAGTTCCCGTCGTTCCGGAGGATTAATAATGAAACTGACTATTTTGGGGGCGACAGGGTCGATGTCGGGTCCCTTAGGACCGGCTTCGTCGTACATGGTAGAGTCCGCCAACACGCGCCTGGTTTTGGATTTAGGACCGGGCAGTTTCGGCAGGCTGTGGGATTATGGTGCAGAGCGTTTAGACGCATTGTTATTCAGTCATTTGCACGCCGACCACGTCAGTGACATTATTTCTTTACAGGTTTTCCGCAAGTGGCATCCGCGCCGTCAGTTTGTGCCGTTGCCGGTTTACGGACCGCCGGGTACTTTGCAACGTTTTGCCCAGATCGAGGGCGCTGCTGCTGGTACTACTTATGGGGACGAGTTTGTGTTTACCCCGTTCACTGTGGGCGGGCAATACCAGATCGGCGATTTTACGGTGAAAACTTGGCGAGCCAACCATAGCGCGGACGCGTATATTATGCGTCTTGAAACGCGGGTGGATGACCGGATGGTGTCGCTGTGTTATACGGGGGACACGGATGCGTGCCCACAGTTAGTTGAGGCTGCTGCAGATTGCGATTTTTTGTTGTCAGAGTGCGGTTTTACCAGTTCCGACCAGGCGCGGGGAGTGCATTTGGATGGGCGGCGCGCCGCCGAAATGGCGGTTGCGGCACACGCCCGAAAACTGGTGTTGACGCATATTCAACCGTGGACGGACCCGGCAGTTCCTGTGGCTGAAGCCGAAGACTATTTGGCTAATTACGAGGGCGACGCCCCGGCATTGTTGCGCGGTCAGGTGGCGGTGGCGAAAGCAGGACAGGTGTATCAGATCGCCTAAAATGCGGTCTTGCCGTGTTTCGAATTTATGCGGGTTTCAGCAGACGTGCTATTTCCGGTGCCAGAGCGCGGAAGGCTTTGCCCCGATGACTTATCGCGTTTTTTGTTCCGCCGTCAATTCTGCGGTGGTTTGCGTAAAACCGGTGGGAATAAAAATGGGGTCGTACCCAAAACCGCCACTGCCTGCGGGGGCAGTTGCCAGCCTTCCCACCATTTTGCCTTCGCGCACAATTTCGGTGCCATCTGGCATTACCAGGGCGGCAGCGGCAACAAAAGCAGCACCACGATGGGCGGGCGCAATGTCGGAAAGTTGGGCTAACAACAGGTCCAAATTGGCTTTGTCGTCGCCGTGCCGACCCGCCCACCTGGCTGAAAAAATACCAGGACTTTGTCCCAACACGTCAACGCAAATGCCAGAATCGTCGGCTACTGCCGGCAAACCTGTAGCAGCGCACACGGTGTGGGCTTTAATCAGAGCGTTTTCGCGAAACGACAAACCGTCCTCGACTGGGTCGGGAATATCGAGGGCGACCGCGCTAATAACCATTTCGGGCTGAAAAAATGCGGAATAATCTGCCAAAATGGCGCGTAGTTCAGTGAGCTTGTGGGTGTTATGAGTCGCCAATATTAACCGTGCGGTAGGCGGTATTTCTTTCATTCCTGTTCCTCCAGTGCGGCGGCTTGGATACGCGCCAACTCGGCGCACCCCTTTTTGGCCAGACCCAAAAGTTCGTCTAATTCGTCCTTGCTGAAGGGTGCGGCTTCAGCAGTCCCTTGGATTTCCACAAATTTTCCTGCCCCAGTCATTACCACGTTCATGTCGGTCTGTGCGCGAACGTCCTCTTCATAAGGCAAATCCAAGCGCGG
Source organism: Actinomycetaceae bacterium (assembly GCA_030528145.1). Lineage (GTDB taxonomy): Bacteria > Actinomycetota > Actinomycetes > Actinomycetales > Actinomycetaceae > Winkia. Next base: position 164,429 of record JAUMZK010000002.1, read on the forward strand.
CTGCCCGTCAATGATGCCCACAGAAATTGCGGAAAGCGAATCCTTCAAAACTTCCCCGCGCACCAGGTTGCGCGCCTTAGCCCACCTGATTGCCTCCGCCAGCGCCACATAAGCGCCCGTTATTGCCGCAGTACGGGTACCACCGTCGGCTTGTAACACATCACAGTCCAACTGGATGGTGTTTTCGCCCAACGCCTTCAAGTTCACCACGGCCCGCAGCGAACGCCCTATTAGGCGGGAGATTTCGTGAGTACGCCCGCCAATGCGCCCGCGCACAGATTCACGTTGGCTGCGCGTAGAAGTGGCCCGTGGCAGCATGGAATACTCCGCAGTAACCCAGCCTTTCCCCTTGCCAGTCAGCCATTTTGGGACGCCTTCTGAAAAAGAAGCGACGCACAGTACCGTGGTGTTGCCGAACCGAATCAGTACCGACCCTTCGCCCGCATCCAGCCAGTGTCGTTCAATAGTTACTTTGCGCAGTTCGTCCGCGCCACGTCCGTCACTTCTTTTTGTCATGCTTTCACAATACCGTCTACGGTGAAGTACCAAAAAAGTTATTGTGGAAACATGTTCCTTCCTCTTGCGCGTGGCGGTATTTTCGAGGACGCCTCCGGTCGCGAGCGTGCTTTTAGTAACGTTACGCCGGGGGCACGCTATTTTTGGGTTAGCGGAAAATCCGCAGAAATACGCGACCGTGCCCTAGCTTTTCACCCGCTTGCGGCAGTAGATCAAAGGGAGGGCGAAAGAGGCAGCATTGTTTATTTAGGACGCATGGGTGGGGTTGCCATTTATGCGCGCGCAGCTGCCAGCCCGGCAACTAATTTTGCCACGCTGAGGGCGGTTGGTGCGGACATACCCGGACCTCACGCCACTTGTTTCGTCAGGGCTATGGCGTTGCTGTACTGGCATCGCGAAAGTCAGTTTTGTGCCCGTTGCGGCGGACAGACCGTGGCACAAAACGGTGGTTGGGAACGTCACTGCCTTTCCTGTACAAAGGTGGAATATCCGCGTACCGATCCCGCAGTCATCGTCCTCGTCACAAATTTTGAGGACGAAGTTCTGCTGGCACACAATGTTTCGTGGCGCCACCCTTACGTGTCAGTCTTGGCGGGATATGTGGAAGCGGGGGAGTCCCCAGAACAAACCGCAGTGCGGGAAGTAAAAGAAGAAGTGGGGTTGGACATTACCGGGCTGAAATATTGGGGTTCGCAAGCCTGGCCCTACCCCCGGTCGTTAATGTTAGGTTTTACGGCCACCACTGCGCAAAGTGCCGCAGACTTGCGTTTGCAAAAGTCCGAAATAGGGTGGGCGAAATTTTATTCGCGTGCCGCGCTGGCACCCGCAGCCGCCACAGGAGAACTGGTTCTTCCCGGTAATGCCGCGATAGCGCGGTATATGTTAATGGATTGGTATGGTAAGGAATTGCCGCCCAGCCCCAAGCAGTGGATTTAAGCCCCCTGTCTACCACGGTAGGAGAACATGAACAAGTTTGCCGCAGAAAAGCTACTAGACGCCCTCGACCCCCAGCAACGCCAGGTGGCGGAACAGGTGCGCGGACCACTGGTGGTGCGGGCAGGCGCGGGGACGGGGAAAACGCGGGCAATCACGTACAAGATTGCGTACGGAGTTGCCAGCGGCGCATATGACGTTCATGATGTTTTGGCGGTAACTTTCACTACTAGGGCGGCGCGCGAAATGGGGGTGCGCTTGCGCAGCTTGGGTGCGGCGGGGGTGCAGACGCGCACGTTCCACTCGGCGGCATTGCGGCAGTTGCGCTATTTCTGGCCGACTGCCGTGGGAGGAACGCCCCCGCAACTAGTAGAACACAAAGCGCCGTTGGTGGCTGCCGCCGCCACTCGTCTGGGGATTGCGACCGATCGCGCCAGCATCCGCGACCTGGCTGGGGAAATAGAATGGGCGAAAGTCAGTTTGATTCCGGTGGCAGATTACCCGAAACGGGTTCGCGATTTGGGGCGAGCCCTGCCCAACCAGATGACACCAGAACAGGTTGCCCAACTCTTGGCGGTCTACCAGGACGTGAAATCTGAACGGGCAGTAATAGATTTCGAGGACGTTTTGTTACTTACCGCCGGTATGATTGCGGAACGCCCCGACATTGCCCGGCAAATTCGCGCCCAATACCGCCATTTTGTGGTGGATGAATTTCAAGACGTGTCCCCGCTGCAATACGAACTTTTAAGCCAATGGCTCGGCGGACGCAATGACATTTGCGTGGTTGGCGACGCCTCCCAGACAATTTATTCCTTCACCGGGGCGTCCTCGAAATATTTGCGGGATTTTCCGCGTCATTTCGAGGGCGCCCGCGAAATCGAATTAGTTCGCAACTACCGCTCCAGTGCCCAAATAGTGTCCTTAGCGAACCATTTGGTACGGGGCATGCCAAAGGACGAAGCGGCAGGGGCGGTCACTTTGCAGGCAGTTCGTGCCCACGGTCAGGCCATAAATTTTGCCATTTACCCTGATGACGCCCAAGAAGCCACCGCCATCGTAAAACGTATTATCGAGTTGCGTGACCGGGGGGTACCGCTAAAAAATCAGGCCATTTTGTATCGGGTTAATTCTCAGTCCCGTAATTTCGAGGACGCCTTGAACGATCGTGCCATCAGCTACCAGGTCCGCGGTGGGGAAAAATTTTTTGAGCGCCAAGAAGTACGCAAAATGATCGTCCTCGTGCGCGCAAAAGCCCGCACCCAACCCACCCAAGACGTGGCGGAGGCGGTAGCCGAATGTGCGGCGGAACTGGGGTGGACGTCCTCGGCGCCCCAAACCCAGGGGGCTTTGCGGGAAAAGTGGGAAGCCCTGGATGCGTTAGTGAATTTGGCGAAAGACCGGCGCGACGAAGGCGTTGATATTCAAACGCTAGCAACCGAACTGACCGACCGCGCCAGCGCGGGGCATGCCATTGAGGTTGACGCCGTGACCCTCAGTACCATACACGCGGCGAAGGGCTTAGAATGGGACGCCGTCTTTTTGGTCGGCACCAGTGAAGGACTTTTGCCCATCGCGCAAGCAAAAACCAGAGCAGAAATATCCGAAGAACACCGGCTCGCATATGTGGGAGTTACGCGCGCCCAAAAATTTTTACACATCAGTTACGCCAAAGCACGCGCCGCTGACCGGCGTGCCAGTCGCAAAGTATCCAGATTTTTCGCCCCCATGTGGCCGGAACAAACCCGCACCAAAGTGACGGCAAAGGGCGTCCTCGGAAAACCCGGAAAACAGGGGGTGAGGAGTGCCCGGAGTGAACACCAAGAATTTTTGGACACCGCCACGCCCGCGCAAAAACAGACCTTCGAGCAATTGCGGCAATGGCGCAAAGAAGTATCGAAACTGGTGTCCAAACCGGCGTTCACCATCACCGCCGACGCGACCTTAAGCGACATTGCTATTGCCCGCCCACGCACCCTGCGGCAACTGTCCCTAATCCGGGGGATTGGGCGGGTGAAACTGGAAGAATATGGTCCAGCCATACTGGCAGTGTTGCGGGGCGACGACCCGGTGGGGACAGCCCGCGCACAGTTTTCTACGGATCAATAAACCCATGGCACCCACACCCAGGGTACAAGCCAAAACGCTGCATGGTCGGCACGGAACTTTGCGCTGACAACGACCACACAGAATTAGCGGTTTCTGGCGGTTTTCCAGCGCTCCAATCGCTGACCTGGCGGGCGACAAAAGCCGCAGCGTTTTGCAGTAGAATACTTTCTACTTGGTTTTCCCGACCATACAGCAAATGGGCGAGGGCGTCCGGCCAGTACGAGTTCAACGCGGTACGACGCAAATTCACACACCTATAACACGCCGTCCTCCCAGGAATCACGAAAGGCCCCACGTCAACAGTCGTATCCGTAACGGTAACCAGCAAGTGAGGTATGTCCTCTGAAACCAACGACAGGCACGTCGCTGGATCGTTCGCAGGGGAATCCACCAAAACCACCAAATCGGTTTTCTTGCGCGACCTACCTGCCAAATGCGAGCCAGCCACTAACTGGCGGGACTGCCCCAACTCTGCCACCGAATACACGGGACCAACATCCGCCGGTCGCACCGGACGCGCATCCACAGGAACCGTACGCTCAAACCCGGCGGAACGCAAATTCCGGAAAATCTGCATACCCAAAGGCGCTAGTCCCTGAACCCTAACGTGCTTCTCAGAGCGCGCCTTCACCTGATCCTTATGCCCACCCAGGCGTACCCACCAATCATAATCCGCATTACCTTCCCCAATGTCCTTCGCACTGCACGTCAACCCCGCATCAAACAGTAGCTTCCACAACTCCTCAAATTCCTGCCGAGCCATCCCCGTAAGATCCAAATACCCCGCAGGCGCCCTGCCCAACCGACACATGTAGTTGCGTTGCGGAATCGACAATTCGTCGAGGACGCAGCCCACAGGCGCACTTTGCCCCACCTGTATTTTTCCGTCACGCAAAGGAATGATTTGAAGTCCTGGTTTTAATCGCATGATTAAACCATCACACACCCGAACCCACCCTGCGCCGCCAAAAAACAATCTGTGGAAAACTTTTGTGGGCGGGGTGTGGAGTGTGGGCGGACGCGAGGACGAACGATTTTGTTCAGGCGTAACGGTTTTGTTGAGAACGAAATGATTTTGTTGTCGGCGCAGAGTAACGGTGGGTTTGGGTCGGGCGCGCCGCCCGTGAGTCGCACTTTCAGTGCGACTCAATGCCCGCCGAACCGCCCGCGCTCTGAATACCAAAACGCCCATGCGCCCCCCGGAGATGACCCAAAATTCCACACCCAACCACCCTCAAAAAACTACAGCTGACAGCACACGTGAGAACAAACCATTTTGCTGAGGGCAAGTGTTATGCGGTTTGACCTCAGCAAAATGATGGCGCCTCACGAAAAAACCGTGCCGTGAGAACAAACCATTTCACTGACAATAAACGGTTTTGCTGAGGACGAATGGTTTTGTTGCCGTTGGAGAAGCGGGCGGTGGGTTTGGGGCGGGCGCGGT
>JAUMZK010000003.1 GCA_030528145.1 Actinomycetaceae bacterium
GTTAGCGTGCCGCGCTCATTAGCATGGTGTGGGTTGAAGGATAACCTGAATGGGTGTTACCAGCCCGCGCACAGTAAACATACTAATCCTGCCCGTGAAAGCAAGAGCCCGGTACTAACAATGGGCATGGTCCACTCCTGGGCACAAACCCTAAACCTAAACCCTCTACCCGCATTACGCCAACCCATCACCAGTGAAGTAATAGCCGGGCAACCACCCGTAATCGCCTACACTAACCCTGCTAGCACACAAAAATACGCCACTAACATTGGTGGCACTAACATAAGCCTAATGGCAATACCCGTTGCATATAAGTGGGAATGGGGAGACGGAGACAAAACCACCACCCACACGCCCGGGGCGAAATACCCTCACGAAACCATCACACACGCCTACCAGCCCGCAAAGCGACGCCAAATAAAACTAACCGTCACCTATGATGCTTACCTGTCTATAGCAGCAAGCCCTTACCGCCTCCTCCCTTTCACCCTACAAACCAACAGTGTTTCCACCCCGTTTAAAGTACTCAAAGTCGGCATCGTCCTAACCGATAACACCGAAAAACAACCACACCACTAACACCAAACAAACCATTTCGCTACCTGTGAGCATGAAGCTACGGGTTTGGGGCGGGCACTAAGGCTCGCCCACGGCAAGACTCACGGGCACCGCACCCGCCCCAAACCCCACACGCTAGCTCTAAAACCGCGACCCGACCAGACGCCCTCGGGAAACTACGGACGACAGTACATGCGAGGGCAAATCATTTCGCTGACGCCTCGGCACAAGCCCTATTTAGAAAGGTACGCCGCAGCGCAAGATTACGTTGGCCCAGGGGGTAGCTTCACCAGTGCGGATCACGAAAGCGGTGTCCGCGATCTGTTGTTTTAGGTTTTCGTGACTGGTAGTTTCGAGTGCGACCGGAATTTGTTGCATCCATGTTTCCGCGCAGGTGCCACCTGCCTCCTCTGCGTAAGTGCCACCTTCTACTGCGACTTCTGCGAGTATTGCTTGCAGTACGGGAAGGAACCGGGGTACTCCAAATACTACAGATAGGTCGACTACGGGGATGTGGCGCGGTATCGGCAACCCGCAGTCGGCTATCGCGAACGTATCTTTGTGTCCTAGTCGCGCTATTTGTGCGGATAATTCCCGGTTCAGTATTCCCGCTTTTTTCAAGTTATTTCCCTTTCATACCTTGGTGAACTTTCCAATATGAGTCTTGCGCACCGACATGTTTGACTGTTTCGGCTGCAAATCGGGTAGCTTTTTGTGCGCTTTCCTGCAAGGTTTTTCCCTGACCTAAGTGGGCGGCGAGGACGCCCACGAAAGCGTCTCCTGCTCCCACAGTATCGATGGCTTGGGTAGGCGCTGCGGGGACGTGCTCTGTGACTATGGTTTCGCTCCCGTTTTGGTTTTGCCGCCAACCCAGGATTGCTCCAGCTGCACCGAGTGTTGCTACCACGCTAGGGACCCCCTCGCACAACAGTTCTCGTACTATCGCTTCTTCTTCTGAATAATCCGTTGGGTTGGTTTTATCTGCGAACTTCGCATCGTCCTCGTGAGCGTCACTGTCATCCACGCCTCCCCCCACGTTTTCGTTCGCGTTCATCGCATCATCGTCCGCAGCCCCCACAGCGTCACTTATATTTTTCAGGCAGCGCAGTGCGGTGCGGGCTTCGTGTTCGTTGACTACCAGCGGGTTGGCTTGACGCAACACGACTGGATCTATTTCGAGGGCGGGTGCCAGGTTGAATATTGTTCGGATTCCGCTTTCTTGGGCGGCTTTTGTCATTTCGAGGACGCATTCCAACGGCACTTCGGCTTGCATTACTAGCACGTCGGCGCTCTTAAGTGCGGCTTTCGCCCATTCAAGGTTGGAAGCGTCCATGTCACCGTTAGCGCCGGGAACAACAATTATTGTGTTTTCACCGTTTTCCGCAACGGTCACCACGGCTAATCCGGTTGGTTCGGTGCTGGTTTGCACGTGATGCAGGTTCACTCCGGCTTTCCGCAGTGACGCGAGGGCGATTTCAGCGTTGGTGTCTTCTCCCACTTTCCCTATCATGGTGGTGGTTGCGCCCGCCAGCGCGGCGGCAAGCGCCTGATTTGCGCCTTTGCCGCCAGCACTGGTGATTCCGCCGCCTCCGAGCACGGTTTCTCCGGGGCGCGGGTGTTTTCTAGTGGTCAGATTTAGATCAACGTTTAGTGATCCGAATACTGCGACGCTCATTTTTGGTACTCCGCCACGGTGTCTTTGGAAACTATTTTCACTTCGACAGGCAGAGTTTTCTTCACTTGTTTCTTTTCGAGGACGGAAATTGCTTGATCTACTGCCATTTTACCTAGTTCTTTGGGCTGTTGGGCGACAGTTCCGAGCATGGTGCCGGATTTGATAGCATTCAGTCCGTCATCAGTTCCGTCAAATCCGAATACGAGGACGTCTTTCCCAGCTTTGGCGCCGAGGGCTTTGACTGCGCCCAACGCTATTTCGTCGTTTTGCGCAAATATAGCTTTGACACCAGGGTGGGCTTGCATCAGGTTGGTGGTAACGTCTAGACCCTGGGCACGGTCAAAGTTAGCGGTTTGGGAGGCGACAACTTTGATGCCAGGGAAGGCTTTGATTCCTTCTTCAAAGCCCTTCCCACGGTCTCTAGCGGCAGAAGTTCCGGGCACACCTTGGAGCACTATCATTTCTCCGGTTCCCCCGAGGGATTTGGCAATGGTCTGGGCGGCGAGTTTGCCTCCGGCCACGTTATCACTGGAGACAAAAGATGCCAGCTTACCGGTGCTGACACCACGGTCGATTGCGATTACGGGAATATTGGAGCTATTTAATTGGCTCACTGATGGACCAGCCGCATCGGAGTCTACCGGGTTGATTATGACTGCTCCCACGTTTTTGCTGACTGCATTGGAGATTTGGTTTGCTTGAGTGGCAGAGTCGTTTTGCGCGTCGGATACTTCCAAGTTGTATCCTTTGGCTTTGGCTTCCGCTTTGGCGCCGTCACTGAGGTCGACAAAGAATGGGTTATTGAGGGTAGATACCATTAGTGCCAGGTTTTTGCCGCCCCCGCTGGCACTTCCGGCGCTGCCATTATTTGAGCAGGCGCTCAGACCTAACGTCACCATTGCGAACATGGCACCTACGGAAATGGCTTTTACCAGTTGTTTCTTCATTTCTGTCCTTTTCTGCCGAGCAGGTGTTTTGAAATATTTCCTGTGATGGTTGCAACTACTTTGGATTTTTCGGGCTTTACGCCGCTTGTTTGCCTTTGCAGTAATTTCGTGGTTTCTGATCTAGTGTGCGGATTCTTTGTTCTTTATGGCGTCAATTCCAACGGCTACCGCTATTACTGCGCCGATGACGACTTGTTGCCAAAATGAGGGCACGTTCATGATGTTAAGACCGTTTCGTATTACGGCCAATAAGAGGGCGCCTACTACAGTTCCTGATATTTTACCGGCACCGCCTGCTAAGGATGCGCCCCCGATTACTACAGCGGCGATGGCGTCCAGTTCGTATCCGGCTCCGGCTTGGGCTCCGGCTGAATTCAATCGTCCTGCCAGCACCATGCCAGCGATAGAGGCGTATAGCCCACACAGCACGAATACGCTAACTTGTACTCGTCGCACGGGAATGCCCGATAGTCGTGCGGCTTCAATGTTGCCGCCAACAGCGTACATCGCCCGTCCCACAGCAGTGCGGTTCAATATAAAGGAAGCCACTATACCCGCCAGAACAAAAATCAGGATTGGGGCTGGAATGACGCCCAGGCTTGCGCCCATTACGTTTACCGAGGGCGCTGCGGCTATCGGTTTACCTTGGGATATTACCAGTGTGAGTCCGCGCGCAATAGAGAGCATCGCCAGCGTGGCAATGAATGATGGCAAACGAAAATAGGCGTTAGCAATACCGTTTATTGCACCGCCGAAAATCCCGGTTATCAAACCGATTATGGCCGCTAGCCAGCTGGGTACGCCCCCAACCGTGTACACGTACGCGGACACCATGGCTGACAGTGCCAACATGGATCCCACCGACAGATCGATGCCTGCGGATACGATCACAAACGTCATACCGAATGCCAAAATTGCCGTAACCGCGCTTTGCACGCCAATCTGCGTTATGTTTCCAACTGACCAAAACACCGGCGATATTATGCTGAGGGCAATAGCCAGCACAATTAAACCCACTAAGGCCCCATTATTGGCGAGAAATCGTTTCACTTGCTGAGCAGCGAGATGATGTTTTTTAGCGCTTTGCACAGAGGTAGAGCTTTTTTCTTGCGTTTTCACTATTATTCCCTTTTTATTTTTCGGTAAGTTCGGTAACGTTTGATACTGCTAAAGTCATTATTTCGTCTTGCGTTGCGCTTTTACCGTCAAGTTCTCCAGCAATTCTACCTTCGGACATTACCAGAATTCGATCCGACATTCCCAGTATTTCCGGCAGCTCACTAGATACCATTACTACGGCACCTCCGCTAGCCACAATATTATTAATTAATTCGTATATTTCCACTTTTGCGCCGACGTCAACACCACGCGTGGGTTCGTCCAGCAGCAGCAGTTTTGCGCCTGACATTACCCACCTGCCAAAGACAATCTTTTGTTGGTTACCGCCGGATAATTCTTTTACTTTTTGCGAAGCATTCCCCATGCGAACTTTAAGTTTTTTCGCCACTTCGTCTGCTTCACTAGCCAGTTTTTGCCGGGGTACGATTCCCATTTTCGAGGACGGCAGTAACGTGGAGTATGTAAGGTTTTCGGTTACGGATGCGCCCAGTACCAATCCTTGCCCTTTGCGGTCTTCGGGAACCAGTCCGACACCTAAGCCGATTTTCTTAGAGATTTCCGCCGTTTTCAGCGCAGTGCCGCGATAATTTACCGTCCCGCTGTCGTAGTGGTCAGCACCGCTGATGGCTCGCAGTACTTCAGTTCGCCCTGCCCCTACCAGCCCCGCAATACCCAGTACTTCACCCTCGTGTACATTGAAACTTATGTCCTTGAATTTCCTGACAGAAGTCAGGTTTTTTACTTCGAGGACAGTCGGTCCTTTTTGGACTTTACGGGGTGGGAATTGCTGGTCTATTGGTCGACCTACCATCAGTTTCACAAGCTCTGCTTCTGGTGTTTTTGCATCAACTTCGGCGACTAAATTTCCGTCTCGCAGTACCGATACGGTGTCCCCAATTTCAGCGAGTTCGTTCAAGTGATGGGAAATGAATATCATGGCGACGCCGCGTTGTTTCAATTTACGCATCAGGTCAAATAGGATTTCTATTTCTTTGGTTGTAAGCGCCGCAGTGGGTTCGTCGAGGACGATTATTTGCGAATCCTGCGACAGGGCTTTCGCAATTTCGACTAATTGCTGCCCGGCAATCCCAAGCTCCCCTACAGGTTGATCTAAGCTAACTTCCAGTCCGACCATTTCAAGGGCGGCACGCGCTTTTTCTAGCATTTTCCTGCGGTCGACTACGCCGAACCGAGTCGGCAGTTTACCAAGCATTAGGTTCTCGGCAATACTCATTTTAGGCACCAGGTTTAGTTCCTGGTGAATAACAGAGATCCCACGTTCTTCTGCGTCTTTCACACCGTTGATTTTGACGGTTTCTCCGTCTAGTAATATTTCACCTTTATCAGCCGCATGAATGCCAGCAATTATTTTAATAAGAGTGGATTTTCCAGCACCATTCTCGCCTAATAATACGTGTACTTTACCAGGTTTTACCGTGAGTGAAATGTCTTTGAGTACATCAACCGGACCAAATGATTTATAGATATGTTTAAGCTGCAGAGTAGTCATTTACTCAGGGCTCCTTTGCGCGGTTTTCCAGTAGATTTACGAACTATTAATTTAGTGGGTATGCGACTGCCTTTGACTTGTTTATTCTCCAGCAGATCTACCAATATTTTCACGGCGCGGCGGCTCATTTCGGCGACCTCTTGACCGATTGTGGTAAGCGGCGGGTGCAAATGTTCCATTATGGGCAAGTCGTCATATCCAATTACGGACAGATCGTTGGGAATCTTCACACCTTTTCGGCTGAGGTATTGCAACACCGGCCACATATTTGGCGCGTAGGCAAATAGTACTGCTGTCGCATCACTGTTCACCCATTCCTCATAGAGCTGCGCGGGGGTAGCACCTTTCGCGTTCACCCCGGTTGCCAGCCCCAATTCAGTTCCAATTTTTTCAAACGCTTCTTGTCTTTCGCGCACCGTAGAAGTATCTTCAATTCCGGATACGAGGGCGATGCGCCGGTGCCCCTGTTCTTTCAGGTACGTAAGGGCCGCGCGTATTCCCGATGCTGCTTCCGATCCGACGTAGGGAACGTCGTAATTTGGCGCTGCGCGGTCGACAAACACTACGGGTACTCCCCGGGCGAGGATCTTGTCTAAGGCTGGTGATTTTTTAGAGTGGATAGCCAGCACCATACCGTCGACGCGATGCTCAAGAGCTTTTTCAAGGAATTCTTCTTGTTTTTGGTAATCTTCTGAAGCATTCCCCAAAATCATCACCAGGTCGTTCTCGGCCAGTTCGGTTTGCAGGGCATGCGCTAACAGACCGAAATACGGGTTGCGTACATCCGACACGAGGGCGGCTACCACACCTTGTCGTTGTACGCGGAGGGAGCGGGCTACTCCATTGGGGACATAGTGAAGTTTTTGTGCGGCTTTGGTGACGGCATCGCGAGATGCTTCAGAAGCTGTTCCTCCCGCAAATACGCGCGAGACCGTAGCCACGGAAACGTGGGCTTCCCTAGCTACTTCCTTGATGGTCACATGCGTTCTCATTTAGGCTCCATCGCGCACTATAATCAATTACGTGTAAACGATTACACACAATCTAAACTGGTGCAACTACAATTTCGTGACCGCTCCCCAGATTTTTCCTTCTTCGTCTAGTTACGCAACAGTTTCCCCAGTTTAACAGCCTTTGCAGCCGTTTTTCAGATACCTACCGACAGTTATCCTTACTGAATATACTCCTTTGTGACTTTCCTTAGCACTTTCCCCAGACACTAAAGCTAAGCGCTAACGCGCGCCCTCTTCCACACCCCACCCACGCATACCCCGCACGCCCCCACCCGCAGACTCTAAGCCCACAGACACCAAAATTGCCCGCAGGCGAACTCGCTCTGCGGGCAATGTCTTTTCGCTTATTCCATGTGGAAGTCTGTAACGTCGATTTGGCGCGGACCGGCTTGCCAGGCCTGCCACGCTGACTCCAAAATTTCCTTTACGCCATTCTTCGCTTCCCACCCCAGGTCAGTGTTAATGCGCGTGGTATCGCCAATCAGTTGGGGTGGGTCGCCGGGGCGTCGCCCTTGTTCTTCGGCTTCAAATGCCAACCCAGAAACAATGGCAATACCATCCACTATTTCGCGCACGGAGGTACCTTCACCGGTTCCCACATTGAACACATTGTGCGGCAATTTAGCGTCCGCAGCCACCAAGTCCAGGGCGTGCAGGTGCGCATCTGCCAAGTCCATAATGTGAATGTAGTCGCGAATGCAAGTGCCGTCTGGGGTGGGATAGTCGGTTCCGAAAATCTTGGGACGCTGCCCCCGCGCCAAACGGTCCAACACCATTGGTACCAGGTTCAACACCGCCGGGTCTGCCAAGTCATCCCAGCCTGCTCCCGCCACATTAAAGTAGCGCAAACCGATCCATTTCAACCCCCACGCGCGCTCGCAGTCCGCCATCATCCATTCGCCAATCAGCTTAGTTTCGCCGTAAGGATTAATGGGGTGTTTCTGGACGTCCTCTTGCACAATTTGGGTGGGAGGCATCCCGTATACTGCCGCCGAGGAACTAAAAATCATCTGCTTTACGTCGGCTTCCTGCATTGACTGCAACATGTTCGCCAGTCCACCCACGTTTTGCTGGTAGTACCAGGTGGGTTTTTCCATGCTCTCGCCTACCTGTTTCCGGGCAGCGAAGTGGATAACTGCGGTGACGTCCTCGTCAAACATAACCCTAGTGAGCACCGCCACACTAGATTGGTCCGCGATATCCATTTTTACCAGTTTCGCCTCGCCAATGCGCGTGGCTTCCCCTGTTGACAAGTCGTCAACAACTACTACACGTTCGCCGCGCTGTTGCAGCATGCGTACCACGTGTGCGCCAATGTAGCCGGCACCGCCAGCAACCAGAATTGCCATTTGTGTTCCTTACTTGGGTTCTGCGTTTTTTATTTGCGAAATTTGCGTTTGCAGGCGCCGTCCTTTTTCGAGGGCGATTTCCCGCAATTCCTGCGCGTAGCGTTCCAGTTTGCCCCGGATTTCAGCCGCTTTATCGCCCTCGGCGGCGCCAAGAATGCGTGCTGCCAACAACCCCGCGTTTTTCGCCCCGCCCACCGACACGGTAGCGACCGGAATGCCAGCAGGCATTTGTACTATTGACAGCAGCGAGTCCATTCCGTCCAAGTATTTCAGTGGCACGGGCACACCAATTACCGGCAAAGTAGTTACCGCAGCCAACATGCCGGGCAAATGGGCAGCCCCACCCGCCCCCGCAATAATCACTTCGATTCCGCGCTGCGCTGCGCTTTTACCAAAACTAATCATGTCTTCGGGCATGCGGTGGGCGGACACCACCTCTGCGGTGTATTCCACGCCCATTTCCGTCAGCACCGCTGCCGCTTGGCGCATGACTGGCCAGTCCGAATCCGAACCCATAACAATTGCGACACTCACTTGGCGTTTCCTTTCAAAATATTCACCACTTTGCGGGCGTTCGCTTCGGTTTTCGCAAAGTCTTCACCCACTACGGTCACGTGCCCCAGTTTTCGCCCCGGACGCACACTCTTTCCGTAGTAATGTATTTTCGCGGCGGGCACCGCCAAAGCTTTGGCGTATTGCACGCGCGGCTCTTCGTATTCACTGCCCAACAAATTCACCATTGTGCATGCTGGGGACACCGCCCTCGTATCCCCAAGCGGCAAGTCCAAAACCGCCCGCAAATGTTGTTCAAATTGGCTGGTAACAGACCCTTCTATGGTCCAATGCCCACTGTTATGAGGACGCATCGCCAATTCATTTACTACTACCCCGGTGTCGGTGACGAACATTTCCACCGCCATCACTCCGGTTACCCGCAGTTCTTTGGCGATCTTTTTCCCGATTTCTTGGGCCTTGGCAGCCAGCTCCGTGTCCAAGTTCGGGGCGGGGGCATGTACTACCGCGCATACGCCGTTTTCCTGGATAGTTTGGGCGACTGGCCAAACAGCTATTTCCCCACTGGGTCGGCGCGCCAACAATACTGCTATTTCGCTGGTAAACGGGACGGCTTCTTCTGCTAACAGGACGCCACCGTCCTCGGAAATACGTTGCAGCCAAGGCTGGCACTCTGCAAAACTGTGTGCCAGCAAAACGCCCTTGCCGTCGTAACCCCCCGTGGGAGTTTTCAGCACTAACGACCAACCAACCTGCTCTGCAAACTTTTCTAGGTCAGCCGCGCCTTCCACCTGCGCCCACCGCGGGTTCGGTACCCCAATCTGCGCCATTTTCTGGCGCATTTTCAACTTGTTTTGCGCATATACGAGGGCGTCCGGGTGCGGTTCCACAGGCAGCTTGCGCGCCAGTTGCCGCAGAAAATCCCCCGGCACGTGCTCGTGTTCGAAAGTCAGCACGTTCGCGCCCTGCACCAGACGGGTTATGGCAACTTCATCAGTGGCGGCACCTACCGGCGCATCTGGAACAACTTGCGCAGTGGCCGCCTGGTCCGATTCCACCAGGACTCGCAAATGGATTCCCAGTGCGGTTGCGGATTCTTGCATCATGCGTGCGAGCTGTCCGCCCCCGATTACAGCAACTATTGGTGCACTCACGTTTTTTAGTTTACCCCGCTTAGAAGCGACGCCGCCGTCTCCCCACACTGACCAACGCCCCTTTGGGCATCACCTTGTCCGGGTCTAATGGCACTGCGCCCAGCGAAATAGTAAACACAGGGGGGCGCATTTGCGTCAATTCCAACCGTCCTCCGTCAGCCACCGTTAGCTCACGTGCCAGCGCCAAACCAATTCCCGTCGAACCATGCCCCGACACACCTTTGTCAAAAATATGCGCGCCTAACCGATCCGGTACGCCTTCGCCCTCGTCGGAAACTTCAATGAAAATGGACCGCGAAGATGTCCCTGGGCGAGCTTTCACCAAAGTCTTCCCACCCCCATAATGCAAAGAGTTTTCAATTAAGGTTGCCAATACCTGTGCCAGGTTTCCGGGAGTGGCAAGGGCAAAACGCGCAGCATCATTGACAAATTCCAGGGGACGCCCCTTGGCGGCAAAGGCCTGTTCCCATTCTTCGTGTTGGTGGGCAAATAGGTGGTCGACGTTTATGGCCTCGGCACTGCCGCCACTAACCCGCGTTTTGGTCAGCAGATCAGAGACCGTTTGGGTGAGCCTTTCGACCTGCTCCAAACATTTTCGGGCTTCTTCTTGGACTTCGGGTTCACCGCTAATCAATTCGATTTCTTCAATGCGCATCGACAGCGCAGTCAGCGGGGTACGCAGCTGGTGGGAAGCATCGGAGGCGAACTGTCTTTCCGCAGCAATCTTTCCCGCAATACGTTCAGAGCTGTGGCGCAGTTCTTCGGCAACCAGGTCGATTTCTTCAATTCCACAAGGTTTGATTTGGGCGCGCACCTGCCCTTGCCCCACCTGTTCAGCTTGGGCAGCCAAGTAAATCAAAGGCGCAGCAATACGCCTAGCTTCCCGCAAGGCTAACGCACTGGCAACCGCAAAAGTACCGGTTGCACCCATTATTACGAGGACGCCCACCAGCGCTACTTGCCCTAGCACCCGCCACGCCGTACCTTCGACAGTAACGGTAGTGCCCCCAGCAGACAACCGGTTTGCTTGTTGGGAAGGAAAGCCGGGGCGCGTGCCAACTTGCACAATGTCCTTGTTGACGACCTGCACCCACTGCCCTGGACCGATCCACGGTTCTAGCTGTTTAGGCGTGACCTTGTGTCCGTCGCTGTGTACACGGTCGACGTAGCGGGCAATAGTTTCCGCACGTTGTTGCAGGCGGGCGTTACCATTTTGCCATGCTAGCGCCGGTCCAAGGACGAACAGCGGGACCCCCAGCAGCAGCATCGCTACGGCGGCTCCGCGCCACGCTATGCGCAGTGCCCGCTCACGCAATTACCGACCGCTCTCGAAACGAAAACCCATTCCCCGCACAGTAGTGATATACCGAGGACGGTTTGCATCGTCACCTAGTTTGCGTCGCAGCCACGACACGTGCATGTCCAATGTTTTAGTGGAATCGGTGGGGTCTGACCCCCATACTTCGCGCATCAGCATGTCGCGTTCCACCACGTTTCCGCGTTCGCGCACTAATACGCGCAGCAACTCAAATTCTTTCGCGGTCAGTTGCAGTTCTTGCCCGTCCTTAAATGCTCGGTGGGCAGCGACATCTACTCGAATGTCCTGAGCCTCCAATTCGTCCTCGGCAGCTTCCCCGCCACTGCGACGCAACAAGGCCCGTACGCGCGCCAGCAATTCGGCCAAACGGAACGGTTTTGTCACGTAATCGTCGGCACCAGCGTCCAATCCAACGACCATGTCGACCTCGTCGGCACGCGCAGTCAAAATCATAATTGGAACGTTTATCCCTTGATTGCGTATTTTCCTAGCAACATCCAAACCATCAATGTCTGGCAGCCCCAAGTCTAAAACCACTAGATCTGTTTCTGCCAGGTCAGCGAGGGCGCCGCCCCCGGTACGGTGAGCACTAACGTTGTACCCTTCCCGGCTAAGCGCGCGCGTCAGCGGTTCAGCAATAGCCGGATCGTCTTCAACAAGCAATACTTTAGTCACACTTTTACTATACGGGATGAAACGGGACAGTAATAAAGAGTTCCACCTAGACACGTCATTTTACTCATTATTTGAAAACTTTTAGCTACTTTTACCAATGCAACAAGTACGGTGTTACTTCCCCAACACCTCGCAGTTGCACTGGATCAGCAGGCGATAATTGCCATCTTCCCCCCAGGCTCGCAATTGCTTTGGCTGTATCCGCATCCGTATACACTTCTCCGGTAGGGGCAATGTCTACCAAGCGCGAAGCCAGGTTTACGCTGGGACCAAAAATGTCCCCGGAACGAGTCATGATTCGCCCTTGAACAACGGAGGCGCGCACCGGCAACAATTTTTCCGACCGCGCAATTTCCCCTACCAGTTCGGCAGTTATGCGTAATCCCAACGGGAGCGTGTCCGCCACCCATAAAACGGCATCACCAATAGTCTTCACTACCCTGCCCCCGTTGGAGGTGATTACGTCACGGCAAATAAATTCAAAACTTTCTACCAGGTCTGCCAACGCGTTTGCCCCCAATTTCGCACTGTTACTGGTGTAGGACACCATGTCTGCAAAACCGAAAGTGCGCAGCAGTGGGAACGAATCTTTGCCTAAATCCACCTTGCCTATTTGTCCGACTTCCTGGTCCATGTGTCCCAGTAATGCCCCAAGCTGCCGCCGCCAAGTGTAAGTAACCTGATCTTGAATAGTGTCTAAGTAGTATTTGACGTGATCTAGGGACAGCAGCCGTGCAGTAGTGTGGTCCAATTGGTAACGATCAACTAAGTCTTGCACTAAGGTTTCTAGCTGCCACAACACCAGTCGATTTATGGTGTGGGACTGGGCACGCATCATTGAGGTGGCGGCGCGTAGCGACAATTCGCCCTCGGAAAAAAGACTGACCCACTGCCGCAACTGTTCAACGTCTGTGTCCGTGAACAATAGTTGGTCCGCAGTAGGGTCGGGAAATCCCATGGAACGCCAGAATCTTTGCGCCAGCTGCAGTTCGCATCCCGCTAATTCAGCTATTTGCGGCAGCGTGTACTTGGCAGTACCGCCAATCAGTTGCTCAACTGTGGCGTCTATGGTGCGGGCATGACGTTTGGGCTGGGGTTCCATGTGGTCCAGTTTACCCGCTTTGCCTGAATGTGTCCTTGGCCACTACTGTTGATATTATGCGTTTTATTTTAGGATCACAGTCGCCGGCGCGGCGAAAAACTCTAGAAAATGCGGGAATTTCTCCTGAGGTTATAGTGGCAGATATTGCCGAGGACGAAGTTTTAGCAACGGTCTCACACCTGGATTTTCCAGCACAGGTAACACAATTGGCGAGGGCGAAAGCGCACGCAATTCTGCCTAGTGTGGGTGGTGGTGACGCGGTTTTGGTTACCTGCGATTCCATGTTGGAATTTGCCGGCAAACTGGTAGGCAAACCACATAGTGCAGAATTGGCTGTGGCAAGGTGGCAAAAGATGCGGGGACAAAGTGCACTGCTGCACACTGGTCACCACTTGGTTTACCAAGCGGACGGCAAACAAGTGAGTACTACCGCTTGCGCCACCACAAAAGTCTTTTTCGCAACCCTTAGCGATGCGGAAATAGCAGACTACGTGGCTACCGGGGAACCCTTAGAAGTGGCCGGTGCGTTCACGGTGGACGGTCTGGGGGGCGCCTTTGTGGAACGTATCGAGGGCGACTACCACAGCGTTGTCGGTATCTCGCTGCCGCTCTTGCGCCAAATGTTTTCAAAAGTGGGCGGATACTGGCCCCATTTGTGGAACGCTTCGCAAAGTAATTAGGTGTAGGCGCCGCAATATTGTGCGGGATCGCGCTTGCATAAAACGGTGGCGGGCGCCCTCAGGAACATTCAAAACATGTGAAGGTCGGAACACTGTCCGACCTTCACTAAATACCCCTACTTACTTTGACGACGACGCAGGGGGACGTAGTCGCGCTTGGTTTCACCGACGTAAACTTGACGCGGGCGCGCAATACGGGTCATCGGGTCGGAAATCATTTCCCTAAACTGAGCAATCCACCCTGGGAGGCGTCCGAGGGCGAACAATGGGGTGAACATTTTGGTGGGGAATCCCATAGCCGAGTAAATGATGCCCGTGTAAAAGTCCACGTTCGGGTACAGTTTGCGTTCCACGAAGTAGTCATCGCTGAGGGCGATGTCTTCGAGTTCCATCGCGAGGTCCAGCAACTCATCCGATTGTCCCATACGTTCAAGCACGTCGTGAGTCAAAGATTTGACTATGGCGGCACGCGGATCGTAATTCTTGTAAACCCGGTGCCCAAAGCCCATAAGCCGCACACCGTCCTCTTTATTCTTAACTTTTTGCACGAAGTCTTTAACCGTCATGTCGGAATTTTTAATCTGTCCGAGCATGCGCAACACTGCTTCATTAGCCCCGCCGTGGAGCGGACCAGAAAGGGCACCAATACCGGCAGAAACTGAGGCATAAGTATTAGCGTGTGCAGAACCTACCACGCGCACGGTCGAAGTCGAACAGTTCTGCTCGTGGTCAGCGTGCAAAATAAATAACGTATCCAAGGCGTGAATAATAGCCGGATCAATATCGTAAGACTGGTAGGGCAAGCCGAAAGTCAGACGCAAAAAGTCTTCAGTATAGGAGCGTTCCGCTGCCGGATACAGCAGCGGCAAACCCGCTGCGCGCTTTGCAATATAAGAAATCATGGTCGGCACCTTCGCCATCAGCAAAATGGTTTGCAGGTCCCGTTTTTCTGGATCCAAAGGATCAATAGTGTCTTCGTAATAGGTGGCAAGCCCGGCAATACCGGCTTGCAAAATAGACATGGGGTGACCATTTGCGGGGAAGGCAGTGAAGAATGCTTTGAAGTCCTCGTGTAACAAGCGGTGGGTTTTAATGCGCGTAACCCATGTTGACAATTGCTTCGCATCTGGCAGTTCACCGTAAATCAGCAGGTAGGCTACCTCCAGAAAACTGGATTGTTTCGCCAGCTGCTCAATAGGGTAACCGCGGTAACGCAAAATGCCGGCTTCCCCATCAATGTACGTAATTGCGGACTTACACGACGCCGTAGTGCTAAACCCCGGATCCAAAGTAACATTACCGGTTTGTTTCAGCACTTTTGAAATATCTATGCCCGATGAACCTTCAGATGCCTGCACTACCGGCAAATCTAAAGTTTGGTCATTGACGCATAATTTCGCAACCGCTTGAGTTGGTTCCTTCTTTGCAGCCATTCTCGCTCCTACCTTTTTCGTGTTTGCCGCCGGCTAGTTGCGGCTGGTACAGGTACATCCATTAGGTGTCAATGCCATGGAGCGCCGCGTCCTCACGCCCGTGAAAGTTACTGGGACAACCAGTTTTCCAAGCATTGTCAACGTCTTAAGAATACTCCAGTATGCGCCTTAAGTCCTACACGAGTTAGGATTTTCGCCACCTAGCGTCCTCGAAAATGCCTAAAAATGCAGGTAAGAAGCACTTGTCCTTTTTAAATTTTCCTTAAATTTCGCAAAAAGCTGTCCGTAATGTTGCCGGCTCAGCAGTAACAGGCAGTTATTCCGAGCCACCAATAGCGCGCAAATCATAAGCAAAGGCGCGGCGCACACCGACTGTTCGACATGCACCACGCCGCAAAGAAAAAGACTTCTGTCCCTTTCCTATTTTCAGTTTTCGTTTTGTGGCGGCAATGCCTCCACAAAGGGATGGTCATAACCTACTGGACCAGTTTGCGTTGCGCCCCCCGGTGACCCCAGACCGCGAATGTCGAAGAATTCCACGTTGACGTTGTAGTACTGACTCCACTCATCAGGCAGGTCGTCCTCGTAAAAAATGGCTTCCACAGGACAAACCGGTTCGCATGCACCGCAGTCAACACATTCTTCAGGGTGAATGTAAAGTGTGCGATCGCCCTCGTAAATACAATCCACGGGGCATTCGTCAACGCATGCTCTGTCCTTCACGTCAACGCACGGTTTCGCGATCACGTAGGTCATGTTTTACCTTCCCTCGGCTATCTACCTAGTATCTACCACTCACTGCCGAATCATATGATCGAACGCGCCCAACGCCGCGCTGGCGCCGCTACCGAGCGCCACCACAATCTGTTTGAACGGCGTGTTAGTGCAGTCCCCTGCCGCAAATACCCCTGGTAGCGCGGTTTCTCCGCGCGCATTCACGGGAATTTCACCGCGCTCTAGTGTGAGCGTTCCCTCAAGCCAATCCGTGTTCGGGACCAGTCCGATTTGCACAAATACCCCTTGAACAGGCAGTTTTTTGGTGACACCGTCCGTTTCAATTTCGAGGGCGGTGACCCCGGTTCCGTCACCGTGAATTTGCTGCGTCTTCGCCCCGGTAATAACCGTGGTATTAGGCAGCGAAGCCAATTTGTCTTGCAACACCTGGTCCGCATTCAACTGGGGCATTAATTCCACTACCGTGACGTGTTTCGTTATACCGGCGAGGTCGATAGCCGCTTCAATGGCAGAGTTTCCGCCACCAATAACCGCCACCTCTTTGCCCTTGAACAAAGGACCGTCGCAGTGTGGGCAGAACGTGACGCCCTTATTGCGGTATTCGTCCTCGCCCGGAACGCCGGTAGTGCGATATTTTGCGCCGGTAGCCAAAATGACGGTTTTCCCACGCAAAGTGGCGTCGCCGAAATCGACTGCTACATGCTCGCCGGTGCGCTCATGAAGCTTGGTGGCGATAGTGTCCTCGAAAATTTCCACACCATTGGCGCGCAAGTTTTCGGCAAGCCCCCCCGCCACTGTACCACCGGTGGTGTGATCGACGACGATCAAGTTTTCAATGGCAGCGGTGTCGTTGACCTGCCCACCAATGCGCTCGGCGGCTACGCCCACGGAGAGCCCCTTACGGGCGGCATATATGGCTGCCGCCGCCCCCGCTGGACCACCCCCGACTACCAACACATCAAACGGTTCGGTTTCGTTCAGACGCTGGTTCATGCGGTCCTTAGCACCGCTGTCTAAGCGCCCCACGATTTGTGCCAGGCTGAGGCGACCAGACTCGAAAAATTCCCCATTTAGGTAGACGGTAGGCACTGCCTGGATGCCTTTTTCGTCAATTTCTGCAGAAAATGCCCCACCCTCGACCGCAACGTGGGTTACCAGTGGATTCAGCACTGCTAATGCATTGAGCGCCTGCACCACATCTGGGCAGTTTTGGCAGCTGAGCGACATGTAGGTAACAAAATCACAGCGCGTATCAATAGCCTGCGCGGCGGCAATTATTTCTGCGTCAGCTTTCACGGGGTGCCCACTAACTTGCAAAAGGGCGAGGACGAAGCTGTTAAATTCATGCCCTAACGGCAAGCCCGCGAAGCGCACTTCGCGGCCAGAACTGCGAATCGCGAAACTGGGGGTGCGCTCGTTCGTTTCTTCGATAAACGTAATTTTATCCGAGAGCTCAGCAACTTGCGTAAGCATTTGGCGCATTTGTTGACTGCGCTCGGAATCGTCAACTGAGGCAGCAAACGTGACGGGGTCACGAACCATATCCATGACCCCGCGCAGTTGCCCCAAAATTTGGGAATCGAGCATTAGAGCTTACCTGACAGATCGAAGGACGGGGTGAGGGTTTCTTCGCCCTCTTCCCACTTGGCCGGGCAAACTTCGCCTGGGTGGTTGTACACGTACTGGGCAGCCTTCACTTTGCGTACCAGTTCTTCTGCATTGCGACCAACGCCTTCGGAGCTAGTTTCCAAGTACTGAATGACACCGTTGGGATCAATCAGGAACGTAGAGCGATCGGCCGCGCCTTCGCCCTCGCGCAAAGTTTCAAAATCCGCAGCGATCTGACAAGTTGGGTCCCCTACCATGGGGAACTTGATCTTGCCAATGCGTTCAGAGGATTCGTGCCAAGCCTTGTGCGTAAAGTGCTTATCTGTAGACACAGAGTAAACATTGACCCCTAGACCTTGAAGTTCTTCGTAGTAGCTAGCAAGGTCTTCAAGTTCGGTTGGGCAAACGAAAGTGAAGTCTGCCGGGTAGAAGAAGACAATGGCCCACTTGCCGTCATAGTCGCTGCTGGACACTTCAACAAAATCGCCGTTATGAAAGGCGGTTCCGGACCATTTCGGTGCCTGCTTATTGATTAATGACAATGTCATTTCCTTTCTTCTCTGGGTCTTTACTACCATAGCAAATTCCACAGAAAATAGCCTATCACTAGCACCAAAGGTGAAATTAGGTACACCTAAGCAATACTTAAGTCCTAGAGGTCTTTGTTAGTGCGCCGCGCCCTGGCCGCGATCTTAAAACGTTCTTGGGCTGATAGAACCACTTTGCGGATACGCACTGATTCTGGAGTAACTTCCACACACTCGTCCTCTGCCGCAAATTCCAAGCTTTCTTCCAGTGTTAAATGGCGCGGAGAGACCAACCCTTCGAAGGCGTCCGCGTTGGCACTGCGCATGTTCGTCTTCTCTTTTTCTTTGCAGATATTTACGTCCATGTCGTCGCTACGGGAGTTTTCCCCAACCACTTGCCCTTCGTACACTTCCGAGGTCGGTTCCACCAGGAAGGAACCACGTTCTTGTAACTTAATCATGGCGTAAGGCACCGCCTTACCGGCACGATCTGAAACCAAGGAACCAGTGAGGCGCCGCTCAATGGACCCTTGCCACGGCGCGTACCCGCACGCAATGGAGTTACTGATGCCAGTGCCCCTAGTTTCGGTCAAAAACCTGGTGCGAAAACCAATAAGTCCGCGCGCCGGAACTTTATATTCCAAACGAATCCAGCCCGTACCATGGTTCGTCATTGTTTCCATTTGCCCCTTGCGCGCCGCCATCAGCTGAGTAACGGCACCCAAATGCTCTTCTGGAATATCGATGGTTATCTGCTCCATGGGCTCATAAAGCTTCCCATCAATTTCCTTTGTCACCACCTGTGGCTTGCCTACTGTTAATTCAAAACCTTCGCGGCGCATCTGCTCCACTAAAATGGCGAGCGCTAGTTCACCACGCCCCCGCACCTCCCACGCATCAGGACGTTCAGTCGGTAACACGCGAATAGACACGTTACCAATAAGTTCCCGATCCAAACGGTCCTTCACCTGACGCGCCGTCACCTTTGCGCCCTTCACGCGCCCTGCCAAAGGCGAAGTATTAATACCGATCGTCAAACTGATAGCCGGGTCGTCAACGGTAATCAGCGGTAACGGACGCGGATCTTCCAAATCCACCAAAGATTCCCCGATAGTAATGTCAGGAATCCCCGCAATAGCCACAATATCCCCGGCACTGGCGCTCTCTACCGGAACCCGTTCCAGTGCTTTAGTAGCCAGCAATTCCGAAATGTGCGCCCTCGTCATTGTGCCGTCGTGACGTACCCACCCCAAAGTATCGCCCTTGTTCAACTGTCCATTATGAATGCGCAGCAATGCCAAACGACCCAAGTAAGGGGAGGCGTCAAGGTTAGTGACATGGGCCTGCAAGGGGGCGTCCTCGTCAAAAGAAGGACCCGGAATGCGGTTTATAATCGTTTCAAAAATGGGCTCCATATCCCCATCGGGCAACTGCCCATCAGCGGGCTGGACCAGCGACGACTTTCCTGCACGCGCAGACGCATAAACCACGGGCACGTCCAACAAGGCGTCCAAATCGACATCCACGCCCCCACTGACCAAGTCATCGGCCAGATTCAACAGCAAGTCCACAGTTTCTTCACGCACCGCAGAAATGCGCGCATCGGGACGATCCACCTTGTTGATAACAATTACCACAGGCAATCCCGCTTCCAAAGCTTTGCGCAGCACAAAACGGGTTTGCGGCAAAGGTCCCTCAGAGGCATCAACCAGCAACACCACGCCATCCACCATGGACAAGCCGCGTTCGACCTCGCCCCCAAAATCCGCGTGCCCCGGCGTATCAACAACGTTGATAGTAATCCCGTCAGGGAATTGGTGCGCCGCCGGACCCCGGTACTGCACCGCCGTATTCTTCGCCAGAATAGTAATGCCTTTTTCGCGCTCTAAATCGCCAGAGTCCATGACCCGCTCTTGCGCGTTAGCGTGCTCCCCAAAAGCCTGCACGTGCCACAACATGGCATCAACTAAAGTAGTTTTTCCGTGGTCAACGTGGGCCACAATAGCAACGTTACGCAAGTCTTTCCGGATCATAAGTCCCCTTTCCTCCCAAAACTTTAGCGCTCTACCTTGGCATATAGAACCGGAAATAGCGCGGTATTGGTCACCTTGGATAATCCGAACTACAAATTTTAGCGGGATTCGTCCTCACTAAAATCGCCCGTATCCGCACTCGCACGCCCGGACTCCAAATCGCGTTCACGCGCTGCCCGCTGCGCAGGCGTCAGCCGCACCCCGTAACGCGGCTCCTCGTCCGCGCCCGCCCCAAAAGCATTAGCTTGAGGACGCGGCGCCTCCTCTTTTAGCAAATTACCAGGAGCGCCCGCGAGCGCCCGGCGCGCGCTGATGGCGTCCGCAGATGCAAACACGCAGTAGCGACTGGCGGCAAGTGAAGTGACAGAGGTGAAATCTTGCCGGTTTTTCTTGCCTAAAATGGCGTGAAAAGCAACATTTACCAGACCGAAGACGAGGGCACAGCTAAGCGTAATAAAAATGCTCAGTGAAGTTCCGCCTTGGCGGTTGGCGACCATGTACAACATCGACAACATTATGCCCCACCACAGCCCGTTCAATAGACCGCGCAAAAACACTTTGCTGGCGGTGGCTTTCCCGGTGACCCGCTCGACCATAATGAGGTCTGTGCCTACTATAGTTAATTCGTGTACGGGGTAGTCGTCCTCGGCGAGGGCGTCCACAGCAGCTTGAGCCTCGGCGTACGTCCGAAAGGAAGCGACTTCGGTACCGGTTGGGACCGGGGATTTTCCTAGGGGCATGCCCCCTAACATATTTATCGACATACCATAATGGTGCCACATCATCGGTCTACATAAGTTTTGGGGGAGGCGTTATGAGTCCAGTACTTCGCACAGTGAAAACTATTGGGAGCCGTATTTTTGTGGCTAAGCTGGCGGGCACCCCCGTTTTTGACCCGATTGGGGACCCCCTGGGCAAGGTCTTTGACGTTGTGGTCACTATGAATTATGCCGGTCCCCCGCGCGCGATCGGTTTGGTAATCGATGTGGGTTCGCTAAGGCGGGTGTTCATGCCACTTTCGCGCGTCACCTCAATCAAGGCGGGCGCTATTATCACCACGGGTTTGATGAATTTGCGCCGGTTTTCGCAACGTCCCAGCGAAACGCTCGCGGTGGGCGAAATTTTGGGGCGCATTATTACTTTTCGTGACGGTTCGGGCCGGGGGCGCATTTCGGATTTGGCAATAGAGCAGGACCGTAACCGCGATTGGTTCATTTCTCAGGTGTTTGTGGAACGAGGTCGACCAGGCAAGTTTGGTTTTCGCCGTCGGGGTGGGGAAGCCTTGGTGGATCCGGACGAAATAACGGGCCTGAGGGTAAATATTGTGCCGGCTGATACGGAACATTTGCTGGCGAGTTACGAAGGTATGAAAGCCGCGGACTTGGCTGATTCCTTACACGATTTGCCTGGTGAACGCCGTTTGCAGGTGGCACATCAGCTCAGTGACGATAGGCTCGCGGACGTCCTCGAAGAATTGGGCGAGGACGACCGGGTGGCTATCGTTTCTTCGCTCACTGCTTCGCGGGCGGCAGACGTGCTAGATGTTATGCAACCAGACGATGCGGCCGACCTCGTGGGTGAATTGCCACCTTTGAAAGCAACTCAACTGTTGGGTTTGATGGAACCAGAAGAAGCCAAGGACGTACGGCGTTTGATGGCTTATGACGAACGCAGTGCGGGCGGTTTGATGACCACCGAACCCGTAATTTTGCCGCCGGATGCGAATGTGGCAACATTGCTGGCACACGTACGGCGCAGTGACATTCCTCCGGCTTTAGCGGCAATGGTGTGCGTGGTGCGTCCTCCCCTGGAAACTCCCTCCGGGCCGTTCCTGGGTGTGGTTCACATTCAAAGAGCGCTGCGCGAACCCCCACAAACCCAACTTGGTGCCATTATTGACGGGGACGTGGAAGGGATTGGACCTGACACCGGCGTTGGCACTATTACGCGCCTTCTGGCGACTTATAACCTGACCGCGTTACCCGTTGTTGACGAGGACGGTCACCTGCTGGGTGCCGTATCTGTAGACGACGTCCTCGACGTATTATTGCCAAATGACTGGCGTGGCGCCGACGAACAAGCAACCGACATGACGATGGATAGGGAGCACGCGGATGAATGAACGCTTAGACACGCCTTCGCGCGCTGGTTCCCGCCTGGGGCGGCTGATTCACCGGGACCGCAGACGCAGCCCAGGGGGAGATTCGGAGGCTTTCGGGCGGGCTGCCGAAGCCATCGCCCGCTTCTTTGGCACCCCCAAATTCCTGTTTTGGATGACTATTTTTGTGGCCGCCTGGATTATTGCCAACGTGGTGTTGGCACGCACGCAAGGCTTGTCACCTTTTGATCCCTATCCGTTTATTTTGTTGAATTTGGCTTTTAGCACCCAAGCGTCCTATTCCGCCCCCCTGCTGTTGTTAGCGCAAAACCGCCAAGACAACCGCGACAGGGTATTGGCTGAACAAGACCGCCGACATGCCGAACAATCGCGCGCTGATACCGAATACCTCACCCGCGAAATCGCGGCGTTGCGTATTGCCATGTCGGAAATGGCTACTCGTGACTTTGTAAAATCGGAACTGCGCACCGCCCTCGAAGAGCTTTTAGAAAAACTGAGCGAAGACGAAGCTACCCCCACCAAATCTGACTTTCACGGAGGCGATAGTTACGATTGAGGCATGACCGAAATAGCGAAAGACAAAGTTGAGGAAGCCCTTACACAGGTAATTGATCCGGAAATTCGCCGTCCTATCACCGATCTAGGAATGGTTCGTTCCATAGATATCGACGGTGGCAACGTGACCGTAGGAGTCGACCTCACAGTCGCGGGATGTCCCCTGAAAACTACCATCGAAAAAGATGTAAAAGCCGCCATAGGACAGCTGCCAGGAGTCACTTCCGTAAACGTACAAATGGGTGTTATGTCTGACGAACAACGAAAGGCGTTGCGTCAACATTTGCGGGGTAACGAACGGGAAATTCCTTTTGCAAACCCGGATACGCTGACGCGCGTAATTGCTATAACCTCTGGTAAAGGTGGCGTTGGAAAGTCCTCGATGACTGCGAACTTGGCTGTCGCCCTCGCCGAAAAAGGTTTGAAAGTTGGCGTCGTAGATGCCGATATTTACGGTTTTTCCATTCCCCGCATGTTAGGTGTGGATACTGCCCCAACAATGATCGAGGACATGATTATTCCGCCAGTGGCGCACGGGGTCAAGGTTATTTCCATTGGCATGTTTGTGCCGGATGGGCAAGCCGTGGTGTGGCGCGGTCCCATGCTGCACCGGGCTATTCAACAATTCTTGGCAGACGTACATTGGGGGGACTTGGACTACTTGCTGTTAGATTTACCTCCGGGCACGGGCGACGTAGCTTTGTCGGTGGCACAGTTACTGCCGTCCTCGGAAATTTTATTGGTAACTACCCCCCAAGCGGCTGCCGCAGAAGTTGCCGAACGGGCCGGTTCTATCGCGTCACAAACTAAACAAAAAGTCATCGGTGTCATTGAAAATATGGCGTATTTGCAGCAAGAGGACGGCACTAAGCTGGAAATTTTTGGCTCTGGTGGGGGGGCTATCGTGTGCGACCGTCTCAGTGGCATTTTGGGTTACCAGATCCCATTGGTGGCGCAAATTCCTTTGGATATTTCTTTGCGCGAGGGCGGCGACACGGGTATTCCCATTGCCTTAGGTACCGGTGGCGCAGCAGAATCCTTAAAGCAACTGGCAGAAAAACTAAATTCACGTTCACGCGGGCTCGCGGGGCGGAATTTGCCCGTAAGCTTTAACTAAAGTTTTAGCGAAAAGGTGGAAACTATGAGCGAAGATAAAGCCGGATCATGGGTTTACGCAGAAGAATCTGCGGCAACTGACGAACATATTCAACGGGCTTTCGCTTGTGGTGTTGAGCTGGGGGCTGCCCCCGTTTCTGCCGGTACGGGGGCGGCGCTGCGGGCGCTTGCCGGGGCGGTAGGGGCACGGGTCGTCCTCGAAATAGGCACAGGAGTAGGCGCGTCCGGGCTGTACTTGTTGGAAGGAATGGCTGCAGAAGGGGTCCTCACCAGTATAGATATTGAAGCAGAATTCCACCGCCACGCCCGCCAGTTCTTCCGTGCCGCCGGCATCCCCAGCCAACGCACCCGCCTTATCACGGGACGTTCCACCGAAGTGCTGCCGCGCATGGCCGCTGGCGCCTACGATATGGTTGTCATTGACGCGGGCGCGACGAATGTGGATACCCATATTGGTTTTGCGAAAAAGTTGGTGCGCCCAGGGGGCGTGGTCGCCCTCATACATGCTTTATGGCACGACAAAGTTCCGGACCCCGCCAGAAGGGATCCGGAAACAGTGGCAATGCGCGAAGCGCTACGCCTGCTAGCCGACCGCGAACAGTGGATTCGCGCAATTCTGCCGGTCGGCGATGGGCTGGCAGTCGCGATTAGTCGCTGATTTTAGAGTTTTTCCAGCTGCTCGCGCAGCGTCTCGGCTTCTTCGGCTGATAGTTCCACAACTAAGCGCCCCCCGCCCTCAAGCGGAACACGCATAATAATAGAACGACCTTCCCTGACTACTTCCAGAGGACCATCACCGGTACGGGGCTTCATTGCGGCCATCGTTCACCTCACGTTTCCAATAGTTATGTGACGATTCTACCAAATGCCGCCTACCAGACCCCAAAAACCGGAAAATTAGCAGGCTTGACACACGGCTTCCACAGCTTCAGCGGCGGTGTCCACCACTTGCAATAACTCAGTGTCGCTGCCAGAAATGGTCCCAGCTTCTAACAATGTTCCGTGCATCCACTGCACCAGCGGCGCCCAATATTTTTTGCCCACTAGTACCAGCGGAAAACGCCCAATTTTGCGGGTTTGCACCAAAGTTATGGCTTCAAAAAGCTCATCCAAAGTGCCAAATCCGCCAGGCATGACGATGAAACCTGACGCATATTTGACAAACATTGTTTTGCGCACAAAGAAATAGCGGAAGTCAATACCCAGGTTCACGTACTCATTCATTGACTGTTCGTGGGGCAACTCAATACCCAACCCCACTGACGTTCCTCCGGCGAGGGCGGCACCCCGGTTCACGGCTTCCATTGCGCCAGGCCCACCCCCGGTTATCACGGCTAATCCGCGCCCAGCCAGCAGGCGCCCTATTTCTTCGGCTAAAACATAGTATTCGTCCTCAGGAGAAAGCCGGGCGGAACCGAAAACAGAAACAGCTGGCCCTAGTTCCGCCAAAGCCCCAAATCCTTCCACAAATTCTGCTTGGATGCGCAGGACACGCCACGGATCGTTGTGTAACCAGTCAGGGTTATCGTCAGCGCGCAGCAGATTTGCGTCAGTGGTGTGCGCAGGAATCATGTGTCCACGCAGTGTCACGGGACCTTTGCGGTAACTGGGTTTTTCTTTCACGGTATTTCTTTCTTTATGTTTTGGGACGAGGGCGGTGGGTTTAGCTGCGTAGGGAACGCGCCACTTCCGCTACCGTCCCAGATAATGATGGATAGACGGTAAACGCACCGGAAATTTCGTCTACGCTCAGCCGCTTCGTAATAGCCAAAGTGATGGTGAATATTAGTTCACTGGCACGCGGTCCCACTATCACGCCACCCAGTATTTCTTTGCTTTCGCGCAAACACAGTAGTTTCACGAAACCTTCTGTAATGCCCTGCATTTTGGCGCGAGGATTACGCGAAAGGGGCAGTTTTTCTACCTTATATGCCAGCCCTTTGGCGGTAGCCGCAGCTTCGGAAAGACCGACCGTGGCGACCTCGGGAATAGTAAAAATAGTGGCCGCCATTTTCCGCAAATCGAGCGGTTCTACAGCGTCCCCGAGGGCGTGCATTACAGCAGTACGACCTTGCTTCGCGGCTACGGACGCCAAGGGCAAAGATGCCGTACAGTCTCCCGCTGCGTATACCCCAAAAGCGCTGGTACGGCTCATGGGATCAACCAGTATTTTGCCGTTTTTATCGGTTTGCACGCCGGCTTCGGCTAACCCCAAATCGGTAGTGTTAGGTATCGCTCCCACTGCCACTAGGCAGTGAGTGCCGGATATTTCGCGTCCGTCCTCTAAAGTCACCACTACCCCATTTGGAACAGTTTTCACTGCGGCAGCGCGGGCGCGCGAGAGCACTTTCATACCGCGCCTGGTGAAAGTTTTTTCTACGAGGGCGGCCGCGTCCTGGTCTTCTCCGGGTAGCAGTTGATCTCGCGAAGATATTAGCGTTACCTCAGATCCTAAAACCTGGTAGGCGCCAGCAAATTCGGCACCGGTCACGCCCGAGCCCACAACTATTAGGCGTGGCGGGATTTCCTTGAGGTTATAAAGTTGTTTCCACGTGAAAATGCGCTCACCGTCTGGCTGCATTGTGTGCAATTCGCGCGGGCGTGCCCCCGTTGCCACAATCACCACGTCCGCTACCAGCCAGGTGGCAGTTCCGTCATTCTTGTGGACTTGAATTTCGCGCGAACCGTCCTCGTTGAATTTGCCAGTAAGACGCCCTCTACCAGCAATAATATTTACACCCGCCGAGCGCAGCGCCGCCTGAATGTCAGCGGACTGCTGCGATGCTAGTTGGCGAACCCGGTTATTGACCGCATTCATATTCACCTGAGGATGACTGCCCCCAATTTCAATTCCCAGGTAGCGCGCCTGCTCGGTCGCAGATAACCATTCCGCGGTAGCTATCAGGGTTTTTGAAGGGACCACGTCCGTCAGTACTGCTGAACCCCCTAAACCGTTGTGTTCGATAACGGTTACGTGGGCACCCAAGCGGGCGGCCACAGTCGCGGCTTCGTAGCCCCCTGGACCGCCCCCAATGATTACTACCCTGGCGGCTTTTCGCACAATTTCGCTCCCTGCCTGATTCATTTTTGCCCCTTATAGTGCTTCTGCCCGCTGCCGGGCTACCTCTTCAGTTATAGTTTTTACCTCTTGGGCTAAAGCAGTGGTTGTCACCAACGTGGCGTCCTCGGTGCGCACCACCACCGCGTCTTTTATGCCTCTAATGGCAATAATTTCATGGTGACGCAAATTCGTCGCTACGAAAGTAGCCGCGTCCGCGTCCGCAATGATCGTGGGGAGCGTACCAAGGTGAACCTGCTCGCCGGCAATATTACGAACTGCAGTGAAATCCCCCACGTCATCCCACCCCATTTCTGCTGGTGCAGGCACAACCGCGACTTTGCCGGCGGCGGCGGCGGGTTCGGCTATGGCGTGATCTATTGCGATTTTTTCTAAACCGGGCCAGATCGCATCAATAATGCGTTGGCGGTTGGGACCATCCCAGGCACTGCCAATTTCGCGCAAGCCATCAGCTAAGGCCGGTTTTTCACGCGCCAATTCGTTCATGAGGACGCCTGCTTGCGCCACAAACATGCCCGCGTTCCAAAGATAGCCCGCACGCAAATACTGACTGGCTAAAGCCTGGTCTGGTTTTTCCACAAAGTCTGCGGCTAAAAATGCGTCCTCGGAAATTTTGTCGCCGACTTTTATATAACCAAACCCAGTGGCAGCAAAACGCGGAGCAATCCCTATTGTGCATATTTTCCCAGTTCGAGCGACATTCTGAGCACGCCGAACGGTTTCGTGAAAGAGGTCAACGCGTCCAATCACATGGTCAGCAGCAAAAGATCCCACAATTTCTTCACCACCCCACCGCGCTTCCACAATACTGGCAGCCAAACCGATCGCCGCCATAGAGTCGCGCGGTGACAGTTCCGTAATAATTTCTGTATTTCGGGGAATTCGCACGCGCACGGCGTCCTCATGAGGAACGCCCGTAACAACCATAGTGCTGGCGGCTACTGGGCGAAGCCGCAACACGGTGTCGGCAACTAATGCCCGACCGGTTCCCGCCAAATCCAACAGGAACTTGGGATAATCGCGCCGCGACAACGGCCAAAGGCGCGCCCCAGCCCCCCCGGCCGGAATAATCGCCCGCATTATTGGACCCTTCGTGCCGGTGCCCCCGGTTCCACGACCAGGAATTGCGGGGCGGAAAAACCAGCCTTAGCATAGGCTTCCTCGATAGCGGCAGCAACCTGCTTGGCGTCCTCTTTATTCACGAGGGCGATAGCCGAGCCTCCAAATCCGCCCCCGGTCATCCTGGCGCCGTGGGCACCGTGTGTCCTTGCAACTTCCACTGCCAGGTCCAGTTCGGGGCACGTTACTTCATAGTCGTCGCGGAGCGAATCGTGAGATGCGTTGAAAAGCTGCCCTACTTCCGCCAGGCGGGAATCATCCAAGGGACCTTCCCGCAGTATTTGGGTAGTCAGGCGGGTACGCTCAATTTCAGTCAGCACGTGGCGGGCGCGTTTCAGTTGTTCACCGCGCAGCAGTGCCAAGTCACTTTCACGCGCCTTGGCTAACACGGGCACCCCAATCACCTTGGCGGCAGCTTCACAGGTAGCGCGACGGCGGGCGTACTGCCCATCATTTAGCGAATGTTTCGCTTTCGTGTCGATAACCAACAGTTCCAAGTCCGCTCCGCGCAGATCGAAAGGCACCGGCGTAACCGAAAAGTCCGCAAAATCCAGCAATATCGCTTCGCCTGCTAACGCCAGCAAAGACGCCGACTGGTCCAAACCGCCCGTAGGCGCCCCCGCGATGTCATTTTCGGCGCGGCGGCACGCATCCACTAGCTGGCGTTTGCTCACTTTCAAATCTGCCAATTCCGCCCACGCCACGGCTACTGCGCATTCCAGTGATGCCGAGGACGACAGCCCGGCTCCAAATGGCACGCACGAATCAATGGCTATATCCAACCCTGGTAAAGGACCGTACCCCGCCTGTTCTAACGCCCATGCTACGCCCACCACATATGCTGCCCAAGAATCAATTTGGTGTTCGCTACCACGCGGTCCCACTTGGTCGAGGTCGATTTGTACTGGATCTGTCATTTGTGCCGATACCAGGCGAACCGTGCGGTCAGCCCGAACTCGCGCTGCCGCGTACGTTGCGTGCGGCAACGCAATAGGCAAGCACAAGCCTCCATTGTAGTCTGTATGTTCGCCAATTAGATTTACCCTGCCAGGAGCCGCCCATACGCCGTCAGGATCGCCCTCGAACGCCGAAAAGCCCGAAATGGCGCGCGCACTGCCTGTGCTGTTCGCCCATGCATCAACTATGATCATAAGAAAAGTCTACGATAGGTGAAGGTAGCTATGGATCAACCCCATCCCACCTACCCCGAAGCAAGTCCCACCCTAAAATCTGTTTTTTCTGGAAAAACGCTGGGTGAAAAGTTTTCCTTTGCCGGTGAATATTGGCAAAATACTCGCGTTAGTCGGCTGCTTGCGCGTTATGGTATGCAACGCGGCGCCTTGCTGGCGGGCGGTATATCTTATACTGCCATTTTTAGTCTTTTTTCGGCGCTGGCTTTGGGAGTTACCGTTTTCATGGCGGTGCTTGGGAAAAATCAGCCACTACGCGACAGCGTGTTTGGGGCTATTAACAAGGCGTTGCCGGGAATTTTAGAAACTGGGGGCGCGCAGGGGTTAATCAAGCCTGAACAACTAGTTTTGGATACGCCTTTTACTCTGACGGGCTTTGTGGCCATAGTGGTTTTGGTGCTTTCCGCCACTAGGGTTATGCAGGCGTTGAAGGTTTCCATTCGCGATATTTTTGGTATCCGCCTGCTCACCACTAACGCGGTTGTGGAAAAACTGAAGGACGTGTTGGGGTTTATCGTGCTGGCTTTAAGCGTGCTGGCAACCGCCCTTGTTGGGGTTCTCAGTTCCGGGGCAGGCGCAATTGTTTTGCAATCTGTGGGTGTCGAGGGCGCCCTCGCCAGTTTTTTACTTCACGTGCTGTCTGTGGTGGGTGCGGCACTAGTTGATGCCGTGGTGTTTTGGATGTTGGTACGGGTCATTGCGGGCGTGCGTGTTCCCCGTCAAGATTTATGGCAGTCGCTCGCTATTTTCGCGGTCGGTTCGGGGGTGCTGCGATATGCCGGTACGCGCCTTGTCAGTTCGGTTTCGGATAATCCTATCTTGGCTGGTTCAGTAGCATTAGTAACCATTTTGTTATGGGTGAACATGTTGGCACGCGTTACTTTGATGGTGTGTGCGTACATGGCAAATCCGCCCCGACCAGTGCTGCCAACCGTACCGGAAACTTTGCACGCCCAGGAAACGCCTAACTACGTAACATTGTCTGATGCCACTTCACTGACATGGTTACACCATTCTATTACGGGCGCAGTAGAACCCGATATGAGTTTGGACCCGAATCGTCCTCGTCCCCATCCCCGCACGCGTCGGTGGGGCGGCATTATTGGGCGCATTCAGGACGCGCGTTTGCAGAGGCTGCGCACTAAATTGCAAAAAGCCGAAGCCCGCCTTTACGTAGAACCCGGCTTAGACTAACGCAAACTTGACCCATTTGCATTTACCCGCATTGCCATAGTATTGCTTTACCGCTTTTCCAACTTACTGGGCAAGCCTCGCCCTGCCCTAGTTTTCTGCCAGTTTGTCTTCATCTATTTCGGTTAGCAGCGGGGCGTGGTCTGAAAAACGCGCGTCGTTTGTGGGGGCACGGTCCACCCAAGTAGGTGCTAGCGCAGGCAACAGCTGAGGCGTGACCATGTGATAGTCGATCCGCCATCCCGCATCATTGTCAAAAGCACGTCCGCGCCAGGACCACCAAGTGTAAGGTGCGCGTTCGCCCTCGGTCAAATGATGCCGGGTTAGGTCTACCCACTCCCCTTCCATCCACTGGTCCAGGAATGCGATTTCTTCATCGAGGACGCCCGCCCGCTTGTTATGGTTTGGCTTCCAGTTTTTTATGTCTAACTCGGAACGAACCACATTAAAGTCCCCGGCTATCAGCACTTTGCGCCCATCAGCTAACTGCGCCAAGCGCTCCGTCACGGCTCGCAAATACGCCATTTTAGCGTCCTGTTTTGGGCTTCCTAGTTCCCCTGAATGCAGGTACCCCGAAACAAACGTAACTGTGGCGCCACCGACTTGCGCATCGACCTCAATCCACCTACCACTGTCTACGTCAGGTCCATCCTCGAAATTGTGGTTCGAGGACGGACCTAGCTCAATTCCTTGGCGCGCTATTACGGCTACCCCGGCACGCCCTTTCAGACGGCTAGGGGTGGCTTTTACTTGCCATTTTTCGCCAAATAAGTCACTAATTATTTCGGCAGGCGCCCGCGTTTCTTGTAGTAATAGCAGGTCGGGTTGTTCCTTTTCGAGCCAGGAGTCCATGCCTTTACGGAAAGCAGCGCGAATACCGTTTACGTTTATGGTGGCTATTTTCATTGTTGTGTTCCCCCACTAGCATCCAGATTGCCAACGCGGATTTCTTTCTTTAGTTCGGCTACTTCCGCGCGTAGGTCTGGCGGTAGCAGTTTTTCAAATTCTCCGTATGAGGTTAGTTCCACGCCTTTTTCTAGTTTTATGACGTATGGGGTGGAGTCGAAGCTGCCTTCTTTTTCTTGGGCAGCTATGGCACCAACTGCGCGCGCGTAATTGCTTTCAATCGCGGTGATAGTTTTGCCGGGTAGTTCCGCAGTTGGTTGCGCCCATATTACGAATACATCGGGGGCATCCTTGATTGCAGGTGCTACCCCGGCGGCAGCGCCCTGCATTACGGGAAATATTACGGCCGCTTTTTTAGCCAGCAATTCCTTGGTTACTTGGGTGATTATTTTTGCGTCCGTACTGCCGGTCGCGGTGGCTTTGCCCGTTCCCGCGTCCCAGCCGAGCAGCTGTACTGAACTACCTTTGGTCTGGTTGTACTTGTCGATTCCAGCAGCAAAACCCGTTATCGCAGCTTTACTTTGGTCGGTGTTTTTATCTACGAAGGTCCCCACGTACCCGGTGGTAGTGGTCGCCGCCGCCAGGTAACCAGCCAGGTAGGTCGCTTGCTCTACGGCGATACGCATGGGTTTGACGTTTGCGGGAGTTTTGTCCTCGCCCCTAGTATCGCCAACTAACACGAAGTGTCGTTGGGGATGCTTTTTCGCTGCTGCCAGCACGCCTTCCCGCATTTGTGTAGGTGCGAAGGTCAGCTGACATTTTTCGGCGGCATGCGCAACGTCAGTGTAGTTGGTTTTCATTTCTGCTGCGGTGGACTTGTCATTTTCCAGCGCTTTTAGTGCGAGATCTTGGCTGTTTCCCACGACCAGGCAGGTCGGACCGTGACTGTCGATTTGAGCGCCGCCGCAGCCGCTTAGGGTCAGGGCGAGGACGGCTGTCACTGCAGCGGCTGAAATGTTACGCAAATCTTTCCTCCGTAGCACTTTGCATTATGTTTGCGAGTAACTGTACCCGCGTCATGGGTCCCACACCGCCAGGGTTGGGGGTGAGCAGTCCCGCTATTTTATCCACCCCATCTGCGATATCGCCACGAATGCGAGATTTCCCACTGGGTAATGTTTCACGTGCTACACCGACGTCGAACACGACTGCGCCAGGTTTAACTATGTCGGAGGTTATCAGCCCCGGTACTCCGGTTGCGGAAACTATTATGTCCGCGTCGCGGACGTGTTTGCCTAGGTCGGTTGTATATTCGTGGCAGCATGTGACGGTAGCACCCACGCTTTCGTGCGTTAGCAACAGACCGAGCGGTCTGCCCACAGTAGTTCCCTGCCCTACTACAGTCACGTGTGCGCCGTGGAAGTTAACCCCATATTTGCGACCCAACCGGATTATTCCCACGGGCGTACATGGCAGCAACGTGGTGAGGTCTCCGCGCATACTTTGGGCAAGACGCCCCAAGTTCAAAGGGTGCAGCCCGTCGGCGTCTTTGGCAGGATCAATGGCTTCTAGGATGCGGGCAGCGTTGATGTGCCCAGGCAGCGGCAGTTGGACTATGAACCCGGTTATTTCTGGGTTTTCGTTGAGCGTGTTTACGACGTCCAGGATCTCTTTTTCCGAGGACGCCGCGTCCATTTCTATTCGCCGCGACTTTATGCCCACTTCTTTGCAGTCGGCGTGTTTTCCGGCAACATATTTTTGGGATGCGGGGTCGGTGCCAACGAGGACGGTGGCAAGCGTTGGTGGTAGCGGCATGGTCGCCACTTGGGCGGCCAGGTCACGTTTTATTTCTGCAGCAAAGGCGGCACCGTCCATCGCGATGGCGGCACCTTCCCAGGGGTATCGCATCAGCGCAGTCCTTCGTACAGCGGGTATTTTTTGGTGAGGGCGTCTACACGCTGTTGTAGTTCGCTGTAGTTGGGTTCTTTGCCGTGAGCCCCGGCAACCAGTGCGGTGGCGATGATGTCGGCGACTTCTTCAAAGTCAGTGGCGGTAAATCCGCGGGTTGCCAACGCCGGGGTGCCAAGGCGCAGCCCAGAGGATACGGCTGGCGGTCTGGGGTCGAAGGGGACGGAGTTGCGGTTGATAGTGATTCCTGCTTGGTGCAGCAGGTCTTCGCCGCGCTGTCCGTCTAGTTGGCTGTTGCGCAGGTCAGTAAGTACCAGGTGTACATCAGTTCCACCGGTCAGCAAGTCGATTCCAGATTCGGCGACATCGGCTTTTGCCAGGCGTGCTGCCAGTATTTGGGCACCTTCGATGGTACGTGCTTGCCGGTCTTTGAATTCGTCTGTGGCTGCCATTTTCATGGCTACAGCTTTGGCGGCGATCACGTGCATCAAGGGACCACCTTGTTGTCCTGGGAATACCGCAGAATTCAGTTTCTTAGCCAGCGTGGTGTCGCGCGAAAGGATCATGCCAGAGCGCGGTCCCCCAATGGTCTTATGCACGGTGGTGGACACAACGTCGGAGTAAGGGATTGGCGAGGGGTGCAGTCCGGCTGCAACTAATCCTGCAAAGTGTGCCATGTCTGTCCACAGGTAAGCGCCCACTTCGTCGGCAATTTCGCGGAATGCGGCGAAGTCTAGGTGACGGGTGTATGCGGACCAACCGGCAATAATTACTTTTGGTTTGTGTTTGCGGGCGAGGTCGCGCACTTGGTCCATGTCTACCAGGAAGGTTTTTGGATCAACACCGTACGTGAGGGCGTTAAACAGCCGCCCACTGAAGTTCAGTTTCATGCCGTGGGTTAGGTGGCCACCGTGGTCAAGGCGCAGCCCCAGGATGGTGTCACCGGGCACAGCGAGGGCGTGTAGTACTGCGGCGTTAGCTTGCGCGCCGGAGTGTGGTTGCACGTTCACGTACTGCGCGCCGAACAGGGATTTGGCGCGTTCGATAGCCAGATTTTCCGCGACGTCTACCTGTTCGCAACCGCCGTAGTAACGACGACCTGGGTATCCTTCGGCGTATTTGTTGGTGAGGACGGACCCTTGGCATTCGAGGACGGCGCGGGGTACGAAGTTTTCCGACGCTATCATTTCGAGGGTGCTTCGTTGGCGTCCAAGTTCTGCGTCGAGGACGGCCTGGATTTCGGGGTCGAATTCAGCTAGCGATTGGTTAAGGGGCATTTTTCCTCCGTTGTGTGGGTGATCGATCAGCCCAGGCGGGCGACTGCTCAATCTGAGGTTTTGCCGCTCCCCGATGGTGTCCCATCTAGGCGCCAGTTGCGACGCTTAAAGACTACATTATGGTCGCCCATAAGTCGGGTTTCTTAGATTCGTTAGTCGGATGTCGCGATCCGATAATAGGACCAGATGGACAGGCCGGCAGCACCGGCGAGCCCTAGCAACAACAGCACTGTTGAAAAGTATGCAGTATTGTTACTAACTCCGAAAGAGTGCGACGCAAATCCGGAAGCGAGCGCTTTGTATCCAATAACTCCCAATAAGGCTGATACGCATACGGGGAGCGTGACAATCCAGAATACAAATCTCAGCTGCTCAACAGCTTTCAAATCTAAGAGACGCTGCACCCTCCCAAATTCAAAGTAGTCAGCGAACTGAGAGGATATCCGGGCAAGCAGCGCGATAAGCATTAAGGCTGAACCGACACTGCCGAAAACTACGAACCATTTGGAATATCCAGCCAATATTTTTGCTCCAATAAGCATGTCCTCTCGCAAGTTTCGAACTTGCGTTCCATGAGCAGTCGCAATCCGATTGAGACTATCCCATGTTGTTCGCCCTCTGGCATATAGCAGCAATTCGGAGGGTGACTCAATATTTTTAACTTCTCTAACTAAACCACTCGGTCCGGACTGCAGGCAGGAGATAGATGCAACAAATAGCTTGGAC
Organism: Actinomycetaceae bacterium; assembly: GCA_030528145.1. Lineage (GTDB taxonomy): Bacteria > Actinomycetota > Actinomycetes > Actinomycetales > Actinomycetaceae > Winkia. The sequence goes on from JAUMZK010000003.1 coordinate 35,076, forward strand.
TTCACAAATGCGTCAAGGCTCTTATTCTGGTTTTGATTACCCGGAATCGAGTACTTAATAAACTTTTGGTCTGAGCAATCTACGCTGATAACAGAACTTAACTTGGCTAAGTCTATGACTAACTTCTCATCAAATATTTTATCCGTTTCCGAAATGGGTATTGAGAAAACTTTCTCCTGGGCGGCGGAATGAAGTAACTCTGCTTGAGCCATCGTTTCATTGAGAGCGGTAATATACAGTTGCGATGCACCCAGTGAGCAAAATAATAGTGAAAAGATACTCAGCATCCACATCAGTGGCGAAGCCGTGGCACGAAGCTTCGCATTAGCTAAGACAATAATTGGCTCCGGCTTACATTTTCGAATCACGCTCAGAGCCGTACCTACTGACCAAATGCTCATTACTGGAATAGCTAATCCCAGGGAAAAAACTGCCAAAATAAACACAATTTGTAACAGCAGACCCCGCAAATCTATTTGGGTTACGAATACCCAGAGGAATATTAGGCTGAAGAGGACGCTAGCTCGCGAAAGTGCAACTAGGCTCTTTTCGAATCTAACAGTTGAATGTTGCTTCGGTCGGAGTGTACCCGCTATTGAGTTAAACAACGCTACCGCAATAAGAATCAGAATTGGAAGCGAAAGAATTTCAATCGCAAATGGACGAACATCTTCGGCTAATATGGTAATCCCCATAAACGGGGGTCGAATATCCGCTATTAAGATGAGTGATGCTAGGAGCAGCTGCGCGAAGAATCCGACTAATAAACCCGGAACCGTAGCTCCCAACGCAAAGACCATTCTCTCGCCCCGACTTGCCCCATGGCGTTGCAGTATAGAAGCAGCTCTACGAGCCCTCCCACTACCGAAAGCACCTACGAGTGCACTGGTAAGACCTGGGAGAAGCAAAAATACAATAAAAAAGATTTGCGGATAAGTTCTCTCGAGCAAATTGATTCGGTCACCATTTAGAGCTAGCTCTTTGCCCCCAAACCCATCCACACATTCTCCCCAATCGGCTGGAGTTTTTGAGGTGACCGCATAAAAGAACTGTTCGTCGGGATTAGACAACGTTTCAGTCTTAATCGAAGCTGTTACGGTTCCCCACGGGCTCTCACTGCCGATCGGGTATTTTTCTAGTAGTTTGGGTGAGAGCGCCACTTCCCCAGGCCCAATAATGCCGTCTATTCCAGGCGGAGAAGGCGATTTGCCGGTGGCTTTCTGAAATAAATATCCGTGAGCACCGCTCGGACCCGAAGATGGTACCCAGTGTAATCTGGTGAAACTCTTTTGCGATTCTTGAAGCTGCTTTGCAGAACATGTGCTTGGGTTTCGCGCGCCTTCGCGGTTACTGGCACCATCATAATAAGCGTTTACGAGGAAGAAACTAGCAATGGCTAGAAATACCATTACGGAGCCAATTGCGGAAAGCCATTGGGCTCCTTGACGACATTGCATCCCGGATGCAAGCAGAACTTTGGTGCGCGAAATCATCTACATCTTCTTATCTAAGTGGATTGTTCGCTCGCATGATTTCCAGATTTTTTCGTCGTGTGTTGCAACAATGAGGATGCTTGTCGGGTCCCGATACTTTTCCAGTAGTTCAAAAGTAATTCTGGCGTGTTCTTCGTCGAGAGAGGCTGTCGGTTCGTCGGCAATTATCAATGCTGGTGTACCGATAAGTGCGCGCGCTACTGTTACACGGCTTTGTTGTCCTCCGGACAGCAAAGATGCCTGTTGCTGCGGCTCGATTCCTAATTCCATTAGGAGTCGCTCAGCTTCAGCATTAGCTTTCTTCTCTGAACGTGTCCGCATCATACCGACAATTGTTACGTTTTCGAGAGCAGATAGTTCTGGTATCAGGTCGGGAAATTGAAAAATTGTGCCTACGTAGGTTCTCCGAAACTTGATACGAGCACTCTTTCTGAGCCGACTTATGTTGATGCCTCGAAAGAAAATATCTCCTTGACAAGGTACTAGCCGTCCGGTAGCTAAATTCAGTAAGGTACTTTTTCCCGCACCGGATTCTCCAACTATTGCTAGACTTTGACCCTCAGTGGTTTCAAACGAGACATCGCAAACTACATCACGCTTGCTGTATCGGAATGATACGTTTCGGAACGACAGACCGGGATCTACCTCCATCCCGAGCACTTGTCAGGTCCCCAATTCTCAGTGCAAATTTTCACAGCCTTTACAGCTGAACCAACATTTCGAGAAACAGTCGTCCAAGCGCCAGAGCGATTATATACGTAGGCCACCCCGCTAGCGCCAGCTTTAATGTAAGGGGCGTAAACAGCGAGCCCATCACCAGCCGTGTCCTTGACATATAGAATACTTCCCGATGACCATGCTGAACCATAAGAGGCTTTAACCGAAGCAGCCCATGCCGGAACAGTCAAGATGCTCCCACAGAAAGCTGCTATCAAAAGGGTACGCCCCAGAAGTTTCATGCGCATTTCCCTCATCCCTTCGTAGATAACACGACTATGAGAAATAGTATTTTCCAGATCACACTTGGTCAAGACGAAAACATAAATCTGAAGGGGCACCACTTAAACGAGTGGTGCCCCTTCGCCTAAGAGTTTACTTCTTACCCTTTGACTGACCCGGACATCAGACCGGATACGAAGTATTTGCCGAGCAGTATGTAGACAATCAGGGTGGGTGCAGAAGCTATCAAAGCCCCCGCCATAGAACCGCCATAGTCCGCCATGATCGAACCGTGGGAAAGTTCGTTCAGCGCCAACGTGACTGGTCCATTCGAGGAGTCCCCGCCAAAGAAGATCGCGAACAGGAAGTCATTCCAAGCTTGGGTGAACTGCCAAATTAATACCACCACGAAGCTGGTGATAGAAATGGGGATTACGACACTGAAATAAGTACGAAGCATTCCCGCCCCATCCACGCGGGCGGCTTCAATCAATTCTTCGGGAATGGACTCGTAGTAGTTGCGGAAAATCAAAGTACAAATTGGAATGCCGTAAACCACGTGCATAACAATCAGCGCCGGAATACCGAACGGGGTGACATCTAGGGCGCTGCCCACACCCACTACGATTTTCATCAGTGGGATCATTACTGCCTGGTAAGGAATGAACATTCCGAACAGTATCAGGGTAAACACAATATTGGCGCCAGGGAACCGCCACCGCGACAGCACAAAGCCGTTGGCGCTGCCGAGCATTGCGGAAATTATCGAGGACGGTATCACTAAAGTCAGTGACCGCCACAGACCTCCACTGAGGGCGTCCCACGCGTGTATCCAGTTGTCGATTTTCCAGTGGGTTGGTAGTGCCCACGCGGTCAGAGGACTAACTTCGCTACCGTCCTTGAACGAAGTAATCAGCAGGACGTACACGGGCAGGAGGACGCCAACCATTATTAGCGTCAGCAGGACGTAGCGGACAATCTTCCAGACCAGAGACCCCGTGCGTTGTTCGCGGGGAGCAGCGAAGCTGACGGTTGCGTCAGGAGTTGTGGCACTCATCGGTTCTTCGACTCCTTCGCGTCATGAATCAAGTAGGGAATGACCAGTACCGCCACAATCAGCAGCAGCACGGTACCAATGGCGGCGGCCTTTGAATACTGGGACATTGTCATAGCGTTGTACATGTCAACTGCTGGCACCCGCGTCTGGTACCAGTTTTGGCTGGTAACAGCCATAATTAGGTCGAATGATTTCAGTGACATGTGCCCAATAATGATTACCGCTGACAATGCCACGGGGGCCAGTTGCGGGAAAATAATGTTCTTGTACAGCTGCCATTCGCTGGCTCCATCAATACGTCCAGCTTCACGCAATTCGTCAGGAATGCCCCGGAAACCAGCCAAAAACAACGCCATAATGTAGCCCGATAGCTGCCAGATCGCAGGCACGGCAATCGCCAGGATACCCCACCGATTCGAGGATATCCACGTATTTTCCAAGAAACCTAAACCGATCATTTGGAAGAACCTGTTCAGCCCGGAGGCTTCTTCTCCGACACCGGGGTTTAGCAACCACTTCCACACCACACCAGAAGCAATGAAGGACACAGCCATGGGAAACATGAAGATGGAACGAAATACCCCGTCACCTTTCAAAGGACGCTCCAAGATCCACGCCCACAAGAACCCCAATACCAAAGTTCCCAGCAGGAACACGACAGTGAAAACTATCAGGTTGCGCATAGACCACAAAAAGTCGGGGTCTTGGAACAGCAACTTAAAGTTTTGCAAACCCACGAAATGGGATGCTTCTACGCCGCTGACTTTGGCTGGCTCGTTGGTGTCTAAAAGTGACGTGTATATATTTGTTCCAATTAACCCGTAAACGAAGATGGCTACCAGCACCAAGGAAGGGCTTATCAGCAGTACTGCCGGTCCCCAACTTTTTATGCCGCCCACTCTTCTTTTGCGTTTGTAAGCACGCACTGCTTTAGGTTTTCCCACGAAAAACTGTCCTTATTTTAAGGAAGGGGCGAATTTCGCCTTCGCCCCTAACCGGTTACTTCTTGCTGGCAGCGTCTGCGAATGCCTTTTGCAGACCAGCCACATCCAGTGACTTGGAGTTATATTTGCCCAGTGCCTTCTTCATGTCTTCGGTTACGGACATGGGGAGGGCGGCGCCGTGCGCAATAGAGGACACGATCGCGTTTTCCTGGAAGTCCTTCATAGCGGTCTGCTGGTATTGGCTGAACTTGCCTTTTTCTTCGTCGCTCAGGTCAGCACGGGCGGGGATAGAGCCTTTGACCGTGTTGAATGCAATCTGACCTTCTTTAGAGGAAATGGTGTCGAGCCAGGCTTTGGTTCCGCCAGGATGTTTCGCGCCCTTGGGCAGGGTAAAGGAGTCTGCGAGGAAGTCGAATACGCCTTCAGTTCCGGGGGTCGGCCACGCGAAGTAGTCCTTGCCCAGGGTCTTACCTGCTTGGTCAAACGCTGGCGGAGTCCAGTCGCCCATTACCGTGTACGCCTGGGTCCCATCATTGTTAATGATGCCCTTCATGGCAGGCTCCCAGTCTTCGTTAAGCAGAGCGGGATTGGCGAATTCCATCAACTTACTGTAGTGCTCGAATGCTTTCTTAACATCCGCGCCGTTCCAGTCGCCTTTGCCGTCCATCAGTTGGTTGTATATATCAGCACCCATATCCGCAATGAGGACGGTTTCTAGCAGTTCCAATTGGGTCCAGTCCGCGCCTACCGCCAGCGGGTATTTCACGCCTGCGTCCTGTAGTTTCTTCATATCCGCAAGCCAAGCGTCAATGTTGGCAGGTGCCTTTGATGGATCAATATGGGCTTTTTGCAAGGCAGCTGCAGAAACCCATACCACGTTAGCGCGGTGAATGTTGGAAGGAATCGAGTAGATCTTGCCGTCTACGGTCAGACGGTCAATCAAGTCCTTCGGGAAGGCATCGCGCAGCTTGAACTGGTCGTACAAGCTGGAAATATCTTCCAGGTAGCCGGCGGCAATGTCTGCGGACAATTCCGCACCCGCGTGTGCCTGGTAGGTGTCTGGCGGATTGTGAGCCGCCAAGTCTGCTTGTAGTTTTTGTTTCGCTTGCGACCCGGCACCACCCGAAACGGCTTTGTTGGCAAACTTCGTGTCTGGGTGCTGCTTTTCGAAAACTTTTTGAAGAGCGGCGAGCCCTTCCTTTTCCGAACCCGCAGACCACCATGAAACGATGTCTACCTGGGAAGCATCTTCTTTGCCTTTCGCGTCTCCACTGGCTTTTTCGCCAGAAGAACCACATGCGCTCAGAGCAAGAGAAAGCGCTGCCACCCCGGCAACCGCTACGAATCGACGCATTATTATCCTCCTCAGTGAGATGGTGAACGACACGTCCTCGTATCGTCCCCGCCCGGCGGGCGCATTCCCATGCTAGCGCAAGTTTTTCACCAAAAATCCCCATTCGGTGTGCACGTTCGGTCCAGACCCTACTTTCTCGCCAAGTTTTGCGCGAAAACTCTGAGTTTTCCCCCAAACACAGGTGCGCAAATGTGATCGAACCCACGCCCTTATGCGCATTTTTGGTGCGTTTAACAAAGAGGTGGCGACCGATTTTACTCGGTCACCACCTTTGCTTAGTTGCGCGAGGACGCCAACTACAAAATGCCCAGTTCGCGCACTGCAGACAGTTCCGCTTCGGCTGCTTCAGCGTTCTTTACCAGCTGTGCCTTTTGGCGTTCATTCAGATCCAAGCCTGCCACGACCTGCCATTCGCCACCATTAGAAGTACACGGCACACCGTACATCAACCCCTCTGGGATGCCATATTCGCCACGCGACGGCAGCGCCACCGAAACCCAATCGCCCTCGGGAGTGCCGAGCGCCCACGAACGCATGTGGTCGATAGCAGCAGACCCAGCGGAAGCTGCCGAGGACGCACCGCGCGCTTCAATAATGGCCGCCCCCCGCTTGGCAACAGTGGGAACGAAGTAGCTATCTAACCACTGTTCATCCACTAATTCTGCGGCGGGCTTGCCTCCCACTGTGGCGTAAGTAATGTCGGGGAATTGGTCGGCACTGTGGTTGCCCCACACCACCATCTTCTTAATGTCGCCCACGGCAACGCCGGTCTTTTCTGCCAACTGGCTGATAGCCCGGTTGTGATCTAGGCGCATCATGGCAGTGAAACGTTCCTTCGGCACGTCCGGAGCCGAAGCCGCTGCAATGTAGGCGTTGGTGTTTGCCGGGTTGCCCACTACCAGTACGCGCACGTCATCTGCTGCATGGTCATTAATGGCTTTGCCTTGCGGACCAAAGATGCCGCCGTTGGCAGCCAGCAAGTCGGCGCGTTCCATGCCTTTGGTGCGCGGACGCGCCCCGATCAGCAGCGCGTAGCTGCAGTTGTCGAAAGCCTTTTCGAGGTCGTCCGTAACATTCACCCCAGCCAAGGTGGGGAAAGCACTGTCGTTTAGTTCCATGGCAGTGCCTTCTGCCGCTTTCACAGCTTGCGGTATTTCCAACATATTGATGATGACCGGCTGGTCAGCACCGAGCATGTCCCCCGCAGCAATGCGGAACAGCGTAGCGTATCCAATATTGCCAGCAGCGCCGGTAACAGTTACGACGACGGGCTTGCGATTTTTCATAGTTATAGCTCCTTCGCGGTTTTCTTGCTCTTTAAGAATATGACGTTGTGCATGGTTATGCTCGTTCCTTCGATCTAGCTTCTTGCCCACGGTGGTCGTGGTAGTACGAAATCAGTGCCTGCGTCGAAGGATCTTGGCTGTCCAGCGCCTGTTCATCCCCACCCACAGCAGGTGTGATTTGGGTTGCCAAAACTTTTCCGAGTTCCACACCCCACTGGTCGAAGCTGTTGATTCCCCAAATTATGCCCTGCACAAAAGTAATATGTTCGTACAGTGCGATCAGTTCCCCTAACACGCGGGGGGTGAGCGCCGGGGCCATAATCGACGTGGTGGGTTTGTTTCCGGCAAATACGCGGGCACTCACCAGGTGCTCCGGGGTGCCTTCGGCGCGTACTTCGTCCTCGGTCTTCCCAAAAGCTAAGGCTTTCGTCTGGGCAAAAAAGTTCGCCAAAAACAACTCGTGTTGGTCCTGTTCGTCTTCTTTTAACGCCCACGTGGGCCTTGCGAACGCCAGGAAATCCGCCGGGATCAGTTCCGTGCCCTGGTGAATTAGCTGGTAAAAAGCGTGCTGCCCATTAGTTCCCGGTTCGCCCCAGAAAATTTCCCCGGTGCGCATTGTTACGGCGCTGCCATCGCGTCGCACGCTCTTGCCGTTGGACTCCATAGTCAGCTGCTGCAAATACGCAGGGAAACGGTGCAAATATTGGGAATACGGCAACACGGCGTGCGAATTAACACCTAAAAAGTTGCGGTACCAAACGTTCAGCAGCCCCATCAACAGGGGGACATTTCGACGCGGCTGTGCCTGCACGAAATGTTCGTCGAGGGCGCGGAATCCCGCCAAAAATTCGGCGAAATTGTGCGGTCCTATGGCTACGGCGAGGGCGGTTCCTACTGCGGAATCTACCGAGTAACGTCCGCCTACCCAATCCCAAAAACCAAACGCATTTTCAGGGTCAATCCCAAATTCCGCCACTTTGTCCAAAGCGGTAGAAACCGCTACGAAATGCTTGGCTACGGCGCGGGTGCGGGCATCCTCGTTATCCGCAATAGCACCGGCTGCCACCAAACCATCTAGCAACCACGTGCGCACTGCCCGCGCGTTTGTCAACGTTTCCAAAGTGGTGAACGTCTTCGACACCACTATTACCAACGTGGTTTCCGGATCTAAATCCTTGGTCTTTTCGCCCACATCCGTCGGATCAATATTGGAAATAAACCGGCACTTGGGACCGTCAGCATAGGGCAACAGCGCCTCGTAGGCCATAACCGGCCCCAAATCCGATCCGCCAATGCCCACGTTTATAACCGTTTGGATAGGCTTACCGCTGGCACCCACCCACTTGCCGGTGCGCACTGCGGTCGCAAAATCGTAAATGCGATCGAGCACTTCGTGAACCTCGACCACCACGTCTTTCCCGTCCACTTCCAAATGCTCAGATGCGGGTCGGCGCAACGCCGTGTGTAAAACTGCGCGGTCCTCGCTGGTGTTGATGTGCTCCCCCGCGAACATGGCATCGCGCCAGCCGGGCACATCGGCTTCTTCTGCCAACTGCAATAACGCTTCTAAAACATCGTCAGTGACCAAGTTTTTCGACAAATCCACGTGTAAATCCGCCGCAGAAAGGGAATATTGCCTCACCCGCTCGGCGGTCACAAGTTCGCGCAGGTCGGCGTTAAAGTCAGCGGCGAGCCGCTCCAGCTTTTGCCACTGCTGACCCTTAGTAACGTCAATATGGTTCATTTTCCTCTGTGTATCCCTTCCCTAAACATATCCTTAATTCCAAACTTAGCGTCTGAACTCACCTAGTGGGCGCGGGTGGACCAGCAAACTCTCGAATCCCTCATTTCGCCGCCACTACACTGGCATGCAGATAAACCCCTAAGTCGAGGTCGAATCCGGGTCCGAGGGCGGCTTATCGCAGTTACTGCGTAGGCTCGTTTGCCAATACTTCGACCGCCACGTCGGCATCCACGACTGGCAGTGGCACAACAGGCGAATCGCCCTCTTCGAGGCTAACTACTGGCACCAACGGCAAGTAGTCTAGCCACCACTGTTTCTTCGGACGCCTGGCAGTCATGTCGAACTCTTCACCCATTTTAGAAACGTCCTGGGTGGTGATGTGCGACGCCGCAGAACAAAGGTAGACGGCGCGCCCATCGCCCTCACAAAGCGCCAAATCCACCTGGTCGATGGCACGAAAACCCATGCGCGTTGCCAAAATGCGGTCAAAAGGCGAGGGCGCCCCGCCCTGCTGCAAGTGCCCAATGGTGCTGGCGCGCACGTCAAACAGGTTGCCACCTTCTTGTTCGAACACTCGTTTTAGGAAATCCAAATTGTATTCCCCGCCCGCTTGTTCGTTGCGCACCACCAAAAAGAGCCGCCGCCCCTCACGGAAAGATTGGGTCATCAGCGCCGTATCTTTAGCAATAGTGGACAAATTGGTGGGAATTTCGTTTAGGTAAACCTGTTCCGCACCCGCCGCAATAGCGGACATCAGCGCCAAATAGCCACAGTAACGTCCCATAGTTTCCGCTACGAAACAGCGCGTAGAAGCTGCCGCCGATTCCTTGATGCGGTCCAATGCCCAGAGTGCATTATTCAGGGCGGTGTCTGCGCCGATAGACAGTTCCGAACCGGGCAAGTTGTTGTCTATGGTGGCGGGCACGAGGACGATGGGCAGGCGGAACGCCGGGTAACGGTCGCGTTCATCGACTATGCGCCGCGCCGCCAGGTAACCGTTTATGCCGCCGATTATTACGAGGGCGTCCAGATGGTTGTTTTCGATGGCCCGCCCGATAGCGTAAAGTTCGTCAGTTTCGGGAATGTGCCGGCGCGTACCCAGCTCGGCGCCGCCGCTGAGCCCCCAGCCTTCTACGTCTTTCCAGTTGAGCACCCGCATTTGTCCGTCTATGAGTCCCTGGAAAGAACCATAAATGCCCACCATTTCAAAGTGGCGATCAATGCCGGCGCGCACCACCGCACGCGCTGCCGCATTCATTCCCGGCGCCAACCCACCAGCGTGCAGTATGCCCACGCGGGCGCGCACCGGCGCGTTGGCGACCTGACTGGGTGGGCGTGACATTGTGCGGTTTATGCCCAGCATTTTCACGAAAGATTCACCGCGAGCGCTGACGGCGTCCTCGTAATTGCCTTCTTCCATGAGGGTTTTTATTTTGCGGGTGCGGGCGATAGTTTCGACTAAAGGCAGGCGGGTGATGCGGTTGCGGCGCGTACCCAAAATGTAGGCGGGACTGTGGGCGTCGGCGGAGAGCACTTCGATGGCGGCAGCGTAGCCGAGCACACTGGGCATCCACCTGTCGTACGCCGAGGGCGTCCCCCCGCGTTGAGTGTGCCCCAAAATGGTGATTCGCGGCGATTCGCCGGTTTTTTCCTCAAATACGGTGGCCACCCGTTGGGCAGTGATTGGGTCCCCGCTGCGGTCTAGGGCGCCTTCAGCGACGATAACCAGGGATTCGCGGCGCCCGGCCGCGCGACCGTCGCGTAAAGTTTGCACAAATTCGTCTTCCCAGCCGTCCTCGGGCGGCATTTCGGGAATGAACACGTAGTCACAACCGCCAGCTATGGTGGCCATGAGCGGCAGATACCCACAGTGGCGTCCCATTACTTCCAGAATGAAAGTGCGTTGGTGGGAGGCAGCAGTAGAAGAGATCTCGTCGATGGCGCTCAGAATGCGGTGTAACGCCGAGTCCGTACCAATAGTCATATCGGTTCCCACCAGGTCATTGTCTATAGACCCGACTAGTCCGGTGATGCAGAGAACTGGATGCTGCGTCACAATTTCGGGTTCGAGGTCGCCACTTTCGACGAGTTCGGCCAGTAACGACGGCCATTCGCGCCGAAATTCGTCAGTGCCTGACAGGGAGCCGTCCCCACCGATGACTACCAAGCGGTCTATTCCCATCTTCGCCAGGTGCTTCGCCGCGAGGCGCAACCCCTCCCGGGTGCGAAATTCGGGACACCTGGCCGTACCGATTACCGTGCCCCCTTTGTTTAGTGTGGAAGAAACATCCGACCATCCCAGCTGCCTAATTGAGGAGCCGCCCTCGACTGCGCCGCGCCAACCTTCTTCGATAGCAAACGGGGTGGCTCCCAGTTTCAACGCGGTGCGGCAAACTGCGCGGACCGTGGCATTCATTCCCGGTGCGTCACCTCCGGATGTCAAGATCCCTACTTTGGTGCCTTTCGCCTTCTCCAGACAGTGGCGCAAGTCCGGGGCAAAAAGGTCTGTACCAGTGGTGCTTAGTTCGGTCGAACCCGTCATCAGGCTGTGCTCCCTACAGTGAAGTGGTTATACTCAATTGTCCCTCATTGTGCCTACCGTTTCATCCGTGAAAGTCCTACATTTATGTGCATACTTGGCGTGGTCAGGGATTTCGGCAAAAAAATTAGGGGGCTAGGCGCACCTAGCCCCCCCCAAAAAAAATTGCGCGTGTTTAGCCCAGGCGGGCGGTCAGATTTTCGTCGAGGGCGCCCAGGAATTCTTCAGTAGTGAGGTATTCCTGCTCAGGACCGACCAATAACGCCAGGTCCTTGGTCATTTTGCCGCTTTCGACGGTCTTAATGATGACGTCTTCGAGGTCTTTGGCGAAGCCGATAACTTCGGGGGTGTTGTCTAGTTTGCCGCGGTGCTTCAGCCCTCCGGTCCACGCGAAGATCGACGCGATCGGGTTAGTGGAGGTGGGTTCACCGGCTTGGTGGCGGCGGTAGTGGCGGGTGACAGTGCCGTGTGCCGCCTCGGCTTCGACGGTCTTCCCATCCGGGGTCATCAGTACCGAGGTCATGAGCCCCAGGGAACCGAAGCCTTGCGCCACGGTGTCGGATTGGACGTCGCCGTCGTAGTTCTTGCACGCCCACACGTAGCCGCCTTCCCACTTCAAAGAGCTGGCCACCATGTCATCGATGAGGCGGTGTTCGTAAGTGAGCCCAGCGGCATCGAACTTGTCTTTGTATTCGGTGTCGAAGGTGTCTTGGAAGATGTCTTTAAACGCCCCATCGTAGGCTTTCAAGATGGTGTTCTTGGTGGATAGGTAAACCGGGTAGCCGCGATCCAAACCATAGTTGAAGGAGGCGCGGGCAAAGTCGCGAATGGATTTGTTGAAATTGTACATACCCATGACTACGCCGCCTTCTTCGGGGAGGCGAATCACTTCGTGTTCGATGGGTTCGCTACCGTCCTCGGGAGTGAAAGTGAGGGTAACGGTACCGGCGCCGGGCGCTTTAAAGTCGGTAGCTTTGTACTGGTCGCCAAAGGCGTGCCGTCCCACCACGATGGGCTTCTTCCATCCCGGCACCAGGCGGGGAATGTTGGAAATGATGATGGGTTCGCGGAAGATCACGCCGCCCAGGATATTGCGGATGGTGCCGTTGGGCGATTTCCACATCTTCTTGAGCCCAAATTCTTCAACGCGCGCTTCATCGGGGGTAATGGTAGCGCACTTGACACCCACGCCATATTCCTTGATGGCATTGGCGGCGTCAATAGTGACTTGGTCATCAGTGGCGTCGCGGTTTTCGATACCCAGGTCATAATATTTTAGGTCGATATCAAGATATGGGTGAATCAGGCGATCCTTAATGAACTGCCACATGATGCGCGTCATTTCGTCGCCATCAAGTTCTACAACTGGACCAGCTACTTTGATTTTTGCCATTTTCATTCCTTCCAAGCGGGGGCAGAGCGTCCTCAAAATCCAGATTACTCGACATCGAGATAAATTGCGAGGGGTTAGGAAAGGGACCGGATGGTAGCGAGGATTGAATTTTTCGAGGACACCACCACATTTACGAAAGCTCGGCGCACTAAAAACATGGCCACATTTTCAGTTTTGCGCCCATGCTTACCTGTAACCACGTTTCACGCTAACACCTACTACCTGGACAAACGTTCTTCTAAACGAATATGTGGCCCTCAGGACCAGCAGCACACAGCAGAAAATCTTACGGTTGAACCAGGACAAACGAAAGGGACCAGTAATGGCTGAGTTTTTGTATGAAGACATGCTCCCATTGGGCGAGGACGACACCGAGTACCGTCTGCTCACCACCGAGGGCGTAGAAACAGTGAGCGGACCGGACGGTAAGACATTCCTCAAAGTCAGCGAATCCGCCCTCGAAATCCTGTCAGAAACCGCTTTTCACGATATCAGCCACTACCTGCGCACTTCACACCTGAAAAAGCTGCGGAAAATTTTAGATGACCCCCAGGCCAGCCAAAATGACAAGTTCGTCGCCCTTGATCTGCTCAAAAACGCAAACATTGCAGCAGCGGGCGTATTGCCCATGTGCCAGGACACCGGCACAGCCATTATTAAAGGCGAACGTGGCGGGCGCGTTCTCACTGACAGCAAGGACGAAATTCCCTTGTCCCATGGCGTTTTTGACGCCTACACAAAACTGAATTTGCGGTACTCCCAAAATGCGCCGCTTAGCATGTTCGAAGAGAAAAACACGGGCAGTAATTTGCCCGCCCAAATTGAACTGTATGCAAACACGAACCCAGAGGAAGCCGACGAATACCATTTTCTATTCATGGCAAAAGGCGGCGGCAGTGCTAATAAGTCTTACCTGTTCCAGCAGACTAAAGCCATTTTGGACCACGAACACATGATGCAGTTCTTGGAAGAAAAGATCCGCAGCCTGGGCACAGCCGCCTGCCCGCCTTACCACCTGGCAATCGTAATTGGGGGGACTTCCGCAGAATTCGCCCTCAAAACGGCAAAGTATGCGTCGGCGCATTACTTGGACAGCCTCCCCCCCAAAGGCAGCATGGCCGGTCACGGATTCCGAGACCGGCAGATGGAAGAAGAAGTTTTCAAACTGACACAAGACATTGGTATAGGCGCCCAATTTGGCGGCAAATACTTCTGCCACGATGTGCGCGTAGTGCGGCTGCCCCGCCACGGCGCCTCTTTGCCGGTGGCCATTGCTGTTTCTTGCAGTGCCGACCGCCAAGCGAAAGCGAAGATTACTAAAGACGGTGTTTTCCTAGAGAAGCTCGATACCAACCCCGGTAGGTTCCTTCCCGACCCCACCGAGGCGGAACTGGGCGGAGAAGCCGTGAACATCGACTTGAATCAACCAATGCCAGAAATATTGGCGCAACTTAGCAAATATCCAGTGAAAACGCGAGTAATGCTGTCAGGTCCTATGATCGTAGCCCGCGACATTGCACACGCGAAGCTGCGCGAACGCCTAGAATCTGGTCAAGGACTGCCCGACTACTTTAAGAACCACCCAGTCTACTATGCGGGACCGGCAAAAACTCCCGAAGGGATGCCTTCTGGTTCCTTTGGTCCGACTACCGCTCAACGCATGGACCCGTATGTGGACCAGTTCCAGTCCGAGGGCGCCTCGATGGTAATGCTGGCAAAGGGGAACCGCTCCAAACAGGTCACGGATGCGTGTAAGAAGCACGGCGGTTTCTACCTGGGATCTATTGGCGGACCGGCTGCGGAATTGGCTGCCAACTGCATCAAGAAAGTGGAAGTTTTGGAATACCCCGAACTGGGTATGGAAGCAGTATGGTACATCGAGGTCGAAAACTTCCCCGCTTTCATTGTGGTTGACGACAAGGGCAATGATTTCTTTGCGGGTACCCAAGAAGTGACACTGACGATTGGGCGGCGCCCCTGCCAGGTCCAGTAGCAGCACCCTAAAGTCGCTGTACACGAAGTCGCCCGAAAGCCACGAAAATTATTGACCAACTTCGAGACGTATCGTGTACAGCGACTTTCTTTAGGGGCGAGGATGACAGGCTCCAGAGCTCTCACACCCTCAGTCCCCACTTTTGTCAGCTCTTCTTTCGCCGAGTGAAGAAGAAAATGAGCCCGATCAGCACGCCAAGTCCAATTAGAATTTGGCCAACTAGAGCGATAATCCCAAGACCGATATTGGCACCATGGTTCGGATCGTCGAGGACATTGAATATCCACGCCCCGCCCCAAAGCAGAGCGCCGAAAATTGCCATGCCAAAAACCCATGTAGGTATGCCTTTATATGCACGGATATTCATCGTGGGCTCCCCTTCCCTTGGTAATGTGACCGACCAAATTTTCTAACACCGGTATAGTAGGCTGCCGCAACCCCATTGCAAGCGCTTTTCTTTACTTTTGACTTCGAATATGCAGCAGAGCAGATCTTCCTCAAATCAGAATGGAAATTATTGTCGCACTGAAGTCGGCTAACAGTACTTGTATGACCATAACACTTATCGTGGCGGTCACATGCAGGTCTGAAGTTGGCTTTTCCCCACCTATCGGGACTCCAGGTACACCCATCGCCACGAGAAACACCAACTTCCTTAGCGTGTTGTTCTGCAAGCGGAAAGGCTTCGTTCATTCCCTCTAAATATCCCGCAACAAAGTTGGCATCACCGGCATCTTCATCCAGTTGTTGTAATGACGAGGTCACGTCAACGTGAGTCTGTGAATCTATGCCACGACTTTGCATTATATTTTCGATCATATTATCTGAAGCAGCGTGGGCAGGACTTATACTCGAAAGAGTAGGCAACAGTACAGCAGTTGCCGAGGCGCATATTTTTCTAAACGCCATTTTTCTCCTAAATTCTTGAACAGGCGTCTACGCCTGATTAATTCAAAAGCATCTCTTCACCGAGAATGCTTAGGAGCAGTATATACCTATCAGGGCATACTAACCCGATCCTAAATTTCCCGGTGTTAATTGTGGTTGACGACAAAGGCAACGATTTCTTTGCGGGTACCCAAGAAGTGACACTGACGATTGGGCGGCGTCCAGGACTGAAATAGGGTCATTGGCGACTAACAGTAGGTAGCTGAGGGGTTCCGGGGAAGCACCGGAACCCCTCAGCTGCTTGCGCTCTTTGCAGCGGCGAGGCAACAAAAACCCAGAAAGACTCTGCCACCCACTGCAGTATCTACCGTGAGCTTCGCATTCCCCCCTGCAAAATCGCACCAAAATTCAGCATAATGCTACGCGCAGTGTCTCACTCCCGGCGCTACAAAATATCTGATTGTATGAACAGTACAAACACTCTAAAAAGCGTTGTCACTAGCGCCTAATGATCTGATCTTATCCAAAACCTAGCCTGAAAGTGCAAGTTCAACCGCGGCTCGCATTGCGGATGCGGAATGCAACCACGGTCAAACTGAACACAAGTATGAGGAGTGATTATGTCAACGAAGACGGACAGTTCAGAACTCATGTTCACATACGGTGAACAACCAAAGAAAATTGGCGACCGTGAAGTTAAAGGCAAAGCGAGTCCGCGCGCAGAAAAACTCATCCAAGAATACTATGACGCGAAGCTCATGCTCGACTGCACTTTCCCAATTGAGTACACGAATGCGTGGGAGAAGAACAAAGGTCGGCACCCGTTCGTACGTCGCGGTCTTGCTTTCAAAGCTGCTTTCTCCGCCCTCGAACCAGCTATTCGCCCCGGCGAACTCATTGTCATGTCCCGAAACCGCTATGTTCGCGGCGCTTCTTTAGTGCCCTGGACCGCTAACTCTGCCATCCTCGCTGAGGAAGAGCGCAACAAGCGTCTTTCTGGTCGCGCATCAAACAAAGCACTTGAAGACGTTACTATTCTTGCTACCGGTGGCGGCGTCGTCGCGCAGGACACCAAAGACCTCATTTCCATCTCGAAACGTTACGGTCTTCCTCGTGAAGAATATGAAAAGATGCTTCACGTATGCGAATACTGGAACAAGACTTCTGTTGAAGAAACGTCTTGGATGTGGGGACAAATGCACCCCGAATACGACAAACTGGTTAAATTCAAGGACGCTGTGCTCATGTCCTCCGACATGGAATACGGCAACCGCCACGGCCGGTCCGTCAACTCCTACGCAATCGTCTTTTCCGTAGGTTTTGAGGGTATGAAAGACCGCTGCCGCGAACTAATCAACAAGCACGCAGGTGATGGGCGTTACGTTGACGAAGTCGCCTTCTGGCACGGCATAATCTACACCATTGAAGGCGTCCAAAACTGGATGACCCACTACGTTGAGCAAGCCCGCACACTCGCAGAAAAGGAGACCGACCCACAGCAGAAAAAGGAATTTACAGAAATTGCTGACCGACTGGAATGGGTCACTAAGAATCCGCCTCGTGACTTTATGGAAGCCGTTCAGTTGCACTGGACTGCGCAGCTTGAAGTCTACAACGAAATGCAAGGATCAGGCTTCTCTCCAGGACGCCTCGGTGCCGTCCTCTACCCGTACTGGAAGAAAGACATAGAAGCAGGCAAAATAACCCGCGAATACACGCTTGAAGTACTGGAATGCATGCGCGTAAAGTACACCGAGCTGGAAATCGCAACGTCAACCGCAACCACGGGCATCCTCGCAGGCAACACGTTCAACAATATTTGCCTGGGCGGGCAAAATCCAGACGGCACCGCAGGCGACAACGAACTAGAATTGCTCTTCTTGCAAGCATGCATAAACATGCCTACTATTTCCCCGACACTATCAGTTCTCTACGACGGCAAGCTTTCCGACCAGTTCCTCATGAAAGCCATTGAGTGCAACAAGACCGGTGCTGGTATGCCCGCCTGGGTATCAAACCGCGTTGGTATCGAATACTGCATGAAGTACTTCAGCGACGAAAACATCACTATCGAAGATGCCCGCTCCTGGTCTATTGGTGGCTGCCTCGAAATCCAACCTGGCGCCATCGAACACGGCAAGGTTGGGGCAGGATCCTACTCCGCCTCGGGTATCAACTTCATAAACGTGCCCAAGATCCTCGAACTGACATTGTTCGACGGTAAAGATCCGCGTACCGGCATTCAGGTGCTACCCGCAACCGGGCGGAAACTGGAAACCTATGCAGACGTCCTCAAAGACTTCAAAGAAAAATTCACCGAAGTTGTGCGCATCTTTGAAGAACTTTACAATTTCAAGACGTCCTCGGCATTCGAAATTGACCAGCCGATGTTGCTGTCCGCCCTCACCTCTGACTGCTTGGAACGCGGCAAAGATATCGACCATCAAGGTTCACGGTACAACCGCTGCTTTACCACGTGGATCACAGGACAAGTAAACGTTGCAAACTCACTTGCTTCCCTTAAGAAAAACGTGTTCGAGGACGAGGCATTCACCCTAGATGAACTCAAGGACGCAATGCTTAACAACTTCGGCTACGAATCCGCCCTGAAGACCGGAAACTTCTCGATGATGGAACAATCCAAGTCGGTCTCCAACCCCGATTGGGAACGCATTCAGGCACTCTGTTTGCGCGCCCCCAAGTTCGGTAACGATGACCATTATGTTGATGACATCTATGTTGAAGTATCCCGCACTTTCAAGGACGCTGCGGAAGCTGTCACTGACGTGTGGGGGCATTCGTGGGTAGGCTCAATGCTTTCCACGTCAACGCACGGACCGCTCGGTCAGGCAGATATTGCGTCCCCGGATGGTCGCCTCGCAGGGGTGACATTGGCTGACGGTGGACAATCGCCCTACCCTGGTACCGACCTCAACGGTCCTTACGCGGTATTGAATTCAGCAACAGTAATTGACCACTCTGATTTCAAGAATACGCAACTGAATATGAAGGTTCACCCCGCATCTATCAAGGGTATTCAAGGCTCCCGCAAGATGCTGCAGATGATTAAGTCTTTCATGGACCAGGGCGGATTCCATATTCAATTCAACGTGGTTGATTCCCGCATGTTGAAAGATGCGCAGAAGAAACCCGAGCAATACCGCAACCTGCTGGTTCGCGTAGCTGGATTCACCCAGTACTGGGTTGAAGTTTCCAAACCAATTCAAGACGAACTGATTGCCCGTACCGAGTACGAAGAAGTCTAACCACCTAAAATACGGGGAGGGTGAGCATTCATCCTCCCCGCCCCAAAAAAGCTAAGTCTCCGAGGTCAACATGGCAGCCACACTCACAACCAACAACCCCACCGAGGACGCCCCCATCCCAGACGTTGAAGGTCACGAAAAACACGCGCGACTTGCCGTCATAGGTGGCATAATTTCAACGTTTTGGACGGGAGCCCTGCTATTTGGCTACCCCGGTCTCATGCGCCCTGTTTGGGCAGAACGTTTTCATGCAAACCCCAGCGAACTGTCTTGGATTATGACGTTTGTCGTCCTCTCACTGGGCGTCTCCACATTTGTTGCCGGCAAAATGCACATGCGGCTGGGAACCCGCAAGTCATACCTCATCGGAACAGCCATGCTGGTTGTCTGCATGGTCTTAGTGATAAAAGCAAACTCCGTATACGTCCTCTATCTATGGGGATTCCTAAACGGATTTGCATCCTCGTTCTTCTATTCCCCATCCCTCACCACCGTTCAGCACTGGTATCCGCACAGGCGCGGTCTTGTAACCGGTCTCGTAAACCTCATGTTTGGCTTATCCGCCGCCATCATGTCTCCCATCTTCAAAATTATGTTCGACTCGATGGGCTACGAAAAAATGGGTTGGGTGCTAGTGGTCCTCATCGTAATTACTAACGCGATCGCAGCCGCTATCGCAGAAATGCCAAACCGTGCCAATCTGACACCCGCACAACTAGCCGCCCACGAGCAACTTCTTGCAAACACCAAGAAAAACCATGCGAATGCGCCCGCTGATGACGTCGAACCTAGCAAGGCAGTACGCACCAGTGAATTTTGGTTTATGTGGCTCACCTGGAGTTTCATGGGTGCAGCCGGTATTGCGATGGTAACGCTTTCCACTTCTTATGGCGGGCACCTCTCGGAAATTGGCTTCGCGGCATCCGGCATCGCAATGCTCACAGCCTTCAACCTCACTAACGGATTCTCGCGGATCCTCGCCGGTGCCCTCTCGGACATAATTGGCGGAAACGTACTGGGTTCGATTTCCTTCGCCCTCGCTGCCGTTGGATACTTCCTGCTGCCAACCCAAACGAACCCGATTGTACTGTGCGTACTAACCGCCCTCGTCGGCTTTGCGTTCGGAACCCTCTTTGCCATCACCGCGCCCCTGGGAACCGATCTATTCGGTCTTAAAAACTTCCCGATTATATTCGGCTACATCTTCACCGCCTATGGTTTCGTTGGCGGTCTCATAGGACCACTGCTTTCTGACTTCGTCCTCGAAAAGAGCGGTGGATCCTACGGTACCGTATTCGGATACCTCGGCGTATTTTGTGTGTTGGCAGCCGTATTCATCATGTTGGCAAAACCGAAAAGTAAAGTTAGCAAATGAACTCAAACACGAAAAGGCGCCCCCCAAAAAGGCAATAATCAATATTAAAAACGCAAAAGGAAACCACCATGGCAGACTTCATCACCGTTAAGGACGTACTTGGCATGCCTGAGTTCGCCAATGCGCGTCTGCTGGGAGGCGAGGGCGGACTGTCAAACAAAGTCAGTTCGGTGGCAGTTGCTGAAATCCCAGACATTGCCATGTGGCTCTCCGGTCAAGAATTTATACACACTACCGGCAAGTACTTCTCTAATGAACGCGGCGGCGTCCACGAAGAGCTATTCGCCAGCTGGGTTCTGGGGCTAATAGAAACAAAAAGTGCCTGCCTCGCCGTGAAAACTCATCGTTTTATCGGCTATATTCCACAGAGCGTCATCGATATTGGCAATGAATTTAACTATCCAATAATCGAACTTGATGACCACACTACTCAAGCAATGGTCTCCGAAGTGGTCTACCGGCTACTCACAGAACACAAAATCCAGCGTATTGAACACAACCAACAAATTCTCGCCAGCTTCATCCAAGAAATTGCCGAACCGCATTCTGCTCACTTTGGGGTAGACCGCATTAGCGAACACGTAGACGCCCCTATTCTGCTTTTTGATGACAAATTCCACCTCTTGCAAACGTCCCACTCGCTAAGCGAAAAAGAAGTACGAATGCTGGATATTCCGCGGCGCGTAAAAGCACTGAACGAAAAAGATACCATCCCCCAATATGTTGCCGCCGACCCAAATGTGCATCGCAAAATACAACCACTCTACGAAGAAGAATTTACCGGAGAGGGCGGTCAGCTCCTGATTCGTCCTATCACCAGCTCGGAGCGGATCCTTGGATACTGCGCTTTGCTAAAACGCACCACACTTGAAACCGAACGTATAAGCCTCTTCGTCGCCCTCGCAGATGTCCTCGTATCCGACCTCGTAAATACCTTTCGCGCAAAAATTGCAGAACGCAGGGCTCGCAAAGAACTTTTCGAAGCGATACTTGCCGAGCAGCCGGACCCACGCCTCATCGCCCATCGCGCCACTCTTACCGGCATACGGCTCTCACAAAACATGCGAATAATACTGATATCTGTAGCCGATAACGCTGCCCAGGAGGAAGTAAGTACGGAAGAAATATCTGAGTGGGCAGACCAAACTGTTTACCAAGCCTTGCGCGAAATAATGGGATCAGAACGCGCCTTCCTGGTTTCGACATGGGAACGAGGCGTTGCCATACTGCTGTTTGGCAGCCACCCAGTCAACCGGGTAAAACGCATAATGAAGCGCCTTGTCGCAACTCTTCAAGACCGCCACTTAGTAGACGCTTCTTGCGGTATTGGCACCCCTGCGCGCAGCACTGACGAAATCGTAGAATCTGCACGCAAAGCCCGCGAGACTCTAACGATTGTGGAAGCCTTCGACCTCGGTCCAGCAGACGCATACGAAACACTAGGTCACTACTTGATGTTTGCGTCCTTCCTTGAAAATCCCAGCAAAACCACGGACTACGTCAGCTACATACTCGGTCCCTTGATCGAAAAAGACGAAACCTACACCGGTTTATTGGAGACCCTGGAAGTCTTCCTCGCTACCTCAGGCGCATACACCGCAGCCGCCAGACAACTGCATATGCACGTAAACACCATGCGGTACCGCGTGGAGAAAATCAACAGCCTGCTGCCAGTAGACCTAGAAACGCTCGACGGGCGCGGAGCAGCATGGCTCGCACTGCGCATGTACCAACATAACCAGCACTAGATTCGCAACCATCCAGAAAGGAGCAACGATGCTTAATCCAGACAACGAAGCCATGATCTTCGATATTCAAGGATTCTCAGTACACGATGGGCCAGGATCACGCACGCTCGTATTCTTCAAAGGCTGCCCTCTGGCCTGCTACTGGTGTTGCAATCCAGAATCTCTGAGCATCAAACAAGAAGTTATGTACCGCAAGTCCAAGTGCGACAAGTGCCATGCTTGCATCGACCGGAAAATCTGTCCACACGATGCCATTAGCAGCGTCAGACCGGACGAATACATCACTATTGACCGTACCAAATGCGCCAAATGCACCACTTACGATTGCGTCGCCGGCTGCTACCACGACGCCCTCGCCCTCGCTGGAAGGGTGTACACGCTGGATGAACTCCTCCGCCGCGTAGAACGCGACTCACGCTACTGGGGTGGCGACGGCGGCGTAACTATAGGCGGCGGTGAAATTGCTATGCAGTGGCGCTTCGTGTCTCGCTTTCTAAAAGAACTACAAGAGCGCTATATACACACCGCAGTCGAATCGTCCTCAATGGGAAACTGGGAACATCTGCGCCACATTTATGAACACGTTGACTGGGCGTTCAACGACCTCAAACACATGAACCCCGAAAAACACAAAATGGGCACCACCAAATCAAACAAGAAAATTTTGGAAAACCTACGCCACATTGCAGACTTGGCGCACGAAGGTAAATTACGCCAAATAATCAGAATTCCCGTGATCGTTGGATACAACGACAATGACGAGAACATCGATGAAACCGTAGCATTTTGCAAAGACATCGGCACTTACGAAGTAAACATTTTGCCTTTCCACCGTCTGGGCGAATCGAAATACGAACAGTTAGGCATGGATTACAAAGCCAAACGCATGGTTCCACCCAACACCGAAATTATGGAACACATCGCGGAAAAAATACGCAAAGCCGGTCTGGACTGCTACATTGGCTCGAACACACCCTTCTAGATTACGAGGACGACCGCTCTCGCAATAACACGAAAGACCCGGTGGGGAACCAAAAAAGTTAGCTTCTCACCGGGTCACTATTACGCGCAAAACGGGAATTAAGTATTTTCTATGTGGGCGCGTTCGCGGAATGTTACGCGTTAGCTGCCGCCTGATTTGCCAGGTAAACTTCGGCTTCATCAATATTTGCCCAACCGTACTGCTTCACAGTTGCAGCTAGCTGCTCTATGACAAGGTTCCTGTTACTATTTGCCGCAGTTTCGACGTCCTTTAGTAAATACAGCAAAGTTTCAGCAGAATACGTGAGTAGTTCTGCACGCATGTATGTATCCGCAGAAGCCTGTTCTTGCGCACCTTCCCCATCGAAAGGTCTTCCATTTGCGCGAATAAAAGGGTACATTGACGCTGCTTCCTTGTCCCAGACTTCATGATATGAAGCAATCTTTGACGCCATTTCGAGCACCTGCAAAGTGGGGGGCGGCAGCATGGGTGCTATTCTTTCAAACTCGTCTGGATGCGTTACCGCCATCATGCGCCCATACTTTTCCGTCATCAGATTGCGCCCTTGAATTTGTGCGCGCTTAACGTCCTCCAAGTAGGATCCCAGAGCCTTCTTACCCCAAGTGCGGAACTGGGCGCGACGCATGATCTGGAAAGTCTGCTGCTGTGACTGACATTGTGCGGGTCCACCAATATTCTTCACCGTATGGAACATTTCCCACTCTCCCGCCACAATTTCGTCAATCAGACCCATCCGCGTCGGATCAGACTCGATACTCACAATTTCCATGGATTGACCTCTCTTAACTCACTGTCGCTAATGTGTCCCCTAACTGCCGCAGAATGCGGAACGAGAAAATCGGTAGGTAAATCGGTAAATCCTTGAAGACGCAATTTCCCCAACACGGCTTCGCATATCGACTCCACTGCGTCTTGCCTACCCGTATCCGTCGCAATGATTTCCAGGTAACCTGACACTTCGCTCAGTAACGGCAAATCTCGCAATGCCCGTCCTGCCCACTTATAAAACGGGCAATACTTACGATTTAGCAAGAACACAGCAGAAATAGCGGCTTCCATGAAACGCGCCTTCGCTAATGTTGCCCCTACGACCTCGCCGCGCGCCAAACATCGCGGATAGTTGTATTGCCCCGCTTGCCCCATCGTCAAGATACGGGATTCAAGCAATTTCAGCCGCACATCGTCGGGATAATAGTCTTTCAGCCTTTGCCTGCGATCCGAAAAACGACCGCCGCCATCATAAAAAACATCGCCGTTGGTTGCAGCCGCCAAATTCTTTTCGGGGATCGCAATCCACTCACGCCAATTTTGCGGAGACCAGTCCAGTCCCGTGTAACGTCGATAGAATTGTGCAACGCTCTCGACACTAATCGTGCCCTCAGAAAGGTGAGATGTCGCAGCTTGAATGCGAGAAACTGCCAGATCAGAGTATGCGCCCTCGGGTAACCAAATCTTCACACGAGTTTGCGAATCGTGGTCGGTCGAAATTTGGTCGTCAAAGCCAAAGCAGTCAGAACCATCACCGACTAAACCAACTGTCATATACGGGTACAAATCCGGCAACTCGCGCGACACCACCGGTTCAATACTTAACATCCACCATAGTTGTGCCCGGTCGAGACCCTGCAAATACTTAGTCATCTGGGCTCCGCTTCAGCACAAACCTTTCGCGCATCCGCGTCACGCCCAAGCTGCTGATAGGCAAACGCAAGGTTTTGAGCAGAAATACGGGCGGGCTGCGAACCGGGACCAAATGACTCGCGAGCTCGGCAAACCACCCATTCGAGCTGCTTTACCGCTGCCGCGAAATTACCGATTGCAAGGTTCATGCTTGCAAGATTATTCACTTGTCCCAAATACAGATCCGACGCCTTTCCCACATTCTCCAAATAAATCTTCGACGCTTCCTCCATGCGCGCCAATGCTTCCTCCACTTTGCCCTGACCGTATAAGGCAGTGGCAATGTTGTTGAGTGTCGTGGCCTCAGCGATCTCAGCTCCTGACCTGCCCCGGAGCCGACGTAAAGCCTCTTGATGCAGTTCGAGGGCGTCCTCGAAATGACCTTCATCTTGGCGGAGTAATCCGCGATTGTTAAGACAAGAAATAGTAAGGACGTGGTCAGGACCCAGGGTAACGTTGTAAATCTTTTCCGCCCGCAAATACGCGTCATCGGAAGCTGCATAGTCTTTACGCAAACGTTGCAACCCAGCATAATTATTCAGGGTTGTTGCATAGTTGGGATCATTTGTTCCAAACACAGCCGCAGAAACTTTCACAGCCTCACTGTAAATATCCTGCGCCTCGTCCAAGTTCCCCAAATTTCTGTGTAGACCACCCAAACGGTCCAAGGTCGCCGCATAATCGGCAGTTTCTGTACTGATCGCACAGCCCGGACCATTACACTTCCGCGACAGCACATCTACTAAATCGGTGAGCGGCTGAACCATGCCAACATAGTCGCCCTGCTTCTCGAGCTCATCAATACGTTCACGAAGGAGCACTTCTCTACGTTGCATTGATCCTCCTCAACCAACGACCGCAACTACTCCCCATTATTTACGCGCAAAAACGCATAATCATCAGTGGAAACTCCAAGCTTGCGTGCCTGGAACTGTACCATTCCTACAATCGCACTCCGCGCGCAGACTGTCTTGGTAGAGGGATCTTAGTACAGCTCGTAGTCTTCGTCCCCGAGGCGGAACCCATGCCCCGTAGGCAAATCCGCACAAACCAGATTTTCACCGTCGTCAGCGCACGAGTAGCGTCCGACTTGGAGCCTGGTTCCGTACTGTATGGCAGGAATCTTCATCCGCGCGTTAGGGGCAGCCTGCGCGTCACTATCACCGTATTCGGCGTCTTTGCGCAGCTTGCCACCACCGTCTGGAACACAACCACCAGCGTTAGCACCGCCCTCGCCAACACTGAATGTTTCACCGCTGAGCCGCCCTTTAGCGCATTCTTTCGTCCCTTTCCCCAAGGGCACAGCTTTAACCATGCCGCAAGTCACACCCGGCAAACCAGTGCTGTCAGTGGAAGGTACAACCCAGTCGCTCAAAGGCCCTTTTCCCAAGTTGATTTGGCAAACAATGTTGCCGTCATCAGTGCGGAACAGGAATTGTTTCGCCCCAGTTTTGAACCCCGCCGGGTCCACCGCTCCGAGTTTCATCATTTCCACGAGGGCGGGCGCAGCTTTTGGTGGTAAGGAATAGTTTTCCACGTCCAACTCTTGGCGTTTCGGGTTTTGTGCCTCAGTTTTATTGTGGGGCTGGTACCAGGTTTCTTTTTGCCCTGTGGATATTAGGTACAGGTAATTTCCCAGCACCACCAACGCGCCAATTAACAGCAGTGCCCACAGTGCCAGAAAAACTTTTCGCAATTAAATCCACTTTCTTTCGATCGAAACATTGTTACCCCGACTGCGCATGAATTGTTCGAAATTCTCCGCCCATTCCGCGTGCCACTGAACCTGCAGATCGTGTAGGTCTTGCGGGTTGGTCTGCGCTATTTCGGGGTAGCGCTGCAACATTGCGTGGGCCAGTGACAAAGTCATTTGCGTGTCCACCGCCGCATCGTGCAAATTACCAGACGGAGTTATGCCGTAGACCGCTATCAAGTTTTCCAGTTTCTTTTTCCCTTTGCGGTACCGGTCCAATTTGCGGTCTAGCACCAGGGGGTCGAGGACGGGGCGCACTGCCCCACCCAGCCGCTGCGCGAGCGACTTCAAACCGTGGCGCGCCAGCTCGGCTTCTAAAATGTGTACGTCGTAACCGGCGTTATAGGCGACGAGGACGCCGCTTTCTGCCATTTCTGTGGCTATAACGCCCGCTATTTCAGCGAGGGCGGGACCAGCGGGGGCGCCCTCGGACTGCACTTTTTCGTTAGTGAGACCGTGAACTGCACTGGCGCCCTCGGGAATTGGGACCCCTGGGTTGATTAGCCAAGTGTATTTGGTTTGTGCGGTTACTACTGCCGCCGAAATGATGCGATCGTGGTTTACGTCCGTGCCGGTAGTTTCGGTGTCAAAACCGACTAGTTTCCATGCCATTGTTGTCACCGATTCGCGTTTGAGTGATAGTTGGGGGCTTCCACGGTCATTTGCACGTCGTGCGGGTGGGATTCACGCAACCCAGCGGGGGTGATACGCACGAACTGACCGCGTTCTTGCAGTGCCGCAATGGTGGGGGCACCCACGTAAAACATGGATTGGTGTAAGCCCCCCAACAGTTGGTAGACGACTGCAGACAGCGCACCTGAATACGGTACCTGACCTTCGACGCCTTCGGGGACGATCTTGTCATCGCTTTTCACGTCGGCTTGGAAGTAGCGGTCCTTGGAGTAGGATTTGCGACCACGCGAGCTCATCGCCCCCAGCGACCCCATGCCGCGGTAGTGCTTAAACTGTTTGCCGTTCATGAACACTAGTTCGCCTGGTGATTCTTCACAGCCCGCCAGCAGCGACCCTAACATTACGGTGTCGGCGCCTGCCACAATGGCTTTAGCAATGTCGCCAGAATACTGCAAACCGCCGTCGGCTATCAGGGGCACGCCCGCCTTCTTGCAGGCTTTAGCAGCTTCCATAATGGCAGTAACCTGGGGCACGCCCACTCCCGCAACCACGCGGGTGGTACAGATAGAACCGGGGCCCACCCCCACTTTTACGGCGTCCACACCCGCGTCTATCAGTGTCTGCGCGCCTTCTTCGGTAGCGACGTTCCCACCGATTATTTGCACACTGCTGAAGTGTGGGTCTGCTTTTAGTTTCGCAATCATTTCGCACGCCAATTTGGCAGCGCCGTTGGCAGTATCAACAACGAGGACGTCCACTCCGGCTGCGCCTAAGGCTTGCGCACGTTCCCATGAATCCCCCCAATACCCTATGGCTGCGCCTACCATCAGTCGCCCTTTGTTGTCTTTAGTGGCGTTGGGGTATTGTTCCGACTTCACGAAGTCTTTCACGGTAATGAGACCTGCGAGTTTACCGTCCTTATCAATAATGGGTAGCTTTTCAATACGGTGCTTTGCCAGCAGCGCCTTGGATTCTTCGCGGGATATTCCTACATTACCAGTAATTAAAGGCATCGGCGTCATGCCTTCTGCGACCGTCATAGTTGACCATTTTTCTGCCGGAATAAAACGCAAATCACGGTTAGTTATGATCCCCAGCAAGCGGTCGTCCTCGTCAACTACGGGCAAACCCGAAACCCGGTAGTGCCCGCACAGGCGGTCTAACTCTTCGATAGTGGCATCTGGTCCCACCCGCACGGGGTCTGAGACCATGCCGGATTCAGAACGCTTTACCTGGCGTACCGCTTGGGCTTGCTCGTCAATAGACAGGTTGCGATGCAAAATACCAATACCACCTTGGCGTGCCATCGCAATAGCCATACGCGCTTCAGTAACCGTGTCCATAGCGGCAGAAATCAGTGGGGTGCGTAAAGAAATTTTACGAGTCAGCCACGAACGCGTATCCACATCCGAAGGAACAACATCTGTGGGGCGAGGCAGCAACAGAACGTCATCGTAGGTCAAGCCGGTCAGAATAGCAGTCACATCATTCACGCTTCCATATTAAAGGTTCGTTTGGGCTTATCCTAACGGAGCTGTCTGTGCAAACACACCTGGAAAAAAGTGACTTAGACCCAAACTTTAAAGAAAAATCCCGCCTGACATTCAGCTAATTTTCAGGTTTAGGGTAGAGACTTAAGTCCGTGGTCAAGATTTTCCACATTTAGGAGGCGAAATGACCGACGTTTCCAAACTTCCTGGTCCAATTTCAGATTTGTGGGATTGGCAATACCAAGGCGCTTGCCGGGACATAGATACGGAACGCTTCTTCCATCCCGAGGGCGAAAGGGGCGGGACTCGTCGCCGTCGCGCCGAAGCTGCGAAAGCCATTTGCGCAACCTGTCCAGTGATTGCGCAATGTCGCGAACACGCTTTGCGCACCCAAGAACCATACGGAGTGTGGGGCGGAATGACCGAAGAAGAACGCCGCGCCGTGCTGCACCGGCGGCGGCAGTCCGCATAGTTTCAGGTATTTTAGTGGGTTATCCGAAAGATGGACCGCAGCAATGCTGCGGTCCATCTTGTTAGGCGTGTTAGCGCCTGAGCGTAGCCCCTGCATGCCCACAGTCAATAACCGCGGGCAACTACGCCGACTGTCCCCAAAAACTGTCAGTCCGCGTCAAATCGCTGACCTTCAGGTTCTTCTGATGGGAGGAATACGACCTCTACTTGCGGATTTAGGTGGGCGACTTTTCAGCCGACAAAATTACCGGCAGAGTCCGGCATTGCCAACTTTACGTAACTTGCCCGCTTTGCCTATCACTTGCTACTTCATTCCGGAAAAGACGCAAAGCATTTGGCTGAGGGAACATTTTTCGTCTTATTTTGTTATTCGATTGCGGTTTTATTTTATTGTTTCGTTCAATTTCGCGCCATAAAAAGCGGCGGTCACTATTTCGTGACCGCCGCTTTGATTGACTTTTTAGCCAACTTTAGCCAGAATGTCGCGGGCATTGAGCAACAAGTATTCTTCACCGTTGTACTTAACTTCGGTGCCACCGTACTTGCTGTAAATTACCACGTCCCCTTCAGCAACATCCATGGGAATGCGCTTGCCGGAGTCGTCAATGCGACCGGGACCGACTGCCAAGACTTTGCCTTCTTGTGGCTTTTCTTGGGAATTGTCCGGAATTACCAGACCGGAGGCGGTAGTTTTTTCTGCTTCGACTTGTTGGACCAGTACGCGGTCCTCAAGTGGGGTAATGGAGACCGACACGGCGGACCTCCCTCTCTAACTCGATTTGTTCACCTAACGCCGTGCTCGCCGTCGCGGGTGGTCGAGCTGGCACATGGCTTTTGCCACTTGGTTTCAGAATAACGCGCTCTTAGCACTCAATCAAGTGGAGTGCCAAAGACTGTCTGTTGCTACGCTTAGAGCGTGAATCTTTCAAAACTGCTCGACCCCGATATCTGGGGGCTTTTGCGCGATTACGAGGGCGCCGACCCCGTCGTCGTATCAGCGGCTCTGCGGGCACTGGACCACCCCGGCGAAATTGCGGCAGCAGTAGCTTCACAGGTACAGTTGCGTGCCCTCGCGACCGCCAAATTTCCAGATGTCACCGATGGGCTTTTCACTCGCACCGGTATTGAGCAGGCCACCCGCCCGGAAGTAGCAGCTTTGCACGCGAAGCGTTTTCGCAATGCTGGTTGCCAACTGGTGGCTGACCTGGGGTGTGGGTGCGGGGCCGATGCCCTCGCCCTAGCCAAGGCGGGAATGGGCGTCCTCGCCCTCGAAATCGACGAAAACACCCACGTGTGTGCCACTCAGAATTTGCGCATTTACCCTCGGGTCCAGGTGCGGTTAGGGGATGCCACGAAGCTGGATATGGAAGCACTTGCGGGCGAAGGGGTTGACGCCATTTTTGCGGACCCAGCCCGGCGTGGTCCGCGGGGGCGGATCTTGGACCCGAACGCGTGGTCTCCGCCTTTGGGTATGGTGTTGTCTTGGCGGGGGCGGTTTCCTAATTTGGGCGTGAAGGTGGCGCCGGGGATCAATTACGCGAGCATTCCTTGTGACGCACAGGCACAGTGGGTAAGTGTGCGCGGCGAGGTCGTGGAGGCGTCCCTTTGGTTTGGAGCGCTGAGGTCGGGTACGGGCCGGTCTGCAGTGGTTTTTGATGATGTGGGGAATGACCACTATTGGTGTTTCGAGGGCGATCCTTCCGTCGGCGCTGGGGTCGCCCCTACCGCTGGGCTGGGCGACTATATTGCGGAATTAGACGGTGCAGCTTTGCGCGGTGGAGCCTTGGCGTGGGCGGTGGAGAATTGGCATGGGTCTGGGCTAGTGTTCCCTGGGGTGGCGTATTTGTGGGCGCCTACTCCCCCACCAGAGCCAGTGGCACCGTTTGTGCGCACGTGGCATGTCGAGGACGTTTTGCCACTAAAACCCCAGTTAATTAGGCAGTGGCTACGCGAAAGGCAGGTGGGCGTCCTCGAAATTAAAAAACGCGGTACAGACATTTCCCCGCAGGTCTTGCGAGCTAAAGTTTTGCCTGTTAAACGCGCAAATAATGGCACTGGCGCGAAACAGAGAAGCTTTACGCTTTTGGCGACGCGCACGCTCCTACAGGGAAAGCCACGCCACGTGGCGGTAATGGCTAGGCCCATCTAGGATTCTTAGGCTCTGTGGCAGTTTCGCCATCGCTACGCAACCCTTACTGCGATAGCTCTTTGCCAGCTGTTTCGGGGAGTTTCCAGATTGTCCCAAAGCAAACGATAAGCAAAACTGTTGAATACCACGCGAAATGGTACGGGTTGCCCATTGCTTTGAGGACGAATGCCGCCGTGCCGCCGAATAATGCGATCGCCAGCGCATAATAAATCCCGAATCCGCTAGCGCGCTGATGGGTGGGGAACATTTCCGCGTAAGTAGCCGGACCGTGCCCCAAAAAGGCGGCGAGAAAACATAGTTGAATACTGATTGCCACCACCAGTATTGTCGGGGATTTCGATATATCGATCCAATAAATCA
Source organism: Actinomycetaceae bacterium (assembly GCA_030528145.1). Taxonomy (GTDB): domain Bacteria; phylum Actinomycetota; class Actinomycetes; order Actinomycetales; family Actinomycetaceae; genus Winkia. The sequence goes on from JAUMZK010000003.1 coordinate 66,634, forward strand.
GAGGTAAGGTAACCGCCGCATTTCCCCCCACTGAAATGAGCATGCACGGTCGCCTTCCCCACTTGTCTGATAGCCACCCCCACAGTGGTAAACAAATTAGGAATACGACATGACCTACGAGTGACGCAGTAAAAGCGTCTTTGGCGCCGTAGCCGAAGGGATTTTGGGCGAGTGTGGGCATGGTAACTACCCACACGTAGTATGCGACTGTGGAACCGCAGGTCATGCCGATTACTTGCAGACCGGTGCGCCAGTTCTTAATTACTGAAAAGAAAACGTTTCCTGTTTGAATCAGTGATTTCCGGGCAGCTTTTTCTGCTCTAAAAATACCGGTTTCCGCCATGTGACTGCGCATCCAAAATGCGAATAGTCCCAATATAGCGCCCAGGGTGAAGGGGATGCGCCACCCCCACTGCATCATTTGTTCGTGTGTGAGCAACGAATTGAGGATTATCCCAAGCAATAATCCGAGCATGTTTCCGGTGGTTCCACTGATATAAATTGAGGACGCCCACAGTCCGCGGTGTTTTCTGGGGGAATGCTCAGATAAATAAGTTTGGGCTGCGGGCAGTTCTCCACCATGGGCGATTCCTTGAATGATCCTGGCGACCACAAGTAGCGCCGAAGCACCAGTTCCGATCTGGGCGTAAGTAGGCGAAGCCGCGATCAAGAGCGATCCGAGTGAGGTGGCGATGACAGCCAGAGTAAGCGATTTTTTTCGCCCTAGTTGGTCAGCTAACCAGCCAAATACTACTGCGCCAAATGGTCTGGCAATAAATCCTACTGCGAACACCGCCAGGGTGTTTAGGAGTGCGGAAGTTGGGTCATTGCGATCAAAGAATTGAGTTGAGAAAAATGCTGCAAACGCGGCGTAAATATGCCAATCAAACCATTCCAGGGCGTTGCCTATTCCGACACCTAAAAAAGTGCGCAGGGAGGTTTGACCTATTGGTGGCGAGCTGTGGGAGAAATTGGTTCTATCAATACGAGTATGCATCCGAATCTTTCAGTAGTGTAAGCCACGGGACTAACTAAAAATACTATCGGTTCAAAAGTTCCCCGAGGCAAGTCTTTCTCTGAAGCACGTAACATATGTAAAAGATCAACATTTTCCCCGCGCTCGGGAGAAGTTTTTCTTTACATTAATCCGCGATTAAAATCTGGCGCGTATGCAAACGTTGCTTTGTTTACGAGGACGCCCCGTTGGCGCCACGCTAAAGGGCACGAAGCGCAGCTGCCGGGGGAATTTTTGCGGCACGCCTACCCGGCAAGAACGCTGCGCACATTCCAATCACGGTCCCCACGGGCACACACACTAAACCAACCCAAGTTACCATCACCGGCACCCACCCGTTCACTTTAACGACCACAAGCAAACAAACTAAGCCGACCGACAAGCCAACTGTAGATCCAATTCCACCGTAGAGGGCGCCCTCAGCAATAAACTGCGCGGCAATATGCGCAGGGCGTGCACCTAAAGCACGGCGCAGACCGATCTCGCGAGTACGCTCCATAACCGAAGTAAACATCGTAGTCATAATTCCAATTCCGCCCACCAACAAAGACAGGGCAGAAACACCGATTGCCAGAATGTTAAGCGAATTAGAGACCCCTCGGCGCAACTCCTCCGGACTGGGTGGAACAGTTACGGCTACATCCTGGGGATGGGTGGGACTGAGCTGAGCGGAAAGAACTCGCGCCACGCTCTTAGTTGCACCCAGTTCCGTACGCACCACCGCAGACACTTGACTATCAACGCCACTTGGCATCGCTCTGCCATCAAGCTGTTTTGACAACAGCACGGAAGCGGCAGTTTGCGCAGAGTCCCCTCCTTCACGCAAAATTCCGTACACGGCCACAGTAACACCATCGCATCTGATGGTTTGACCGGGTAAAAGATGCGATATTCCCAGGTCCTTAGCTACGCTAGGTCCTAATACGGCTGCCGGAGGTGAAGTCTGCCTGATAGATTGTTCATACAGTCGACCTTGCCCTATCTTCGCGCCAACCGCACGCAAATACCCAGCATCCACGTAGTTCACGCTAACTTCCCTCGCCATACCGGGGTGTGCCTCGCAGTGCATGTCAGTTGCCGGAACAATTCTGCCTCCCGCAACCACACCATCCAATTGCGTCACTTTTCCAGTAAAATCTGAGCCGAGGTGCGACGAGGACCCATTGCGCAGCGTCACGTTTATTGATGTCGTCACCGTCTTATCGAACTGAGTGTTTATGGTTGCCCCTGCCGCCAGCGTCCACCCGTAAGTCATAACAAAAATAGCCGTGCCTATAGCGATCCCCGCAATAGTCAAGACCGCCCGACTCTTGCGCCCCAGAATAGAAGCAAAAATTTGTTGAATAAGCTGCTCAATGTCGACGCCGGGAACCCGATTTTTTCTAATTTTGAACATAGCCATCCAAGATATTGATATTCCTGGGAAATGCCTGCACTATAGCCGGGTCGTGAGTGACGATTACGAGGGCGAATCTCCGCTTTTCCTGCGTATTAGCGAGTAGTTCCAAAATAGCGGCAGAATTTTTTTGATCTAAATTTCCGGTTGGCTCATCTGCGAGCAGCAGCTGGGGGGAGCCAGCTAAAGCTCTAGCTATAGCAACGCGCTGTTTTTCCCCACCCGAGAGAGTCCGAATATTAGCGTGGCGCCGGTGCCATAAACCAACGGCATCTACAAGTTCTGCCACCAATTCTTCTTTTTCGGCTTTCTGCATCGGATTGTACGTCAGAGAAAAAGCCACGTTGCAACTCACGTCTAGATATGGCACCAACTGGAAATCCTGAAAAACAAACCCAATTTTGCGCCCGCGCAACATATCTACCTGTTTCCTCGGCATTAAGCGCACGTTTTCGCCAGCAAACCAGTAGTCGCCCTCGTACCCATCATCCAACAAACCTAAAATGTTGAGCAACGTAGACTTACCTGAACCCGAAGGTCCTGAAATTGTCAAGGACTCGCTAGGCGCAATAATGGCATCCACCCCGTGCAGTACCGTCACTTTCCCGCTGCCCTCACCGAAGGATCTGCTGATATCGCTCAGTTTTACGAGGACGTCACTTGGGGTCGACATCTAACAGCACCTTTTGCCCAACTTTTAAGTGACCTCGCACCGCTACCTGACCGTCACCGCTCTGCTCTACTTGCACGGGCACTTTTTTAGTGCCCTCTTTTGCCCGCACAAAAACAAATGTTTTATCGCCCTCGAAATGCACAGCAACCTGGGGGACGGTAAGCGGATATATTTTTTCACTTCCTTTAGTGAAAGAACACTGAATGTTTTGCTCGTCCGGGGCACCTGGGGCAGGCAATCTTAATAAAAAGTGAGGCTCAGCATCATCTTGACCATCTTTAGCTTTTTCTGGAGTGTCCGGCAGTGCGGAAACTACGGTTTCGGCTAGCCACTGTCCCGCCTTCAAAGTAACTTTCATGCCCGGTTCCAACTTGCTAATTTGCGTCGCAGTCAATTCTAGTTTGACCACTTTTTTCCCAGACGCGAATTGAAGTTTGGTATCCCCGCCAACCTCGGCTCCCACACTTAAATTGCTGAGCAAACGCGCAGCGGCGGGCAGGAAAATTACCTCAGATTGACTGAGCAGGACCGGCTCGTCGGCTGCACGCGCTTCCTCCCATTTCGATTTTTTATCTGAAGCGTTCGCACCTTGACCGCCTGCACCTTCATCCACACTATTAGTACCTTCGTCAGTCTTTGGCGCATCGTAGCCGCTGCGCCGATACATCCGCCGGACGGCAGTGGCTGTATGAATTCCGGCTTCCCCGTCGGCGCTCACCTGATAACCGCACTGTTGTAGAGCCCGTTGAAGTTGAAATACGTCCCTTCCCCGGTCTCCTTGGGCAATATTGCGGTACAAGTTGAAGTCGCCCACCAGGGCGAACACTGGACGTCCGGAAATTTCAACTAGGGGCTGACAAAAATTAGCGTTCTCGCCGGGATTGACATAAACGTGTGTAATCACCCCTTTGCTTCCCCCAGGAATAGGTATCGGAACTTCTGTCTTGGACTGCGATTCAATAGTGCCCGGCAGCTCCACAGTTGAGCTAACCGTCCCCTTGCTCACTATAGCCGTTGCCTGCGGTTTCGCTTTAGACAGAGGGCGCGCCTTCTCAGGCGTCACGTAGACAAAAACAAGCAAAACTAAACTGAGAATGAGCAGCGTGGCGAGTACAATAATTATCAGGTTCTTCTGGTTTACGGATTTAAACAAAAGTCCCCACTAACTGACATGCTTGGAAGCTTCGTATTGTTGTTTCTGTAACTTCTGCCACTCAGTTAGTAATCCCGGCTTACGCTGAATCAGTTTATGTGCAGCAATGGCTTGTGCTTTTGATACGGTTTCCAAATAACCGGTTTCTATCATGCATTTCGAGGACGCCTGCGCCACTTTTATTTCTGGTAGCGTCAGTTTGTCAGGCCAACCCTCCTCAATGTTAGTATCACCTTTTGGGGAGCCGAGACCAGAGATGGTTTTGAATTGACCAAATCCCTTTCCTTTCATACACTCACCCCAACCTTTTTCAGCTTCGATCCGTTTGGCATCGACTAATCGGCTAGCCTCAAGGCTTATATTTCTGACTACTTGCCGTATTTCCTCGGTACGATCTAGATTTGGAAAAACCGCAGAAATTGCTTTTCCGTAACAAGAATTAGCAATGTATTCTCCGCTTTCAGTTCCGAATAAGGTCTTATCGTATCCTTCTGGTTTAGCTACAGTTTGGTTAAGATCTGATGTCTTCTTGCTTTCTCTAAATCCTGGCGCGGCTAAGCCATATTTCATGGCTTTATCTTCAGGAAGAAAGGAGTAGACATTTTCAATCGAATTCTCATCTTCTATCCCTAAGAGTCCCGATACTTCTTGAGTTTCATAACCTTTCCGGCTCATACACTCTTTGACTGACTTATCAAAAGTTCGCCTGATAGCGTCGGTCTGTTCTTGCGGAGGAAAGAGTATTTGATCTGCTTCAGAGACATAAATATGTGGATTAATTCTAGATTTTTGAGCTTGCCACGAATGAACATTTGCCGTAGTCGAGCATCCGCCCAACAATTGCAAGGGTACCAAGCAAATCAAAAGCACAATAGGAAGAAGTTTACGCTTCAGTTTCCGCGCAACGAAACGAATTATCATGGGCGAAAGTCCCAGTGAGAACGGCATGCCTTCCAATTAATGCGATCCCAATTCCGGAAGCCTCGCTGCTTGGGGACGTAACGCGTAATCACATTTCCCCTTCCGTTCTGTTCAGAGGTGAACTTTGTTCCCATGGTTTGATAGTTGAAAAACACTGAATGAATTTGGTGGGTATGGTTTGCTGACTGCTGATAACTAAATTTAGTTCCAGTGCCATTTATTCCATTCCACATACAAACATACCCCCTTGGACATGTGGGACCAGCGTACGCATCGACACCCTGGACACCTACGCCCAGCACTAAAGCGCTAGCTGCGATCAGCGAAAAAACTACCTTGTGTTTCATGTCACCCTTCCTAAGGTCAAAATTCCCACCTTCGGGAACCCTAAGTATATTTATATACGCCTCCCAGAAAAATATCAATACTAAGGTTCACCTTAGCTAAAACTGGATTTTTCGCATCAAAGCATATGTGTCTGGGTTAACGGCATGCCCGAATCTGGACCGAAGTGAGGGTTCGAGGGCGCTACTCCCGCTTTTACCAGGGCGGCTCCTATAGCGGCTATTTGGGCGCCATTATCAGTGCAGTATTTCAGCGGCGGTAAGCGCACTTGTAAGCCTGCAGAGGCTGCTCGCGCACTCAGTAGTTCACGAAGTCGCGAGTTTGCGGAAAAACCGCCCCCCACCACAATAGTGTCGTATCCCAGATCCTTTGCGGCGCGCACCGCTTTGCCGGTCAAAGAATCGTTTACTGCTTCGGAAAAACCGGCGCAGACATCCTCGGGATTAGGCTCCATTCCCGCTTTACGCATACCTTCTATGTAGCGCGCAACCGCCGTTTTCAAGCCCGAAAAACTAAAATCGTAACGGTATTTTTCTTTGTCTTTACCACCGGCTAAACCGCGCGGAAAACGTATAGCGTCTTTGTCGCCCTCGCGCGCCATCCGGTCCACGTGCGGTCCCCCCGGATACGGCGTGCCCAGCAAGCGACCCACTTTATCGAAGGCTTCCCCAGCCGCATCGTCCAAAGTACCCCCTAGCTCGCGTACATCCGTGGCAATATTGCGGACGTCCAACAGATTAGAGTGCCCCCCAGAAACCACCAGTCCCACAAACTGCTGTGGCAAAGGGCCCTCCGCAAGGGCATCAACCGCCAGGTGACCAATAACGTGATTTACCCCATACAGTGGCTTCCCTGTAGCCAACGCCAACGCCTTCGCAGCGGAAATTCCCACCGTCAAAGACCCCACCAACCCCGGACCGGCGGCCACCGCTATGGCATCTATTTCCGCCAATTTCACTGCGGCTTTTTCGAGGGCGGCGCGCATAGTAGGCAAGAACGCCTCCAGGTGCGCCCGCGACGCGATCTCGGGAATAATACCGCCATAACGGGCGTGCTGTTCCATAGACGTAGCCGTAACGTCACCTAACAATTCAGTGCTCCGCACCAACGCCACACCGGTCTCGTCACAAGTCGATTCAATACCCAGAATTAGGGGTTCCGTATTTGTCACTCCCCCAGTTTACGCCCACCTTTCCCAGGTCGAAAACAAGCCATAAATACTCGTGAACTCAGCGTCCTCGCCATTCCCATGTCTTCCCCACCAAATCGCTTCTAAAATTTGCGGCGGCGGGCAAAAAGCAAAACCCCAGAAAACCACACGAAAAACACAAAAATGTGGGCCCCGCAGGGCCCACACCGTGGTCAACGACCGGCAGCGACTAAATGCCTTTGAAGAAGGCTTTACCTAGCTGACGGTTCAAATTAGAAATGACTTCCAACGGGATCTGCTTCGGACATACAGCAGCACATTCACCGAAGTTCGTGCATCCGCCGAAGCCTTCCGCGTCGTGGGCATTCAACATGCTGTTTACGCGGCGCAGGTTCTCTACCTTTCCTTGAGGTAGCAGTCCCAGGTGGGTGACCTTCGCAGAAGTGAACAACATGGCCGAACCGTTCGGGCAGGCAGCCACGCACGCACCACATCCGATACAAGCCGCCGCCTCGAAAGCCTTGTCGGCGTTCGCTTTCGGCACGGGAGTAGAGTGTGCGTCCGGAGCCGCCCCCGTATTCACACTAATGTAACCGCCGGCTTGAATAATGCGGTCCAGGGCGCTGCGGTTTACCACCAAGTCCTTAATAATGGGGAACCCCTTGGAACGCCACGGCTCCACGGTAATGGTGTCGCCATCTTTGAAACTGCGCATATGCAGCTGGCAGGTAGTGGTGTTGTCCTTCACATCGGAAGAGTGGTTTCCGTGCGGAACACCGTTAATCACCAAACCGCACATACCACAAATGCCTTCGCGGCAGTCCGAGTCAAACGCCACCGGGTCCTCACCCTTAGCGAAGAGCTCTTCGTTTAGAATGTCCAACATTTCCAAGAACGAGGAGTCCTCGCGAACGCCCACCAATTTGTATTCTTTGATAGCGCCCTCGGCGTTCGGGTTAGCTTGGCGCCAAATTCGTAGTGTGATGTTCACTTGTAGCTCCGCTGTTTCAACTCGATGTTCTTGTAAACCAGATCTTCCTTGTGCAGGATCGGCGGATTACCTTCACCGCCCCACTCCCACGCGGCCACGTACAAGAAGTCCTCGTCATTACGCAAGGCCTCGTGTTCTTCCGTCTGGGATTCACGGCGGAAGTGACCCCCACATGATTCACGCCGGTGCAAGGCGTCAATGCACATCAGTTCGCCGAGTTCTAGGAAGTCTGCCACGCGCCCGGCGCGCTCTAAGGATTGGTTCATTTCTCCGGTAGTTCTACCCGGAATACGCACGTTTTCCCAGAATTCTTTGCGCAGTTCACGGATTAGCCCAATAGCCTTCTTGAGACCTTCTTCGGTGCGTTCCATGCCACAGTATTCCCACATGATCCGCCCTAGTTCCTTGTGGATGGAGTCCACGGAACGATTGCCTTTAATGGACATGAGGCGGTCGATACGCGATTGGGCTTGCCCGAGAGCGGCCACCACGTCCGGGTGATCCTCCGGCAATACTTGCTCACTGAGCTTGCCCGCCAAGTAATCGTTGACCGTATTTGGCAGCACGAAGTAGCCGTCGGAAAGACCTTGCATCAGTGCGGATGCGCCCAAACGGTTAGCGCCGTGGTCACTGAAGTTGGCTTCGCCCCCCACGTACAGTCCGGGAACCGTGGTTTCGAGGTCGTAATCCACCCACACACCACCCATGGTGTAATGCACTGCCGGGTAAATACGCATCGGGACTTCGTAAGGATTTTCGTCCGTAATGCGCTGGTACATGTCAAACAAGTTGCCGTACTTTGCCGACACCGCTTCCTTACCCATGCGTTTAATAGCGTCTGCGAAGTCCAGATAAACGCCACGGCTAACCATGCGTTCTTTACCGTCGGGACCAATTTCGCGAAGTGCGGGTCCTACGCCGCGACCTTCGTCGCACACGTTCTTGGCCTGGCGCGAAGCAATGTCACGCGGCACCAGGTTGCCAAAGGACGGGTAGATGCGTTCTAGGTAGTAGTCGCGGTCTTCTTCGGGAATATCGCGCGGATCCTTCTTGCAGTCTTCCGCCTTCTTCGGAACCCAAATGCGCCCATCGTTACGCAGCGATTCTGACATTAATGTCAACTTCGACTGTTGGTCGCCATGTTGCGGAATGCAAGTGGGGTGAATTTGCGTGTAGCAAGGATTAGCGAAGTAGGCGCCCTTGCGGTGAGCCCGCCAAGCCGCCGTAGCATTGCAGCCAACCGCGTTAGTAGACAGGAAGAAGACGTTACCGTAGCCACCAGTACACAGTATTACTGCGTGCGCAGTATGAACGCTCAGTTCCCCAGTTGTCATGTCGCGGGCAACGATCCCTTTAGCTTCGCCATTGGAAATAATAATTTCCACCATTTCGTGGCGCGGGTGTTCCACCACGGTACCAGCTTGCACCTGACGTTCCAGCGCCTGGTAGGCGCCAATTAGCAGCTGCTGTCCGGTTTGACCGCGCGCATAGAACGTACGCGACACCTGCACGCCACCAAAGGAACGGTTGTCCAACAAACCACCGTATTCACGCGCGAACGGCACACCCTGGGCTACACACTGGTCAATAATATTGGCACTAACTTCCGCCAAGCGGTAAACGTTAGTTTCCCGAGCACGGTAATCCCCGCCCTTGACCGTGTCATAGAACAGGCGGTACACCGAGTCATTGTCGTTGCGGTAATTCTTCGCCGCGTTAATGCCGCCTTGGGCAGCAATGGAGTGGGCACGACGGGCGGAATCTTGGTAGAAGAAGGCATCCACATGGTAGCCCATTTCCCCCAAAGAGGCAGCCGCAGCGCCACCGGCCAAACCGGTACCCACTACAATAATTTTTAGTTTCCGGCGGTTTGCGGGGTTCACCAGCTTCGCCGTAAATTTGCGGGTCTCCCAACACTTCTCGATAGGCACATCGAGGGGAGCCTTAGTATCAGCTATTTTATCGCCCTCGTAGTAGAGACCGTTTACAAGTTCGCTCATGAATCCCCCTTAACCGTGAATGAAACCGGTGACAATGCCAAGTGGCGGCAATATGAACATGACCCAAATGGCAAAACCGATGAAACCAGATACGCCTATCATGGCTTTACGAGTGTTCTCGCGTAACCACCCCATTGTTTGGAACGCCGACCATACGCCGTGCCCAATGTGCAATGCCACGATCGACACGAAAATTACGTAGACCAGCACCCACAGTGGGTTGGCGAAGGTCGTGAGCATCATCGAGAACGGCTCTGCGGGAATGTGCTCGCCATCAACCACCATTTCGTGAGGGGCGTACGCGCCGGAATCACCCAACTTAAATGTTTTGGTGGTGAAGTGCATGATGTGGAAAATAATCAGGAAGATCAGCGCAATGGAGCCGACGCGCACGGTGCGCGCCGCGTAAGAATTCGTAACGTTGACCTTCTTGACGTAGCGCGTGCCACGAGCAACCGTGCCCCTATGCCACAAGTACAGTGCTGACACCACGTGAATGAGGATGAAAATCAGCAGCACTACCCGCAAAATCCACAGCAAACCCTCGTAAGGCAAGATGGGGTACATAAACATGCGCAAGTGGTGCGCGTACCCGTTATATGCTTCCGGCCCGGCGAACGCCTTCAGGTTCCCGTAGGAGTGAAACAGTAAGAACAGTACGAAGAACAGCCCCGAAATAGCCATCGCCTGCTTCATAAAGACGGTGGTATTCCAAGGGCGCCTTGAGGAAGTATTTTTTGAATTGACCACGCTAAAAGCCTACGTTGTATGACTGAGATTTTTGGCACTACTAAAGACCCAGACGTGCCACCGTCCTCTTTCCCACCCCTTCATTAGCACCGCTACCAGCACATATGACGCTCATTGCCGAGGAAGCCCGTCCCAGATCTTCCCCCAAATATCTCGATTTCAAGATACCTTTTTCAGAAAAAGCGCCTCTTTTAAATAAACGCGTGTTTGTTTAATATATTTACGCAGTCCTAGTCCGGTCATCGCTAAGGCACTCACACCGAATTTGGGTGACTGCCCTAAACACAAGCGAAAAACGCGCGCTCACCATTAATATTTGGTGTCAACGCTGGTAAACCGCGACTTCATTCACTACTGCTTCCCCGTGACCTCTGCGCCCACCACTAACGGTGCGCGCAAACGCTTACGCATGACCACTGCCGTATCTGCCGGAGAGTGGTAGTAATTCTTTATTTCCCGCACTGCTCGGTAACCGTTTTTTTCGTAAAGCCCCCGGGCGCCCTCGTTTCGCGAACGTACTTCCAAAAATACTTCAAAAACCTTAGCTGCCTCCGCCTCCTGCTCTAAAGCCTGCAATAGCGCCTGGGCAATGCCTTGACGTCGGCATTGTGGGACCACCGCAACGGTCATAATATCGGCCTGCGAAAACAGGGTAATCCCGGCGTAACCAATAATTTCGCCACCGTCCTCGGCAACAAAATAGCCTCGCGCCGGGTTCCCCAACTCGGCTGCCACCCCCGCTGCGCCCCACGATTCTGCCCCAAACAATGCGGCTTCCAACCGCGCGATAGTAGCTTGGTCGGCAACAGTAGCTTTACGCAGTTGCCACATTTTGCAGTTTCTTCAAAACTCCTGGGTGAATGTCGGGGCGGCGCAGGTAGATGGGCTCCAAACTCATTTCGGTGCCGCTGCTTAGTCGCGCCTTCGCAATGCGCGCGAGGACGGCTGCATCGACCTGCTCCCCTAAACCGTCCCGCCCTTCGCTGAGCTCCCGCGGGTAAAGTGCCAGCGCACTTCCTACTGCTACCGCCCCGCCTAAACGGTTGGTAAAGCTTTCCGGGACGCCGACCTCTGGACCCCACACCGTCGCCACATCATCAGCGCCATCTGCCTGGTATTGCCCCACAAAAATTTCTTTACGTTTCGCATCGGTCGCTACCGTCACCGTGTCGACGGCAATTTTATCGAGGGCGCTGCGGGCCCAAATTTGCAGGCTCGAAATCCCGTAAGCAGGAATACCCAGCGCGGCAGCGATAACGCGCGCACTCACAATTCCGGCACGCAACCCTGTAAACGACGCCGGTCCGGTACCCACCACTACCGCATCTATGTCACTGTCAGCGAGCGCCCTCCCTAAAGCTTTACGGACCATTTGCCCAATCGCAGCACTGAGATCCTCGGCTTGACGTCGCCCGTCACCACTGTTGTAACGTGCCAAAACCGTGGCAGTCTGGGAAACATCAACCAGTGCCAGCGCAGTCCCCTCCGAAGTATCAACACACAAAAAACGCACGGTCATTTCCTTTCTAAAACCGCAAAATCAAAAGCCGCCCACCTGACCCCATGTCCGATCATGGTTATTTCCCGACAGCCATCGTCCACGTTAGTCAGATCCACCACCTGCCCAGGGGCGGGCAACGCCAAATCGCCCTCGGGACGTTTCACGAAAATTTCCAAGCGGTCTTCCGACAAACCTTCCGTTTTGCCCTCACCCCACTCAATTACGGTAACGGCCTGGTCCAAAGACGATTCCAAGTCCAAAGTTTCCAGGTCAGTAGTATCCGTAATCCGGTATGCGTCCGCGTGAATTAGTGGCACCCCGCCTTCCTGTAAGGGCGGATGTACGCGCGCCACAATAAAAGTTGGCGACGAGACTTGCCCGCGCACATTCATTCCTGCGCCCAACCCCTGCGTGAACGTGGTTTTGCCCGCGCCCAAGTTACCATTGAGCATCACCAAGTCCCCCGCGCGCACATACCGCGCGAGCGCGCGCCCTAATGCTTTGGTTTCGGCCGCATTTTTTACGCTAAAAGTGTGTTCCATGAGCTTTCCTGACTGCCTAACTACCTGCAATTGCGTTATTTGTGCTTGGTTTCGCGGCGCGCCCTAGCCGAATCTGGCGGAAGGATTCTGGTTTTGGCGCAGAGGGATACGGGGAACGCGCGGCCCCACCGCCGTCAGAATTTCGTAATTTATAGTATCTGCCCAGTGTGCCCACTCGTTCACGGTGGGTTCCCCGCGCGTGCCCGGACCAAATACCACCACTTTGTCCCCAGCTTTAGCGCCCGTGTTCTCGCCCAAATCGACAACAAATTGGTCCATGCAGATACGTCCCACCTGGGGAACCGATACGGGACCGTCCTCGGTAATAACCAGCACACGGGCTTTCCCGGAAGCCAACCGATGAATTCCGTCCGCATACCCCACCGGAACTATGCCCAAGTATCTTTCCGAGGGCGTCACCCAAGTCGCCCCATAAGACACCGGACGTCCCCCAGCCACTTTCTTTACCAGCATCAGTTCAGTTTCCAAGCTGAGGGCGGGGATTATGCCCATTTCGTCCTCGGTCTGGGTAGTCGGTTCTGGGGATAGTCCGTACACTGCAATACCCAAGCGCACCATGTTTCCCGGCAAATCCTGGTGCCACAAAGCGCCTGCCGACGCCCCCAAATGTTGCCATTTGGGTTGTATCCCAGCATTTTTGGCGGTTTCGAGGGCAGCACGAAATTCTGCGAATGCGGCCACGGTCAGTGCCCTCCCGGCACGGGTATCTGCGCTAGACAGGTGCGACCACACGCCTTCGACCTCGATATTGCCACGCGCGGCAGCCTCGTGAGCATAGCGGCAAAGCGCTGGCCACTTGGCAACGGGTGCCCCCGCCCGCGACATACCCGTGTCTATTTTCAAGTGAATACGCGGGCGCACGCCCACGCGAGAGGCGGCGTCCTCGATAGTCCTCAGCCCCGCCAAGTCGGAAACTGACAGAGAAATGTTTCGGGAAATGGCTGCTTCCACATCTGGACCGCCACGAAAAATCCACGACAAGATGCGCGCTTCGGGCAGCGTTTGGCGCAATTGCAGGGCCTCAGACAATTGCGCCACCCCGAACCAACGAATTCCAAGGTCCCACAAGTGCGCAGAAACCGGTTCAAGCCCGTGCCCGTAAGCGCCCGCCTTCACAATGACCATGCGTTCTTTATCAGTTTTCAGAGCCGCCAGATTGTGCGTGATCGCATCCAAATCGACTAACGCCCGCGCTAAATGTCCCATCAGAGTTCGCCTAACAAACCTAACGCTCGCCCTAGCGCACGTGGTACCGCCGCCGCAATATCCGAAGCAATAATAGGGTGACCTACCCCCACTTCAGCGTCAGCAGCAATGGTTGCCGCACTGCCATGAACCCACGCGGCAGCTGCCGCAAAAGTAGGTACGGAAGCGACGTCCTCGCCCGCTTCCACGAACGCCTGCCGCATTGCCAAAACCGCCGCCAAAATGCCGGCAAGCACATCCCCACTGCCTGCCGTACCCGCCCATGTTGGCGCGTCTGCCTGCGAAAACAATTCCCCGTTCGGACCCGAAATGACGGTAGTGTGACCTTTTACGAGGACGGTTGCCCCAATCACTTCAGCCAGCAAGCGCGCCCATTTCGCGGGGTCGCTTTGAATTTCGTTGCGACTTACGCCACCTTGTTCGCGGTTGTAGCCCAAACGGGTGGCCAGGGCAGCGGCTTCTCCGGCGTGCGGTGTCAAAACAGTGGTTTCCCCCAAAGGGGAAAGCGGTCTGGGTGCCAACAAGTCCACCCGGCGGCGGGCGCGTTTAGGAAGCCGGGAAGCTATTTCGGATACCAGTTTGAGGGCGCCCGCGTCGATTACTACCGGCACTTTCGCCAGTATTGCCTCACCCGCTGCCTGCACGGCTTTGCTTTCGCGTAAAGTACCGCTGATTCCGGGCCCTACCAGCAAGGATTGAAACCGCCCCGTGCGAGTAACGACTTCAGGCAGACGGGTAATCAACGCCAGTTGGGCTTCGTCGGGGGCATCTAGGCGCACCATCCCGGCGCCTGCCCGAGCGGCTCCTAAAGCGCACAGCACCCCGGTCATGGGATATTCTTCGGACCCGGCAATAATTTGGGGCACTCCCCTGGTATATTTGTGGTCTTCAATACCTGGTACCAACCACAGGTCAGCTACGTCAGCTGCCGCCAAACGACTAACAGCCACCACACCGGGGATACCGATACCGAGGTCGACCACCACTAGCCGCCCAAACGCCCTCGAACTTTGGGGCAATAGTGCGGGAGATTTTGCTGCCCCCATGGTTACGGTCACGTCAGCGCGTAAAACCGGACCCGCAATTTCGCCACTATGCGGATTTATACCACTAGGTAAGTCAACGGCGATTACTATCGGTTCGTCCGGGCTGGCATCGCGTTCAGCATTCAGAGTGTCAACGACCAGTTCCGCAATGCCGCGCAACGGTCCTTTCGCACCTGTCCCCACAATGCCGTCAATCCACACTCCACCCCAAAATGCGGCTTCAGCAACCGTGCGGCGCACCAGCGTGCGTTTACGCAAAATTGTCAGGTCCACAATTTCCACGCCCGCTTTTGAGGCTGCCGCGAGCGCCCGCGAGTGTGGTTGTGCGGTTAACAGCAATGCCCGCACTTTCGCGCCCGAACCCGCCAAAAATGAGGCTGCGTACAGGGCATCACCGCCGTTATTGCCGCCCCCTACTAGTGCCACCACTGTTGACCCTTGCACCACGTATTGGCGCTTAGTCAGTTCGACGGCAGCTTCGCTGGCTACCGCATCGGCAGCTTGTTTCATTAGCGTATCCACAGCCGCTGCCGCCACTTTTGTGGCTTCAGCGCGGCGAACGTCCTCGCTAGCGTACGCGCGTAACATTTATTCGACCGTTACTGATTTCGCCAAGTTGCGGGGTTGGTCTACGTCCAAACCGCGAGTTTTCGCCACTTCGCAAGCCAAAATTTGCAACGGCACCACCGTCAGCAGTGGCAAGTACAGTGTGGGCGCCGGGGGCACCGCAAACACGGCTTCCGCTAACTCCGCCGCCGCCTGGTCGCCCTCTTCTGCCACGCAAAACACCCGCGCACCGCGCGCCTTCACTTCGGCAATGTTGGACAGCACCTTGGCGTGCAATTCGGGACGACGCGGCGTAGGAACCACAAACACCACCACAACGCCCTCGTCAATGAGGGCAATAGGACCGTGCTTCAATTCCCCAGCGGCAAAACCTTCCGCGTGAATGTAGGCGATTTCTTTCAGTTTGAGGGCGCCCTCCATCGCCACGGGGAACCCTACATGCCGCCCCAAGAAGTAGACCGAAGATTCCTCCGCTAAAGTGCGCGCGACCTGACGCACGGACTCGGCGCCTGCTAGAACAGACTGCACTTTTGCCGGAATTTCGCCCAGCTTTTGCATATAATCTTCGATTTCGTCAATGTATTTGTTGCCCCGCACTTGTGCCAAGTACAGTCCCAACAAATAACAGGCAGCCAATTGGGCAGTGAAAGCTTTAGTGGATGCCACCGCGATTTCCCGCCCTGCGTGCGTCAACAAAACCGCGTCAGATTCGCGCGAGATAGTGGAACCGGGCGTGTTCACAATAGCCAACACGCGCGCCCCCTGCTCACGGGCGTGCCGGATAGCCATGATAGTGTCCATTGTTTCACCCGACTGCGAAATAGCCACTACCAGGGTCTTTTCAGTAACTACCGGGTCACGGTAACGAAATTCGTGGGCCAATTCGACCTCGACGGGAATGCGGCACCAGTGCTCAATCGCATAACGGGCAACCTGACCGGCATAAGCCGCCGTGCCGCAACCGACGACCACAATTTTGTCAATAGTGCGCAACAATTCCGCCGGAATACGCAACTCGTCCAACGCTAAGTGCCCTGTAGCATCGAAACGATCCGCCAAAGTATCGGCGATTGCACGCGGCTGCTCCGCGATTTCCTTTTCCATAAAAGTCGGCCAACCTGCTTTATCAGCCGCCTCAGTTTGGAAATTAATCTGGTAATACTTCGGCTGCGCTACCTGCCCATCTTTATCGGTAACAATAATATTTTCCGCAGTAACAATAGCCAATTCGTCCTGGCCGATCTCCACCGCTTTATCGGTGTGTTCAGCAAAAGCCAAAACGTCAGAACCCAAGAAATTTTCGCCCTCGCCAATACCTAACACTAAAGGCGAAGAACGCCGGGCAGCCACGATTACCCCAGGGGCGTCCTCGTGAATAACCAGCAGCGTGAATGTGCCCTCTAACTGCCTCATAGCTGTCAACAAAGCTCTGGCGAGGCGTGCCGCCGCCGGCGACTGCGTGTCCGCGCCCCCCGCTGCCACCAAAGTGTCATTTTCCCCATCAGCTTCGTAAAGGGAATTAATCAAGTGCGCGGCGACCTCGGTATCAGTTTCCGAAACGAACGTGGCGCCCTCAGAATGCAGTTTTACGCGCAAAGCGTCCGCATTTTCAATAATGCCATTGTGAACGAGCGCTAAATGTCCCGCTGTGTGCGGGTGCGCATTTGTAGTAGTGGGAGTACCGTGGGTCGCCCAACGGGTGTGCCCAATTGCGGCGCTCATAGGCGCAAGCGGCTCCGCCTTCAACAACGCACGCAAATTCTGCAGTTTCCCCACTGCCTTACGCACCTGTAATTCGTTTCCGAGGGCGGCAATCCCTGCAGAATCGTAGCCCCGGTACTCCAGCCTGGCTAAGCCGCCCATAACAACTTCTTGGCTGCGCAGCGAAGCGCCCCCGCTAACATGTCCAACAATTCCACACATATTTCTAATCAAACCATGAAGCACCTACAAGATCACCTTAACTTTACCGACTCTGCCAAAAATCACGCATAAAGAGGAATTATCTTTTGCTCTCAGTCATAATAAGAGCATGACTTTTCTACTGCAGGCATTACGCCCTTCACCTTTCCCCAGCGAAGTTCCCCCGGAAAAACCTCAAGACACCGGCGCGTTCAGAAATTTCACTCGCGACAGTTGGGCGGGATTGGCAAAATCTACGCCGCTGCCGCTAACCAACACTGATGTGCGGCGTTTAGCCGGTTTGGGCGACCCTATCGATATTGCCGAGGTCGATGCTATCTATCGTCCTTTGTCTGCCCTGTTACAGCTTTACGTCAGTGAACAAAGGTCTTTAGCGAAAGAGCGCGCAACATTTTTGCGCGAAAATTTTCACCGTCCTACACCATTTATAGTAGGCATAGCCGGGTCTGTGGCAGTGGGCAAATCCACGACAGCACGCATCTTGACCGAAATGATGCGTCGTTGGCCACAAACTCCCAATGTTTCTTTAGTTCCCACAGATGGGTTTTTACTGCCTACTGCAGAATTACAACGACGCGGATTAATGGGACGGAAAGGCTTCCCTGAATCCTACGATAGGCGGGCGTTACTACGTTTCTTGCGGACAATAAAAAGCGGCGTAACTAAAACAGAAATTCCCATCTATTCACACCAAATTTACGATATCGTCCCCGGTGAAAAGCAACAAATTATCAGTCCTGACGTAATTGTTTTGGAAGGACTTAACGTCTTGCAGCCGCCCATGCGCCACTCCCATAATGCGCTGGGCATCAGCGATTTCTTCGACTTTTCCATATATATTGATGCCCACCATAGCGATATCGAAAAATGGTATGTGGATCGCTTCTTGCGCCTGCGCGAAACCGCTTTCCAAAAGCCCGATTCTTATTTCCGTTCTTATGCGGACCTTTCAGACGGGGAAGCCGTAGCCACGGCAAAACGCATCTGGAACAGCATAAACTTACCGAATCTGATGGAAAATATTCGCCCCACCAGGGGGCGTGCTCGCCTGATTATGACGAAAGATGCCGACCACCGGGTACGCAACTTAAGATTGCGCAAAGTGTAGACGGACGCCGTCCCACCGCCCTCGAAATGACGCGAAAACAGGGGTGCGCCCCGACCGCGTTTCGGGTGGGTGCCGGTCGGGGCGCTGTGGCGCGGACGAGCCGCGCTAGTCTTTCAGTGCGAGTTCCCTCGCAACTACAGTTGCGAGACTATCACATATGACATCCGCTTCGCTCTGCGTAGCTGCTTCTACCATGACGCGCACTAAAGGTTCCGTTCCGGACGGTCGCAGTAGGACCCTCCCGCTTTCGCCTAATTGATCTTCTGCCTGCGAAATAGCTTGTTGCAACACCTGGTTGGAACCTACCTGGGTCTTATCAACATTGGGCACATTAATCAGGGTTTGAGGGAGGCGCTTTATAAAATCAGTCAACTCTTTTAACGTTTTCCCGGTTTGTTTTACGCGGCGCGCAATCATCAAACTGGTCAACACGCCGTCACCAGTGGTGGCGTAGTCACTGATAATTACGTGCCCAGATTGTTCCCCACCAATTCCGTAGCCGCATTCGCGCATTTTTTCGAGGACGTAGCGGTCCCCTACCGCCGTTTGTACAGTTTTAATTCCGGCTTCTTTCATTGCCAATATCAGACCGAGGTTGCTCATGACGGTAACGACCAAGGTGTTGCCAGGCAGTTTGCCCTCTTCGCGCATTCCCAAGACCAACATACCCATAATTTTGTCGCCGTCAATCAGATTGCCTTCATGATCTACAGCCAAACACCGGTCTGCATCCCCGTCGTAAGCAACTCCGAAATCGCAACGCTGGCTAAGTACTGCATTTTGCAACTGCTGCGGATGGGTGGAACCACAGTTATCGTTGATATTACGCCCATCTGGGGAAGCGTTTATAACAACAGCATCTGCTCCGGCTGCGCGTAACGCTTCTGGTCCCAAGTAGCTGGCGGCGCCGTTGGCGCAATCCACTGCAATGCGCAACCCACTCAAATCCATGCCCACAGCATTCACGAGGTGCGCCAAATAGGTTTTGTCTACTGCCCGTGATTCTTCCTCAACCTCACCAACTTCCCCACCAACTGGGCGCTGCCACTCCTGTCCCAAAAGGGATTCAATGTGCGCTTCGACCTCGTCAGGCAACTTGTACCCGCCTTTTGCGAAAAACTTTATTCCGTTATCTGGCATGGGGTTATGGGAAGCCGAAATCATAACCCCCAAATCGTAACCGCCCTCGTCAGTGAGGAACGCCACCGTAGGCGTAGTGACAACGCGCGCCCGGTCCACATCCATGCCCGCGCTCGCCAACCCAGCAGTAATGGCGTGGTCCAAAAACTCACCAGAAATGCGGGTATCCCGCCCCACCACAGCGCGGAGTCGCCGCCCTTGGTTCTGTGGATTAGACCGCACCATGCGTGCCGCCGCTACGCCCAGACCGAGCGCCAGTTCCGCCGTCAGATCCTTATTTGCCAGACCCCGCACCCCGTCGGTACCAAATAGTTTCGCCATGAAAAGTCCTTTCTTCAGGTCCAATTCTATAGTGTCCGTACCAAGGCGAAACTGGGCGTTAAAACAAAAAACCCGGCCAGAGCCGGGAATTTTTGCAAGCTTTAGCGCTTGGAGTATTGCGGCGCCTTACGGGCCTTCTTAAGACCAGCCTTCTTGCGTTCCACAGCACGAGCGTCGCGGGTCAAGAAGCCTGCCTTCTTAAGTGCCGGGCGGTTTGCTTCGCGGTCAATTTCGTTCAGTGCGCGGGCAATACCCAGGCGCACCGCGCCAGCTTGACCGGAAATGCCGCCACCGCCGACGCGGACGATCACATCAAAGCGACCAGCCAGGTCGAGCAGGGTAAAAGGACCGGATACTAGTTGTTGGTGCAGTCGGTTCGGGAAGTATTCTTCCAAAGTACGACCGTTAATAGACCATTTGCCTTCGCCGGGAATCAAACGAACGCGAGCAATCGCGCGCTTGCGGCGACCCAGACCAATGCCAGGAGCCATAATGGACTGACCTGTACCTTGAGCAGGCGCTTCGGTTTCGGTCGTGTATTCTGCGGGAGCTTCGAGCTCTTCGATTTCTTCTACAGTGTTTTCAGCCACGTTATTCCTCAGGGTATCGGACGACTACTGGTCGACCTTCTTGATTTCGACGGGTTCGGGCTGCTGTGCCGTGTGCGGGTGCTCAGAGCCGGCGAAGACGCGCAGTTTGGTCATCTGCTTACGACCAAGCTTGTTATGAGGAACCATACCGCGTACTGCCTTGGTGATAACCCGTTCCGGGTGAGTTTCCATGAGTTCACGGTAGGTGACAGCTTTCAGACCACCCGGATAGCCGGAGTGCCGGTAAGCTTTCTTGTTGTCCAGCTTGTTTCCAGTAAGGACGACCTTGTCGGCGTTAATGACAATTACGTAGTCGCCGCAGTCGATGTGGGGTGCGTAAATTGGCTTATGCTTCCCACGGAGCAGGTTCGCAACAGTGGTTGCGAGTCGTCCAAGGACGACGTCTTGGGCGTCGACAATATACCACTTCTTGGTGATGTCGCTAGCCTTCGGTGTATAGGTGCGCACTTGCGTAGCCTTCGATAGTCGGTTTACGGCAGTTGCCGTCTTGAATGCTTTTCGTGTTCGCTTGGGTTGCGGGCGACGAGTGGGATGGCGTCTTACCCAAAGCGCAACTATCTAAGGTTACCTGCTAGTAAAGCGACTTTCAAAACGATGTGTTTAACCCCTCACCACTATCAGTGAGCGTGGCGGAATTACAACATGCCCTGTAACAGACTTACTGCTAACCAAGTCTGTGCCATTGATGCCCGGTAATTCCGCCGCTTTGTCGCGGTGATTGAGCATTATTTGGTGCCCCGCACGAATCTGTTCCACGCCAGGAGTTACGGTTGGTATTTGCAATTTGGTTTGCAGGGCACTGACGAGGGCGATGGCTGCACGCCCACACGGGTCCAGATCCGCCCCCACTTCCCAAATGTAGCCTTTCGCTACTTTCGCTCTGGTGACAACCGGATTTTCGTCCTCGTCAGTAACTATTATTTCGCGAGCGATACCGGGGACGAGAGTGCGACGAGACCAGGCGCCCTCGGGAACTAGTGACGTAACAAAACTGATGGCGTAAGGGGCGGGCGTCGGTTCGTAAAGATGTTTGAGGGCGCCACGCAGGTGCGCCGCCGTGACTCGCAGTTTGACGCCGGGGCTGGCAGGTAATTGTGGACTTTGCAGTTGTCCGGTTATGCGGTAGGCGCGCGGGTCGAATATTTCTGATACCCCGGACGTTCCTGGCATGCCCGCTGGCAGTTTGTCTGTTTTCCCCGGTTCACTCTGCGCGCTCGGACGTTCCAGCATTTCTGCAGTGTTTTTAAAGTCGCCTTTTTGCCCGGCGTTTTGATGTTGGATTACGAGGACGCCCCCACTGTTAACGAATTCTGCTAACTGTGGCGGCAACGCGGCAGCGTCGGCGTCGGACGCATTTTGTGACTTCGACGTGCCCTGCCCCAATTGCGAAGGCGTGGTTAGGACAATGCGCGCAGCAGAAAAATCGGTGCGCGCGCTGGCACGAACCCCGTAACCCAACTCCCAAAAAGTGCGGTACCACGGGAAAAGTTCGCCACCGCCCTCGCGAAAATCCGTGTAAACAGTCACATCGGCACGCATTTGTTCGGTAATGAGGCGGCGCAGATTCGCGATCTCGTTTTGCCACAGCTGCTGGGTTAGGCTCAAGGCGGTGCCGGGCAGACCTGTGTCCGCCGCATTTGCGGCAACCCCTCCCCTAAGTTCCGTCGTGTCTGCTGTTTGTGCCCGTCCGGCGCCACCCACCTGAACCTTCACTCCGCGCGCCAACAGCGCGGCTGACCAGAGGGCGACGCGTCCGGACTGGGCGTCCTCGCCTTCCCATATCCACGGCGCGGACAGCCCCGCCAAATAGTCACCATGCCACAGCAAAGCGGGCGTGTCTGCCGCTTTATAATTTACCTGCATCACACCATCATAAGCGGGCAACTGCGCTCTCCCCCATTACGGCAAGGGTACTGCCAGCCATTTGCGCATCCTTTGCTGCCAGTCCGCGAAGGGTTCTTCACCTGCGCGCAATTCCGCCATTTTGGCTTGGTGCATCAGCATTTGCCCCGCATATTCCTGACGCAAGTGGGGTATGCGTCCACTAACAGGCATATTCGGAACCAGGTCCAAGCGGACGGTGGCGACCTTCAACAGGCGTTGCAAAGGGCCTTGCTTCATAGTTACCGATTGCGCGTGTTCATGCGGAATAACAGTGAATTTGCGGTCCCACAGCCCGTCCCGTATTGCCATGACAGTGCGCGTAGACAAACCGGCTTTGCGGTGGAACGTGAGCGGATCAAAGAGGAAGCAGCGGCGCCCCACCGGCGTGAAATATTCCCCGGTCCCGCTCCCTGTCAAAGCCTCTTTCAAGAACGCGTCCGGGTCTTCTACGCCCAGGTCCCGCACCACCAACCACAGGGCCTTCAAGGCTTGCTCGCGACTGCCAATAGGCAACAATGCGGTGTGTCCATTGCCAGATTCCCCGCCATTGTCTTTTTCCGCACCGAATCCGGCGAGGACGACACGCACCCGCCACCAGTCCTTCGGTCGCCATAGCAACGGCTGTTCCAAACGAACCGCATGTACCCGCCCAGGTGGAATGGTTAAAGAATTGGTTTTCGTTAGCCCGCGCGTGAGCCGAATACCCCGACTGGTAATCGCAGCCGTGAAATTAAACTCTTGATTCAGCTGTTGCACTACTAGTTGCAAATGCGTGATAACTGCAATGACGATTGCCGCCACGGTGGTTACAGACAGCGCGAAGGCGACCTCCGCAGAATTGATCTGAATAAAAATCCCGCCCCCAACCACCACTACAAGTACCAACAAAGTGAACAGCACGCGCGAAGAGATCAACGTACCCAACACGAAAATAGCCGTATCCATAGTAAAGAAAGTCGTCCCTTTCCAGGGACTAGCCTGATGCCTGTGCAAAAGTCCCGAGTGCCCTACCCCAGAATCTTCTACCGGCAAAGGCGGAACCGGACTGTCGCCCTCGCGATAGCCGAACTGGTGACCATCGTCAATACCAGTCTTGTCCGTACCAACCGTCTGCGTCACGCAGACCGTTTCCTCTGGCGAAAACGATTTATGCAGGATTTCCGCGCGCACCCTTTCCAGGTCGCCCACAGCTAAGTAGCGGATAGAAACGTTAGATTTTCCCCCACCGGCCGATTCGACCTTTATTTCGCCCACTCCGACGATGCGCGCAAACAAGGGACGAACGATATCCACCGATTGCACGCGTTCTAGCGGCGTACTGCGGTGATTTTTGAAGATTATGCCCTTGCGAAAATGCACTGCCTCCGCGGTTATCGTCCAGTAAGTGTTGCGCCATGCTAGGTAGCAATAAGCCACCACCAACGCCAACAGCGCAACGAGCGCCAAAACCAACAACAGCCAAAGCAGCTCCGGTTTAGAACTAATGTTCGCCTTTCGAAACGTTATTATAGAAGGCAAATTCGCAGCAATAATAGCTATCAGTGCAACTAGCGCCGTCCCCGCTTCCACTAATGGTGACAAGGGGTGGACACGCCGCCACCGCATTTTCCCAGCCGTATCGTCTGCGTCATTTCGCCGCACGCCACCAGAACCGTGTTCGAAGTGAGGATCCTGCCCTTCCGCCCTCGGCGGCACGCCCCCCGCAGAAGACCGCGCACCGGAAAATTCGCTTTCTGAACGTTCCATTACAACCCTGCCATTTCGGCGCGACCAAGACGGGTCAAATGCTGGCGCAACTGCGTCGCTTCAGCTACCGGTAATCCCGGAATGGACGCGTCCGAGGACGCCGATGCGGTATGCAGTTTCACTTCCGCAATTCCTACCATGCGAGAAATCGGCCCCTCCGCGAGGTCAACAAACTGCAAACGCCCGAAAGGCACCACGGTCAATTTGCGAAACATAATGCCACGCCGAATCAGCAATTCTTTGTCAGTAATCGCCCACATCAATGCACGCACCTGGCGGGGTATCAACCACAACTGCCAGATTCCGAGGACGATGGGGACAATTTCCAGTACCAGGAACCATTTACTGCCCCCGAAGCCAGCTCCTACAGCAATAATTGCTGCAAGAATTATTACCTCCAGCAACACACCCGCTAAACGCACTTTAGTCAGTGCCGGAGAAACTGGGGAAAAGGAGACGCCCGGAAGGGAGAAAACCATGTCCTCGTCCTCTGAATTACTGCGCTTTTTCATACCAGACACCCTATCAAAACGTGCGCACCCCCAGCCGCCACGGGCACTCCAGCGACTTTTCAGCCATCTTTGAGGTTGCTGCGTAGGATTAACCTTATGGAAAACACTCCTGAGGCACGCTTATTAGTTGTTGATGACGAACCAAACATTCGCGACTTATTGGCCTCCTCGCTGCGCTTTGCTGGTTTTGATGTAAGCATTGCTGGGGATGGCAATAATGGTCTATCCGCCGCCAAGTCGCAGTCTTTCGACCTCATCGTTATGGACGTAATGATGCCCGACATGGATGGGTTTACAGTGACGCGTAACCTGCGCACTGCCGGTATTACAACACCCGTCCTGTTTTTGACCGCCCGTGATGACATGCAGGACAAGATTCAGGGGCTGACTGTAGGTGGCGACGACTATGTTACGAAACCCTTCGGTTTAGAAGAAGTGGTGGCGCGAATTCGCGCAATTTTGCGCCGTACCCGCGACAGTGGCAACGATTCTTCAATTACGGTGGCAGATATTTCTCTTGACGAGGACGCCCACGAAGTGCGCCGCGCAGGGCACTCTATCGATTTGTCACCAACCGAATTTAAATTGTTGCGTTATTTGATGATGAACGAAGGACGCGTGGTGTCGAAAATGCAGATTTTGGACCACGTGTGGGAATATGACTGGGATGGCGACGCAGCTATTGTCGAGTCCTATATTAGCTATTTGCGACGCAAGCTGGACGTTGCTGGTTCCAGTGGGGAAATCATTCATACTCGGCGGGGCGTTGGCTACATCATGCGGCAAGAGTAGTGACCCCCCACAGTATATTCCGCTTCATAGGGCGAATGCGCGGGCGCTGGCACCAAATCACTTTGAGCCTGCGCCTGGTAGTTGTTACTACCACGTTGCTAATGGTGGGACTGGCTTTGGCCGGTGCCACCATTATGGGTGTACTGCAAACTCACTTGACCCGCCAGGTTGATGAAAGCTTACAAACCTCGGCGGCACGATTGGCGGTATCTTCAGCCAGGTCGCTACTGCAGAACTTGGAACCGGCATTGCCTTCGGACTATTACGTGCGCGTACACCTTGTAGATGGGGATGACCGGGAACTAATTTCCGAAGTCACAAAACAAGTTGCCGGCACGCCCAGACCCGGCAAAATTTTGCGAGACAGCGAGGTTCCGCAAGGGTCTATGACCCGCCCAGTTTCAGTCAAATCCACCAAGGCAGGCGTACATTGGCGCGCCGTCGCAGTACCCATTTATCAGGGCGAAGAACGAATTGGAGTAGTAACTGTGGCGCTGCCACTCATCGGCGTATCAAGAACCATCTCCAACGTCACCTGGTATCTGCTGTTCTCCTCCGCTTCCCTAATGTTTTTGGGCGCAATCGCCGCCTACTATTTGGTACGCCGCGAGCTGCGTCCTCTACGCGCAATCGAACAGGTTGCAGGCAGAATTGCCGAGGGCGACTTGACCCAACGCGTCGCCCTCGAACCACGCCAAACCGAAATTGGTTCCCTGGGATGGTCACTGAATAAAATGCTGTCCCAAATCGAACAATCCTTCGCGGACCGGGCAAAATCGGAACAAAAAATGCAGCGCTTCGTCTCTGATGCTTCCCACGAACTGCGCACTCCCCTGGCGACGCTGCGCGGATATGGGGAACTGTACCGCATGGGGGCGGTTCCCCCTGAACGCGTGCCCGAAGTCATGGGGCGCATAGAATCCGAAGCCACCCGCATGACCGACCTCGTCAACGACCTGCTAAAACTGGCACGCCTGGACGAATCCCGACCAATGAATTTCGAACAAACCGACCTGACAGAACTATGTCGCCTGGCCGCCCTCGACATGGAAGCGCTGGACCGCACCCGCACAGTGACCGTCATCAGTTTGGACGGCGACCACGAAGTGCCCCCAATCTTTGCGGTAGTAGACCGCAACTTAATTGCGCAAGTGCTGACCAACCTTTCAGGCAATATTACCCGTTATACTCCACAGGGTACGCCGGTCGAATTTGCTATTGGTACCGGTACCGATTGCGTAGTTATTGAAGTACGCGACCACGGTCCGGGCATCGCCCCTGAGGAATGGGAACGCGTTTTTGAGCGCTTTTACCGTTCCGACACGTCCCGTGCGCGTGCCACTGGCGGCTCTGGGTTGGGACTGGCAATTGTGAATGCGATAGTTAATGCCCACGGTGGGACGGCGCATATGGACCATACCGAGGACGGTGGACTGACCGTGCGTCTGACGCTACCAAAGGTGGCGCCGGCAGCAAACTGTGACTAAACTTTGCTTCTGCACCAAGGCGCATTAGGCTTAGCGTACGTGAAAGGTTTGGTATGCAATTGATTCCTTCGTGGTTACCGGGCACATTTGCCAGGTCGCTAGCTGCTCTTGGGGTATCTGCGGACCGGGCACAGCTCACTCAGTTAGCAAACGAACTATTAGAGATGTGGAATAGTCCGGGACGGGTGTTTCATAATTCGCGGCACCTTATTTCGGTGCTCAGCAGTATAGAAGAGTTGGGCTCGTGTGTTCACTCCCCCGATATTTTGCGCATTGCCACGTGGTTTCACGGGGTAGTGTTCGTTCCTGGCAGTGCGGTCAGTTTGCGTTTAGAAGGTCCGGCAGGCGAAAATCGGTCGGCAACTTTTGCGCGCAAAAAGTTGGGCGAATTAGGGTTAGCACAGCCCGTAGTGGACCGGATTTGCGAGCTCATTTCGGCGTTGCATTCACACCGGAACGTGGACACGGACGTGGACATGCGGGTACTGTTGGACGCGGATTTAGCCATTTTAGCGGCAGACCCGCAAGAGTACCGCGATTATTTGACGGCGTTACGGCAAGAATTTGCGTTAGCCAGCGATGCCGAGTTTTTGCGGTGGCGGCGACGGGTAATCAAACAGTTACTGGCCCGTCCCAGCATTTTTTTGTCGCCTTTGGCAACAGATTGGGAATTGCCCGCCCACGACAATCTGCTGGCCGAATTGGCGCGTTTGGAAAAACGCTTAGATGCTATGCCAGCAGAAACGGAAGATACTGACGAGGACGATGCCACCGCCCTCGAACACCTAGCAGTTCCGCTTACCCCCGCAGACACTGGCATTATCAAGGGGATGCCGTCGTTGGTAAAGAATTCCGAGCCAGAGACGGTGACTGCACAAGTACCTATTATTGAGGCGCCTCAGGACGAATTGGAACCGCCTTCGCCTGCGACCCAGCGCAAAGTTGAAGGCGAGGACGCTGCGGACAACACTGATTTGTCCAGTTCCCTGGAGTCGGCAGTGGATTTTTTTGACGACCCGAAGGCGCCAGGGAAATAGCAGACGATGAGGGCTGGCAGTAGGCGCTGGCGCTAGGCGGCATATGCGCAGCATACAGTGAGCGTGAATGACACGGCGTAAATATCCACAACCGGGTTTTCCACAGCAAGTGCGGGGGAGACTTTCGCGGCTAGGGTGACGTTTTTTACCTTTGGGGTGTTGGCCCTACGTAAAGGAGATAACATGGCCCGTTTTACCGCCGATTCTGCATCAATTTCTACTGCCTCTGCCCAGGTCACTGCGGTGACCGGGCAAATCCGCACCGATGTGGCACAAATGATGGCACAACTGGGTATGCTCGAGGGCGCTTGGACCGGTAGCGCCGCCCTCGCGTTTCACAATGCGGCATCCCAATGGCGCGCAACGCAAGCGCAGGTGGAAGCCGCTTTAGATTCTATAGCGGCGGCTTTAGCTAACGCTTCTAACACTTACGCAGATGCAGAGGCACGCGCCACGTCATTATTCGCAAACTGAAGTTGAGCGCCGCTTTGTCCTGTAACTGGAGCAAAAAGGGGCGGGACCTACCAATCGAAACCCACAGGTTCGCTGGTCAGTCCCGCCCTCTGTAAATTACGGTTTACCGACTTAGTACATGCCACCCATGTCGTCGCCGCCTGCTGCCGGGGCTGCCGGCGGTTCAGGCTTATCAGCTACGACTGCTTCAGTGGTCAAGAACAGACCCGCGATAGAAGCAGCATTCTGCAGCGCGGAGCGAGTTACCTTTACCGGATCGGCAATGCCTTGTTTCAGCAGGTTCTGGTATTCACCGGTAGCGGCGTTCAGACCCTCACCGGCAGGCAGGGACAGTACGCGTTCTACAACTACGCCACCGTTCAGACCGGCGTTTTCGGCAATCTGGCGGATAGGTGCCTGGGCAGCAACGCGCACAATGGCGGCACCCACTGCTTCGTCCTCGGAAAGTTCTGCGTTTTCCAGAACCTGCGCGGCTTCCAGCAGAGCCACGCCACCACCAGCAACAATGCCCTCTTCGGTAGCTGCGCGAGCGTTGCGCACGGCATCTTCGATGCGGTGCTTGCGTTCCTTCGCTTCCACTTCGGTGGCTGCGCCAGACTTGATGACGGCCACGCCACCAGCCAGTTTCGCCAGGCGTTCTTGCAGCTTCTCGCGGTCGTAATCGGAATCAGTATTTTCGATTTCTTGGCGGATCTGCGCGACGCGAGCATCAATGGCTTCCTTTTCGCCAGCGCCATCAACAATGGTGGTGTCGGACTTGGTAACAACCACCTTGCGCGCCTTGCCCAGCATGTCCAGTTCCACATTTTCCAAGGTCAAGCCCACAGTTTCGGAAATGACCTGACCACCGGTCAAAATAGCCATATCTTGCAGCATGGCCTTGCGACGGTCGCCGAAGCCTGGCGCCTTCACAGCCACAGACTTGAAAGTACCGCGAATCTTGTTTACCACCAGGGTAGTCAACGCTTCGCCCTCGACGTCTTCACCGCAAATAAACAGCGGCTTACCGGTTTGCATGACCTTCTCCAGGATCGGCAGCAGATCCTTGATGTTGGAGATTTTGCTGTCAACCAGCAGCACGTAAGCGTCCTCGAGGACGGCTTCTTGGCGGTCAGTGTCAGTTACGAAGTAGCCGGACAGGAAACCACGATCAAATCGCATGCCTTCAGTGGTTTCGAGCTGGATACCAAATGCATTGGATTCTTCAACGGTGATGACGCCCTCGGTGCCCACAATGTCCATGGCGCGGGCGATCAGCTGACCGATTTCGGGGTCTGCCGCAGAAATGGACGCAGTGGCCGCAATCTGTTCGGTCGTTTCAATTTCCTTAGCGCCGGACAGCAGCTCTTGAACAACCATTTCGGTAGCCTTGTCAATGCCGCGCTTCAGCGCAATTGGGTTAGCGCCAGCCACTACGTTGCGGAAGCCTTCACGCACCATAGCTTGGGCGAGGACGGTCGCAGTGGTAGTCCCGTCGCCTGCGACGTCGTCGGTCTTCTTGGCAACTTCCTTGACCAGTTCGGCACCAATACGTTCGAAAGGTTCTTCGAGGTCGATCTCTTTCGCAATGGAGACACCATCGTTAGTAATGGTCGGGGATCCCCACTTTTTGTCGAGGACGACATTGCGCCCTTTAGGACCAAGGGTGACCTTGACAGTGTCAGCGAGGGTGTTCAGACCGGCTTCAATGCTGCGGCGGGCGTCCTCGTCAAACTTGATGATTTTTGCCATTAGTTGCTTTCCTCTATCTCGTGGTGCTTTTGTCCCGCGACGGAGGGTCCTGCCGGTGGGACTTTCCCGTCCGAACAGAACCTCACAAAAGCACCAAAGTTGGTTGCCCCTGCGACCGAGTTATCACTCGACCCCAAGGAGTGCTAACTACAGTTTGGCACTCTTAGCCCCAGAGTGCAAGAGCAGAATTATTCCCACAGCAAACACCAGACCATACGCAAAAGAAAAACGCGCGCACCGCCCTCGGCGAACACGCGCGCAAACCCCACAATCGAGGCTTTCCCATATTATTCGTGATAATCGGCCTTAATGTAAACCTTTATGGGACCACCCTCTTCAACCACGTCATTTGATTGCACAATGTTACTGATACCTAATTTTTTGCCGATTTCCTCGGCATTAACCTTCTGCGCGTCCGTACGGTAGAACACGGTAGTAGTATCCAACTGGGCTCCTTGACGGTTAGAAGCCGCAATGTCTGAATAACCAAGTTCACGCAACTTGTCGGCAGCCCGACCCGCAATCCCCCCCGTAGGATTATCCACGTTGTAAACCTGAACGGACACTTCCGAGGGCGGCAACCCCTTCGGTTCTTCGGCTTTTGGCGCCGCCTGCGCATCGTGCGCCTTAGCACCAACATCCGATCCGTCATTTTGCGCTTTGGCCTGCGCTTTAGGCTTAGATTCAACTGATTTCTTCTGCTGTGCCTGAGATGGCGTGGTCTTACTGGCAGCAGTGCTCTGATTACTGCCTGGGCTAACGAACGCGAACACGCCCCAAGCCAACAATGGGGAGACTATGAGCACAACCAAAAATGGGAGAACTTTCTGCCAAGCGCTGATGGGGGCGCGGTGGGCGCCCTCGGGCATGTCGCGTCCGGCGACGTCGAATTCATCCTGAGGGTAACTTGTTTCACTCACAGCGTTAGGCTACCTTGATCTTCTGCTGTTTTTCCAGTGCAACGCGCTTTATCTGGTTTTTTGCGCATGCGCTGAGGGCATATTTGCGCATGTGTTAGAGGTGCGTTTCCGCATATGCTGGGGGCATGTTAGACATGATTGAGTCCGGCTGGGCGAGGGCGCTGGCAGACGTCGAACCCCAAATCCACGAGCTCGGACAAATGCTACGTGCGGAAAACCGGGCAGGAAACGGATACTTGCCCGCAGGAGCCGACGTACTGCGGGCATTCACCTATCCATTCGCAGACGTAAAATGCCTGATCGTTGGGCAGGACCCATACCCCACTCCCGGTCACGCAATGGGATTGAGCTTCTCCGTTGCGCCCGGCGTACGCCCACCCCGTTCATTGGTAAACATTTTCCAGGAACTGCAATCTGATCTGGGCGTTCCCCCACCCCGCAGCGGCGACCTCACTCCCTGGTGCGAACAGGGAGTATGCCTACTAAACCGCGTGTTAACCGTACGCCCAGGAGCGCCCGCATCCCACCGAGGACGCGGCTGGGAACAAGTAACTTTACGCGCCATCCAAGCACTAGTCGCACGCAAAACACCACTGGTCGCCATACTGTGGGGTAACGACGCACGCTCCTTAAAACCACATTTGGGCGGCGTAACCGTTATCGAATCAGCACACCCCTCCCCACTGTCTGCGTCACGCGGCTTCTTCGGCTCCAAACCATTCTCGAGGGCGAACGCCGCGTTGATTGCGTCAGGTTCCGAACCGGTAAATTGGGAACTTCCTTAGAGCAGCAAGAAAACTAATGTCGGTGGCGCTTTTTGGGAGAGGTGTGGCAGTATGCGGGCGGTTCGGTGAGCGCCCGCGGGTGCGCGGGAAAGACACACTTTTATGCCGATTACCCGCGTACCGTGAGGGCAAACGCTTTTGTTCAGGCGTAATGATTTTGTGGCCGTTGGGGAAACGTGCAGTGGGTTTGGGGCGGGCGCGGTGCCCGTGAGCCGCACTTTCAGTGCGACTCAATGCCCACCGAACCGCCCGCACCCCGACCCAAACCCCGGTTTCCCAAGGACAAAGAACCCAACTTTGCCATGAGCACAAACGATTTTGCTGAGGACAAATGGTTTTGTTAACTGCCCAGTAGCGCAAAGAGAATGCAGACACTGGCAAAAGCAAACAAAACGTGGTACGGAGCAGTACGCGCGAAAGTTGAATTTGGCGTACTTTCGGCACTCGAAAAGTGAACAGCTTTATTTTAGTTTGTGCTGTTCTGTTTCTGATTCGGTAGGAGTCTCCTTTCGTTCGGTGATTATCGGCATGGTGGACGAGTCGGTCGATCCATGGTTGCTGGTTCATGCTTAGTTTTTGCATTTAAAAAAGTGGTGGGTGGGGAATGCCCCACCCACCACTTAAGGGGCAGGCTTTACGCCGTCGCTAGAAACTAGACTTTGCGACGCCTGGTAGCTACCACAGCAGCACCGGCGAGGCAAAGCAGCCCAGCCAAGATACCCGCGGTACCGGCTTGCGAACCAGTCACAGCCAAATACTTATTCAGCTTCTCAGCCTTAGGCATATCCGAAGTGGCCTTCTTGATCACAGTCGGGGTGTACTTCGCCGTAGCAGAGCGCCCGTCCTTGGTAGTGACCTTGACAGTCACGCCCTTGGCTTTCCCCACGAAGCCTTCTTCGGGATTGAAGGTGACAACACCGTTTTCGTCAATGGTGTAGGTGCCTTCACTGGGAACGGTGACGGTGCCATCTGGATTGAGCGTGAAAATGTTACCTGACTCGGGGAGGTTGGAAAACATTTCTTCACGCGTCTTACCGTTATCGCCCTCGCCCTTGTCGTCGGAGCGTTGCGGTGTGTTCATCTGATCGATGGTGATAGCCGGAGTCGCGTCGATGGACAGACCAATGACGTGCGGGGTGTAAGTGGCTTCGTACACCTTGCCACCGGAGGAAGTGGCGAGGACGGTAGCAGGCTTAGGGTCCACTACGAAGGTCGCATCCGCAACAAACTCAACAATCCCGTTGATGATGGTGTAGGTGCCTTCATCAGGGATCACGTAGGAGGTTACGGACTCACCAGTGTTAGGATCCCTCAGACTGTAGGTAGTCCCGGCAGGCATGTCCTTAAACATCACGTTCAGATCTTTACCAGCATTGGTGTAACCGGAAACTTCCTCGGTAGTAGAGTTGGAGTCTTGGGCTTTACCAGAGTAACCCCAGGTTTCCACGTTCATGGTGCTGGGCTTCTTCGATATGGTAGCCGCCGAGGACGTGTCGTTAGGCTTCACGTTCGGCTCTTCGTATTGACCGGATGCGACAACCGCCGTGTTTGCTAGGGAATCGCCCGTGGCGTCTTCCTTAATTACGCCTTCGATGACGTAGTCATCAACGTCACGGTTCTGGTGGTGCAGCATGACTTCAGGATTCTTTGGAGACAGATTACTAGTATCTGTCGGTACCAGTTCGTACTTGCCGTCGGGCTTCTCTATCAAGTCCACACCGGAAGCCTTGCGTTCGAGCAACAGCTTGTTGCCATCTCGAGACACTTCGGTAGAAGTGTCAGGCTTCTTCACAACCTTAACCGTGACCGCGTCAACGCCCTCTGCAATCAGATCAGTGAGTCGGTAGCCGTATATACTGTTGAGTTCTGAGGCATCCCTCACCTTCAAGTCACGCCTGTCGATTCCTTGGTTGTTGGAAACTTTCAGCGTCCACGTAGGCTTGTCCCCAGGGGCAGCCTCAGCAAGGTTCACGGTCTTTGTAACCTTAGGGTCGACGCGCGGCGCACCTACACCCAAAGTGGAGGACTGGCATGCCAAAGCACGGGTGTACTTATCGCCCAGGCGGTCGGCGATCATTCCCATGGAGCGGACCTTCAGCTTGATCTGCTTGACCCAACCTTGGGCTTCCACGTCAGGACGCTGTATCCAGCCACCTACAATGCTCCGTAATTTAGTTCCGTCATCGACGAACTGCTTGGTCGTGTCCACCGCGTATTTGTAGGTATACTTACCATCAACATTAGGGATGAAGGTGTTCGCGCATGCACCAATGAAGTGATACGCGCGGAAACGGTTGAGAGTGCCTGGATCGGATTTCCCATTAATTTCAGCGAACTCGTATTCCAGCCACGCCACAGTATAGAGATCTCGAGCGGGATTGTCGGGATCTTCAATTGATAGAGACTAACCACCCACGCGACCACTCATGCGGAACACCGGATCAAGGACCGGCTTATTCCACGTAAAAGTAACGATGCGTTCGTTAACCACGAACTTTTCATTGAACTTCGCATCTTTCGGCACTGGACCACACGGCGTTTTCACCCAGGCTTCACCGTAACGGTAAGCCGAAAAGTAAGGACCAGATTCGGCAGTGTTACCACTGTCATCGATCGTGACAGTAGCATCCTCAGCAGCAGTGGGATAATTCACCACCACGACTTTTTCGTCACCACTGGTGAAACCAGGTGCCGACAGAGGTGCGAATGAAACCGGAACCGAACCGTCATTATTATATGGACCATTCGCAATGACTGTCGCATGGGAAATTAAACCCCCTGACACCATTGTCGTCAGCAAAGTGCCAGCAACCAAAACGACCGGGGTTTTGCGCCTAAATAGAGATTTTGACATGTCGCCAACTCTTTTCTCTAGAAAAATCTGGATAAATTCCTGCTTCCTAGCCGAGCAGGCATTGCAGATATTCGCGCCAGTCAGGAAATCTGAGACGGAGCTAGCAACACCATGTAGATCCCCTCCTAAACAGCACATGTGCGGCGCGTCTTAGACGTATCTATACGAAAAAGATCCTATTATAACGCAACATAAGTCTCTACAGGAATAAATCAGAGAATTTGAATAATTTGCCAAATAAATATTTTATAGCAGATAGCAACAATTTATTCAATGGTCAAAAATTAAAATAGTTATAAAACTGTTACACATACAACCACAACTAGAGAATCATGTTCCAAAACTTCAAAAACATTACTGAACATTCGCGGGATATTTATTGAACGATAAATGAAAACAATCTCAATGTCGCGGAAATATAAATTACGAAATGGGCTCTCTGACACCGAAATTAATATCAGGGAATACTCAATGGTAAAGTGCGCCAAAAGCATCTAGAACTAACTTTCAAAGCGCATTACCGCCCAATAGCTACTACTATTGTGGCGGCACACCACCAAAACTACGCCATACTAACTAGGGCGGCAGCGTCCTCGACACGCTTTCATTGCGGTACCATCCCACCTAAAAGGCGTAGTAATGAGCGTGCGGCTCTGCTTTCACACGCTTTTGCACAGTCGCCGCTTGCCGTCTTCATTCACTGGCGACCATCTTGGACATGGGTTGTATATCTCTCATAGCAGAAGGGACCGATTAGAGCTCACGTTGGCGAGTTCACTCCGAGGGCGTATGCGCTCGACGTGCCCTAGTCACTCGCGCGACTGCCAGCAAGTGCCATCAAAACTCACAGGAACACCAAACTCCAAAGAATCGGATTGGGCGGGCGTTAGCCCATTCATCTCAAATAGGGCTTCACATACAGAGCCACCTAGGAGGCTCGAACTCCTGACCTACTGTTTACAAGACAGTTGCTCTACCAACTGAGCTAAGGTGGCGCGTTCAATATTTTGGCATGAATTTAGCGGAAAGGAAAATTGTTAGAAGCGTTTCACATTTCTGACAATTCGGTTACCATTTGCGACTTGTCTCCCCCACACGCACACGGATGCCCCACGCGCCCACGCCCAACAATTCGGCGCGCCGACCGAAACAAGAGCCAGCGCGCCATTTTCTCATTTCACTCAGTTTTGCTCATTTTAGTGCGTTTTGTAGTACTTCGGGGAAGGTTTTGCCGTCAACCTTCTTGCCGTCGCGCACCAACATGGGAGTACCGTATTGGTCTTTCGCAACTATGCCAGAGTCGCCCCACTTCTTAGTCCAATTCTCCATAGTGGTGCGGGCAAAGCCGGCATCAAACTTTTTGATAAGTTCGTCAGAAATACCCACACTCTTTGCCACTTGGGTAACGGTATCCTGAGCTTGCTTGTCATCTATAAGAATTTGCTGGTTGCCGTTGGCGGCTTCTTCAAACTTTTTAAACGCCGCAACGTGGAAAGCTTGGAATTTGTCGGGTTGTTCGGCGGCAATTTGCATCGCCGCACCTGCCGCGTAGATACCATAAGGAGCCCCCGCAGAAGTGGTAATTACGGGCTTCAACGTAAGGTTTATTTTGCCTTCGTCGGCGGCTTTAAGCAGCTGGTCACCAATGGAATCTTCCAATTCGTTGCAGTGAATGCACGTGTAATCGTAGTACAAGTCGATTTTTGGTTTACCATCTTGCGGCTTGTTTATGCCGTTACCAGAAATAGTGACACCGTGGCTGTCTGCAATATAGGCAGGCAGTTTGATATTGCTGGGTGTAGCTGATTTTTTGCTGTCATTCCACAGCATTCCCACCACCACGCAGACGGTTACGAGGGCGGCTATCAGGACCACGGCAATAGTTATATTGTGAGCACGCGCTTCTTTAGCTTCCTGGGCTTTGCGCATTTCGATGCTTTGGCGTGTGCGCGCGAGGCGGTCGGCTTCAGCATGGCTAAGCTTCTTTCCGTGCTTCTGTTTTGGGGTTACATTGTTGCGAGTCATGTTTTTAGGATACTGGTTTGTGACCCGTTGGTGGCAACTAGCCGACAAACAACCTGAGAAGTGGCAGGGCGAGGGCGGCCGCAGCAGCCAGCATCCCTAAACCCGCCAGGATACGCCCAGGCAGCGGGGGGACGAGGGCGTCTATAAGGGCACGCCCCGCAAAACGCGCATCTCCCATCCCGGGAGCAAGCCAACTGAGCACAGTCCCACCAATCGCAAGCGCCCACACCAGCAGCGGCGGCGCAGCAGTATTCCAGTTCCACATGGTGGCAGGATCCGTGTCGCCGCTGAAGTTTGTGGCAACGTACAACGCCAGCATCGCCACCCCTACTTGGGCGCTATAAATCAGGAAACTACTGACGAGGTCGATTGGGAAGCTGAGCGTCGCCCTCACAATATCGCCCGCCCCAGGTCCACCCCGATTAATCCGGTATCCGATAATGCGTTGGCGGGTTTTGCCAATAGCACCACAAATTGCCCACACAATAGCCAGAACAAGAGCTGCTTGAATGCCTACGCGCGCAACTATTGTGCCGCCCAACAGTGCTGTTATCAGTCCGAGTACGGGATGCCATTTCACGATGGCGGGCTGGTAGGCGGCGGGTTCAGCTCCTGGGATCGCGTTTTGGGAAAACGGATCCAATTGGGGGTTGCCCACGCCGTGCGGGGAAACTGAGCCGCGCGGATAATCTGGCGTTGATACCCCCTGGGATCCCCCCGGAGGGGTGGCACGCGGATATGTGGGAGGCATTGTCCCCTGCCCACGCAGGGGCGCATTGGGCAACACTTCAGTGTTTTGGGCATCCAAGAAAACCCCGTTGTGCCCGAGGACGCCGCGCCCGCCTACCTGTCCCACCGGGTACGCCTTGGTTTCTGGCACGGGCACGGTAACCGGCATTGGGGGCGCGCTGCTGGCAAGACTTCCCGCTCCCCCCAGTACTTCGGTGGCATCCGGTTCGACCGCCGCGCCGAGAACGGAAGTGGCGCCCTCGCCAAACCCCGCACGTCCCAGATAGTCCGCCCGCCCCGGATTCCCCGCGTTTTCTAAAACTTCGGTAGCATTCCCGTCGCTGTCTTCAGCGAGGACGGCGTCCCCAGCAACCGCATTAGTGGTAGGTGGGTAGACGGGTGGCGGATAGCCACCCGGGGCAGGTACGCCCAGTATTGCAGTGGGGTGAGCGTCGGGGTTTTGTACCACTTGGTTTAGCGTCTCTACTAGTTCGGTGGGGGAACTGAGCCGCATGGGGTCCGGACTGAGGGCACGCCGGAATGCGTCCGCGAGCGCTGGTACCAGTCCGCCAACGTCTGGGGTGCCGGCTTGCACGCGCATGAGGACGGTGGGCAAGGTTCCGCGCCCGAAGGGGGGTCTGCCGGTGGCGGCGAAAAGTATTACGGCAGCCCAAGACCACCAGTCACTGTTTTTGTCGGGTTGGTCACCGCTGATTATCCAGGGAGCGAGATATCCGGGGGTGCCGGTTACCAGTCCGGTGGAGGTGATGCGGTCATCCCCGGCCAGTTGGGCGATTCCGAAATCTATGAGGACGGGACCGCGTTCGGACACCATGATGTTGCTGGGTTTTATGTCGCGGTGGATTACGCCAACTTGGTGCATTTGGGCGAGGGCGGCGGCGAGGCGTTCGCCCAGGTCTGCTAGGTCTGTGCCTTCCCACGGTCCAGCGCTGGCGACGTCCTCGTAAAGCGTGGGTCCTTCAATGTATTCGGTAACGATGAAGGCGTCTTGTCCTTCGGTTTCTACGTCTAGTACTTGGGCGACAGCTTCGGAGCGGACGCGGTTTATGGTAGCGGCTTCGCGGGCGAGGCGCCGACGCGAGTCCAGGTCTGCCGCAGTGGAAGCGTTCAGCAGTTTTAGTGCTACTACGTTTCCGGCGCCGTCTAGCGCCTTCCACACGGTTCCCATGCCGCCCGCACCAAGTGGTGCTAGCAGCCGGTACCCCCCAATATTCTGCGAAACTTCCACGCCCTCAATAATAAAAGACTGGGGACTGAAAATGTGCTGTGGGCTAAGGGCGGACGCGGGTGGGCGACCTCGGGAAACAAAATAATGTCCAGGCGACGGTCGAAAATTATGAGTACAACACGCACCCCAGGTTGCCGCTGTTTCGCGAATTTGCGGTGTTTTTCGAGGACGCCGCCCCATTTTCCGTGTTTTCCCCGGTTTACCTGCAAACATGGGATGTTTCACTGGGAAAATTGGACGAATCCCACCCTAAGTGTGGAACAATAGGGGGGACGCTTCAAAGAGGAGCGCGTGTCAGAGACGACAAAACTGGCACTCCACTCGGATCGTCCGGCACGTACCTGCCGGTGGAGGGAACCAAAATTGGCATCCGTAACATTTGATAAAGCAACTCGCATCTACCCGGGTTCAACGACGCCTGCGGTAAAAGAACTTGACCTACACATTAAAGACGGGGAATTCCTGGTGTTGGTGGGTCCGTCCGGTTGTGGTAAATCCACTTCTTTGCGCATGCTCGCCGGACTTGAGGACGTAAACGGGGGGCGCATCCTCATTGGTGACCAGGATGTCACCGACGTGCAGCCCAAGGACCGCGATATCGCCATGGTTTTTCAAAACTACGCGTTGTACCCGCACATGACGGTGCGCGAAAACATGGGTTTCGCCCTCAAAATCGCGAAAGTAGACAAGGCAGAAATTCGTCGTCGGGTTGATGAGGCGGCGGAAATCCTGGACCTCACGCAATACTTGGACCGCAAGCCAAAGGCGCTTTCTGGTGGGCAACGCCAGCGTGTGGCGATGGGGCGTGCGATTGTGCGCAAACCGAAGGTGTTCTTGATGGACGAGCCCCTGTCCAACCTGGACGCCAAGTTGCGTGTACAAACCCGCACCCAAATCGCGGCATTGCAACGCAACCTGGGTGTTACTACCGTCTACGTTACTCACGATCAAACTGAAGCTTTGACTATGGGAGACCGCATTGCCGTGCTGAAAGACGGTTTGTTACAGCAAGTGGGCACGCCCCGGGAAATGTACGAACGTCCCGCCAATGCTTTCGTGGCAGGCTTCATTGGTTCGCCCGCAATGAACATTGGTACCTTCAACATCGAGGGCGACCACGCGGTTTTAGGTCCCGCCCACATTAAGCTGTCGCGTGCCGCCATTGATGCGGTTCGCCCCGAGGACGGCGGCAAGATTCAGGTTGGTTTCCGCCCTGAAGCCTTGGATGTGGTTACTGCTTCGGACGAAGCCACTATTCCGCTGACTATCGACCTGGTTGAAGAATTGGGTTCGGATGCTTACATTTATGGGCATGTTGAGGGCGCTGCAGGGCTGGGTTCTGGGGAGGACAGCACCGGCACTATGATTGTGCGCGTTCCCCCACGTACTGCCCCCGGTAAAGGCAAGGTCATTCACGTGCGCGTTCGTCCCGGAATGCAGCACAACTTCTCAGTTAGCACCGGTGAGCGTCTGCCTGACTAAAGTTAGGCGCTGAAGGCGCACCAAGCACTACTGGGGTTTGCTCGGTTTTCGGGCAAACCCCGTGCGTATGTTTTTTTGGGGGGGGTGCGGGCGGCGGCGTATCTTACACATATTGAGTGCGTAATCTGACTGGTGCCTCATTTAGTTTTAGCACAAAATTTTGGGTATGAACGATGGGGTTGTTTATTGGGTACCACTGTTTAAGTGACTGTCAGGGTGCGCCAAACTTACCGCAATGCCACAAAGCTGGAAAAGGACGCAGTTTTAGATGGCTTTCGCGATGACAGATCTAGGTTGTTCCCCACCGTGACCCGCGCGGTTTGCCGACACCTGCCTACTGTGTCGGAATCGGGCTGTCGAATTGTTCAGCTAGGGCAGGATCGGTGAACTCGAACCCGCTTCCGCGCAGTTTTTTCGGCAAAACTCGCTGTGAAGATAGCAAAACAGAAGCCATTCCACCCAAAAGCGCGCGGGCGTCCTCGGCAGGAATTCCACACCCAGGTTTTGCCCCATAATGCTGCGCCAACTCGGCCATAAACTGATCTTGCTGCACCGGGGAGGGACCCACCAGGTTCACAGCCCCCTGCACATCAGCCCCCAACAAATGCGAAATAGCGTGTACGTGGTCGCGCAAAGAAATGGTCGACATCCACGTGCGACCATCGCCAATAACGCCCGCTAAACGCCATCGTACCAGGGGTGCGAGGGCCTTCATTATGCCACCGTCCTCGGACAAAACAATGCCGCTGCGCACCTGTATATTGCGCTTAGCGGGCACGCCCAGTGACGCTTCCTCCCACCTTTGGCACAAAGTTGCCAAAAAGTCGGTTCCCCCAGGGAACTCTTCGTTTACAATTTCGTTCCCAGTGTTGCCGTAGAACCCGATGGCACTGCCGGACAAAAAGACCCGCGGTACGTTACCAGATTGGCGCAGCGCAACCCCCAACGTGTTCACCGTGTTTATGCGGGACGCCACCAGTTTGCGACGGTACTTCTTCGTCCACGGAAAACGCAGCAAAGGCGCGCCACTGAGGCATATTACGGCATCGGCGTCCTCTACCAGCTTCGGGCTGAGTTCCCCAATGACCGGATTCCAGAAGTACTTATCCCCCACAGTGCGCGACAGACGGCGCACATTCCAATACTGGTCGAGGACGTTAATCAGGGCTTTGCCGACGAATCCGCTCCCGCCGGTCAGGACAACAGTTTTTTTGGACTGGTTCATAGTTCGATCTTAACGCGCCCACGCCACAAATGAACACAATTGCCGCGCGCTACGCCTCGTCTTCCCGGCGCGGTACTACATTTGGCGGATGAGCCCGGTAAGGTTCCAAGTAGGATCCGCAGAGCCGTCGACCTCGTCATAATAAACATCCACTCCCAGGGCATTCAACCGTTCCACGTTTGCAGGATTTGCGGTGAGGGCGGCGCGAACCAAACCGCCCTCAGTAACCGTGTCGCCTTTGCCCAGATCTGGGTTAGCATCTACGGCGATCCCCAGTGTGGCATTGGTGCCCCGCCGCGCCAATTCTGCGAGCACCCGCGCGTCTGCGGAAAACAAGGTGACTTCGGCGGCAGGAGCCGCACGCAAGGACGCCTCCACGGCATCAACCAAGTCGCATGTGCGGGCACTGTCGTGCAATTCTACAAAAACTTCCACCCCCATTTGTGCGGCCAAAGACAGCACCGAAACCAGTTCGGGGACGCGCTCAAAACGAAAAGTACGCGAATACCAGGCGCCGGCGTCAGCGCGCCGAATTTCTGAAAAAGTGCGCCCGGACCACGCGCCCGACAAATTGGTGGTACGCCCCAAAGTGGTGTCGGCTATGCACACCAACGTGCCGTCCGCCAACAGTCCCGCCGACGTGCGGAACGCGGTCACTTTGCGTTCTGCGCACGCCGCGAACGCCGCCACCGTGTTTTCCGGGGCTACCGACATGATTCCCCGGTCTGCGATTAAACGCATCCAAGCTCCTACTCAAATAATCTGTACGTGGGCACAAATTCCGGCACGTAATCATCCGGATCGCCCGCCGAAGCGTGTACTTCCCAACTGGAACGGTCAACGTCCGCAGCGTCAGGAATTTCCGCAGCATCGAAACCAATAATTGACTGTTCATCGGGCAGGTTCGTAAGGACGGTAGTCACGTAACTGGCTACCACTTCCGGCATGGGCACGTCCCTGCCCTGTTTTTCGGACTCAAACCACCGGTGTTCCAATATTTGGTGAAACATTTCGGCTGGTTCAAGTTTGGCTCGGTATTCGGGTGGGATCATGTCCATTGTGGGTTTGAATACTTCGTCAACCCACTTGTGAGCCACCAGTTCTATGGGTTCGTCCTCTTTACCGCTAAGAGTCCGATAAGTTTTCAGATCGTTAATTATGCGCTGACCCTGTTTTTCCCCCACGTCCAGACCGGTCAAACGCAACACTTGTCGATGGTAGTGCCCCGCATCTACCACTTTTGGTTGAATTTTCAACGATTGCCCGTCCGGGCTGCGGGTCATAGCTAATTCGTCAACGTCGAAACCTAGTTCATTAAGGCGGGCAATGCGGGCCTCAACGCGCCACCGCTCCCCCGCCTCGAAGGTTTCTTCTTCAGTCAGTTCTGCCCACAATTTTTCGTAACGTTCAGTCAGGCGGTCGCCAAATTCGATAACGTCTAAGCTGCGGTCAAAATAGTCCCCCGCCTGCAAATCCATAAATTCACCAATGATGTTTGTACGCGCCAAATCCACATCATAGCTGCGTTGCCCCACCGTCAACTGCGGGTAAAGTGCCACCGTTTCAGCATCCACCAAGTATGCCGAAAACGCCCCCGCATCGCGCCGAAAAAGCGTGTTCGACAAAGACACGTCTCCCCAGTAAATGCCCTGCAAATGCAAGCGTACTAACAGTACTGCCAGGGAATCTATCAAACGAAAAGTAGTGTCTGGTTTAATCGCCCGCGTAAAC
Source organism: Actinomycetaceae bacterium (assembly GCA_030528145.1). Taxonomy (GTDB): domain Bacteria; phylum Actinomycetota; class Actinomycetes; order Actinomycetales; family Actinomycetaceae; genus Winkia. Next base: position 109,677 of record JAUMZK010000003.1, read on the forward strand.
AACGCCCGGTACGGCAAAGAATACTGCAAATGTTCCGTAACCAGCGCTGAAGTCAGGGGCTTTCCCCGCGTAGTTTGTCGCTTCGTCACGACCGCCGTGGGCGCTACCGCCGGTTGCCCCAAACGCTGTAAATCCCGCAACCTGGAGTATTCGCGATAGGCAACGTCCTCGTTAATTTCCTTCACCGCAATAATGCGCCCCGAAAGGTTCACAAACCGCACCACGTGGCGTGAAATACCGCGCGGCAAGGCCGCCAACAATTCCTGTGGCCATTCCAACAACGGCAGTTCCCAGGGCAAATCCAACAGCGCCGGGTCAATACTGGTCGCCGTAATGTCAATTGCTCCTGCCATTTCTCCATTGTCTCATGGCACTAAAGATCGTGAAAATAGGGAAAGTATTGCTTGGGCGATACTCAGAAAACCCCATCCGCTCATCCCCGGATATAGGATGGAGGTGAGGACCTACCAGGTCCATTCCACCAATGCGCAACAGCGCCAGAGCACAACCCTAATTTGCAAGGAGGCGTCATGACAACAACATGGATTCCGGTGGAGGGCGCCCTCTTGGCTGCTTCCCTAGACCCGCGTAAAGTCGCGGAAAAGTTCACCGAACTGGGGGTAGTTGCCGAACTGGACTGGTACGAATCTACTTCCCACCTGTTAGGACTTACGCTACTTACAAACGAAAATGACCGAGTAGCAACTATTGCTAAAGGTGACGAAAATTTTAGTGCTGGCATGCCCATAGACAAGGTAGTAAAAGAACTGGCAGCCACATTCAAAGCCGAGGTATGGACGGGAGAATCCTGGCACGACGGGGTTCCCGAAGGCACCAAATTTCCCAAAGTCAAAGAAAACACCGGCGGCGAAGTTCGCAGCGTAGAAATTACCCGTATGCCGGCTGCTTCCGTACCATTTGTAGCCGTTGCCGAAGGCGTTGACCTGGGATGTGTAGAACTTTCCGAGGACGCCCGCGCTATTATCCGTGCCGGTACCGAGGACGAAATCACCTCCGTAGTATTGCTTTCTGACGCACCTGCCATTTCCTTGCAAGCCACCAACGACGACATGCGTTTGGTGGCAATCGACGCCGCCTACGAGGGGCGCAGTGAATCCATGATTATTCATTCGTGGAACATGACTACGCGTATTGTTATGGGCGGGTGGGGTCCCGACGAAGCCCCGGCAGGATTGTTAGCGTTGGCGCGCAACAAATTTGGCGAGGACGATGCCGCTTCCCGACTCGTCGACATTCTGCCCAGCGCCAGCCGCGTAGAGGTAGAAAACGCACTGGTAACTCCCGGTCGCGCAGGCTTTGACAAAATGGTAAAAGCGCTGGGCTTACCGAACGAGATTAAAGAATTTTTAGCAGGACAATTACCGGTTGCCGACGCGGCAGGGATGCGCTTCTACCCAGCCACGGACTGGACGAAAGCATTCGGCAGCTCCTTCGACCTCATGCTCGAAAGTCCCACACCCGAAAACAAAGTGTTCAATGCCTACCGCACCGCCGTCGTGGAAAAACCGTGGCTGGTACGCACTTGGGCGGCGCTAGAGGGCACCCTCGGCGGAACCTTACTGACCCTGTCACTGCGCACCTCAAAGAAAACCGGTTGGACAAAACTGGCGGGAATAGTCGGCGGCGGTCTGATACTTGACGCACTAATGCAAGTTGGTTTAGCCACCTACATTCGGCAACGCTGGCAAAAACTCACCACCTCAAAGTAGGCAAACAGCAAGATTGGCGGAAGATCGCACTGTCAGCAGTGGGCGGAAACGCCCACGTTTGCGTGAGGTGCCCCCCAGGCGGACTCCAACTGTAAAGTAGTAGCGAAAGGAGCACAAATGGGCGCGAAAACAGACGGACCGCTGACCCTCACTATCGACTGTGGGGGGGGAGGCATAAAAAGCAACGTCCTCGACCGCCGCGGAACCGCCCTGGGTACGTCCCACCGCACGCCCACCCCCTACCCGCTGCCGCCCACGCTGCTGGTAGACATTGTGAAAGACCTGGCAAGCAAACACCCCAGTGCCGACCGTATAACCCTGGGAATGCCCGGAATGATCCGCCACGGCATAGTTATAGAGACCCCCCATTACGTGTGCCGCTCCGGGCCGCGCACCCGCCTGGCACCGGGTCTGGTGGAACAGTGGGCGAACTTCCCTATGGCGCGCGTACTTTCAGAGGAACTGGAGCTGCCAGCACTGGTCCTAAACGACGCCGAAGTCGCCGGATACGGCGCAATCACAGGTACCGGCACGGAAATGATAATAACGCTTGGCACCGGACTGGGGAACGCAATATTTGACGGAGGACGTCTGGCACCACACCTGGAATTGTCACGACTACCAGTAAAATGGGGGCTCAGTTTTGACGACTACTTGGGCGAACACGAACGGCTGCGCTTGGGTGAATCGCACTGGTCGCGACGGGTACGCCGCATAGTCGAATCGCTAAAACTGGTCGTGCAATGGGACCGCCTGTTCATTGGCGGAGGCAACAGTTCGCACATTACCGCCCGGGCGCGCGCCGGGCTGGGGTCCGAAATTGTTATCGTGCCAAACGACGCCGGAGTGCTGGGGGGCGTGCGCGCCTGGGAGTTCCAAAAATGAGGATACGCTTAGACATCGCCTACGACGGCACCGGGTTTGCAGGGTGGGCGCGCCAAAACGGGTTGCGCACAGTACAAGGAACTTTAGAGGGCGTCCTCGAAACGATCTGCCGCACCCCGGTGCCACTGACGGTGGCAGGACGAACTGACGCAGGAGTACACGCGCGCGGACAGGTGGCACACGCGAACATTCCCGACCACGTATGGGAGGGAGCTGCACAAAATTCTGCTGATCTGGGGGGCGCATTGGCGCGACGTATAAACGGATTGCTGGCGCGCGCGGACATGACTGGTGTTCATAGTGTTCGAGGTCGAAGCGACGTAATAGTTCGGCATGCGACGGCAGTTTCCCCAGATTTTGATGCACGTTTTAGCGCAACGTGGCGCCACTATGTTTACCGTATTGCTGACAGGTGGGATAGTTTTGATCCTTTGGTTACAAACGTGTGGTGGTTGGGAACCGGCGCTCTAAATGATGCGCAGATGGGTCGGGCTGCTGGTTTATTGTTAGGTGAACACGACTTTTTGTCGTTTTGTAAGCCGCGCGAGGGCGCCACTACTATCCGCACGTTGACGGGTCTGGAATTGCGACGGAATCCCGAGGGCGTTTTGGAAATTCACGTCCGCGCCGACGCGTTCTGCCATTCTATGGTGCGCTCGCTGGTGGGAGCGCTGGTGGCGGTGGGCAGTGGGCGCCGTGATGAAAAGTGGCCTGCGCGCCGCCTCGCAGAGCGCAAACGCGCGGGTGAACCGGCTTTAGCGCCCGCTCACGGACTTACCTTGGAAGCTGTGGGTTACGGGTCGGAAAGCGACTGGGCTTTGAGGGCTAAACGTGCCCGCGCGCTGCGCACTCTGGAAGTTTCAGGGAAGGAATTTTCCGGTTAAGGCGCCGATACGCCTGCTCATTTCGAGGACGCCCCCACTTTCCGCAAAACAGTAGGCTGGCGGCGGGGCAGCGCGCCGATCAGGAACGACAGGTAAAAATACACGCTGCAATCCAAACAGCAGCGGTTGGGGCATGCAAAAAGTGGGACCGAAAGGTCCCACTTTCCGTCATTTCCCGAAATGGAAACTACTTGGTTTCTTCGGTTTCAGTCTTTTCTTCGATTTCAGCAGGTGCTTCCGCAGTTTCGGTAGCGGCGTCCTCGGTAGAAACCTGGGCTTCTTCCGTTTCGGTAGTCGCGGTCTCTTCAGCAGCCTCAGCTTCTTTAGCTTCGGCATCAGCAGCCGCAGCAGCGGTCTTTTCGGCTTCCTTCACGGTAGCCTTCTTCGCTACTTTTTCCATCACCAAAGAAATTTGCGCTTGCGGGGCGCGGTCGCCACGACGGCTCGGCAGCTTTACAATGCGGGTGTAACCGCCCTCGCGATCTGGGTCGAATTCCTTCGCGATTACGTCAAACAGTTCGTAAACGTAGTCGAAGTATCCGGCTGAACGCTTTGCCGTGTTGGTGCGCAGAACCGCGTAAGCCTGACGGCGCGCATGGTCGTCGCCACGCTTGGCTTTGGTAATCAGCTTTTCCATGACTGGCTGTACGCGGCGGGCTTTCGCCTCGGTGGTAACGATGGCACGGTGTTCAATGAGTTCGCGGCAAAGGTTGCGAATAATTAGGCGCTCGTGGGCGGCGCTGCCTCCCAGACGGGGACCCTTCTTGGGCTTAGGCATTTCAGTCTCCTATGTTTCTAAATAAGTAAGCGGATCAGTCGTCGCTAAACAGGTTCGATCCGGTAGCGTCAAAATCGCCGGTAGGCATAGGCGAATCTTTCAAAGCCATACCTAATTCGGCCAGCTTCGCTTTGATTTCCTCGATGGACTTGGCACCAAAGTTGCGGATGTCCAGCAGGTCGGCTTCGCTGCGAGCAACCAATTCGCCCACGGTCGAAATACCTTCGCGTTTCAAAGCATTGTAAGAACGCGATTGCAAAGACAGATCCTCAATAGTGATGGCCAAATCCTGAGCCAAGTCCTCGTCAGTTTGCGTAGGACCGATCTCGATACCTTCGGCTTCAATGTTCAAAGAACGAGCCAAACCAAACAGTTCCACCAAAGTCTTGCCAGCAGAAGCCAAGGCGTCACGCGGGCTGATAGCCGGTTTGGTTTCCACGTCTACGATGAGCCGGTCAAAGTCGGTGCGCTGTTCCACGCGGGTAGCTTCGACCTTGTAAGTAACCTTCAACACCGGGCTGTAAATCGAATCGATTGGAATACGCGAAATTTCCGCGTTTTCGTTCTTGTTCTGATCCGCAGACACGTAGCCACGACCGCGTTCAACGGTCAGTTCAATTTCCAGTTTTCCCTTGTCGTTCAGCGAAGCAATGTGCAAGTCCGGGTTGTGGATTTCCACGCCCGCCGGTGGGGTGATGTCCCCAGCAGTGATCTCGCACTCGCCAGCTTTACGCAAGTACATAACCACAGGTTCGTCGTTTTCCGAAGAAAGGACGATCTGCTTAATGTTCAGGATGATCTCGGCTACGTCCTCGCGAACACCAGGAATCGTAGAAAATTCGTGCGGCACGCCATCGATCCGTATGGAAGTGACGGCAGCCCCAGGAATGGACGACAAAAGGGTACGACGAAGGGAGTTACCCAAGGTGTACCCAAACCCCGGTTCGAGGGGTTCAAGAGTAAAACGCGAACGCTGTTCGCTCACTACCTCTTCAGTTAGGTTCGGTCGCTGTGCGATTTGCACTCTGTGTCCTTTCTTGCCCCAGCCCGCTATATGACGGGGGCTAAGATCTCGCCGGCCGCAAATGATGTCGGCTCAGATTATGGGGTGCGATTGCTCGCGTGCGCCCCGCCGTCTGTTTGCAAACATTCGGCAAGGGCAGGGGAACTCAGACGCGGCGACGCTTTGGAGGGCGGCAGCCGTTGTGAGCCTGCGGAGTGACGTCCTGGATGGAACCAACTTCCAAACCAGTCGCTTGCAACGAACGGATAGCAGTTTCGCGACCAGAACCAGGTCCTTTGACGAACACGTCGACCTTTTTCATGCCGTGTTCCTGGGCACGCCGCGCAGCCGCTTCCGCCGCCATTTGCGCAGCAAACGGCGTGGATTTACGCGAGCCCTTGAAACCAACTTGACCAGAGGAAGCCCAAGAAATGACGGCCCCAGTCGGGTCGGTGATAGAAACAATAGTGTTGTTGAACGTCGACTTAATGTAGGCGTGCCCGTGCGAGACGTTCTTGCGCGCTTGTTTGCGCGGCTTAGAGCTACGATTGATTGCCATATTTCCTTCTTTTGAGGTCAGCGGCCAGGGCCGGACTACTTCGCCTTCTTCTTGCCTGCAACGGTGCGCTTAGGACCCTTGCGGGTACGAGCGTTCGTCTTGGTGCGTTGACCGTGAACGGGCAGACCCCAACGGTGACGCAGACCTTGGTAGGAACCAATTTCAATCTTGCGGCGAATATCCGCCTGAACCTCACGGCGCAGGTCACCTTCTACCTTGAAGTTGCCTTCAATGTAGGTGCGCAGTTTTACGAGGTCGTCTTCGGTAGCATCCTTAACGCGCAGGTCCGGGCTGACCCCGGTGGCTTCCAAAGCTTCCTTGGAAAGCGTGCGTCCTACGCCGTAAATGTAGGTTAGTGCGATCTCCATCCGCTTTTCGCGGGGCAGATCGACGCCGGCAATACGTGCCATCTATTTTTCCTTTATTAAGCGGAGGTGTTGCCCTTCAATCCACCTATTGGTGTCCCCGGCCTCCGTCACCGAGGGTCGACGTTGTCGTTTAGAGGGCGCTTCAAGTAAGCAGCTTTAGCCTTGACGCTGCTTGTGCCGTGGATTTTCACAGATGACCATGACATTGCCATGACGACGAATCACTTTGCATTTGTCACAGATCTTCTTGACACTGGGCTGGACCTTCATGGTTTTACCTCTGCGGCTATGCCGCGGTCTCGATTACTTGTAGCGGTAGACGATACGGCCGCGGGACAAGTCGTAAGGTGACAGTTCCACGACCACGCGGTCTTCAGGGAGGATACGAATGTAGTGTTGGCGCATTTTTCCGCTTATGTGTGCCAAAACGATGTGTTCGTTGGCTAGTTCAACGCGAAACATTGCGTTAGGCAATGCTTCAACTACGGTGCCTTCTACTTCAATTACGCCGTCTTTTTTGGCCATAGCCTTCCGTCTAACCTCGTCTCTTAATGGGATTTTGCCAGGGAACTTACCGAGGCAGCGGTCCGATTGGACACCCAAATGTCCACCTTACCGAAATAGCGGGTACCTGGTAAAGATTTTCCGGTTGTTTATTTGATCACGCCGGGGTGCCACGGTGGGTTAGGCGCGTCCGGAGCGGGCGTCCTCAGACAAAACATAAAACTCAGTTTTACAGCCGCACCGGGATTAAACCGTAGGGTGCCAAGCCCTTCGCACCATAGTCGGGCGCAGACAGTACACATACGCCCTCGGGAAGTATGGCTACTGAATGTTCCCAGTGTGCTGCTTTAGAACCGTCGACTGTCTTCACTGTCCAGTCGTCACTGAGGGTGCGAGTGCGCGCGCTACCCCGCGTCAGAATCGGTTCGATGCAAATTACCATACCGGGCTGGAGTTTTGGCGAGCGACCGCGTACCGAATAGTTGAGGACGTCCGGGGGCATATGCATTTTCGTGCCGATGCCGTGTCCGATAAATTCCTCTACGATGCCGGCTTCCCAACCGTTTTCGACGGCGCGTCGCGCCACCACTTCTTCGACCGCGTCGCCCACGCAGCCTACCGTGCTGCCAGTGGCGGTGGCGGCAATGGCCGCCCACATAGCTTCCTCGGTAATAGCGCTGAGCATCCGGTCCTCCTCGCTGCCCGCACTGTCGCCCCCAACTATCGTGGTGAAAGCCGCATCCCCATGCCACTGTTTGCCGTCAGCTTCAATGTAGGCGCCACAGTCGAAACTGACCAAGTCGCCCTCGCGCAATGCATAGTCATTTGGGATACCATGCACAACTGTGTCGTTGACGCTAATACACACGGTGGCGGGGTACCCGTAGTAGCCCAAAAAGTTCGATTTTGCACCGGCTTTTTCGATAACGCGGGCACTGACCTCGTCTAGCTGCGCGGTGGTTACGCCCGGTTTGGCGGCGGCACGCAAAGCCTGGTGAATACTGGCTACCACCATGTCTGCTCGACGCATGTGGCGAACTTGGTCGATGGTTTTCAGTTCTATCTGGTTTCTGCGTAACCGCCCCATTATTGGTGCCTAACTGTTTTTCCCGTCGAGGACGCTCTGAATGCGCGCCCACACGTCTTCTGCCGTTCCCATACCGTCAACTACGTTCATTACGTGTTCGGTTTCGTAGAACGCAGTGATTGGTTTGGTTTCGCGCCGGTACACTTCCATGCGATTGCGGATGACGGGTTCTGTGTCGTCGCTGCGACCTTCAATTTCGGCGCGTTTGAGCAGGCGGGCTATTAGTTCTTCTTTATCGACTTTCAGTTCTATTACGGCGTCCAGGTCGACCCCCATGTCGTCGAGGACGTGGTTCAAGGCATGCGCCTGGATGAGATTGCGGGGATACCCGTCCAGCAAGAAGCCTCCGTTACGGTCACACGCAAGCAAGCGTTTGCGAACCATTTCGTTGACTATTTCGTCTGGTACTAGTTGCCCTTGGTCAATGTATGTGCGTGCCTGTTTACCAAGTGCGCTGTCCCCTGACATTAGTTCGCGAAACATGTCTCCGGTCGCAAGGTGGGGCACATTCAGGTATTCCACAATTTTTTTCGATTGTGTCCCTTTGCCCGCACCGGGTGCGCCCAAAATGACTATGCGTTTCATTTTGCCAAGAATCCTTCGTAATGATGCTTTTGTAGCTGTGCGTTAATTTGTTGGACAGTTTGCAGACCGACGCCTACAACGATCAGCAGTGTGGTGCCGCCGAAGGGCAACTGCGTGATGCTCATTCCAATCATTACGATAGTCGGTACCATGGCGACAATTACCAAATATATGGCACCGCCAGTAGTGATTCTGTTGATTACGTAGTGCAAGAAGTCAGCGGTGGGTCTTCCGGCCCGGATACCGGGAATAAATCCGCCATACTTCTTCATATTGTCCGCAATTTCTTCGGGATTGAAAGTGATTGCGGTGTAGAAGAACGCAAAAAACAGTACCAGCAACGCATACAGAACCAGATATACCGGAGTTTGCGGAGCGAGATGCTTTTGGATGAAGCCCACCCAAGGTTTTGTGGGGTCCCCGAATTGAGAGATCATGACCGGCAGTGCCAACAGCGAGGACGCAAAGATCACGGGGATAACACCTGACATGTTGATCTTCATGGGAATGTAGGTGCTGGAGCCACCGAAGAGTCGGCGCCCTACCATACGTTTGGCGTATTTGACGGGGATGCGCCGTTGGGCTTGTTCTACGAACACGATGGCAAAGGTTACCGCCAAGATGAGGAGCAGGACGACCACAACTTTAGTTATGCCGTTGTTGGACTTGGAAATGGACCACAAGTGCGCGGGCAAGTTAGCAGTAATGGAAGTGAAAATTAGCAAAGACATGCCGTTGCCGATGCCGTGTTCTGTTATCAGTTCGCCCAACCACATAATGAGACCAGTACCGGCGGTCATTGTGAGGATCATGAGCAGCACGGTGGTGGTTGTGTCGTGCGGAATGATGGGCGTGTCTGGACCACAGTTAGGCAGTAATCTGCCGCTGCGCGCCAGCGAAATAATGGTGGTGGACTGCAGGACGCCGAGGGCGATGGTCAAGTACCGCGTATATTGGGTAATTTTCGCCTGTCCAGCTTGGCCTTCCCTGTGCAAATCCTCAAAGCGAGGAATGACTACACGCAGTAGCTGGGTAATGATCGACGCTGTGATATAGGGCATAATTCCGAGGGCGAACACAGACAGTTGTAGCATGGCGCCACCGCTGAACAGGTTCACCAGGTCCAACAACCCTGACTGGTCAGTGTTGGCGAGACACTTTTGTACGTTCGTGTAGGAGACGCCTGGTGTCGGGATAAAGGAACCCATACGGAATAGCACCATTATGAATGCCGTAAAAAACAACTTCTTCCGCAGGTCTGGCGTCTTAAATGCCTGCCCAAATGCTGAAAGCAAAACGTTCTCCAGTGTGATTGGGGTTAGTTACAGTCCAGATAAAAATATATCCTATGGAACCCTAATTCTTAGAATCGGGTAACAAAATGTGGTCCAAGACGGCGCTTGGACCACATTTGCGTTATATGCGAAGATTTACTTTTCGCGGGTAGTCAGCGTGCCACCAGCGGCTTCAACCTTTTCTTTGGCGGAAGCTGACCACTTGTCGACCACAAGGTCAAATTTCGCGGTGGCTTCGCCGGTACCGAGCACCTTAACCGGCTTGTTTTTCCGTACCAAGGACTTGGCGACCAGGTCTGCGACCTCGATCTTACCGCCCTCGGGGAAAGCCTGGGACAGTGTGTCCAAGTTTACCGGTTGGTATTCCACGCGGAAGGGGTTCTTGAAACCACGCAGTTTCGGTAGGCGCATATGGGCTGGCATTTGCCCGCCTTCGAATGCTGCCGGAATGTTCTTGCGTGCCTTGGAACCTTTAGTACCGCGCCCTGCGGTCTTGCCCTTAGAGCCTTCACCGCGACCCACGCGGGTCTTGGCGGTTTTAGCACCGGGGGCAGGCTTCAGGTGGTGCAGTTTGACTACGGTTTTCTTGGTTGCGTCTGCCATTATTCGTCGACCTCCTCGACTTTCACCATGTGGCGCACAGCCAGAACTTTACCGCGCGTAGCGGAGTTGTCGGGCTGGAGGACCGTCTGGTGGATCTTGCGTAAACCAAGAGTGCGAAGGGTGTCGCGCTGCTTTTGGTTACGCCCAATGCTGGAACGAGTCTGAGTAATTTTCAGTTTCTTCATCAGGCGCTCACCCCTGCAGCAGCTGCTTCAGCTTCTTTCTTTTCAGCCTCAGCACGTTTTTGGGCATCTCCTTCGGCGCGGGCGCGCAGCATGGATACTGGGGCGACGCGTTCCAAGGGGAGCCCACGACGGGCTGCGACAGATTCGGGCTGCTGTAATTCTTTCAGTGCAGCAACCGTGGCGCGAACAATGTTAATGGCATTAGCCGATCCCAGCGACTTGGACAGCACGTCGTGAATACCCGCGCATTCGAGGACGGCGCGCACCGGACCGCCGGCGATTACACCGGTACCGGGGGCTGCCGGGCGCAGCAGAACTACGCCAGCTGCGTCCTCGCTTTGAACGACGTGGGTGATAGTGCGCCCAATCATGGGGACGCGGAAGAAGTTCTTCTTGGCTTCTTCGACGCCCTTACTGATTGCTTGAGGTACTTCTTTTGCCTTACCGTAGCCAACACCCACGTTGCCTTCGCCGTCGCCTACCACCACGAGGGCGGTGAAGCTGAAGCGGCGGCCGCCTTTGACGACCTTGGACACGCGGTTAATGGTGACTACGCGTTCGATGTATTCGTTGCGATCGCTTTGGCGACGGTTGTCACGGCGTTCGCTGTTCCGGCCTCGACCTTCGCGGCGTTCTTGCTGCGATTCCGAGGAACCCTGACCGCCTTGCCGGCGGCTGTTTTGAGGAGCCATCAGCTTTTCCTTTCTTTCGGTCAGAGGCTCAGGCCGGCTTCGCGGGCACCGTCAGCGACGGCGGCGACACGGCCGTGGTACTTGTTTCCACCGCGATCAAACACGACTGCTTCAACACCAGCTGCTTTCGCGCGTTCGCCCACGAGGGCGCCCACCTTGCGGGCAGCTTCGGTCTTGGAGCCGTCGCTTTCGCGCACTGCGGCTTCTTGAGTGGAGGCGTAAGCCAAAGTGCGACCTGCCTCATCGTCAATTACTTGCGCAATAACGTGGCGGTTGGAGCGGAATACTGCCAAACGAGGGCGCTGCGCGGTGCCTACCACATTTTTGCGTACGCGGATGTGGCGACGCTTGCGGGAAACGACTTTGCCTTTGCCTTTTACTGCGTAAGACATTACTTACCAGCCTTTCCGGCCTTGCGGCGCACTTGTTCGCCCGCGTAGCGAATACCCTTGCCCTTGTAAGGTTCGGGCTTGCGGAGCTTGCGGATATTTGCCGCAGTTTCGCCAACCAGTTCTTTGCTGATGCCAGCAACGGTGAACTTATTGGGGCCCTGCACAGAGAATTCAATACCTTCGGGGGCTTCCACCGCGATTGGGTGGGAGAATCCGAGGGCGAATTCCAGGTTTTTGCCTTTAGCTACGACACGGTAACCGGTACCAACGATTTCGAGCTCTTTGGCGAAACCTTTAGTGACGCCCTCGACCATGTTGTTGATGAGGGAGCGGTAGAGTCCGTGCATGGCGCGAGCACTCCGGCTGTCGTCGGCGCGGTTTACTTGGATCGATCCGTCTTCGACCTGCACGCTGACGTTATCGGATACGGTTTGTGAAAGTTCGCCTTTAGGACCTTTCACTTTCACGTCGTTACCGTTTACGGTAACTTCTACGCCGCTTGGGATAGCAATGGGAAGCTTACCAATACGTGACATGTTAGTTTCCCCCTTCCCTACCAGACGTAGGCGAGGACTTCCCCACCTACACCTTTGTCGTTTGCTTCACGGTCGGTCATCAAGCCGGAGGACGTAGAGATAATGGCTACGCCCAAGCCGCCGAGAACTTTCGGCAAGCGGTTGGACTTCGCGTAAACACGCAGACCGGGCTTGGAGATGCGCTTCAAACCTTCGATGGCGCGTTCGCGTTTACGACCGTACTTTAGTTTGAGGACGAGCGTCTTGCCGACGCGTGCCTCTTCGACCTCGGAACCGGCGATGTAGCCTTCCTTTTCCAAGATGCCCGCAATGGCGAACTTTAGTTTGGAATAAGGCATGGACACGGTGTCGTGGTGTGCCGAGTTTGCGTTCCGCAGACGCGTGAGCATGTCTGCGATTGGATCTGTCATAGTCATATTTTGGGCCTTAGCCCTTCCTCTTCGCGGTTTCCCTTCCGGACCTACGAAGTAGTCGTTACCAGCTGCTCTTTGTTACGCCAGGGAGTTGACCTAAGTGGGCCATCTCGCGGAGGCAAATACGGCACAGGCCGAACTTGCGGTACACGGAGCGGGGACGTCCGCACCGGTTGCACCGAGTGTAGCCGCGAACGGCAAACTTGGGTTTGCGTGCAGCTTTATTCTTTAGAGCGGTCTTCGCCATGTTCTCAGTCCTCCTTGAACGGGAAGCCGAGCTGGCGGAGAAGCTCGCGACCCTCTTCGTCGTTCTTCGCGGTGGTTACAACCGTGATGTCCATGCCGCGAACGCGATCGATCTTGTCTTGGTCGATTTCGTGGAACATGGATTGCTCGGTCAAACCGAAGGTGTAGTTACCGTGTCCGTCAAATTGCTTTGCCGACAGACCGCGGAAGTCGCGGATGCGAGGCAGAGCGGTGGATAGTAGACGGTCCAGGAATTCCCACATGCGGTCGCCGCGGAGGGTGACGTGGGCGCCAATTGGCATGCCTTCGCGCAATTTGAATTGGGCGATGGATTTGCGAGCCTTGTTGACTTTTGGCTTTTGCCCGGTGATAGCGGCGAGGTCGCGAACGGCGCCGTCGATTTGCTTGGAATCGCGGGCGGCGTCGCCTACACCCATGTTCACCACAATTTTGGTGAGACTGGGAATTTGCATGACATTTTCGATGTTGAACTTCTTTTGCATGCTGTCGGCGATTTCTTCGCGGTAGCGCTGCTTTAGGCGGGGCATCTGGGTTTCAGTCATGTTAGATGTCCTTTCCAGTTGCCTTGTTTATGCGCACGCGAACAGTGCGCATGCGTCCGTCGCGTTCGACCTCTTCTTCACGGAAGCCAACTTTGGCGGGCTTCTTGGTGGCGGGGTCGACGAGGGCGAGCTTCGACAGCGAAATTGGGGCTTCGCGTTGTTCGATGCCGCCGGTTACTTGCCCTTGGGCGTTTTGTCCTTGACGCACATGGTGGGTGCGCAAGTTGACGCCTTCTACAATGGCGGTGTTGTCCTTGGGGAATACCTTGAGGACGCGCCCTTGTTTGCCTTTGTCACCGGTTTTGAGCGGTTCTAAACCTTCGGCTTCGCGGCGCTTGTTGCGGGCGACGAAGCGAGGATTGTTTGCGTCTGAGGTGCGTCCGGCCATTACTTGGACCAGGTCACCTTTTTTGATTTTGGCTGCCATTTACACCACCTCCGGAGCGAGCGAGATAATGCGCATAAACTTCTTGTCGCGAAGTTCACGGCCAATGGGGCCGAAGATGCGCGTACCGCGCGGGTCGCCGTCCGTGTTTTTAAGGATTACGGCAGCGTTTTCGTCGAAACGAATGTAGGAACCATCGGGACGGCGGCGTTCTTTCTTTGTGCGTACGATGACAGCCTTTACGACCTCACCTTTTTTCACGTTGCCGCCGGGGATGGCGTCTTTGACGGTAGCGACGATCATGTCGCCGATACCGGCGTAGCGCCGACCCGAGCCGCCGAGCACGCGGATGCAAAGGATTTCCTTTGCCCCGGTGTTGTCAGCAACTTTTAGTCGCGACTCCTGTTGAATCATTTAATCTCCTGTCGTCGAGCCGGTTCTCTGGGGTTTCCCTGTGAGCCTTGCCGAACGTATCTGTACAGTTTGACCTGGTGGATTGGTAGGCGCTTAGCGACTACGTCGACCACGGTCGGTGCCCTGCCTTTTTGCGGATGTTGTAACTGTTTTTGCAGTTTGTATCTGTTTTTTGGCGCAGAGCAACCCTCTTAGTCTATGACATGGGGTGTTGTTTGGGTACTGTCCGAGGGCGCCTGGTTGCGTGTATTTGGTCACCTCGGTTTGATGTCAAAAAGTCGCTCCCCAAAACTAGGGGAGCGACTTTGCCCGTTTGGGCGCGTTTTGGTTTAGCCGACTGCCACTAGTTTCCGGGTGACAGTTGCAGCTGGAACTTTTCGGTTCTGCTACTTGGCTTTTTCGATGATGTCGGCGACACGCCAGCGCTTGGTTTTGGATAGCGGGCGGGTCTCCATAAGGCGTACGAGGTCGCCAATACCGCACTCGTTGTTTTCGTCGTGGGCTTTGACGCGCTTGTGTTTGGTCACAACCTTGCCGTATAGCGAGTGCTTGGACCGGAGTTCCAGTTCGACGACGACGGTTTTGTCCATTTTGTCGGACACGACGTAGCCGCGGCGAACTTTACGCAGGTTGCGCTCAGTAGTTTGGCTCATGCTTCTCACTTACTTCCCTCTGGCGCGGTGCGAATACCGAGTTCGCGTTCGCGCGCAATTGTGTAGATTCGGGCTACGTCGCGACGTAGTGCGCGGAGGCGACCGTGGTCTTCGCCAGCGCCGGTGGCTATCGATAGGCGCAGGTTGAACATTTCAGCCTTTGCTTTTTCGAGCTCTTGGGCGAGCTGGTCGCGGTCCATTTTGTCGAGGTCGGCTGTGGTTAGACCTTCAGATCCCTTCGGCATTATTGGTCACCACCTTCACGGGTCACGAAGCGAGTTTTCATGGGTAGTTTGTGTTGGGCACGGCGCATTGCTTCACGTGCCACATTTTCCGGTACACCGGATAGTTCGAACAGGACGCGACCGGGCTTGACGTTGGCTACCCAGAATTCGACGCCGCCTTTACCGGACCCCATACGGGTTTCCAGTGGTTTTTTGGTCAGGGGTCGGTCTGGGAAGATGTTGATCCAGACTTTACCGCCACGTTTGATGTAGCGGGTCATGGCGATACGGGCGGCTTCAATTTGA
Source organism: Actinomycetaceae bacterium (assembly GCA_030528145.1). Lineage (GTDB taxonomy): Bacteria > Actinomycetota > Actinomycetes > Actinomycetales > Actinomycetaceae > Winkia. Next base: position 124,967 of record JAUMZK010000003.1, read on the forward strand.
CGGTTGGTAACGTAGTGCCCTTCTAGGGCTTGGATACCGTAGTCGCCGAAGTTGATTTCGGTGCCACCTTTTGCCATACCACTGCGGGTGGGGCGGTGTTGTTTCCGATATTTGGTTCTACGAGGAATAAGCATGGCTTAGGCCTCCGCTTCTTTAGTCGTTGCGCCAGGAGCTTCTGCTGCTGGTGCGGCTTCGGCTTGCTTTGGAGCGTTTGCTCCGCTGCGGCGATTCCCGCGCCCACCACGACGGCTGCCGCGACGGTCAGAGCGACGACCACCTCGGTTGTTCGCCTCTGCCTGTTGGCGGGCGAATTCTTTTTCGGTGAGGTCGCCTTTGTAGATCCACACTTTGACGCCGATGCGTCCGAAGGTGGTGCGGGCTTCGTAGAAGCCGTAGTCGATGTTCGCGCGGAGGGTGTGCAGGGGCACGCGACCTTCGCGGTAGAACTCAGAGCGTGACATTTCGGCGCCACCGAGGCGTCCGGAGCACTGGACGCGGATGCCTTTAGCACCGCTGCGCATCGCCGATTGCATGCCTTTGCGCATGGCGCGGCGGAAGGAGACGCGGGCGGAGAGCTGTTCGGCTACACCTTGAGCTACCAACTGGGCATCAATTTCGGGATTCTTGACCTCGAGGATGTTCAGTTGGACGCGTTTGCCGGTGAGTTTTTCCAGGCGGTCGCGGAGACGGTCGGCTTCCAGACCGCGCCGACCGATCACGATGCCCGGACGGGCAGTGTGAAGGTCGATGCGAACCCGGTCGCGGGTGCGTTCAATGTCAATTTGGGATATGCCTGCGCGTTCCAGTTGTTCTTCGAGGAGACGACGAATGGCTACGTCCTCTTTTACGAAGTCACTGTAGCGTTGTCCCTTTTTGGTGGAATCAGCGAACCAGCGGGAACGGTGGTCCGTCGTGATGCCGAGACGGAACCCTGTGGGGTTTACCTTCTGTCCCATTTATCGGACCTCTTCCTTCTTGTTGTCGCTAACTACCAGGGTTATGTGGCTGGTGCGCTTCAAAATTTGTCCGGCGCGACCTTGGGCGCGAGGTTGGAACCGTTTCATGGTTGGCCCCTCGTCTACCCAGGCGGCGGTGATTACCAGATCCTCGAATTTGAGGGTTTGTCCGGTTTCTTCGGCGCGGTATTTAGCGTTATGCATGGCGCTGTGAAGCACCTTGCGGACGTCTTCGGCGACCGCTTGGGGTGCGAAACGCAGCACATCGTAGGCCTCGAGGGCGCGCTTGCCGCGAATTTCGTTCACGACGCGGCGAGCCTTCATCGGCGTGGAGCGCACGAAGCGCGCTTGCGCTTTGGCTTCCATTTTCTGCCTCATTTCTTTCTAGTGCCGTCTAGCGACGGCGTCCCTTGCGGTCGTCCTTTACGTGTCCTTTGAAGGTACGGGTGGGGGCGAATTCGCCTAGTTTGTGCCCGACCATGTTTTCGGATACGTATACGGGAACGTGTTTACGGCCATCGTGTACGGCAATGGTGAGCCCGATGAAATCGGGGGTTATTACCGAGCGGCGTGACCAGGTTTTGATTACGTTCTTGGATCCACTTTCGACGGCGGCGTCTACCTTTTTCATCAGGTGGTCGTCGACGAAGGGTCCTTTCTTCAAACTGCGTGGCATCGTCTTCTCCCTCTATCAGCGTTTCTTGCCGGTCCGGCGACGACGCACGATGAGCCTGTCGCTGGGCTTATTCGGACGGCGGGTGCGACCTTCTGGCTTGCCCCATGGCGAAACTGGGTGGCGACCACCGGAGGTGCGACCTTCGCCACCACCGTGTGGGTGGTCGATTGGGTTCATGGCAACACCACGAACTTTGGGTCGGCGACCTTTCCAACGCATGCGCCCGGCTTTGCCCCAGTTGATGTTGCCGTGGTCAGAGTTACCGACTTCGCCAATGGTGGCGCGGCAGTCTACTTCAACGTTGCGGATTTCACCGGAGGGCATACGCAGTTGGGCGTATTTGCCTTCCTTGGCGACCAGCTGGACGGAGGTACCTGCAGAGCGGGCAATTTTTGCGCCGCCACCGGGCCGCATTTCTACGGCGTGCAGGACGGTGCCGAGGGGAATGTTGCGCATTGGCAGGCAGTTGCCGGGCTTGATATCAGCACCGGGTCCCTGTTCAATGGGCGTTCCCTGGGCGATGCCTTTGGGGGCTAGGATGTAGCGTTTAGCGCCGTCTGCGTAGTGCAGGAGGGCGATGTTTGCGCTGCGGTTGGGGTCGTATTCGATGTGTGCGACCTTGGCGGGGATGCCGTCCTTGTCGTTTCGACGGAAGTCGATGACGCGGTATTGGCGCTTGTGGCCACCACCGCGACGTCGGGACGTGATCCGGCCGTAGGAGTTACGACCACCGGTTTTGTGCAGCGGACGCAGCAACGACTTTTCGGGGGTTGAACGCGTCAGCTCGGCGAAGTCAGACACCGAGGCACCGCGACGACCCGGGGTCGTCGGCTTGTACTTACGGATTCCCATTTTTTTCCTTCCTCGGCTTAGGCGATGGCGTCGCCGAAGATGTCGATGGTGCCTTCGCGCAGGGTAACGATTGCGCGCTTGGTGTCTTTACGTTTGCCGTAGCCATTGCGGGTACGTACCCGCTTGCCTTGACGGTTCATCGTGTTTACGGAAGACACTTTGACACCGAAGATTGCTTCGATTGCAAGTTTGATTTCGGTTTTGTTGGCGGTCTTGTCGACCTCGAAAGTGTACTTGCCTTGGTCCATGAGGCTGTAGGCCTTTTCGGACACGATGGGGGCGATGATGATGTCGCGCGGGTTTTTAGCTAGTTCGAGGCTCACTTGTCTTCCTCCTGACCTTTGCCCAGGAACTTGTCGAGGGCGGTGGTGGTGAAGATGACGTCGTCCGCGTCAATCACGTCGTAGGTGTTGATCTGGTCAACCCACAAGAAGGTGACTTCTTGAAGGTTGGACAGGGAACTGGCGGTTACGATTTCGCTGCGGTCCAGTACTACGAGTGGGTGACGGTCGGCAACCAGAGTTTGTACCACGGACTTTGCCACCTTGGTTTTGGGTGTGGCGTCCAAGTCCATGAACTGGTCGATGACGTGCATCCGGTCGTTACGGTAACGGTCGGAGAGGGCGGAGCGGAGTGCGCCGACCTTCATCTTCTTGGGGGTGCGTTGGCTGTAGTCGCGCGGCTTGGGACCGTGTACTACGCCGCCACCCTTCCACTGAGGTGCGCGGATGGAGCCTTGACGGGCGCGCCCGGTGCCTTTTTGGCGCCAGGGCTTGCGTCCACCACCACGGACTTCGCCGCGGGTCTTGGTGGAGTGGGTGCCTTGGCGGGCGGCCGCTAGCTGGGCTACCACGACTTGGTGGATCAATGGGATGTTAAGTTTTACGTCGAAAATTTCGGCAGGCAGTTCGTAGGTGCCGGTGGTCTTGCCTGCGGCATCAACGATGTCGATTGTCAGGTTTTCAGACATTTCACGCACCCTTCGCTGCATTGCGTACCACGACGATCCCGTTCTTGGGACCGGGAATGGCGCCGGTGATTAGGAGTAGTCCCTTTTCGGCGTCTACGGCGTGGACGGTGAGGTTTTGGATGGTGCGGCGCGCGTTACCCATGCGTCCGGCCATGCGCAGACCTTTGAAGACGCGACCGGGAGTGGCGCAGGCACCGATCGAACCGGGCTTGCGGTGGTTGCGGTGCGCACCGTGGGATGCGGGGGCGCCGCCAAAACCGTGGCGTTTCATGACGCCAGCAAAGCCTTTACCTTTAGTTTTGCCAGTTACATCAACCTTGGCGCCTACTTCAAAGACGTCCGCAGCGAGTTCTTGACCAAGTTCGTAGCCTTCCGCAGAGGTGCGGATTTCGACGACGTGGCGACGGGGGGTTACCCCAGCCTTGTCGAAGTGGCCTTTGAGGGGTTTGGTGACTTTACGTGCATCGAGTTCGCCGAAGGCGATCTGTACGGCTTCGTAGCCGTCGGTTTCCATGTCACGAATCTGGGTCACCACGTTTTTTTCAACTTGCACGACGGTGATGGGAACGAGCTTTTTGTCTTCGTTCCACACCTGAGTCATGCCGAGCTTGCGACCGAGAAGTGCCTTTACGGGCACTGCGGGCGCAGCTTTCGTGGATTTGCTCATGGCAGTTTTCCTCAGAGTTTAATCTCAATGTTGACGTCAGCGGGCAGGTCGAGGCTCATCAGGGAGTCGACTGCCGTGGGCGTCGGATCAATAATGTCGATCAGCCGCTTGTGCGTGCGCATTTCGAAGTGTTCGCGGCTGTCCTTGTACTTGTGTGGCGACCGAATTACGCAGAATACGTTTTTTTCGGTCGGCAGGGGCACCGGGCCCACCACGGTGGCACCGGCACGCGTGACCGTGTCGACGATCTTGCGAGCCGAGGAATCAATGACCTCGTGGTCATATGACTTCAGCCGGATGCGGATTTTTTGTCCCGCCATGCCGTCATACCTCTTCTTGTTGTCGTTGTTTTCCGACCCTCGAACTCGGGCGTGTCTCTTTGCGCATTTGCGCAATAACTTTCGCCTGGGTTGGAGGAGTTTTGGTTTTCCTTTTTCGAGGGCGACGCGCGCCGCCTTCGTTTTCAAGGAATGGATTCGTGCAGTGGGTGCGAGTGTGCCGCGCCGTGCATAACGAACCGAGATTCAACATTACCAGGTCTGAAAAGTTCGCGAAAGGCGAGCAGAGTGTGACGTTAGCCAAGCACTCGAAGTCGGGCGTGTCGTCCTCGTCTAGAAGAAAACTAAGGGGCGTTTTGTCGTAGCGAGTCAGTTTCTGCTCTACCACTATCGAGATATTGCTCTAGGCGGTCTTCACGCCAAGCCACCATCAGTTGTGCCAAAGCATCATCATTTAACTGCACAATTGATTGCCCATCATCTGATGTGCCAACTCCACGAACCGGAGCAGTAATGAATCTTACATGTGCGGGTGTAGTAGCCTTCATTTTGTAAGCTAATTTCAAAATCTCGGTGTTTCCGAGGGCGGAATCAACAGTAACATCTTCAGCTATCGTCTCTGCAATTCCAAGCGCTTTTCGCGGACTTGTGAGAACTTCGGATGTGAATAATTTTTTCATTATCCCGCGAAGCCACGCTTGTTGACGCTGCACACGGTCAAAATCGCCACGCGCCAACGAGTGGCGTTCACGCACGTACGCAAGCGCATCTTTTCCGTCGAAAGACTGCAAACCGTCCATAGTCTGAACTTGAACACCGCCCAGTTTGTCGGTGACCGAAGTGAACGATTCGAAGTTGACTATTGCAAAGTGATCGATATGTACACCAGTGAGCTTCTCTACGGTTTGCACTGCCAGGCTAGGTCCTCCGTAAGCGAATGCGGCATTGATTTTGGCTTTACCGTGTCCGGGAATTTCTACCCATGAATCACGCGGAATTGACATTACAGTGACGTAGTTTTTATCGGAACTCAGCTGCGCCAGCATCAATGCATCCGTGCGCGAACCGCCTTTCGCCCAATCTGCTCGGTTAGACGCGTTAAGCCGGGTGTCTGTTCCCATCAATAAAAAATTCACGGTTTCTGAGCTAGGGTCTTTTGCAACGATAGATTTACCTATCTCCACTTTCGCAAACTTTCCGGTAACACGGTGACCCAGGTAGCCGAGCGCGCCTGCGACCATCACAACCAGCACTAGTGCCATTATTCCCATGACTATCAGGAGTTTCGCAAACTTACTCATATTTTCAGCTCTCGCGTGTATTGTTCTTAGGTCTTCACGTCGACCATTTCTTACATGTGTGACTCAAATTTTAGTTGAGGAAATGATGTCGCTGCAGATAAGGAAGGTGTACCTTGACTTCCACTCAGGCGACTAACTCGAAGGGAGCGGGCGATAACCCGAACATGCTTTTCGAGGGCGTTAGCTACCGCAGAGTATACTGATTCGCTTTGTCTATAGGGGTCAGAAATACCTCCAGCAGTGGACCCGTTTTGACGCTGACGCCACAGTATGTCCACAGTTTGCGCAGGAGTAATCTGATTTTTTTCTGATAGCACCTCGTCCAAGAATTCAACATAAGAAAGTAAGAAAGATTTCCGCAGGCTGCAAGGAAATGTAGATTGTAGGGCATTCATATGAGAATTTTCCATGCAAAATATTATCTCGGCTTGTCTGACTATACGTTCATTAAGCGATTTAGCGCTATGTGCTAAGTCCGTAACGCCGCGAATGAGCAATTGTCGCTGCACCGATTCATCAACCCCGTGTCCTTCTAATGCGTGGGTGCCCGCTGAATCTACAACCAGATCAGGACGAAGGTGTCTTAGCAGAACTGCCGCGAACGCAGATCGACAAATATTTCCAGTACACACAAACAGAACATCAGACATGATTATCTTGCATGACGGCGAGGTTCACGTTTCAGTCTGGAACGCATAGGTTTTTCGACTCCTGTACCAGGTAAATCTGTATGTATTACTTCTTCCCAAGGGTCGGGTTTTGCATCAACGTGAGGAAAACTATTAGTCGCAGGAACAGCAATCCGCTTCTGGGAAGCGTGAACGGTCTGTGTTTGTTCTGGCGCAGTTGTCTGACCGACTAGGTCCTCTTCTCGCTGAGAAGCCGATGGATGCGGCGGAAAACCAGCAATATCTGAAGCGTGAGGACGCATGGAACGAAATTCGCGCGAAGCGTTATTATAGTCATTCCTTGCGACGTAGTAGCCACCATACTTTCCTGTGCCTTCTTGCACCTCATGGCTCTTATTAAGAATAAATCCTAGGAGGGGAAGTTGTACCTGCGTGAGCGTCGAAGTCGCGCTTTGCAGAGCTTCCTTCGTTACTTTTCCTAAAGCAACGACCAACAATACACCGTCTACTTTCGCTCCTAGCAGAGTCGAGTCGGTAACTGGATTTATCGGCGCACCATCAATAATCACAAAATAATCTCGCGATAGCACTTCCACTATCTGGGTCATACGCTTCGATCCTAATAGTTCTGCGGGATTGGGCGGAATACTTCCCGAAGGCAACACTAATAAATTCGGATCATTGGTAGTGTGGATGGCATCGGCGAGGTTCACTTGTCCACTAAGAACTGTCGAGAGCCCAACATTGTTGCTATATCCAAAGTATTGGTGAACGGTGGGTCTGCGCAGATCTGCATCGACGAGTATCGTCTTGCGTCCGTCCTGCGCGATAATTCGCGCTAAGTTGACCGAGATGGTTGTTTTCCCCTCTCCTTGAACAGAGGAAGTCATCAAAATTGATTCTAGTTTTTCATCAACATTAGCGAACTGTAGATTGGTGCGAACTTTGCGCAGAGATTCCGTATATATAGAAGCGACATTCGAAGAGCGGATGTCGATCTTTTGATTTTTCGCGATCTTTTGTGACGGAATTTCACCCAATACAGGCGAGGAATAACGCTTATTAACATCTCTCATTGAGCGCACTTTGGTATCCAAAGCGGATCGTAAGACTGCGAACATGATCGCCAGAATAACTCCAATAATGAAGCTAAAAGTTATATACCGGTAGAGCTTCGGAGCGTAAGGTGATACGGGCTTGGCGACCTCAGATAGACTAACGACCTCTACTGAAGGCGAACGACCTGAAGCGCCCTCAATTTTCCTGACTTGTTTTGACGTTGCCTCGATGGTCTGCTCAACAATGTCTCGCGCTTGTCCAGGGTTAGTAGACCTAGCCACAATGTTATACGTCAGACCACCAGGGGAAAGAGTCACCCCAGTACGTGAAATCAAATCGCTTGGCGAAGGTGCTCCTTCGACTTTTTCGGACACAGACTTCATAACTGAAAGTGATTGAAACAAATCCTGGTACGCTTTCGCCTTGGACTGCGCCAAGGCGGCTGCGCTGGCTGCCTGCAGTACGTTATCTTGAGACGACAACACGTTAAGTATGGCTTGACCGTTCGCTTGGTACTGTTTTGGGGTCGTTAAAAACAATCCAATGCCGGCTGTTACCGAAACAATAATAATCAGGACAATCGCCAGAATGTGCTGCGACAAGATCCGAAAAAAAGTTCCTACAGTCAAGGTGTGCTCCTCGTTTATATCCCTTTTACTTTAACCGTTGTGCAAGGCTCTAGCAATGCCGATTTTGCTTGTAAAGCCATTCCAGCAGGGTTTTGAAACCTAAAATCGCAGTTGTAGATTAAGGTGAACGAAGTTAACCTGATTTGCGTTTTTCCAGCTCGCTGACATTTGGAGGGAACCTATAGTGCGACATCTCCCCCGCCTCTCAACACAAACGTCGCAGTTGCTAACCCAGACCATGCTTACTGTAATAGCGATGGGTGTGGCAGGTTTGGTTCGTTTGGTTTACTCTGCTGTTGTAGGACGCAGCTTTGGTCCAACGGTTTTAGGTAGCGTTAACGAACTAATTGCCGTAGCTACATTCTGCACTTTGTTCGTTTCTCCTGGTTTGGGACAAGCTATCTCCAAGGAAATCTCGTATTGCGCCAGCGAACCTGACGATCAGAAAAAAGAAGCATTGCTTTGGTATGGTGAAAAATTACACACATCTTTGTTGCTGCTTTGCAGCGTAGCAGCCTTCTTTTACTGTATTTTCAGCAATTCTTTTCTGATTAGCTTTTTAGTTTTCGGTGTCACCCTAACGTACGGAATTTACAGCTACCGAAAAGCAATACTATACGGTGTTCAGAAAGTACAATTGTACGCTATTTCTGAATTGTTAGCGGGCATTTTTCTGATTATCTCCACTTTAGTGTTTTCTTTTTCAGGTTTCCCTTCTCTGCTAACTCTACCCTTCGTGCTCGGGTATGGTTTATTCGCAGTATTTAGCTACAGAGCACGCGTGCATCGCGCTTATTATCCAATAGGTAAACAAAAGAAACGTCTAGCATACTTTGCGTTTTTCACTGCCATAGGGACAGCGTCCTCGACTGGGCTACTGTATCTGGCAATGGCAGTCGGCGCAGCAACTCTGAATTCTCGCAGCGCTGGCATCGTTTCTGCCGCGCTCACTCTTACAACCCCTTTGTTCTTGATACCGCGCGCTGTAAGCGTGGTGATTTTTCCGGCAATGGCGAGGGCAATAGGTACAGATAACATATCGGCCGTAGCGAACCAATTCCGTCTATCTTTCAAGGTGCTATGTTCGGCAGGAACGGTAGCAATTATTGGAATGACACTATTAGCCCCAGAGATCATGCGACTCGTCTATGGTCCACGCTTTGGTGGCTTAGAATTAGAATTTGCTTTATTACTAGTAGGCACATGGGCAGGAATTATTTCAGTACCAGCAGTGAATTACCTATCTGTCAAACAAGGTTTTGCCTATACTATTCCTACTTTCGCATCACTGCTTGGCTTGGTTGTTGCTCTATGTATTTGGCTGGGATGGCAGTCGCCACTAGCACTTTGCGGCGGATACTGCGTTGCAAAGCTTATTCAGGGTGGAATACCGATGTGTTTGGTCGAACTGAGTAGTCTAAACGACCGGCTAGGTCTCACACTCTTGTTAACATGCACAACCTGTGTATGTGCTTCCATCGTTGTACTGCAGAATACCAGTTTGCCTATGCGCATGTTCGCAATAGCTGTGGGCATGACCATGACAGCCCTCGTTCTCAGATACGGTAAAGGATCTCGCTAGCACCCTCGAACTATGAAGTACCCCCATGCTACCTGTGAGCAGTTGTTAGAATCGCTGCGCACATTCTGTCACTAACACGATTTGAAATCTGAGGTAAGTCTCCCCGCTGTCGCACCGAAGGACAGAATGCCTTGACGTCCTCCGGGGTATCGAAATGCCGCAAATTACCTTGTGCAATCAACTGCTTATCAACTGCCCCGAGTTTTCCAGAGAACAGCGACCACACCGGAACCCCGAATACTACAGCTTCACGATTCATAGTCCCGCCACCGGAAATAACAGCATCAGACCACCACACTAACGCCTTGCCGTCTACAGGAGTGCGTGGAACTCGGATTTTATCATTCTCATATCTTGCAGCTAATTCAACCACCTGGCCCTGGTGACGAGGCAATAAAATAGTGCGTGTACTCTCCAATGAATTGACCTGATCAATGATCGCACCCCACAAGGGATTTTCTTCGCGGTTGTACAACGCTCCTGTAGGAGGAGGACGAAGCGTAACCACAGGTCCCTCATGGTCGTCAATACCTAGCGCACGCTTATCCAGAGGATCAGGATGATAATTTCGCAGATATACTTCTTCCTTCAGTCCTTCGTAACGGATAGTCTTCCCACGACCGCCTCGACGAGCGACGTCCTCGTCCGCAAATGCAGCAGGCAAACACAGCTGTTTCGCCAAACGAAAAGACAAATGATTGGCCGGTTGGTATTCATAATCAACCATCACTAGTGCCGGAATTCCAAGCATTTTAGCGGCTATAGCTTGGTCATAAGACCCATGAGAGACTGCAACGTCGAAGCACTGAGGTGCGGCGAATTGTTTTAGTTGCCGCACTCGACTAACTAACGAGTTTATCTTGCCGAAAATCTTTATTTTCTCCCCCGCGCCCACATGAATAGCATCGGGTATCAAATCTTCACAAAGCTGCAAGGTTTGCGCGAAATCCCGCGCACTAATTACAACTTCATGCCCTTGCTTTCGCAAACGTGCTATTAAAGGCTCAAATAGAAGTACGTGTGGAGAGTTAGTTAAATCTACCCAAATACGCATAATCTTACTCACTTTACGGCGACTAGTTGATTTTCAAGTTTATAGCTATTGCGAACGTTAGTAATATAAATATAGACAATTCCAAGAAAACACATAATCGTGGCTGAGAATAGCATATGGTTGTATATTCCGCCGTATATAGCCGAAACCATATGCGCTAAGTAAAAACCGTAATAACCAGAAAACCAGCGGACCCGCATGGCTACGCCCTCAAACTGAGCCATAAAAAGACCCAGCAAAAAGCTAACTGCAATGACATCACATACGCCTCCATCTGCATAAGGAGCTCCAACAAAGGTTGCTGTCAAAGATACAGATCGTTCTATTTCCACACCACCGACAGTAACGCTCTCACGTCCATGGAGTAATTTTCCAATTTGGAAATTCGCATAATCGCGCGTATACCCAGGTACCATATTAAGAGCAGTATCGATAAACATTTTTCCTTTAGTGTTGCCGATAGCCGGATTATCCACAGCGGATATTACTGAATCTAAATTATAAAAAGTTCCTATAGCATCGGACTGTAAGAGACTGAAGCCGCGGCGAAAATCAATTTCAGAGGCATGGGGATCGTAAATAACGGTTTTCGTAAACGCACCTAAAACTACCACGACAACTAACCCCAATGTCAAGCCGAATCCTAATATTTTTACAGCATCTTTAAATTTAGCATACAAGAAGTACGCAAACAGTACGGCAAATACTAGAGACATTGGCATTGATCTAGTACCTAATGCGGCTGTAACTAATAAAACTAACACGAAACCAAACAAGGTTTTTCGAGTAATCCCAAAAACCGCAAACAAACCTGCTACGACCGGAATAATTAATGCTACGCCCAAAACAAGCTTAGCATTCATGATCCACCGTTCTTGCAGCGCAAATACAGGGAACCCCTTAGATAACCACACCTGCGCGAGGAAGGAGCAGCCCGATATCGCAGCTATAACAACTGCCATGATACGATTCATTTTTTTATTCGGAGCATACTGTGATTCAGGAGGCGCGAGCACTGGCAAAAATTTTACACTGAAAAAATAACCACATACTACACCAAGCAAGCCAAAAAAATATACGAGTATGGTGTAATTTCTTGGTTCAAATCTTATAAGCTCATCAGACACCGTCAAAGATCGCAAAACATCAGGCCACCATTTCGCGAATGGTAAAAACAGCGCAAATAAAAAATATATATAGACACCACTGAAAAGCACTATCGACAGATAATTCCGCTGAACCGAGGTCTGAGCTTGATTCAGCGTTTTTGGCACGTGGCTAGATCTGTTCATATAGATCCACCAGTTCACGGCTTACTCGACTAACTTCGTGGATCCTTTTCACTTCCCTCGAAGCTTGTTCTAAACGCGTCTTTTGCGCAGACGTCTGCAATTCTTCGATTGCTTCTAAGGCAAGGTCCGCGCTATTACGACCGTATGTGTCATATATGGGAAGATTCTCAAGCTCTCCGTTAGCTACCAAGGGCTTTTTCAACGCGATAGTTTCCAGGTCGGATATACCCAGCGCACCAAGTTTCTGCTGACCTATAACGACTTTTGCTCTTTGCAAAGCCAGCAAAAAATTCGACTTATTCATCAGTGGAAGTAAGTGGACTCCTACGCTGCGCGCCAGAGGAGCATCTATCCCCCAGTCAAGACCAAACACCGTGAATCCTTTACCGAGTAAATCTGTCGCAATTTTTAGAAGCTCTGAACTCCCCTTAGTGCCGTCCCACCTACAGTTCACAAAAAAATCGTACTCAGTATCGCGATCTAATAATCCCATCTGAAAAACTTTTTCATCTATGGGGTTAGGCAAGTAAATAGCATCGGAACGCAGTTGAGTCGCCAACGAGCGGAGGTTCTTAGTCGAATACAGAAAAATATCCGCACGATACGCCGCATATTTCAATGCTCTAGTCCTTCGCCGCCCCAAAAGATCCGACCCATGCGCATGTGCAACTACGTTGCCTTTAAAACCCCGCAAATACTGTGAATGCGTAACGTAGTGCAGATGCAAAATATCGTACCTATTGGCAACTAAACGCCATCTTGCGATGTTCGCAAGACGCGCCAGTGCTAAAGCTCCCTCATTTTTTACGGTCCGCTTGTCCGGGATACTACGCAAAGTTGCATCCTCGCCAAACTCTCGTAGCCCTCGCACCAGGCTAGCACCAACACCGGCAATATCATTCACATGAACAATTCGGCGTGACGGTAAATATGGGATGATACGATTCATCCGGCGCCTCTTATGGTAGCGTAAGGAGTCTGCAACAACAGCACAAGATCCATCCATAACGAACGATTTCGGATGTAAAAAACATCCATCTTGACCATGTCGTCAAACGAAACGCGCGCGCGACCATGCACTTGCCAATAACCGGTCAGACCAGGCTTAACTAAGATTCGTTGCCGTTGAAACGCGGAATAATTCTCGACTTCATAGTCAATCGGTGGACGGGGACCCACCAAGCTCATGTCACCTTTGAAAACGTTAATCAGTTGTGGTAACTCATCAATAGAGGTCTTACGAATAAACCTTCCAATCCGAGTTATACGCCGCTGGGGCATATGCGCGAAGATTTCCCCCCCCCTCTGATTATTTATAAATTGGGAAACGTACTTCTTGTGTTCATTCACGTCGAAATCCACCGGCATCGACCGGAACTTATAGAGCACAAAAGGAACTCCGTTTTTCCCAACTCGCTGCTGCTTAAAAAGCGGACTACCTGGTGAATCTAAACGAATAGCCAGACACAATAGCAGCGCGGGAACAAACAAAATCACTAACACTAAAGCTGAAACAAACAGGTCCGTAACACGCTTCACGAATAAGTACACAGGATGTGATGAAATATCTTCCGGAGTTAGCAGTACTGCTGCATCAGAGTTCTTCTGCACTGTCAATCCTGTCAAGGCGTACAAGGTTGGGGCAAACAATTAAGTCACATCTCTCTAGCAATAATAACACGCGCAGGTTCTGTATATCTTTAGTTAGAGTGCAACGCAAGTTATCACTGTTATTCTTCCGCGAAACGCGCCCTCAACGCGTTCTTGTCAGGTTTCCCACCAGGCGTCTGCGGAATCCGCTCCAAAACCAGGTAACGGGTAGGCAGCTGGTACTTCGCCAACCTGGCACGCAGCGTTACGGTAGCGGCGTCCTCGTAAGCCCATCCCCCTGGGCTTGCCCGCCCCCATCCGCCAAAACCACACCCGCAACCGGAACCTCACCGTACACGTCATCTGGCACTCCCGCCACCATTGCGTCCCGCACCTGCGGCAACGCCCGCAATGCTTCCTCCACGTCAATACTCCACACCTTCTCCCCACCCCGATTGATCATGTCCTTCACCCGGTCCACAACGTAAACAAACCCATCCGCGCTAACGTGCGCCAAATCCCCCGTACGCAACCAACCGTCCTCGCCAACCGTCGCCATTTTGTCCGGCATCTGGTCCGCGCTGGCGGCTAACATTTCGTACAGGCTGGGCGGCTGGCCCCGGTAAGTTGCAGGTCACGCCCATACGCCTGGACGGTGTGCATGTCCGCGCTAAAATCTGCGGGCCAGAAATCTTCACCTCTAAGAATTATTCTGTCTTTCTGCCTTTTGGGGAATACCCGGCGAGGACGGCAGCGTTTTCTTGCCAGCCAAGGATAGCCCCAAGTTTATGAGGCGGCACGCGTCCGCCGTAGTCTGTTCCAAATCTTGGGGCGCTGTCGCCAAAATTTCGGGCAACTGCCCCACCCGCCGCACGGTGGTGAGCACTGCCGTGAAACCGCCTTGCAGCAAGTTTTCGTAACCGGGGCGCAAGCTGCCACCCACCGCCACGATAGGCACGTCGTACAAGGCCGCCAAGTGCGCCACCCATGAAATAGTTTTGCCGCGCAAAGTCTGGGAATCGATAGCGCCCTCCCCCGTAATAACCAGGTCAGCGTCAGCCAGTTGGGCTTCCAAGCTAATCGCCTCCGCAACTACTTTTGCGCCCTGGTCACGCCGTGCCCCCAAAGCCGCCATGAAAGCAAACCCCAGTCCGCCCGCAGCCCCCGCCCCTGGTGCTGCCGCCCAGTCTGTGCCCGTGGTTTTTTCGAGGATGCCACCCCAGTTCGCTAAGTTTCTCTCTAAGATTTTGACTTGCGTGGCGGTGGCGCCCTTTTGCGGCCCGAACACGGCAGATGCCCCCTGGGGTCCCGTGAGCGGGTTGTCCACGTCGCAAGCTAACACAATGTCTACCTCTTGCAGTTTGCGGATAGTGGGGCTGAGTTCGACCCTGGCGAGGCGCCCCAAACTTTCCGCCGTGGGGTGGAACGGGGCACCATCCTCGGAATAAAAACGCGCCCCCAATCCGCGCAGCATCCCCACGCCCCCATCATTCGTGGCACTGCCACCCAAGCCCACTATTATGCGGCGCGCCCCCAGTTCCAGGGCCCTGGTAAGCAACGCCGCCACGCCCGCCGAGGACGCCCGCATAACATTCCGGTCCGCCGCCAGAACCTGTTCCAAGCCGACAGCCTGAGCGACCTCGACGACGGCCAAGTGGGAGGCGGCCACCCACCCGAGGCATGCCCGCTGCCCCCGACCCATCGCGTCAACCGTGGTGACGCCCTCAACAGTCCCACCCAGAGCTTGGACGAGGACGGACAGAGTGCCCTCCCCTCCATCCGCCATAGGCAACTGCCGCACGCGCGCACCCGGCCACACCTGACGAACACCTGCCGCCATACGGGCTGCCACCTGCGCCGCCGACATGGTCTCCTTGAACGAATCAGGGGCAACAACAACCTTCACAACAATTCCTTTCACGCGGTTCTGCGCCACGAGGGCGGTAGTCACCGCAGTTCTGCCGCTCAGCTATATGCTGGGTTCCTTTTGTGGTTGTCCTGCCGGTTGTTCCGTACCTTTATATTTGGCGAACCAGACCAGCACCGCACCAACACATACTGCAACAATAATGAACCAGAGCCCTGCAAGTTTGTTTCCCGTGGAACTTTCCAAGCTGCCCATGACGGTG
Source organism: Actinomycetaceae bacterium (assembly GCA_030528145.1). Classification (GTDB taxonomy): domain Bacteria; phylum Actinomycetota; class Actinomycetes; order Actinomycetales; family Actinomycetaceae; genus Winkia. The sequence goes on from JAUMZK010000003.1 coordinate 140,631, forward strand.
GGTCCGAGGAAACCTCCAGCCAGACCAAACATGTTCATGAAAGCAACCGCGCCGGGTTAAGTAAACTATTTGTTTCACGAGGGCGGTGGATTGCGATCTGTCTCTAGCCCACGGTCAGGTCGACTGCCGCTTTTCTTCCCCTCGCGCCCACGTCCGCGAACTATACACTTACCTACCGGAGGCGAAAGTTTACTTTAGTGGCGCCCTCGGGAAGATAAAAATACTTCTTCAATACCAGTCAGCACAACATCGATCACGGTTTCGTAATATTTTTGAGAAATTTCGTCCTCGTGATCCGCGCGAGAAAGTGGTTCAAAGAAATTGTCTACCATGTAATTTAACGCTACAGATTCACCTTTCAAACCTGCAAAACGCTGCAACATTTCACCCATGTCGTGACGGTTATGTTGCTGTCTTTCAGACCGAAGATTGCGAGCACCAATAGCATGAATAATCGTATTCACTAGTATGGAATACACAAGAGGCGTATTTTTTGAAAAACCGGCTTCAAATAGTTTGTTCATTCCGGAGTCGACCATTGGCAGAAACGCCGAGGTGAACTTGCCGCGTGCCAAACGGTCAGTTATACCCACGTAGCGCAACAGTACCGGGCGGATAGTAAGCGCCATATTTTTCCACCACTCATTCCAACGCAAAGAATCATCAGGCAGACGGATTTCACTGCAGGCGCGGTCAACCACTGCGTCGCACAACGCCTCCTTATTCGGATAGTAGTGGTAAATCACCGAAGGTACCACGCCCAACCGCTGGGCAACGTCGCGAACCGACCAGCCATCGATCCCTTTCGTCTCTGCCAATTGCAATGCGCCTTCGACTATCAGCTCGGGTGACAGTCCGGCCCGCCGTCCTGTAGACATGGTGCTCATAGCAGTACAATACTGCACCTTGCCAACACTAGAACACCATTCTAGTATTGAAGATAAGGATCTCCTATCTTCAAATATGAGGCAATTATGCAAAACTCCGGACCGTCCCAAGCAGGCGTGAACTCCGAAAAATCCGCCGTTACCAGTGACGTTGTCGCACCCGGTGCCACCCCTAAAAACCCGGTATCGCCACCGCAAACGAACGATATTCCCCCAGACGCGCAAGCAGCCCTCGTAAGTTCCCTAGTGTTCTTGGCGTTTATGGGACAAATGCTACTAAACCCCATAATCGCCCCCTTGGCACGCCAAATCGGGCTGAAAGAATGGCATATCGGGGCAACCATTTCGCTGGCCGCCATCACGCTCGCTTCCCTGAGCCCCTACTGGGGGAGGGCATCCCAACGCTTAGGCGTAAAACGCATCCTTGCCACCGGAATGCTGATAACCACTATCGCCCTCAGCGCATTCGGCGTTATCGCATACCTTGGTATGAATAAAATGTGCGTCGGCACGGGTCTGGTATTTGGTGTCCTCGCCACACGGGGGTTGCTGTACGGGGTCGGCATTTCAGCGGTAGCACCCAGCTCCCAAACGCACCTAATGACGCACATCCCCTCGGAAACAGGTCGCGTAAAAGCTATGGGCATGATCGGTGCCGCGCAGGGCATAGCTTCCATTATCGGCGGTATTGTTGGCGGTTTGCTGGCCGCAATTGGGGGTCTGCTACTGCCTCTGGCCGCAATGCCCGTGTTCATGTTGATTGGCATTGCCGTCTTACTGACGCGTTTTCATCCCAGCGCCAACACCCACAAAATCGAGCGCCCAAAAAGGATAAGTTACACCGATCCGCGCGTTTTCCCGTGGTTGATTGCGGGTCTGTTACTATTTTTCGTTTTTTCTACAGTGACCACAATTTTTGGATTCACAGTCCAAGACAGGTTTCACCTTTCTGCGCAATCCACCGCCGGAATTACCGCAATTTATTTGACAGTAATGGGCGTTACCATGATTTTAACGCAGGCTATTATTGTGCCAAAAACTCGGTGGAGTGCTGCCAAACTTTTACGCGTCGGAACCTTGATTTTCTTAGCAGCAATCGCATGCCTATGGCCAGTTAATTCGCACATTTTAATGAGCATTAGCTGCATATCAATGGGAGTGGGATTAGGAATGGCTATTCCAGGTTATTCAACTGGTCCCACGCTGTTATTAGATGAATCCGAACAGGGTGGTATTGCCGGTCTGATTAATTCCAATAACGGTCTCGCTTACGCTATTGCACCAATTGCTTCCACTGCTTTGTATGGCGCGAGGACGACTGCCCCGTTCATCGCCGCCCTCGCCCTAGTGGTCATAATCGCAGTATTCTGCCACTCCCACCCCGCCTTACGAAAGTAGGCTGCAGGCTGCAAGAGCCACTGCCGACCACGCGCACACTTCACAGCAAGCGTCCTTCACGGCTACGTACCGCGCCTCTAGAGCGCGCTTACCGCCCACTTCAGGCGCTTCGCTACGCCCACTCCGCCTCGCACCCCCACAGCGCCTCACGCCGCGTCAGTGGCACAAAAAAGGTTGGACCCGGTTGCGGGTCCAACCTGGAAAAGTTCAAGCAGAAACTACTTGAGGGTGACGGTGCCACCAGCTTCTTCCAAAGCAGCCTTGAGTTCTTCAGCCTTGTCCTTCGGGGCGCCTTCCAGCACAGCCTTCGGAGCGGAGTCAACCAGTTCCTTAGCTTCCTTCAGACCCAGAGAAGTAGCGGCACGAACAGCCTTGATTACGGCGATCTTCTTGTCGCCAGCAGATTCGAGGACGACGTCGAATTCCGTCTTTTCTTCTTCAGCAGCGGCTTCGCCACCAGCAGCCGGAGCAGCAACAGCAACGGCGGCGGGGGCAGCGGCTTCTACGTCGAATTCTTCTTCGAAGGCCTTCACGAATTCGGAAAGTTCGATGAGGGTCATTTCCTTGAACGCATCAAGGAGCTCTTCTTTAGTGAGCTTAGCCATTTTGGCATCCTTTCGTTTGTCCTGCCTCATAAGCAGAAGTTTAGGTTTAGGGTTTCCGGGCTGCGGTTACGCGGCCTTTTCCTGCTTCTCGCGCAGGGCATCGATGGTACGCACAGCTTTGAGGGCGGGTGCGTTGAACAGGTACGCAGCCTTGGCAATAGACGCCTTGATGGCGCCCGCAGCCTTGGCGAGCAGTACGTCACGCGATTCGAGCTCAGCGAGCTTCTTCACGTCTTCGGCCGTCAGAATAGCACCATCCATAGTGCCACCCTTTACGACCAATTTGTCGTTTTCTTTAGCAAAGTCACGTAGCGCTTTGGCGGCATCTACGGCTTCGCCCTCGACAAAAACGAGGGCGGTGGGTCCGGTCAGGTTTTCGTCCAGACCTTCGACACCAGCGTTTTTGGCCGCAATGCGGGCGAGAGTATTCTTTGCCACCGAGTACTTTGCAGTACCAGCGAGCGAGCGGCGCAGCGTCTTCAGCTGTTCCACGGAAAGCCCACGGTACTCGGTCAGTAACACCGCGTTCGAGGCTTTGAAAGCCGCCTCGAGCTCGGCAATAACCGCCGACTTTTCAGGCCTTGCCATAGGCCCTCCTTCCGATCATGCCGTGGCCCCGAACATAAAAGACCCCGTGCGCGGGCACGGGGTTAAAGCTTTACTTTAATCGTTACCTACGCGGGTTCCGAACGGATTTACCCCACCAACGGTGGGACCAACGGTCTTGGGCAAACTCAATGATACCAGGACGTTTACGCGGGAACAAACCAAATGCGCACTTGTGTTCAAACGCACCGCCCCCCTGTCCCACTTGCCGACTCCACGCCACGCCCATCCCTACCGCGCCGATTTTCCCCGACTTCCCCGCTGTTCTCTGCTGTTCCCCGACACACGCCGGGGCGCAACAAAAAGCACCCAGGCGAACCTGGGTGCTAATGTGAAAACCTTAGTTGGCGTCCTCGGAAAGGAAATTCCGCGAAACCGTGGGGTCAACGGGAATGCCCGGACCCATGGTGGTAGAAACGGTAACTTTCTTCAGGTAACGCCCCTTGGCGGCAGCAGGCTTTACACGCAGGATTTCTTCGTACAAGACCGCATAGTTTTCGGTCAGCTGCTCCGCCGTGAAGGATACCTTGCCCAGGATTACGGGCAGATTAGAGTACTTGTCCAGGCGGTATTCGATACGACCGCCCTTAATGTCGGTCACAGCTTTAGCAACGTCCATTGTGACAGTGCCGGTCTTGGGGTTCGGCATCAAACCACGGGGACCGAGGACGCGACCTAGGCGACCGACTTTGCCCATCATGTCAGGGGTTGCCACAGCAACATCGAAATCGGTGTAGCCCTTCGCGACTTTTTCAATCAGTTCGTCGCCGCCAACTTCGTCCGCGCCAGCTTCAATAGCCTGGTTCGCACGCTCGCCAACAGCGAAGACCAGGACCCGCTGGGTCTTGCCAGTGCCGTGCGGAAGGCTAATAGTGCCGCGGACCATTTGGTCAGCTTTGCGTGGGTCTACGCCCAGGCGGAAGACGACCTCGACGGTGGCGTCGAACTTGGTGGGCGAAGTTTCTTTAGCCAGCTTCATTGCAGCCAGCGGGGCGTACAATTCGCCCGGATGAATTTTTTCGGCTGCCGCGCGGTAGCCCTTTGAGCGTTTCATCTGCATCTCCTAGCAGTAGTGGTGAACGAGGCGCCCTGCCTCTTCCACGAAAAGTTCAGTTATTTGACTTCCACACCCATAGAGCGGGCGGTACCAGCAATAATCTTGCAGGCGGCGTCGATATCGTTAGCGTTCAGGTCTTCCTTCTTGGTTTCGGCAATTTCGCGAACCTGGTCCATAGTTATGGAACCAACCTTAGCGGTGTTCGGGGTACCGGATCCTTTTTGCAGACCTGCAGCCTTCTTAATCATTTGCGACGCCGGCGGGGTCTTGGTTACGAAAGTGAAGGAGCGGTCTTCGTAAACCGTGATTTCCACCGGAACAATGTTGCCGCGCATGGATTCGGTTGCAGCATTGTAGGCCTTGCAGAATTCCATAATGTTCACGCCGTGCTGACCAAGGGCCGGACCGACGGGCGGGGCAGGGTTAGCTGCACCAGCCTGAATCTGCAGTTTGATTAGGCCGACAACCTTCTTTTTAGGTGCCATTTTGGGTCCTTATCAATCTACTACCGGGTAGCGATCTGCTACTCGGGTGCAATTTCTTGCAGGTGTGCATGGCGAATGCACAGTTTTTGATTCTAGCGCGCCCAGGCGCCAGAAAGCATCTTGCGTGAGTGACTTCACCTAGGCTGTTTTGATGACCTGATGGAAACCAAGCTCCACTGGGGTTTCGCGTTCGAAAATGACCACCAGCACCTTGAGTTTTTGGGCTTCCGGCATGATCTCTGAAATTGTGCCTTGCATGGTGGCAAATGGACCGTCCGTAACAGTAACGTTTTCGCCAATCTCGAAATCGACCTCGATAATCGGTTGGTCCGGAGCAGACTTGGGACGGTCCTGACCAGCCTCAATTTCGGCCGCAGCTTCGGATTCTGGCGTAGGCGCCAGCAGGCTGACGGCTTCGTCCAAGGTCAGTGGGACAGGGTTCTGGCTGTCCCCCACGAACCCGGTTACCGCCGGAGTTTCCTTTACTACACGCCACGCATCCGCGTTGTCTTGCACTAATTCCATACGCACGAGGGCGTACCCAGGGATGCGCACCCGGTCCACCACCTTGCGTTGGGTATTCTTAATTTCGATGACTTTTTCCATGGGGACTTCCACCTGGTAAATGGCGTCTTCCATGTTGAAAGTTTGAATGCGCTGTTCCAGATTGGATTTTACGCGGCGTTCGTAACCAGAGTAAGTGTGCAGCACATACCAGTAGCCGGGCAGGAATTCCAGTTCCTCGCGCAGGGCAGCGGCAGCTTCGGATTCGCCCTCTTTCACAGCGGAGGCAGGCGCTGTCTCTTCTGCTTCCGCTGTTTCGACGGTCGCGCTGGTTTCGGCGCCCTCTGCGTCCGCGCCTTCCCCACTTTCCGCATCTTCGTTTTCCGAGGACGCCGCCACCGCCACGTCCCCGCCTTCTGCTACGTCTGCCGCCAAAGTGCCACCAGCTGCCGACTGGGCGTTTTCGACCGGGTCAGGCGCGACCTGTGAATCAGTGGTGGTCCCGTGGGCGTCCTCAAGAACCTGAGGTTCCTCAATATTTTCGGTCACGAAAAACCTTCCCTAAAAAATCAGCTTAACTAGTGCGGAAAAAGCCAAGTCCACCAGACCAATAAATGCCATAATGCTAACGACGAACACGATGACCACCAGGAAATACGTCCACAGCTCATCGCGCGTAGGGTAAACAACCAGCTTCAATTCGGCAATAACTTGGCGGATAAACAAAGCAATTCGCGCAAACAATCCAGGCTTCGCAGAAACGGACTTGCTGTTCTTCGTCCCGACCTCGGCCATAGTACCTCACTGCGTTTCGGACCACTAGCCCTGCGGGCCGGGTCAATTGTTACTTCCATTCCCAGCCTACCCCGGGTAGACCCGAAGTGGCAGGGCAGACAGGACTCGAACCTGCAACCTACGGTTTTGGAGACCGTTGCGCTACCAATTGCGCCACTGCCCTTCGTCACTTAGACCTCACCACTCTAACCCGTTTTTGCGCTCACGCCAAACCCGCTCCCCAATTCCCACACTTTTGTGACACGCCCCGCAAGCAGGCGTCCTCGCAATACAATAAAAACGCGTGAAACATGCATTAAGCATTTCGGCAGAGACGATGAAAGAATGTGTTCATGGTAGCAAAATCAAGGATATCCACTCTTTTAGGTAACATCACCCCATCTGCAACTTTGGCTGTTACTGCAAAAGCCCGCGACATGAAGGCTGCAGGACTGCCCGTAATCGGGTTCGGTGCGGGCGAACCCGACTTTTCCACCCCCGACTACATTGTAGAAGCAGCCGTAAAAGCTGCCCGCGACTCCGCCTCCCACCACTACACCGCCGCGAAAGGGCTGCCGGCACTGCGCGAAGCCATCGCTGCGAAAACCTTGCGGGACAGCGGTTACGAGGTCGACCCGAACAACATTCTGGTAACCAACGGCGGTAAACAGGCGGTATTTCAAGCGTTCGCCGCCCTGTTGAACCCCGGTGACGAAGTATTGCTACCCACCCCCTACTGGACCACTTACCCAGAGGCGATAAAACTGGCGGACGGCGTGCCTGTACCCGTGATGGCAGGGGCAGACCAAGGGTACAAGGTGAGCGTCGACCAGCTCGAGGACGCCCGCACCGACGCCACGAAAATACTGCTGATGTGTTCGCCCTCGAACCCTACCGGTGCCGTGTACACCCCAGCAGAACTCAAAACCATTGGGCAGTGGGCGTTAGAGCGCGAACTGTGGGTAGTAACCGACGAAATTTACGAGCACCTGGTGTATGACGGGTTGGCGCCCACGCACATTGTGCACCTCGTACCGGAATTGGCGGACCAAACCCTGGTTTTGAACGGTGTTGCCAAAACCTACGCAATGACCGGCTGGCGGGTCGGGTGGATGATAGGACCGTCCGACATTATTAAGGGGGCGACCTCGTTCCAATCCCACCTGACCTCGAACGTGTGCAACGTAGCGCAATATGCCGCAATTGCCGCAGTTTCCGGCCCCCTGGATGCCGTATACGAAATGCGCGAAGCGTTCGACTGTCGCCGTCAGCGCATGGTGGAATTGCTGCGCACCGTGGAAGGGATGGAAGTGCCCACCCCACACGGCGCATTCTACGTGTACCCGGATGTGACCGGGCTGCTGGGCAAGGAAATAGCGGGACACGTGGCACACACCAGCGCGGACCTTGCAGAAATCATCTTGAAAGAGGCAAACGCTGCGATGGTGCCCGGTGAAGCCTTTGGACCTTCCGGGTTCTTGCGCCTGTCGTACTCACTGTCCGACGCCGACTTGGAAGAAGGCGTGGGGCGCATCGTAGAACTGCTAAATTCAGCACGCTAGGGCGCACGTCCTCGACTTAGGTCGGTTTAGATCCGTTTAGACCCGTTTAGGTCGGTGTTGAGGTTGTAAAGACTCAGACGCCAGAAGGGGTGGCATTTAGGTGCCACCCCTTCTTGTGTTACCAGTTCAGTTGGACCGTTTCAGTCCAGCTACTATGTCTGGTGTTTGCCTATACCATAATTGTTTTCCATGCCCATGCCCATG
>JAUMZK010000004.1 GCA_030528145.1 Actinomycetaceae bacterium
AAACAACCAGCATCAAGACCCAAAAACCAACAACACGCCACACAAATCAGAGACAAGCATCCTCAACAAAAACATCTAAACACCCCAAGAAGAGATGCACTTCACACTCAAATAGCCTCTAAAAAATAATCGCGAAAACGCCTAGCCTAAAAAGCGTCCTCGGAAATAAAAGCAAGCAAAAGACAAGCAGCAGCCCCGCCAAGACCACCACCAAGATTCACACCGAATTACGCGCCGCGATGTGCGCGTCACACAATTGCGTAACTACTGTCATTCCCGTTCAACGCTGAACGAACCGCAGCGACACCAACCGCATAAGAAGCACAGACAACGAAGTCGACGGATTCTCTACCTGCTGTCATTGCCTCACGCTGCTACTACAAAAACCGCAAAGGCTGCACGCGCGGACACAAACAGCAGAATAGGAAAAGCGGCGACCACCTGCTCCTCGTCTAATCTTTTACAAGCGGCATCAGATTCCGGGTTCTCGCCCCCGCCTTCAAACCAACCCAACTGTGAAGACCACACATAATCGCCACCAGGGACAATGCCAAGGTCCAAGTTCCGCCGTGTTCCACGATCAAACCCAAACCGAACGGACCACACGCAGCAATGAAATACCCGAAGGATTGTGCAATACCTGAAAGCTGCTCCGTATCCCCATGCTGCCTCCCCGAAATGCCAATCATTGCCAACGACACAACTAAAGATGCGCCCGACCCCGCGCCCGCCACAATCGACCACAAAATAATCAGGTGTGGCAAAAAAATCAGACCCACAGTACCCAACGCACACGGAACCATGATGATGGCTGCCACTACGGATTGGCTTTCGTCGCGAATATGGCGCGACACCACAATAGAACCCACAATACCCGCAATCTGATAACAGAAAATGGCGACACCACCCGCTGCAGGACTTTCACCCGAAGCCACCGCAATGGTCGGCAGCCACCCCAAATAGATGAAAAACAAAGCGCTCTGCAGACCCACGTACAAAGTAATCCACCACGTCGACGCCCGCCGCATCGTCTGACGCATACTACCGTGCTCCGGTACAATTCCGCGGAAACTCCACATCCTCGGAACCCACAAAATGGCAGTAACAACCACCAGCGGCAGCCAAAACGCCAAAGACACTCGCCAGCCGACTGCATTCGCAACCGGCACCGCCAAAATTGCTCCTAAGGCAGCGAAAGCCGACAAAATAGCCGAAAAAAGACCAGTCGCCCGCGAAATCTGTTTCGGATAATCCCGCGACACAAACGCCGGTCCGAGGACGTTACCAATGCCAATACAAATACCAATCAGCGTGGTACCAATCCACAGCACCCACAAGCCCAAAGGTAACGAACGCAACACAGTTCCCAGTGCCAAACCTATCAGCGCCAGAAAAGCCAAAACCTCAATGCCTATCTTTCGCACCAAACACGGCACCACCAAAGACACCACACCAAAGGCAATCAGCGGAACAGTAGTGAGCAAACCCTGCAGTCCCTCGCCAAGCCCCAAATCAGCGCCCATATTAGGGAGCAGCGGTCCCACAACCGACTGGAGTGGCCGCAAAATCGCCGCCATTACAAAGACAAGTACCGCTGCTAATGCGGATTTCTTTTGCACATTAACCTCTTCAAACAGGTGGGGCCCCGAAGGGCCCCGAATTTACGCGACCTACTTGCGTCTCGCTGTGCGAGACAAGCCCACGCCAGCTGCCACAACAGCCAAAGCAAGCAAAGCTATAAGCCCCGCCTGCACGCCCGTGTGAGAAAGCGCAGAATGATGACCGCGACCAGTATCTGGTGAGCTTTTCTGCTTACCGCTATTATTCACGTTCTCGCCCACCAAAACCTTAGAGTCCTGGTGTTTACCAGTTTGGTCGACGATTCCAGGATGGTGCGGAGCCGGGACGTTAGGAGTCGGCCTGTGCGCATCACCTTCACCCTGATTCGGCTGGTTGTCGCCGGGATTATTGGTACCGGGGTTATCCGCACCCGGCTTGTCGACACCGCCCTCGCCCGGCTGTTCTGCCTTCTCGAACACGTTTAACCCAAAAATCTCTGGGTTGTGATCGGAAGCGCGGAACGGATCCGGCTGGTACAAGTTAGTGACGTTGTAGTTGAACCGGGAATACTCTAAGGCCACCGGTTCCTGCGCGTTAATCTGCCAAATGTGGGTGCGTCCTCCGGAAATCAACGACTTCGCTGCTTCGTTAACCAACACGTGATCCAAAGAGCCAGACCGCCCCTTGTACACATAAGACGTCGCCCCGGACGGATCCCGCATTTCCACGAACCCGGCCTGGTGTAGTACCTGCAAAGGATCCTCTTTGCTGTAAGCATTGAAGTCGCCCACCAAAATCACCGGAGTGGATTGCGAAAAGTGCTCAGAAACGTTACTAACCAGGACTTTTGCTTGTTCCACACGTTGGTAGTTGTTGTTGCCTTGACCGTCGCCCTTGTCTGCATTCGGATTGTCGGTCTTCTTTTTGCCCAGCAGACTGCCCTTGGACTTGAAGTGGTTCACCACCACCACAAATTCTTTGCCCGCGCGCACGGGCGCAAACTTTTGCGCCAACGGAGACCGCGCTGTCCGGGTAAAGGCGTCACCATGCAAAATTACCGATTCGCCCACAGTCTTAACCGTCGCAGGTTTGTAAATGAACGCCGTGCGGATGGCATCACCATTATTTGGTACCGTTGCGGGACTCTTCACCGCCGCCCATACTGCCTTACCCGCAGCCGCGTTCAGCGCCCCCACCAAATTTTCGAGGGCGACATCCCGGTTTTTGCCGAAAATGCTGGAGTTTTCGATTTCCTCCAAAGACACAATATCGGCACCTAATAGGTTAATTGCAGCAACGATCTTGGTTTGCTGGCGTTCAAAATCAGCTTTCCTGTAGGCGCCGCGCACTTTACAGTAATTCGTAGTAATCAAGTTACCCTGACGGTCCGCATACCCCTTACACTTGGCTTCGTCCTCGCCTAAATCCACGAAGTAATTCAGCACGTTGAACGTGGCAACTTTCAGGTCACCCTCGACATTATCGGGACGCGACTGCCGTGTATCTTGGACGTTAATGGGCGAATTCTTCAGCCCCACTACTTGGGTGCGCGGCTGGAATTTGAATTCCTTGTTGCGGAAATCGAAGATGACCGGATTCACAAAGGCAGCTTTCGCCCCCACTCGCAGTGACGTCCCATTTTCCAGGTATGGCAACGGGTGGTTGTGAGCGTCCTTGCTGGCTTTACTGGCTTTCGTTTTAGAAAACCCGGAATAATCCCAGGAAGATCCGTCATCGAGGGTGATCTCCCGCTTTTGATTTTCGACCTCGACTTTAGCTGCCTCCTCGCCAGGTGCAGCAACTTCAGTCCCGGCGTATAGCGGCTTTGCACCCTGCGCCAAGGAAATAGTCCCGTAGCCACCAATGCCGTAGTTATCCGTTACCGTGTAATCGCCCTCGGGCATTACCAGCATGCCTTCCAAGCTTTCCTTTTCCGCATCGGTGGTGGGCAGCTTTGCCAGTTTCAGCGGTGTTACCACCGCACAATCCTCTACGGTTTCAGTTTTGGTGACTTTTGATACCTGAGTGAGCGCATAATATTCGCCCGCTTTCCCCGTAATCTGCACGCATTGCCCTATTTGCGGCAAGGTCTCACGGCTTCCGGGGTGTACCCAGATAGCGTCGGAGGCTCCGGTCGCCTCTACCGCCTTGCCCGTGCCCGCAGTTTGCAAGAAATACCCACCAAAGCCGCCCTCGGGATAAACCGCCGTAACAACACCGCGAACGGTAACATTCTTCCCGTTGAACGGGGTAGTTTTGCCAGTTCCTTGAATTTGGGTGGGGGTGAGGACGGCGGGTGCCGCTGCAACTGGATGCGCGGTAACACCTTCCTCAGAAGCGTTTGACGTTGGCGTAGCAGTAGGGGCGGCGGGTGCAGCGGTGCCTTCCCTGACAGTAGTGCCCGCTTCGCCAGCGGTTACAGACTTGCCGGTGTCAGGCGCAGTGCTCGCGGGGACCGTTTCAGGCGCTGTCAAAACTGGAGTTTCGGTTGCAACACTGCCATTTTCTGGATTCGTCGACTGGCTTACAGTAGTATCGACCCCAGCTGCATTGCCGGTTGCGACCGTATCCGCGAAGGCTGGCAACGACGACACTGCCAAGGCGGTACTGGCCACGAAGGCGGGCAGCATTGCCGCCCTCGAAATGCGTTTACCCATTAGTATCTCCTTGTTTTGAAATTGGGTAACAAAGGTTTTTTATACGCTAAGGGTGGACCCTAATGAGCCCACCCTTAGCTAGAAATTACTTGGTTTGGAAGCGACGCGCCGCAACGCCCGCTGCGACGCAGGTCATTGCAATGAGCGCGATTGCGCCCGTTGCCACACCCGTGCGTGCCAGGTTATGCGCCGAGGTTTTGCCGTGTCCAACGTGCCCGGTGTTGTTACTGTGATGGCCGCCTTTGCCACCGTTTCCACCGTGACTGCCAACATTACCGCCTTTATCAGGGGTCGAGGACGTTGGGCAGGCAAATTCCCAAGTCAAGCCCGCAGATTTGGCAACCAATTCGCCTGCGCGACTGGTATTCACTTGGACAGGTGCTGCGTGTTTGCCGCCGCCGAGGGTTTTACACACCTTCGCGAATTCAACCTTTACCGTAGCGCGTCCAGCCCCGTCGGTGGTGATGGGAGCTTTGTTTGCGACCGCATGCGGATCGTTGTAATCGGCCTCAGTCAGGTCAGATTCTGCTAGGGACGGGTCAATTTGTGCGCTAAAGGAAGCTCCGCCAATGTTCACAGTGACGGCCTCGGCGGCGTGTTCTTTCATGTCTAGCATTCCGGGACCTTCAGTGAACGATAGTCCGCGCAACTTCACTTCAGTGTTCGCGGTGGCAGGAACGTTACCGAAGGTGATGCCCACACCGGACTTGGCTACGCGCGGTTGCAGCTTGTCTTTGGGTGCTTCGCGCAGGAATTTCGCGATTTGATCGCGGTCCAAGTTACCGCTGGTCTTGTATTTACCGCCCGCCTTCAGAGTGTCAAAAGAGTCGCCGCCAGCCAGCAAGAAGGTTACCGAGCCAATGGTGTACTTCTTATTCGGATCGTAAGGCTTGCCGTCAATAGTCAGGGAGGTGATGCGCTCGCCAAACTTCTTGAAAGTATCGAAGGTGTACTTGACGTTATCAGACAATCCCAGTTTCAGCATTGGGCGGGAATTCTGGGTAGTTAGCCCCGTCTTCCACTGCTCTTCCAACACCTGTTTGAACTGTGCACCCGTCAAGGTGACGTAGCCGACCTCGTTAGAGAATGGGGCAATATCAAAAATGTTCTTTGCCGTCAGCTGACCTTGGTCGTTAGCAGCCAAGTCGTCGCGAATACCGCCCGCGTTAATAATGCCAATGTCAACAGGATGGTGCTGTTCATCCAAGATTTCCGCCTTCATGGCGTTTGCCACCAAAGACCCCAGGGTGGATTCATGACCGCGGTTAGAGCCCGGTCCTTTTGACTTGCCATCTTGACCGTAAACAACAGCGCGGTCCCAATGTTGACCAGGCGTGAAGCCTTCCGCCACTACTTTGGTACCAGCCGACTCGGACTGTTTCTTTGCTTCTTCAACAATTTTTTCGATATTCTGAGCCGCGACCGACGTCTTGTTATCACACTTCGCCACCTCTGCGGCAGGAATGCGGATAGCCTGCGTCTTTACAACTTTCTTAGTTTTCTTGTCATAGCTGACGCGAATCAAAGACAAGTTATCAGTGTAAGAGCCAGAAGCCGTACCGGAAATCTTGTGTCCGCCCTCGCCCTGAGTGAAGTTGTAGTTCACGTGGGTGTCCCCACCCATCAGAGCATCAACGTACTTTGCGTCCATCAGCCCCAGGTTCTTTTGCACATCGTCGTCCAGCATTGCCACGACAACGTTGAAGCCCTTCTGTTCTTTCAGTTCCTTCGCCAGGGTATTAATACGCTTAATGGGGTCGTTGAACTTCATGCCCACAGTGGTGTTAGGCGCAAGCTTCGCGGGCACGTCCTCGGCAATAGCCCCAATGAAAGCGATCTTTGTGCCCTGCGGAGTTGTAAATTCGACGTAATCACGAAGGTAGGGGGTGCCATCGGCAAAATGTCCCAGACCTTCCACGTTAGCACCCGTGTACGGGAAACCGATCTTCACAAATTGGACGGTTTTACCGTTAACTTCCGCGCTGGTGCCGTTCAGACGTGCCCGGAATGCATCCTGACCCAAGTCCAGTTCGTGATTGCCGATAGTAGAACCGACCGGCTTCAATTCGTTCAGTGACGCAATAGTAGGGTTGTCCAACAAAATACCGGAAACAAAGGGCGTCGCCCCAATATTGTCGCCCAGCAACGTCAATGTCGAGGACGGATTTTGTGCCCGCGCCCCATCTACGTAGCACGCCATGGAGGCCAGCCCGGCTTCCTTTACTTGCGTAGTCTTTTTGTCTTTGATCTGTTCAATGTGACCGTGAATGTCAGTCAGGTTGTACAAGTCAATGGTTTCAATGCCACTTGCCGATTCTGTCGCGGGTTTGGGGTCTGAAGACGCCGCCCCGGTGGCGGGTGCCGGAGCCGGTTGTTCTGACGCACCTTCGCCCTTGGAAACTGCCGGTTGAGCCGGACTTTCCACAGTGGCGGCAGGCGCAGGGACCGGGTCTGTTGCCGCATTTGCAGGCATTGCCGCAAATGCGAGGGCGCTAACTGCGAGGAACGCCGGAATAGCGCCAACCTTGGCGAAGCGTTTGCTCATAGTTTTCTCCTTCGTAATGTTACTGATCTATGGATGGAGTCTGATGATGTAGGTTGGAGATGAGGTGGGCAAATGCCCGCCCCGATTGTTTTAGACCAAGTCCTGCGGCGTAAACATTCCCGGCAAAACTTCAGCCATCGTCATAACGCCTTCTGCCATTTGCAGCAGCATGTCAGGTCCGCCGTGTTCGGACAGTATCTGACGGCACCTGCCGCAAGGCGAACAGGGATCGCCGTTACTGTCGACACAAGCAAACGCAACCAGGCGTCCTCCCCCCGTACGAATGAGGTCGGAAACCAACGAACATTCCGCGCAGAGGGTCAAACCATAAGAGGCGTTCTCTATATTTGCGCCACTAACGATACGACCGTCGTCGGTCAGAGCGGCGGCTCCTACTGGAAAATGAGAATAAGGACTGTAGGACAGTTTCATTGCCGCATAAGCCGCTTCTTGCAACGTTTTCCACTGTTCAGCAGTTATTTCCTGTTTCATGCGGGGTACGGTTTCCCTTCTGCGGCTGGCGGGCGGACAATGCCAACGTAACCAGCCACGGCCAAAATGGTGATGATGTACGGAATCATCAGTAGGAATTCGGCTGGCACAGCAGAGCCAATTGCTTGCACAGTAAAGCCCAGGTTAGTGGCGAAACCGAACAGCAGCGCGGCCGCAGCGGCCCCTTTGGGATTCCACCTGCCCAGGATCATTGCGGCGAGAGCGATAAAGCCGTTACCAGCCGCCATGTCCTTGGAGAACGCCAAACCCTGACCAATGGTAAAGAATGCGCCGCCCAGTCCGGCGAGGGCGCCCCCCAGCAGAACGTTTTGCCACCGGATCCGGTTTACCTTAATACCGACGGTATCGGCAGCACGAGGGTGTTCACCGCAGGCGCGGGCACGCAGCCCCCACTTGGAACGGAACAGCATAATTTGCAGGACGATAATTGCTGCGTACATGAGGTATGCCAGCAACGACTGGTTGAACAACGCCGGACCAATAATTGGAATATCGCCCAAAATTGGGATTTTTATGGGCGCCAAGGTAACAGCGCGGTTCAAATGTTGCGGGTCTTCCTTCAGAACTGAGGAGAACAGGAACGAAGTCAAACCGATAACCAGCATGTTCAAGACCACGCCCACAATAATGTGGTCTGTCCGCAAATTCACGGTAAACAGTGCCAACAGTACGGCTACGAGGACGCCCGCCACCGGGGCCGCGATCATCCCCAAGTAGGCACTATTCCACACAGACGCCGCCACCGCGCCAGCGAAAGCTCCCGCCAACAACTGTCCTTCAATAGCGATATTGATAACGCCACTGCGTTCGCAAACTACACCGGAAAGTGAGCCGAACACCAGGGGAATAGCAAACGCAATAGCGCCCGTGATCAGCGATACCACTGGCACGATAGCGTTCTTGTGCCCTGCTACTGCGAACACCAAGAATGCCAGGATCATTAAAGAGGCAGTGGTAGGTACCATCCAGGCGGGAATCTTGCGGCGTCCTCGGGCATAAAACCATGTCAAAGCCATAATCACCAATGCGAGGACGGCAAGGACGATAGCCACGGGACGGGATTGGAATTGCAGTAGCGGAATTTTGAACCAACTGGTTGCCCCCGAAAAAGAGAACCGGGAAATGCCAGAGCTACCCAGTGCGAGCAGTACAGTTAGAGCCGCTAAAATGGTGACTGTGATTGGGTCGCGAAGCTTAATTTTTTCGTTCGCTGCCAGAGTAGTGCTGCTCATTTGGCTTCTCCCTTCGAGGTTTTAGCCGCAGTTTTCTTGGCGACTAGGCGCTTTTGTCGGTAATAACGGAAGGCTTCTGACGCTGCGATTAGCAGCACGATGATTGCCTGAGTAACTTGGACGATATCCACCGGAATGTCGGCAGAAGCCTGCATGGTGGCCGAGCCAGCAGCAAGCGCACCAAACAGCAACGCTGCTAGGCACGTGCCCAGAGGCGTGGATTTGCCCAACAAAGCTACCGTGATGGAATCGAAGCCCAATGACCCGGCCGTCGAGGACGTCAGGAACCGTTCCGTCCCCAGCGTGGGAGCAGTACCGGCAAGCCCGGCGAGAGCGCCAGAAATAGCGAGCGTTAAGAAAAGTACGCGACTGACAGACATGCCTGCGGTTTTTGCTGCGTGCGGGTTAAGCCCGACAGCACGCAATTCAAAACCGAAAGTGGAGCGTTCCAGCAGCCACCACACGAAAACTGCCGCCAAAATGCCCACCACGATGGACAGGTTCAGACGCGAGAAGCTGCCTGTGAGAAGTGGGTAAGCGGCAGTACCGGCAACGTAGGAGGACTTGCCGGCGTTACCATTGCCGTACATGAACGGCTTGGCCAGCATGAATGCCACTAAGAACCCACTGATGGAGTTCATCATGATGGTTACAATCACTTCGTTTGCGCCCATCGTGGCTTTTAACAGACCAGGTACTGCGCCCCAAATGAAACCCCCGACGATTGCCGCCAAGATGGCTACCAGCAGGTGCAAACCATACGGGAGGGTCAGGTGTGTGCCTACAATAGTAGCCAGCAACGCTCCCATAATCAATTGTCCTTGCACACCGATGTTGAACAAACCGGCGCGGAACGAAACCGCGATTGCCAGACCTGCCAGCATCAGCGGTACGGAGCTGGTAAGGCTTTCCAGCAGCGGTTGGAAAACAGCGACACCGCTGGCACTGGTATCCAGGATAGCCCCCCGGAACAAGGAGACGAAGAATTCTGAGAAGGAGGTACCCATTGCCGCGAAAGTATCGCTGGGACGGGCAAAGAAGTAGGAGGCAGCTTCTTGTACATCCGGGTCAAAGACGGCAACGATCACGGCGCCCAAAATGAGTGCCAAGAAAATTGCTCCCAAAATTGTAGCTGTGGAGATTGAAAAAACTTGTTGCAGAATTTTTTGTGCCACGCCCACTTTGGCGCCTTTTTCAGGGGTTACCGCTCGGCCAGCCGGTTTTTTTGTTGTTGCGTTTTTGTCGCTTTGCACTTGCGTTTCCTTATTCACGCTCTTCCCCTTCCTGAGCCTTTGCCACAGCCTGTGCTTCTTCCAGCGGGACACCCGCCATCATCAGACCCAGCACGGAACGAGGCGTACCTTGTGGAACAATACCCACTATCTTGCCTCGGTACATGATGGCAATACGATCAGCGAGGGCATCGACCTCGTCAAGTTCCGTAGAAATAACCACGCATGCGGTACCCGAATCGCGTTCTCTGACCAAGCGTTCGTAAACAAACTCGATGGAACCAACATCCAACCCACGGGTGGGTTGCGCGGCCACGAGGGCGGTCAGCGGGCGGGACAATTCGCGCGCCAAAATGGCTTTCTGGGCGTTACCACCGGACAGGGTGGAGATAGGATCTTTCACGGAGGTGACGCGAACGTCAAATTCGTCCTTAAGACCTTCAGCGGTTTCGTGTACCACTGCCGGACGCATATTTATGCCCTTTGCGTACGGTGCTTGGTCGTATTGGTCCAACACCATGTTTTCTTCGATGGTGAATTGCCCAATCAAGCCGTCAGTTTGGCGGTCTTCCGGCACGTAGCCAAGCCCGGCGCGCAACCGCTGCTTAGTAGTCTTGCCGTGTAGGTCCTCCCCACCCATTTCGACGGTGCCAATCAGGGGTTCCAGGTCCCCAATAATGGTTTGTGCCAGTTCGGTTTGCCCGTTACCTTGCACGCCCCCAATGCACAGGATTTCTCCGCCTGCGACTTCGAAACTGATGTCGTCTAACGCCACATGCCCATCTGTGGTTTTCACCGTCAGGTTACGCACCGCTAAACCTACATCCCCACGCTTGGGTTCGTCCTTCTTTACGTCAAGGGCGACCGGCCTGCCTACCATCAAAGAAGCAAGTTCCAGTTCCGTCGAAGCCGGGTTGGCTTCCCCTACTACTTTGCCACGGCGAATAACCGTGATGCGGTCGGAGACTTTGCGGACTTCGCGCAATTTGTGGGTGATGAACACAATTGCGGTGCCAGCTTCTTTCAGCTGCACCATAATTTTCATCAGGTCGTCGGCTTCTTGTGGTGTCAGTACCGCCGTGGGTTCGTCCAAAATCAGGACTTTGGCGTTCCTGGATAGGGCTTTAATAATTTCGACGCGTTGGCGCGCCCCCACTGGTAAATCCTCAATGAGCGCATCTGGGTTAAGGTCGAACCCGAACTTTTCGGACAGTTCCATTACTGGTCCGCGCGCCTTTTCTTTGTCAATTATTCCGAGGGCGCCAATCGGTTCGCTGCCTAATGCCACCGATTCGAGGACGGTGAACACCGGAACCAGCATGAAGTGCTGGTGAACCATGCCGATACCGGCACGAACGGCGTCGCCAGGTCCCGAGAATTTTACTGGTTCCCCGTCGATCACAATTTGTCCACCGTCGGGCTGGTAAAGCCCGTAGAGGACGTTCATCAGTGTGGATTTACCCGCCCCGTTCTCGCCCAGGAGCGCGTGAATTTCCCCAGGTCTGATGTCGAGGTCGATGTGATCGTTGGCAACCAGGGGACCGAACACCTTTGTAATTCCCTGAAGCTGTAAGTGCATGTGGTATTCCTTGTGCAAGGGCGGGTGTGGGGCTAGACCCCACACCACCTGTCTTCTATTAGCTGGACGCCTTACTTTTGGGCGCCCGGCTGGTTCTTTGATTCGACTTTGATTTCGCCGGAAATGATCTTCTTCTTTAGTTCTTCGACCTTCTTCTTGAGGTCGGCAGGAACCTTGGAATCGAAGTTGTGGTATGGGGCAATGCCTACGCCGCCGTTCTTCAGGTCACCAACGTAGGGTGTGGAGTCAAATTTTCCGTCTTGAACCGACTTCACAGTGTCAAATACGGAGGCGCCGATTTCCTTAACTACGGAAGTTAAGAAGAAGTCTTTGCCAGCAGGTTCAGTATTGAACCCGTCGGCGTCCACCCACACGATGGAAGTGCCGTTCTTGGCTTCGGTAACTGCCGAAACAGTGCCCGCACCAACCGGACCGGCAACTTGCATAATGATGTCAGCACCCTGGTCCATCAGTTGCTTGGTGTTGTTCTTGCCTTTGGCAGTATCCGAGAAATCGCCGGTGTAAATGCCGTCTTGCTTTTCTTTGTTCCAGCCCAGCAGTTCGACGTTCTTGCCGTTGTCCTCGTTGTACTTCTTTACACCATCAGCAAAGCCGTCAGCAAAAATGGCGGTGGTAGGAATCTTCATTCCCAAGAAAGTGCCAACTTTGCCAGTCTTACTCATGCCAGCGGCAACATAGCCCGCCAAGTAACTCGCTTCTGCAGTGTTGAACAGCAGTGCGCGCGCATTGGACGGGTGGGATTCGAAGTCAGAGTCTACGAGGGCGAACTTGATATTCGGGTTGGCTTTCGCTTTGGCATCAATTTGCTTCGCCATCTTGAAACCAACACCAATGATGAGGTCACACTTTTCTTTCACCATGGAATCCAGGTTGCGGTCGAAGTCGCCATCAGAGTTGGACTCTGCTTTTGCTACTTTGACACCCAGTTCATCCTTGGCTTTCATCAGACCTTCGTAACCAGACTGGTTGAAGGACTTGTCATCAAAGCCGCCCTCGTCAGAAACCATGCAAGCCTTGATGGCGTTCTTACCAGCAGCTCCAGCCTTCTTTTCGGGGGCAGGACCAGTACCACAACCGGCCAACACCAACGAAATAGCAGCCGCAGCCACAGTGGTTGCAAGCAGTTTTCTGCGCATAATTTTCTCCTTGTGTTGTTGCAATTTGAGTAGGACAGAGTCTATTGGGGCACTTCCATGCCCAGGGCAGTTGCGATTTCTGCCTTAAATGCCTGCATTTGCGCTCTAGCTTCGTCCCACGGCACCGGACCCTCGGTGGGCGTGTCAAGCACCACTTCCAGGTAGCATTTCAGCTTTGGTTCCGTACCGGAAGGACGAATAATAACGCGGGCATCGTTCTCGTTTGCCAGCAGCAACCCTTTAGTTCCAGGAATGTCCCGGTACCCGCCTGCAAGGTCTACACATTCTGCAATTGGTGCTCCCAAAATAGTTTGCGGAGGAGTCTTTTGGATGCGCTCTAACGCTTCCCCAATCTTGCTAGTGTCAGTGAAACGGAAAGTTAACGGGGACGTGAGATGGGTTCCGTAAGTTTTTGCCAGTTCGTCTAATTTTTCGAGGGCGTCACTGCCATGTGCTTTCAATTCGGACAGTAATACTGCGAACTTTACGGCAGCACTGATGCCGTCCTTGTCGTGGACGTTTTCAGGGTCGACACAGTGACCGATAGCTTCCTCGTAGCCGTAAACCAAACCAGGCGTCCTCGCAATCCACTTAAACCCGGTCAGAGTTTGCTTGAATTTGAGCCCGTGTCCGACCGCGATTTTGCCCAGCAAGCGCCCCGAAACAATAGAGCATGCCAAGGTACCAGTCGCGGCGTGTGTAGCCACATAATCGCCCAGCAGGTAGCCGGTTTCGTCGCCAGAAAGCTGACGGAAGGTGTCGCCCTCGGGAACTGCTACCGCACACCGGTCCGCGTCCGGGTCCAGCGCGATAATCAAGTCCGCACCGTTTTCGACCGCGTATTTGATGGCGAGGTCGGTGGCACCCTTTTCTTCTGGATTCGGGAAGGGAACGGTGGGGAAATCAGGGTCCGGATCTATTTGTTCGCGAACCGGAATAATGTCTTTGAATCCGGCTGCGGTCAGGCTAGCAATAGCCAGGGGAGCGCCCACACCATGCATGGCGGTAAGCACGATTTTCAAAGGATGAGCAGCCTTGCCCAAAGTAGCCGCGCGTTCCACGTACTGATCTCGCGTATCCACAGACGTGATATTGGTGTCATCTTGTGGAATTTGGTTCGCGCCCGGTGCCGCCGCGATTTCCGCAGCAATCAGGGAGTCGGCAGGCGGAATGATCTGTACGCCCTCGCCATCACCAGTGGCGACGCGACCACCCAAATAAACCTTGTAACCGTTGTCTTGGGCGGGGTTGTGCGAAGCCGTAACCATTACCCCCGCGTCTGCCCCTAAATGCCGCACAGTAAACGATGTCAATGGCGTCGGATTGGCTTGTGGCAGGACCAAGGCCTCGCCGCCAGCGGCACTGATAACGCGCGCAGCCGCTTTCGCGAAATCTGCAGAACCGTAGCGCGCATCGCACCCCACCACCACGCGCGGACGTTCCACCAAAGACTTCAGGTATTGCACCAAACCGTAAGTGGCGCGAATCACCACAGCCACATTCATACGGCTTTCGCCAGCACCAATTTGACCGCGCAATCCGGCGGTACCAAATTGCAAAGGACCAGCAAAGCAAGACTGTAACTTAGTGTTTGCTTCCGCGTCGCCGGCTTCCACCTGGGCTACTAAGTCCAGGATTTGCTGGGCAGTCGCCGGGTCAGGATCGGCTGCCGCCCACTCTTGGGCTACTTTAATTAGATTTTCCATTTAAGGCACCTTTCTAAAAGGACTATATTGTTTCGCAGCCTACAAGCAGTGCTTGTCCCCAACCCAACAACCGCGACCCTATGTGTTATAGCTTCGCCAAAGGCAACGCTAATTCCATCATTTTGGTGAAGGAATTTTGTCGTTGCTCAGCCGTGGTAGCTTCACCGGTTACCAGCGAATCAGAACATGTGAACAGCGCCAAAGCGTCCACTCCGGCTGCAGCCGCCGTCGCGTACAGTCCGGCAGCCTCCATCTCCGCGCCGAGGACGCCCATCTTTTGCCACCGTTCGGTAGCGTCCGCCTGGGCGTTGTAGAACACGTCAGAAGACAAAACGTTACCAACATGCATTTCTACGCCCTGCTTTTCGGCTTCTTCATTTAGGGCTTTGAGCAGCTTCCACGAACAAGTCGGCGCGTAGGTGCCAGGCAGGTTATATTGGCTCATGAAATTAGAGTCAGTGGACGCAGAGGCGGCCACGACAATATCGTACAGTTTCACTTGCGGTTGCATGCCCCCGCATGAACCAACGCGTATCAGGTTTTTCACGCCGTACTTGTGAATTAGCTCGTAGGCATAAATAGCAGTGGTGGGAATGCCCATGCCCGTTCCCATAACAGAAACTTCGGCTCCCTGGTAAGTGCCAGTAAAGCCCAGCGCGCCACGGACCGCGTTGAATTGCACTGCATCTTCCAAAAAGTTTTCGGAAATAAATTTAGCGCGCAACGGATCGCCAGGCACCAGCACGGTCTTGGCAATTGGTCCAGTGGGGTTGATGTGCGGTGTAGATTCCATAAATCTTCCTAACTATTTGATTCTATCTGCAACTACGGAACGGTTCGCGTCCAAGGGCGCGGCGGCCAAAACTTTGTATCCGTCCGCCAGAGTCTGCTTTGCAAGGTCGAAGCGTTCTGGGGTGTCCGTGTGGAGTGTAAACAGTTTGTCGCCACGTTTCACGGCGCTACCTGCGTCAACGTGAATTTCTATGCCAGCACCGGCTTGTACCGGGTCTTCTTTACGGGCGCGTCCAGCACCCAAACGCCAGCTGGCAACCCCGAAAGCGAGGGCGTCCAGGTCAGACAGGTAGCCGTCCTCGGTGGCAACTACGTCCTCGGTATGAAGGGCACGTGGCAAAGGTGCGTCGACGTCGCCGCCTTGGCGGGCGATCATTTGCCGCCACGTGTCCATGGCGCGACCGTCCTTAAGGGCGGCCTCTACATCCGCATCTGGTTGTCCCGCCAGGGTGAGCATTTCGCGCGCCAGTTCGACAGTCAGTTCCACTACGTCACGCGGACCACCGCCAGCCAGCACTTCCAAGGATTCTTCCACTTCGAGGGCGTTGCCGATTTTGCGTCCTAGTGGGCGATTCATGTCGGTAATGAGGGCGCTCATTTTCACGCCGGCAGCCCTGCCAAGTTGCACCATAGTTTGGGCGAGCTCGTGGGCGAGCTCCTGGGTTTTCATGAACGCGCCGGAACCGAATTTCACATCCAAAACCAAACTGGAGGTGCCCTCAGCTATCTTCTTGCTCATGATAGAAGCAGAAATCATTGGAATTGAGTCCACGGTGGCAGTAACGTCGCGTAGTGCGTACAAGAATTTGTCCGCCGGCGCCAGCGAACCTGTGGCAGCACAAATAACGCAGCCGGGATCTTCCAGCATCGCCATCATTTCGTCGTTTTCAAGGGCAGCGCGCCAGCCAGGAATAGCTTCAAGTTTGTCTAGAGTACCGCCGGTGTGCCCCAGTCCGCGCCCGGAAAGTTGCGGTACTGCAACCCCGAAACTGGCAACCAGGGGTGCCAGCGGCAACGTAATTTTGTCACCCACCCCACCAGTGGAGTGTTTGTCTACTGTGGGTCGGGACAACTTGGAAAAATCCAAGCGTTCGCCCGACCGAATCATGGCATCCGTCCACCAAGAGATCTCTTGCATATTCATGCCCTGGAAGAAGATAGCCATTAAGAGCGCAGACATTTGCTCTTCGCCCACTTGCCTCCGCGTATAAGCGTCAATGATCCACCGAATTTCGTCCTCGGTTAAAGTTTGTCCATCCCGCTTTTCGCGAATGATATCTACTGCGGCAAATCCTGCAACCATCGAATAATTATCCTTTCGGCTCCGTCGCCCTTTGGGTCGACGCCAGCAGATCGCTAACGCCTACGTTTAATAAAGTTTACGCGCATTTTTATGTATCATACGAACGGTTTCCACGTGGAAAGGGAAAATATTGTAAAGATATTCTTATGAAATTTTCCAGTGTGGGACCATTGTAGGAGTTCGCACGCTAGCACACCTTTGCGCCAGTTGAATTGGACACAGGTGGTGCCCCTGTCTGAGATTAAGTTTTGGTAGGCGCCGCCGGAACGAAAGGTCTACACTGTCCCGAGCGACGCCCTCGGAAAAATATCAGTCTGTCATTTCAGCGAGGATCGCAGCCGAAGCGGACAAGCCCAAACGTGTTGCCCCCGCAGCAACCATTTTTTCCGCATCCGCGGCCGTGCGAATACCCCCAGACGCCTTTACGCCCAGTTTCCCCTCCACAGTTTTTGCCATGAGGGAGACTGCGTGCTCGCTGGCACCACCGGCTGGGTGGAAGCCCGTACTGGTTTTGACAAAGTTCGCGCCCGCGCGCATAGCCGCCTGGCAAGTCGCCACGATCTCTGCGTCCGTGAGCGCAGCCGATTCAATGATGACCTTCAAAACCGCATCCCCGACAGCTTTTTTGACGCCCGCAATTTCGTCCTCAGTGGCATCAAAACGACCTTCTTTAATGAAGGCCAAATTTACCACCATGTCTACTTCTTCGGCGCCCGCAGCCACAGCATGACCAGCTTCGAAAGCCTTTACCTCTGGCGCTACGGCTCCTGAAGGGAACCCGCACACCGTTGCTACGTGTACGCCAGCAGGTACTTCAACCGGTAATTGCGAGGGCGATACGCAGATTGAGTATGTCCCTAATTGTCCCGCTTCTTGCGCTAATTTTTGCACATCCACCGCTGTGGCTTCTGGTTTCAAAAGCGTGTGGTCGATCATTTGTGCCAGTTCTTTGCGTTTCATTTGACCTCGGTTCGACTAAAATATAGCGTCGTTGCTTGTTCCCTTCCAGAGTACACCAGAGTATACGCAATTGTAAATTCCGTTTTTTACAAACGTCACACTAGTTTTCTGCCAGCACCTTTTCCGCCGTAAAACTATCAATCACCAGATGCGTTGCCAACCCCATACGCAAACCCGCCCTGATTGCCCGCACCTTCTGAGCGCCGCCCGCAACCAGCAGCCGCAGTGGGCGTCCTCGTAAATCGTCAATACTGATGCCTACAGTCAATTCGTCGATTTCCCGGAGGGCGACCTGCCCGCTCTCCGTATAAAAACGCGAACACACATCCCCCACCGCGCTTTGCAACAGCTTATCCGCCGCAGAACGCGAAAAGTAACCCAAATTCAACAACAACGAATCAGGGTGAACGTCCCCCACAGTGAAAACCGCTAAATCCACCTCGCGCCCTTCCCGCAAAACCTGGGAAATATGCGAATCGCGTTCCACAATCGCCTTCGTGCGCGGGTCATCAAAAATGACCGGGAGCGGCAACACGCAACTAGTTGCATTGAAAGCGGCGCAAAACAGATGCATAGTTTCAAAATCGTTCGTGGAAAGCTCCGAGCGCGACGACCCGCCCTTCAACTGCACCACCTTTGCACCACTGACGGACGTGTGCGACAAACTGCGAGCTATCGCCAACATAGTGTTCCCCCACCCGATCCCCACCGACATTCCGTCCTTCACGAGGTCGGTGAGCAAGCGCGCGGCGGATCGACCGATCTCGCCTGGCAACAATGCCGGATCATTTGCCGGCACCTGCACCACCTGGACGCGGGTGAGGGCGAAGCGTTGCTGCAACTGGGCTGCGATCCGCGACAGCGACTCGCTGGGATCAACCACATCAATACGCACAAACCCGGCCGCGCGGGCGCGTTGCAACAACTTCACCACCGTGGGGCGGGACACCCCCAACTTGGCAGCTACCTGATCCTGACTGTTCTCGCCTAAATAATAGAGTTTCGCAGCGGCCAAAGCCTGCGCGTCACGTCGATCCATGCCTCTCCCTTCGCTACAACACTACCCGGTGACCTTAAGAAAAACTGCGGTTGAGAAGAATAACGGGAAATTTAGGGGGACGGGCGCGCGAAATGCGCGCGTGAGTGCAAACGATTTTGCTAAAGTCAAATGATTTTGCTGAGGTAAAACTATTTCGCTCAGGTCAAACGAAATGCGGTTTCACCTAAGCAAAATCATTACACCTCACGAAAAAATCACGCCCTGAGAACAAACCATAGTGCTCAGGTAAAACAATATTGCTGAGGACGAATGATTTCGCTACCTACGCCCTTACCTTCCCCCTCCCCCCGAAAAACAACCAAAACGTGCCGCGCCCCCTGTAGTCAATGAAAAATATTCATTCCACACTCACCACTATGGACATACAAAGTTCTGGCATCTACCCCCAAGCAGGAATAAATGCCAAAAGTCGTGTTACTTGAATTTGCTTGTATTATTCACTTGTGTTTAGTAACATTTTCAATTCGCTTAACACTGGCGAACCCTAGTGCATATACAGCTAGGCACAGCATAGTTATATAGATCAAGCTAGGGCGCCCCATTAGAGCCATAACCCCAAAAATGACACTTAGCAAAGCTGCGATTAGCTCCAAAAGAACCAACGCATTTCTCACTAACTGAAGCATTGATCTTTCACCCCAGTGATCCCAAGTAATTCAGCACCCAATTCCGCTAATGCGCCACCGGTAGCTTTCATTTTCTCTATTTTAAAGCTAGCTCTCCACATTATTTTCACAGCGTTTTGACTCCTCCAAGAGCTTTAATTAATTTTTTTAATTTTAAGTATTTTTGCTACCCCAACTACATTACTTACTATCAGCCATGTTACTGCACCTATACAGCCAAGAACAGAAGCGCGTGTTGCAGGAACCGGGTTTCGCTTCTGCCAATCCAACAATGCGGCATCTCCGTTTTCTAAGACACTATCTGGAATATTAGCGTAGTAGTTAAGAAGCTGATACATAGCCTGCTCATTTTCATCTTCACTAAAGCCGTCAGAAACTGAATCATCAAAATTGCTATTTGTCGTAATAGAAATAGTGCCTGTCCCTGTTGCAGAAGCGGCGTTCGCTACTCCGACTGCTGTAAGTGATAATGCGAGTGTGCATATACATGCTGTTGCTAGTTGACTAATTTTACGCAGTTTCATATTTTGTGATTCTTTTATGAGATCACCGTCGTTAGTGACAGGTTGCGGAACTTGGTATTTTGACTACGAACTCTATTTCGAGATTCTATTAGTCGACTATGTACTACCATTCCTGCATGGGCTGGGTCAAGTTTTATTGACAGCAAAACTTGACCCAGCCCAGAGATCGCGAAAAAACACCACCACGCGCGTGAGGACAAACCATTTCGCCGAGGTAAAACAATATTGCTCAGGCAAAACAATATTAGCGTTTATGGCGATCATAAATATCACGACGGTGTCCGACCGACAACACCAGGACAGTCAGAACATCGTCATGAATTTCGTAGATTATTCGGTAGTTGCCGGTGCGGACACGCCATTCGCCCTCGCCGCCAACAAATTTCTTCGCACCCTGAGGGCGAGGATTCCCCCGTAAAATTTCCAGCGCCCCCTGAATACGGCGCATGCCAGCGCGATCAAATTTCTTCAATTGACGCGCAGCAGAAGGAGCGAATTCGACCCGATATTGCACTCAAAGTCCCAGGTCAGCTTTGATTTCTTCCCAAGGAATAGGCGACTGTCCGGCAGCAATTTCTGCGCGTGCCGCAGCCGCTGCTTTGATGTCGGCGAGGTCCTCAGCATCAGCAATAAGGCTCTCCAACCAGGTCGCTTCAACCACTGCGGCAACACGTTTTCCCCGACGAGTCAGAAACACCGTTTCGCGATTAACACGAGCTTGGTCTACCACCTCGAAAATGCGTGAGCGCGCCTCACTGATAGTCATCTCAGCCATATGTACATTTTCGCGTTTTTGAACATTTTGCGCAATACCTGAAGGCATGCCACATCGAGATTCGGGGCGGGCGGTAACATGTCGGCTTTGCCGCGTTAAGACAGACAGTTTCACTGTTTTTCGAGGACGGTAAGCCCGGCACGACCGCGAGTGCAAACCATTTCGCTGAGTGCAAACGGAATACGGTTTCACCTGGACAAAATCATTACACCTCACGAAAAACCCACCCAACCGTCCTCGGATCAAGTGGCGGGACGACTGCGCGATGTAAAGCCTGCCGACCTAAAACTGCCCACAACCTTGCTGACAGCGCAGCAAACCGAGAAGGATAACTCCGCAGAAATGCCATCTGCAACCTACGAGTCACACAATGCAGGCGCCACAACTACTTTCGAAGTGCGCGCCCACAAGGACGATTACTTGAAGGCAAAGGACGCCCTCCGCACCAAAGCTAGCGGCAAACTCGAAAATTTAGACGGTGGGTTCCTCTGTGCCTCCCATAACGACGGGCTAACAGCCATAGCCAACTGCATCGGGGGCTTGAAAGGCGGCTACTACACCGTGGATATCAACGCAAAATACGACGACGGGAAGCAGTTCCCCTACGACGTTATGCGCAACAATGCTAGCGGATTCCAGGACGATTTAGTAAAGGCGAATCGGGAAAAGCCCAAAAAATAACTTGGGAATATAAACGACGCGGGGCGCCGCCAAGAAATGGTGGCGCCCCAAATGATGATGAAAGCAAAGGGTATGCTTCCGCCAGATGCGACCGCGACCGCTCCGAGCGCAAAACATTACCCTATGAAACGCTACCACAGGGGGGACGATTACGCACCGACCACGCCCACATGGCGATGGCTGCGGCGGCGCCCACATTAATAGAGCGCGTTGACCCGAACTGGGTGATGTGGTGGATTGACCGACAATGTTGCCGCATGGATGCGGACAATCCGGCAGCTTCCGACCCGAACACCAGCACGCATTTTTCCGGCAGTTCCGCCAATTCCAGTGGCGTAGACCCAGGAATAATATCGATCCCTATGAGGGGAATACCGGCACTGTCCATGTCAGCGGCAAAGGTGGCAGCGTCCTCGTAATGGTCCACGTGCAAGTATTTGTTTGTGACCATGGCGCCGCGTTTATTCCACCGCCGCCGACCGACTATGTGTACTGCGGCAGCATTGAAGGCGTTCGCACTGCGCACTATGGAGCCAATATTGAAGTCGTGATCTAAGTTTTCAATCGCAACCTGCAAGGGCGAGCGACGCCTATCCAAGTCGGCGATTATTGCGCTCAGCTTCCAGTACCGGTATTCGTCGAGGACGTTGCGGCGGTCTCCGTGTTCGAGGTACTGGGGATCATAACGCGGATCGGTGGGCCAGGGTCCCTGCCACGGTCCAACTCCCCGCTGTTCCACACGAAACTTTTCGCCTTCAATGTCCCTCCCGGCATCTGCCTGCACTTTTGCCGCACATGAGGACGCTTCGGATCCTGTAGGTTTGTTGTCACGTTCGGTCATACGTTGTTATTTACCTTCGTAGCTGTCGCAGCCTGCTGGCCGTCTGTCGTCTATAACCGTCATACCTACAGTACCCTTGCGCCCTCACCTGTACGATCCGCCCCAAGCGTCCTCGCGTTTATTGCACTGACTGTGCTGAAGTGAGTACACGCTTTGCAGCACTTTCACGCTTTGCACGCACGCTTCCTGCACCTGAGTGCCTCCTGCTTCGTCCTCTTCCGAAACCCAAACGCGCAAACGCCCCTACTACCGCGCTCTAATAGTCCGCGCTCGGTCCGCCTCCTCTTACAGTTTGAACCGTTGAGAGGCGTCGTTGCCCGCAAATTTGCGCACCAACACGCGCGGCCCTTTGCGCGCGGCAAAGTCCATAATTTTGTACACCAGTGAAGGGACCACCTCGACCTTACCCGCCTTGTGGGCGGCTAACGCGTCGGAAACCACCTGGGTGGCAGTCAGGCGCGCGACAGTAGGCAGCTCTTCGATGCGGAACCCCGCCGAGTCGAAAAAATCCGTTTCCGTGGTTCCGGGACGCACACTGGTCACGTGTACGCCAGTACCTTTCAGTTCGGTCGCCAACACCTCGCTAAAGGTGTTCACCCAGGCTTTAGCCGCGGCGTAAGTGCCCATGGCGGTGCCTGCCGCCACGGAGGAAATGTTGATTATTCCGCCCCGCCCTCGACGTTTCATGGCGCCTGCCGCTGCGTGGGACAGTATGAGGACGGCACGCACCATAACGTCCAAGGCATCCAGTTCGCGTTGCAACTTTCCGTCTACGAAGGTTTGCCCTAATGCGTGCCCGGCATTGTTTACGAGCATGTCGATGGGGTTTTCGGTGTCTACCAGGCGGGCTGCCACTTTGTCTGTGTCTGCTGGTTTAGTGAGGTCTGCGGGCAGTATTTCGCATTTTGTCCCATAATCTTTGCCTAGGCGGGCAGCCACTTTTTGCAGTTTTTCCGTGTTGCGTGCGACCACTACCAGGTCCCAACCTTCACGGGCTAATTGGCGGCAAAATTCGCGCCCGATACCACTGCTGGCGCCCGTGACTAGTGCTGTGCTCATTTCTTCTCCTAAGTTATGTTTTCAATCCGATTCCTGAGTCCGGCTTTGAATCCGCCTTCTTAGACCGGGTCCTCAGCCCCGATCCCTGATCCCTGATTACTTCAGCCCTGCGCTTCGTCCTCGAAATCTTTCGGTTCTAATACCACAAGGTACTGGTAGCCTGCGCTTTCGATTAGTTGGCGGGCGGCAGCGCCCTCGTCAATAACACTGAGAATAGCCAGTACCTGCGCACCTGCTTGTTCAGCCAGCCGAGCCGTCACGAGCGCGCCTTGCCCACTGCCGCACCGCGCCATAACCACTACAACAGCCCGCCCATCAATGCGGGGACCGACGTGTCTACCGTTTATTTGGTCGAGGGCGAAGGCGTCCAATTCTAGTCCACGGCTGGCGGCGGCGTGCAGTACTGCGGCACCCACCATTGAAGAGTTAATTGTCAGCCCACCCACGGCGTCGATTTCTTCGGGCGGGAAGCCGGATTCTTCCAGTAAGTCCAAACAGACGTGACCGACCAGGGGCGCGGCTTCGTGGTGAAGAACGATGCTGCGCATATCGGCGGCAAATTTGCCAGTGTTGCTGACAGAGGTAAGCGCCAGTTCTTGCACCAGTTTGACCAGGCGGGCGCGCTGCGGGTCGTGAATCATAGATTAAGCCTACCCAAAGCTGAGCGTTCAGGTGGTCCAGCGGCGGTGTAACTTAAGACCATGAGGATTGCGACTTGGAATGTGAATTCAATTCGGACGCGCCTACCACGAGTGGTGGATTTTTTGCGTCGCAGCGACGTGGATGTGTTGGCTATTCAGGAAACTAAATGCAAGGTGGACCAGTTCCCCACCCAGGCTTTTGCCGATTTGGGCTACCAGGTGGCGGTTTCGGGCGCGAACCAGTGGAATGGGGTGGCTATACTTTCCCGCGTAGACCTGGAGGACGCCCAGACTAGTTTCGATGGGGTTCCTACTTTCCGCAATGTAGTGGAACCGCGCAGTGTTTTTGCTACTTGCGCTGGCGTGCGCGTGGGTTCGCTTTACGTACCACACGGACGAGCAGTAGGTGACCCGCACTACCAGTACAAGTTGCAGTGGTTGGCAGCTTTGACGAACCAGGTCGACGTGTCGGTGCCACTGTGTTTGACGGGGGATATGAATATTGCGCCTTTTGACGAGGACGTTTGGGATATTTCCCAGTTCGAGGGCGACACCCACGTTAGCCCTGCAGAGCGGGACGCGTTTTTCGCCCTCGAAAAAGTAGGTATGAAAGAAGTGAGCCGTGGCTTGGTTGATGGTTACACTTACTGGGATTACCGACAGTTGCGTTTCCCCAAAAATGAGGGCATGCGCATTGATTTCATGTTTGCCAGCCCGCAGTTGGCAAAGCGCGCTACGGCGGCCGAAATTGACCGGGAAGAACGCAAAGGGAAGGGTGCATCGGACCACGTGCCCTTAATTGTCACTTTCGCACATTAATAGTGCGGGAATTGCGGTACCAACCGCCCTCTACAAGGAACACTTTACGGTAATTTTTGCGGACCTATGACCGCAAAACTGCTAAAATCCGCACCACCCTAATCGCTAAATTCTGCCACTATTGCGGTGTTTAGTGGCGGCCATACTTGACGGTGGACTTCCCCGAAGCGTTGTTCGCCTAAAAATGCTGCCCCCAAATTTTTTGTGGGGTCTACCCAGAGGAACGACCCAGATTGACCGAAGTGCCCGAAAGTTTCTGGGCCAGATTGCGGTGACGTCCAGTGTGGGTGTTTATGGTCGCGAATCTCGAAACCATACCCCCACGCATTATCGACCTGCCGACCATACCCCGGCAAGATACCAGGTAGTCCAGGAAATTGGGGGGTACGTGCCAGGCGTGCCAACTGCGGGGAAATTAGCGTGGGCGCCATTATTTCTGCTAAAAATTTCTGCAAATCCCCAGTAGTTGACACCCCCGAATATGCGGGACTGTCCTCCACTTTGGTACGTAGCATTGAGAGCGGTTCTAAAACGGTAGTGCGGATCCACTGGGCTAGTGGCATTTGGACGCGCTCTTCGACGTGCTGTCCGGCCAGCTCAATACCGTAATTGGAATATACGCGCCGCACCCCCGCAGGCGCTACCAGCTGCGGCGAATCCATACTCAAGCCAGAAGCGTGCGCAAGTAAATGCGCAAAACTTGCCGGACCGACCTCGTCGGAAAAACTAACTTTCCCCGCTTCCACTGCCACCAAATACGCCCAGGTAGACAGCAGTTTTGTTACTGATGCCAGCGGAAAAGTGCGTTGCAAATCCGGGGTCCACCCAACCGGTTGTCCGTCTTTTACTACCACCAGTTGCCAGGCGAACCCCGTATCTTTCGCACACTGATTTAGCGCCTGCCGGAACTCTTGCGAAGGAACCACTGCTAGCCTCAACACACTTATTCTGCGCCACGGCGGCGCCTGGCACTGGGACGCCCGATAGTGTTCGCCAAACTGGGCGGTCGACTTGGCGAGGGCGCCACTTCCTGTAGTACTGGATGCCCCGGTATCGCCGCCGTCTTCCACCCAATCCGCTGCCCCAAAGGAGTTCGCAGAAGTACCTGCCTGTCGTCCTCAGAAATAAGGTCGGAACTGATGACCCGCTTGAACAAACTGTCGGAAATTACGCCGTTTTCCCAAGTTTCAAAGAATTCGGCAACCCCCACAATGCCGGACTGCAAAATACGTCCGACCACTTCTGGCGACAGGTCTCCGAGCTCCATGCGGGTAAACTGCTCTGGCTTGATGTCGAGCATGCCCAACTCGTAAAAATCGACCACGTCTTTGCCTGTGGCCTCGTGAATTGCTTGCAACAAAACCGGATCTGTGTAACGGCGTTCGTTCACATGGCCCAAATAGCGAGGATTTAGCATATCTACCAAGGTCGCATACGTCCTAGCAATACCCGCCGCCACGTTGACCGACGCATCGTACAAATGCAACGTACCCAAACCAAAGAAAGCCGACATCATGCGTTCGGTCATGATTTCGGGCGAGAAATTGGCAATCAGTAAGCCCTCTTTTTGGAACTGGAAAAACGCCCTCGTCAGTGCCTTACGAGCAATCTGTAAATCCTTCTCGAAATGCTCATGGGCGGGGTGAACCCCCGAAGACGCCTCTTGTGACAACTGCACATGTAAATCTAACAAGGCGGTATTGGACGACAGTGTCCGCACCAAACGCCAAAAAGCTTCGATAACCTCGTAAGCATCCGCAGCTTCCAACGTTTCCGCACTGTAATTGGCTTGCTTTTGATAGCGGTCAATAACCGCCATCAGTAAAGCCTCCTTCGAGGGGAAGTGGTAAATAACGCCGGGGTGAGAAATACCCACGCGCCGTGCTACGTCCCGAATAGAAATACCACAATAACCAAATTGCATCAGTAGTTCCACGGTGGCATCCAAAATGGACTGCACCCGCGCTTCACCAGTGGCATACGATCCACGAGTTTTTTCAACAACCGCCATAGTCTTCCCTGCTAAAACTTCAACTATTTTGGAGATAATTACGACTTTTATAATACCGATATAACCTGATTTAACGCGCAACTGGGCTCGCAAGGGACTAAATCCCCTGCGAGCCTCCCATTACTTCACCGACAGTGCCAAGCCACCGTCACCCACGTCGGCAACTATCGCATCGCCCTCGTGCGCCTTCCCTGCCAACAGCATCCGTGCCAACTGGTCGCCAATTTGTTTTTGCACCAAGCGCCGCAACGGACGAGCCCCATACGCCGGGTCGTACCCTTCCTTCGCCAAGTAGGCGCGTGCCGCATCCGACACTTCGAGGTCGATACGCCGGTCCTGCAAACGTTTCGCCATCTGTGCCACCTGCAATTCCACAATCGCCCCCAATTCGTCTTGGGTCAGCGGCTCAAATACTACGACCTCGTCCAAACGGTTCAAAAACTCGGGTTTGAAGGTCGCCCGAACCATGCTCATTACCGATTCGTGGCGTTCGTGACTGTCCAAAGTTTGGTCAATCAGGAACTGCGAGCCAAGATTCGACGTCAACACCAAAATGGTGGAACGGAAATCTACAGTCCGCCCCTGCCCGTCCGTCAAACGCCCATCGTCCAACACTTGCAACAAAATGTTGAAAATCTCTGGGTGTGCCTTTTCAACCTCGTCCAACAAAATGACCGAATATGGGCGGCGGCGCACTTGCTCAGTGAGCTGCCCACCTTCCTCGTAGCCAACATACCCCGGAGGCGCACCAATCAACCGCGCCACCGAATGCTTCTCGCTGTACTCCGACATGTCAATGCGCACTAAAGCGTGCTCATCGTCAAATAAGAAGTCCGCCAGTGCCTTCGCCAACTCGGTTTTGCCCACCCCAGTTGGTCCCAGGAACATAAACGAGCCCGTTGGACGGTTCGGATCCGACACGCCCGCGCGGGCACGCCGCACCGCATCTGCCACCGCACTCACAGCTGCGCGCTGACCAATCAAACGCTGCCCAATAACGTTCTCCATTTGCAACAATTTGTCGGATTCGCCCTCGAGCAAACGCCCCGTAGGAATACCCGTCCACGCTTCCACCACAGCAGCTATTTCTGCCGGACCAACTTTCTCCGCAATCATGGGTTCGGAAATTTGGGCGTCCTCGGTCGCTTCGGCTTCTTCGATTTGACGTTCTACCTGCGGTATTTCACCATTTTGCAGCCTGCCGGCTTCCTCCCACTTGCCTTCGCGCATTGCCAAGTCGAGAGCGGTACGCAGTTCGTCCAAACGCACGCGTAATTCCCCCACCTTGTTGTGTCCAGCTTTTTCGGCTTCCCACCGGGCCGTGAGCGCAGTCAGCTCCTCTTGCTTATCCGCAAGTTCAGCCCGCAACTTCTCTAGTCGTTCTTGGGCAGCAGCGTCCTCACTTTCCTCAGAATCTAGCAAGTAGGACTCTTCCATACGCAAGCGGTCGACCTCGCGCGTCAATTGGTCGATTTCTTCGGGGCTGGAATCCAGTTCCATACGCAAACGTGACGCTGCCTCATCCACCAAATCGATGGCTTTATCAGGCAATTGGCGTCCCGTGATGTAACGGTCCGACAGGCGCGCTGCGGCCACTAACGCCCCATCTGAAATAGTGATTTTATGGTGCGCTTCATACTTGGGGGCGATGCCGCGCAAAATCGCAACCGTGTCTTCGACACTGGGTTCGCCCACGAACACCTGTTGGAAGCGCCGTTCTA
Source organism: Actinomycetaceae bacterium (assembly GCA_030528145.1). GTDB lineage: Bacteria > Actinomycetota > Actinomycetes > Actinomycetales > Actinomycetaceae > Winkia. The sequence goes on from JAUMZK010000004.1 coordinate 27,995, forward strand.
ACGCCGGGTCTTTCTCGATGTTTTCGCGGTATTCATCCAAAGTGGTGGCTCCTACCAGGCGCAGTTCGCCGCGCGCCAACATGGGTTTCAGCATGTTTCCGGCGTCGAGGGCGCCTTCTCCACCAGCGCCAGCACCAACCACCGTGTGCAGCTCGTCAATGAAGGTGACAATTTGCCCGTCGGCGGCTTCAATTTCTGCCAGTACGGCTTTCAGACGTTCCTCGAATTCGCCACGGTATTTTGCGCCTGCCAGCATAGCACCTATATCTAGGCTTACTAGCTTCTTGTCTCGCAACGATTCGGGCACATCCCCAGCAACGATGCGTTGCGCCAGCCCTTCGACTACTGCGGTTTTGCCAACCCCCGGCTCCCCGATTAGCACTGGGTTATTCTTCGTCCGGCGCGAAAGTACCTGGATTACGCGACGGATTTCGCTGTCGCGCCCAATGACGGGATCCATTTTGCCTTCGCGCGCAACTTCTGTCAGGTCGCGACCGTACTTTTTCAGGGCTGCAAACGTTCCTTCCGGATTCGCTGAAGTGACAGGACCCCCCGGTCGTACCTGTGGCAGTTTTTCCGAAAGTGCCGTTGCCGTAGCACCCGCCGCCGCCAAAATTCGCCCGGCATCGGAATCTGATCCCGCCAAAGCGATCAGTAAATGTTCGGTTGACACGTATTCGTCGCCCATGACTTTCGCGTTTGCGCCCGCATCATTTAGTACATTCACGAGCGCCCGCGACGACTGTGGCGCCGCCACCGAACTGCCTGAACTGGCGGGTAATTGCACGAGGGCGGTGCGTACCTGCTGTCCTACTGCCTGCCGGTCTGCCCCCACCGCTTCTAATAACCCCAGGGCAATACCGCCCTGTTGGGACATTAACGCGTTTAGCAAGTGCAACGGTTCCACCTGTGGATTTCCTGCCGCGCTGGCAGTAGAAAGCGCATCTTGGATGGCTTCCTGCGACTTTGTAGTGAATTTGGTGTTCACATTTCCTCCTTGCGTTTTTCATAGCTATATAGGTAAACACCAACAACCTTGAGTCTATTCCACTCAACTTTATATTTCGCACAAAAGCACGCAAAAAAGGGAGGCGATCGCCTCCCAAATCTTTCAAAGCAAATACGCTAGTTGCGTTTCGTGTCCGTCATCAAACCAGTATTACGCGCGGTCTGAATGGTGGCAACCACCAGTTCGAGACCAATGCGCGCCCACACAATTGCAGACAGAGCCGGTACCGCTCCGAATATGAAAACGAGGAAGCCGAGGAAACCACCACCGCCACCGTTAGAGTACACAACATTGCCCAAGGAAGAGAGCATCGAACCGGTAACACCAATAAAGACAGCAGCGCCCAACCACACAAAAAGCACGGTTATTACGTGCAAGACGTATAGGATCTTGACCCAACGCAAAGTCGCATACTTTGTGAAAGTGAAGTCAAACAGCGTAGCGAAGAAGGAATCGGAATCGCCGAACGCGGACGGGCGGTTCTGGTACCCGTAATTTTGCGGGTAGCCGCTATGGGCTGCGACCTGATTGGTCGGCAAGTATCCCGCCGGCGCTGCCTGCGTTTGCCCACCGTAAGCAGCCCCACCCATGGGCACTGCCCCTCCCATTGGCATTGTGTACCTGCCACCATTTTGCGGCACAGTCCCGCCGCCACCTGGCAACGGTTGCGACACCCCCATATTTGTATTCCCTAAATTACTTGGATTACTTGGATTGCTGCTGTTCATAACGCCACTATTGCCCATTTTGTTATTCGCGGACTGGGCAGGGGCGGGCGCGTCACCTTGTACCGAGGTCGAGGACGCAACCGGAGCGGCGCCCTCGGAAACTTTCTGCGCGTCATTTACAGAGGACGCCGGCGCGGTTTCGTTCGCTTCGACAGTCGCGCGGACCTGCGGCTCGGGTTTTGTGTCCCGCGCGGGCGTGCGGGTCGGTTCCGATATAGCTCCGGTACGTGTCCCCGGTGCTGGAGGTGGAGGGGGAGTAGACATGCTTTTCCTTTCAATAGAGCAGAAATAAAGTGTACCAATCGCAGCCCAAGAAAAGTGACGTGTGCCTAACCCCAGAAAGTCAGGGAAACGCATCATTGCGCCACGCCAATGATGCAACGCCAGTTCCGAACTGCCTAAAAATCGCTTCGTCCCTGGCGCACACTGCCATACTTACGGGGTGAAAGCTTCACGCCGAAACCGGTGCGCGTTTGCGAAACCTGCCCGCCCCTCCTTTAGTGACGTCGCAGCAAACGCACCAGACCCATGATTACCAGCACGACCCCGCCAATTATTATGGCAGCCGCCGCGTAAAGCGGTACCAGTATTCCGCCCAAGCCGTGGTTTTCAAACAGTTTCTGGAAGGACACAACTTTCGTGTCGCCCTCGCAATTCACCGCATACTTACCCGCGTCAAATACCGGAAAAATCAGTAAGTCGTCCCGGAAAGTCACTTGCACGCTTTCAATTTCGCCCTCGTTATGAGTAATCACACACGTGTCCGGGGTCGCGTTTTGCACGTACGCAATGTCAGTATGTGGAAACTGTACTTCGCCACCACCTGGCATGGTTTTGGCGTGCGTCAACATGTTTTTCAGACCGCTCGGTTCGGTCCCCAGTACTGCCATATTGCCACTTATGGGCGCTACTACAAACAGCAGCACTAACCCTAAGGCGAGCAGTGCCCACCCCCACCGTCCCCGCTTTCGTTTTCCTGCGGGTACCTGCACCCTTTTGGCGCCCCAATTATTGCGCGAGGGCGGCGCCGCCTGCATTCCTTCGTCCCACCGACTGTGGTCAGTCCACCAATTTTTCCGCCGTCGCGTTCCGGCAGATCCCCCGCCTGCGCGCCTGTTTGCACCAGATTTGTCAGCCTGCCGTACCGGTTTCACTGGGTTACCCGGATAGGGGCTGCCGTCGGGCATTATGGGGTTGCCGTGTTCGTCGCGCGGCAAGCGCACCCCGTACTGTGGCTCATCTTTTTCGGTCATTACAAAAGCCTACACGTCCAACACGATTAGCGTCTGTCCCGTGCTTTCCGCGCCAAACCGCCGCGAATATGGTACGAGGACGCCGCTTTCAGTGCCGGTGTTGTGCCCGGTCCCGCCACGGGAACCACGGCGTGCCCCCGCTTTCACGCCGGGAATTGGACGGCGCCCGAGCGCGCTCTCCCACACTTCCCCGCTGGCGTTAGCAGCGAAAATGCGTTGGTCGCGGGCAACTATTTCCCGCAGTTTCGCATTATCGCGCTGCAGGCGGTTAACCTTTTTTTCCAACTCGATTATGCGCCTGATGCCCGCCAGGTTTATGCCGTCCTCTTGGCTGAGTTCCTGTACCCGGCGCAACAGGGCAATGTCGGCGGGACTGTAGCGGCGCCCTCGCCCTTTTGTGCGCGAGGGCGTCACCAAGCCCAACCGGTCGTACTGCCGCAAGGTTTGTGGGTGCATGCCCGCCAGTTCGGCAGCTACCGAAATGACGTACACCGCGGCGTTGAACAGTGGGTCGGAACTCATTGTGTCCGTGCCTCCTCGACCAAATTCTCCCTGGGGTCAAAGTCGGCTGTTTCGTCTGCGAATGTTGCCAGGGCTTTCTTTGCCCTCCGACTCAGTTTTGTGGGCACCACAATTTGCACGGTTACCAGCAGGTCTCCGCTCGCAGTGGCGCCCCGTCCGCGCAGTCTCAGTACGGCTCCTGAGGGCGTCCCGGCGGGTACCTTCACTTTCACGCTTTCCCCGTCCAACAAGGGGATTTCAACTTTCGCGCCGAGTACTGCTTCGCTAACGCTGACAGGCAGGTCCATGCGCAGGTGTTTGCCATCGATGCGGAAGACCGGGTGTGGTTTGACCTTGATGGATACCACCAAGTCGCCAGATTCACCACCGTTCGGACTGGGTCGACCTTGACCGCGCAAACGCACTTTTTTCCCACTGTGTACCCCGGCGGGAATGCGCACGGTCATGGTGCGTCCTTCCACTTTCATTTTCAAAGTGGTGCCTTTCAGAGCTTGACGCAAAGTTAGTTCGGTTTCCGCCATCAAGTCGGCGCCTTTGCGGGGACCGGGGGCGCCACCAGCGAAACCGCCAAATGGCGTGCCCCCCGCATTTGCGCCAGCTGCCGCAGCGCCACCGAACATTTGCGACAAAATGTCTTCAAAACCGCCACTGCTACCGCTGGTACTGAAGCGGACGCGGGTATTTCCGCCCGCACCGCCCCCAGTAAACATCGAGAAAATGTCTTCAAAACCACCGGCGCCCCCGCCCGGACCGGCCGAGAAGCGTGCCCCGCCCCCAGCCATTGTTCGCAGCGCGTCGTACTGTTTGCGCTGTCCTTCATCTGACAGCACTGCGTACGCTTCACCGATTTCTTTGAATTTGTCTTCTGCAGCCTGATCCCCTGGGTTTTGGTCGGGATGGTATTTGCGCGCGAGCTTATGGTAGGCCTTCTTTATTGCCGCCTTGTCGGCGTCCTTGCTCACGCCCAGGATTTTGTAAAAATCCTTGTCAAGCCAATCATGGTTAGTCACCCGCGCACCTCCTTTAAGCTGGGTTGGAGACCATTACTTTGGTGGGGCGCAACACTTTTTCTGCGGTGCGGTACCCCGGTTGTAGCACTTGCGCAATGGTCGGTTCGGTAACTTCCGCCGACTCGCTTGCCATCAGTGCGTCGTGAATATTCGGGTCGAAAACTTCCCCCGCTGTCCCATAACGTTCCAAACCGAAACCTGACTTTAGGGCGTCCTCGAGCTTGGTTGCGATAGCCGCAAATGGCCCTTCCTGCAGGTCGCCGTGTTCCCTGGCAGCGTGAATATCGTCGAGGACGGACAGCAAGGATTCCATTACCTCGGCTTGTCCTGCCTTGCGGTGGGCGCCGACTTCTTGTTTGGAGCGGCGCACATAGTTTTGGTATTCCGAATTCAGGTTGTAAATATCGGCTTTTGCCCTGGCGAGGTCGTCACCGAGCTGACCAATAATTTCTTCAGCGCTTGTTTCGTCTGTTGTTTCCTCGGATTTTTCCAGATTAGCTGCGTCTGCACTTTCACCGGCGTCCGCGTTCTGAGTGCCAGAGCCGACAGCCGAGGCGGCGGCAGTGGAAGCCTCGGGGGCATCCGCACCCGCACCTACTGCCACGTTTTCGTCCTCGACTGTCGTTTTCAAAAATTCTTCGGCTTGCGCAGCAATGTTCGGCTGATTATCCGAGGGCTCCGGGGCGGCGTGCGCCCCCGAGTTCTGCGGTTTGTCAGTCAATTACTTGTCCTCTTCTTCGTCTACAACTTCGGCGTCGATCACGTCATCGTCGCTGCTGCTACTTTGAGCATCTGCCGCGGGGGCTTCGGCTTGTTCTGCCTGCGCCTGCGCGTACAGTGCTTGCCCGATGGCTTGTGCCTTGTTGTTCAGGTCTTCCAATGCGGTCTTGACTGCGTCCGTGTCTTCGCCCTCGAGCGCCTTCTTTACTGCGTCGACGGCTTTACGAACCGGCGCCACCGTGTCTTCGGGCAGTTTGTCGGCGTTGTCTTTGAGCAGCTTGTCTATAGAGTAGACGGTTTGTTCCGCATTGTTGCGCACTTCTTGGTCTTCGCGACGCTTCTTGTCTTCTTCGGCATGCGCTTCGGCTTCCTTGATCATCCGCTCGATGTCTTCCTTGTCGAGGGCGCTGCCACCGGTAATAGTCATGGACTGTTCTTTGCCAGTGCCACGGTCTTTGGCGGACACATGGACGATGCCGTTAGCGTCAATGTCGAAGGTCACTTCGATTTGGGGGACGCCCCGTGGTGCGGGCGCAATACCGGTCAGTTCGAAGGTGCCCAGTGGCTTGTTATCCCGCGCGAATTGGCGTTCGCCCTGGTAGACCTGGATGAGGACGGAAGGCTGGTTGTCTTCGGCGGTGCTGAAGACTTCGGAGCGTTTCGTCGGAATAGCGGTGTTACGGTCGATCAGGTTGGTCATAACCCCACCCTTGGTTTCGATACCCAGGGACAGTGGGGTGACGTCGATCAACAGCACGTCGGAGCGTTCACCCTTGAGGACGCCCGCTTGCAGTGCCGCCCCTACAGCCACTACTTCGTCGGGGTTTACGCCCTTGTTGGGTTCGCGACCGCCGGTTAGTTCCTTGACGATTTCGCTGACGGCGGGCATACGCGTGGACCCACCGACGAGGACGACGTGGTCGATATCCGACAGGGCGATGCCAGCGTCCTTGATTACCTGGTTGAATGGCGCTTTGGTGCGTTCCAGCAGGTCGCGCGTCATTTCTTCGAACTTGGCGCGGGTCAGCTTTTCGTCCAGGTGGACGGGCCCGGCTTCGGTCATGGTTAGGTATTGCAGGGAAATGGTAGTCTGCATTGCCGAAGACAGTTCTTTCTTGGCTTGTTCTGCGGCTTCGCGCAGGCGTTGCAACGCCACCTTATCCTTGGACAGGTCTACGCCGTTGGCGTTCTTGACCTGGTCAACTAGCCACTGCACGATGCGGTTGTCCCAGTCGTCACCACCGAGCTGGTTGTCACCGTGGGTGGCGCGCACCTGAATAGTGGAGAATTCGTCCTCGTCTTTGCCAACTTCCAGCAAGGACACGTCGAAGGTGCCGCCGCCGAGGTCGAACACTAGGATCAGTTCGTCTTCTTTGCCTTTTTCCAGGCCGTAGGCGAGGGCGGCTGCGGTCGGTTCGTTGACGATGCGTTGGACATTGAGTCCGGCGATTTGTCCGGCTTCCTTGGTGGCTTGCCGTTGCGCGTCGTTGAAGTAGGCGGGTACGGTAATGACCGCGTCGGTCACTTTGTCGCCCAAGTATTCTTCGGCGTCGTGCTTTAGTTTGGACAGGATGCGGGCGGAAATTTCTTGGGCAGTGTATGCCTTGTCATCGATCTTCATTTTCCAGTCGGTGCCCATGTGGCGTTTTACCGAGCTGATGGTGCGATCCACGTTGGTAACCGCCTGGCGCTTAGCGACTTCGCCCACCAGAACTTCGCCGGATTTGCTGAAGGCTACCACGGAAGGGGTGGTGCGTTGCCCTTCGGCGTTGGCAATAACGGTGGGTTCGCCACCTTCGAGTACAGCGATAGCAGAGTTCGTAGTGCCGAGGTCGATTCCTACTGCGCGTGCCATAATTTGTCTCCTTTTCTGCGACCTGCCGGTCGCGATGCCTGGGGCTGCCAGGCATCAAAGCTAGTTGAGTCTGTTATGCTCAAGTCTTCTATCTTCATTTCAACCTGTCAAGTCGAAAATCTGAAAGTTGAGTCTACTTAACTCAACCCAAGTAGGGTGCGAAATATTCCCCCGCATTTCAAACTCAGACATGAAGAGCGTCACATACAGTCGTAATTGTTTGGTAGCTGTCGCGAGATTGGTGACGCCACGGGATTGACGAGGGCGCCGCGCAGGTTTGCGGTTCACGTAACGCGCTCGCGACGTAAATAGAGCCTTGGCAAACCAGGGATTCTTGGGGGAAAGTTCAGGCCAGCCCGAAATTTACCCGGAACCTAAGCGGTGTATTGCAGCGCAATGCGGTCTTCGGGGCTGCGCTGCCGTGAGTGCAAATTTTTTGTTGAGGACGAACGATTTTGCTGAGGGCGAATGGTTTTGCTGCCGATGAAGAGCAACAATGGGTTTGAGGCGGGCGCGGTGCCCGTGAGCCGGACCGATGGTCCGACTCAATGCCCACCGAACCGCCCGCGCTCCGCCCCAAACCCAGTCTTTGCGCCTTACCCCAGATTCAGTGCCGAATTGCTAACAGAAACTGAACTGTTTGCGTGCGTGGCGTCCTCAGGAGAGAGGAAACCCAGCACCAAAAGTCCACCAATCCACCTGCTTACCAGATCCAACCTACCGTGAGTGCAAACCATTTCGCTGACAACAACAACTCTTGACACCGTCTACGCCCCTCCCCCGCTCACTGGCTACCGGTCAGCTATCTCCAGGGCAGGCGACTCACAAATGTGCCGACGCTCACGAACGATTCGCACAAGCAGCCACGATGGATACAAGTTCCCCCGAAGTGGCAGGTGTGTTGAAGAGCGCGATTCCCCCTCGCGATTAGGAACTTCGCACTTCTAGATTGAGTTTTATTAATGCTGGTTGAGGCGTCTTAGAGAGTAAACTGCGCCACCCCGACTGGCGGTCATGGGTGAGTGAACTAGTCGGGGTTTCGCGCGCAGCAGTGTTTCGCTTCCTCGGGCGCTTGACCTATTCGCTGTTGTAAGCGGCGAGGTGCTCGGCTTGCTCGATGATGAGTTTGACGGCCTGTTCTTGCTTGTCTGGTGGGTACTTGTAGCGGGCTAGGAGTCGCTTGATCTTGGCGCGCATCTTGGCGCGCACCGTCTCTTTGAGGGTCCAGTCAATCGTGGCTGACTTGCGGATCGTGACCACCAATTCCTGGGCGATGGTCTTGAGCGTGTCATCGCCCATTTGCATGATGGCGGAATCGTTTTGGATTATTGCGTCGTAAAGCGCCACTTCGTCCTCACTTAGACCCAGCGCACTGGCACGTTGCTGATTTTCCCGCATTTCTTTGGCGAGCGCGACCAGTTCCGCGATGATCTCAGCTGTGGTGAGTGAGCGATTGGTGTAGCGCTTGACTGCATCGGTGAGCATTTCTGAGAACTTTCGTGACTGCACGAGGTTCTTGCGTTGCAGGGTGTGGATTTGATCGTTGAGCAGCCGACGTAGCAACCCTAGTTGCAGGTTGGGCTTTCCGCTTTTGCCTATGGAATCTAAGAACTCGTCTGAGAGCAGGGAGAGTTCGGGGCGTTCCATTCCAGCGAACTGGTAGATGTCGATTACCTGATCGGCAGTAACAGATTCGTTGACGAGTTGCGCCAGAACGGAGTCGATATTTCCGCTACCGTGCCTAGATGCCCCGGCGTCAGGGTTGAGGATCTTCAACGCTATGGCGCGTACGTCGGTGAACATGCGCACGTCGTTGCGGATCGATTCTGCTTCGGGACGAGCAGCCACAAGGGCATAAGCCTTGGCGAGGGCGAGAACTTGGTCGTTGTACCGTTTGGTGATGTCCTCGTCGGAGAGCACGAAGTCCAGAACAGTGGCGTACTGGGACATTCTGTCCGGTGCCGAAAGATCCGGGGAAGAATCATAGTCGAGGCCGTGCAAGATGCCCTTGATGATGCTGTGCTTTTCCAGCATGACGTCGACGAGCTCGTCGATGGGTACGCCTGCTTGTTCGCGGTCGGATGGCGAGTAGACGGCAAGGGCCTCTTGAAGTGAGGCGAACAGCCCTATGTAGTCGACGATCAAGCCGCCGGGCTTGTCTTTAAAGCGCCGGTTGACGCGAGCGATGGCCTGCATAAGTCCGGCGCCTTGCATGGGCTTGTCCACGTACATGGTGTGCATGGAGGGGGCGTCGAAGCCGGTGAGCCACATGTCCCGAACGATCACGATTTCTAGTTCATCGTCGGGGTTCTTGGCACGCAGTTTAAGATCGCGCCGTTCGTCCTTGGAGTGAATATGAGGCTGGAACGCGGCGGGGTCAGCAGCGGAGCCGGTCATCACTACCTTGATGCGCCCCTTGTCCAGGTCATCGGAATGCCACTCGGGTCGCAGAGCGACGATCTTGGAGTAGAGCTCGACGGCGATGCGGCGACTCATAGTCACGATCATCGCCTTGCCCCGCATTGTTGCACGCCGCTGTTCCCAATGCGTGACGATGTCCTTCGCGACAGCATCCAGGCGTGTGTCCGCACCGACGAGGGCTTCAAGTTGCGACCACTTCGATTTCGCGCGCTCAGACGCAGCTGCGGAATCTTCCTGGGCGGCTTCTTCGACCAGGCTGTCAATTTGTGCCATGCCCGTCTCATCGAGGTTGATTTTCGCGAGCCTGGACTCATAGAAGATCTTCACCGTCGCACCGTCCTCGACGGCGCGAGTGAGGTCATAGATATCGATGTAGTCACCGAAAACAGCCCGTGTTGAACGATCGGTAGATTCGATGGGGGTGCCGGTGAACCCAAGGAAGGTTGCGTTAGGCAGAGCATCACGCATGTGTTTTGCCAGGCCAGCCTTGAGGCGACCCTGCGCATCGAGCGTTTCTTTAAACCCATACTGTGATCTATGTGCTTCGTCGGCCACAACAACAACGTTTCGCCGGTCGGTCAGCACCGGATTGGTATCCCCGTCCTCGCCAGGTGCGAACTTGTGTAGCATAGTGAAGACAATTCCACCTGAATTTCGAGTAAGTAGCGAACGCAAGTCATCGCGCCCCTCAGCCTGAACAGGTCGCTCGGGCAGAATCTGCGCAGGAGCAAAGACCTCTCCGAAGAGCTGATCGTCAAGATCGTTACGGTCGGTGATGAACACGAGCGTCGGATTAGCCATGCGTGGGTCACGCATGAGCTTCGCAGCGAAAAACACCATTTCGAAGCTCTTGCCTGATCCTTGGGTGTGCCACACAACCCCACCGCGACGATCGCCGTCCGGGGCTGAGGCCCGCACAGTGGACTCAACCGCCGCATTAACCGCCCAATACTGGTGGTATTTCGCCACTCGTTTGATCAGTGCTCGACGGCGTCCACCGGTGACGGCGTCCGTGACTGCCTCGTCGGAGTAGACAACAAAATTCCGCAGAATATCGAGGAACCGTTCTGGGGCAAAGACTCCTTTGATAAGTACCTCTAGCGCGGGGCGATTCGTAATCACGTCGCGACCGTCGATAGTCTTCCACGGTGCGTAGTGCTCGAAACCACCGGTGAACGAGCTCATCGCCGCAGCTGTCCCATCCGAAATTACTGTCACCACGTTCGGGGTAAACACCGAGGGTATCTGGTTGCGGTAGGTCTGAATCTGGTTCCAGGCCTTTCGCATCGTGGCGTTCTCGTCTGCAGGGTTCTTGAGCTCCAGCAGACCGACGGGGAGTCCATTGAGGAAAACCAGCACGTCGGGACGGCGATTATGCCCGTTCTCAATGATCGTGAACTGGTTTAGTGCCATCCAGTCGTTCCTGGGCGGGGTCTCGAAATCAACCAGCTTCATCAGCACCGTGGAGGCGTGACCGTCACCGGACTTCGCCTCCACCGGGACGCCCTTAACCATAAGCTCGTGCAAACGCTGATTCTCTGCCACCGGATCCTGAGACTCTGCCCGCATGATTCGAGAGATCGCGGCCGATAGCATCTGCGTCGATGCATTCGGATTGAGGCGCTGCAACATGCTGCCAAGTCTGTCCCACAGAATCGAGTCCGACGCAGACTCCCGGACCTCGCCTACACCCGCAACTTCTGGACCGTATCCAGTGCGGTAGCCGACCTCGCTCAGCCACTGAAGCGCAGCCTGCTCCACCACTGACTCATTGAATCTCGACATCGCCAACCTCCTCATCGATCGCATCACGAGCCTCCGGGACGCGGATACGCCCAGACATGAGCTCCGGGAGCAGTGCGTCGCGGAGAGCCTCCAGCTTTGCAGTTTCAACTGCTGCGACGTGGGCCTCTTCCTCCAAAGCAAGCAGTTTTGGTTCGATTAATTCCTGCTCGACTTGGGGGATAACGGGGAGATTAAGTGATCCCAGGCGGTTCGGGGAAAGCTCCGTTTGCCCAGTCGAACCTTCGGCCATCTCTTCGATTTCTGGTTGTCGCGGGAGTACCAGGTAACTCAAAAGTGTTGGTGCAATCTGGGTGCGATCTGGCTTGACCACAGTGACATGGCTATCAACATAGAGTGAATCCTCATACGACCAGCGACCAACTCTACCGAGAGTTCCTTGACCCGTTGAGTTCACAAGAAGATCGCCTCGCTCAGCTATTCCAGCATCTTTCGCCTTCATGCGAGGAAGCATGAGCCGAGCAGCATTGGGTGACACCCAGCCCTCGCGAATGCACCGCTGGTTAAGAACCATGACTGGTTCAACATCTTCATCTTTGTAGTATTTTGGTGCAATCCCTCTAGAAATGGATAGAGCGAAATCCTCAAGCGGGCAATATTCCGTAGCAGTATACTCCAACCTGGTTACTAGTGCCAGTCCTAGCTGGCGGCACAAAGTGCGTTGGCGCCTGTTGGACTCGATTTTGTCGTCGAGGGCGCCCAGAAGTCTAGATATTTCGGTACGGACTACTACAGGGGGTATGGCAACTGGAAGCTCTGACAATTGGAGACGTGACACGTTCGGAAATGTTGAGCCCGTTGCAGCAGCCAGCAGTTCAGGCAATGCAAGGTTGATTGCGCCACGCACGAAGTGTCGTTCTTGTGGATTGATCGCACTTATAGATGCAATTCCACGACCTATTGCGTATTTTCGATCTGCCCAGTTCATCCGTCCGGCACTTCCACGGACACAGAAAAGTATGTCACCTGGCTCTGCTGTCTTAGAGAAGCTAGTCGCCCATTGCACTGGTGTTGGGTGGGAGCTTCCAAATTCAGTCGGACCGTTCAAGAGCGGCAGACCTTGCTCCTCTGGACTTACGAACTCCTTCTTTGGAGACTGACCCATAGTCACATGAGCGATATCAGAGAGAACGCCCTTTTGGAATACACCGCTCATCGGAGTGCCTCCAAGCGCATACGAATTTCTGTCTCCAACTCCCGCCCGCGCTCAAATTCGGCAAACAGTTCAGACTTGAGGCGCGCGATTTTTTCGTCGACAGGTTCCCCGTCACTCTCGGCTTCAGCTACTCCGACATAGCGACCAGGGGTGAGCACGTACCCGTTAGCAGCAATCTCTTCCCGCGAGGCAGCCTTGCAGAATCCGGCTTCGTCTGTGTACCGCTGGTGTTCGTCCTTCGACCGCCAGGTGTTGTAGGTGTTAGCAATCTTGGCGATATCGCCTTCTGTGAGTTTGCGCCGAGCACGGGTGACCATGGTGCCAAGCTTGCGGGCGTCGATGAATAGCACCTCGCCGGTGCGCTCACGGTGCCCGTTGCCATGGCGTCCCTTGGAAAGGAACCACAGGGAAGCTGGTATGCCAGTGTTAAGGAAGAGCTTGTCGGGCAGGGCGACGATGCAGTCTACGAGGTCGGCGTCAACGAGCTTCTGACGTATTTCCGGGTCGGTGCCATCCTGGGAAGAAAGTGCGCCATTGGCCATGACGAAGCCAGCAGTGCCCTGGGGGGCAAGGTGGTAGAGGAAATGCTGGATCCACGCATAGTTCGCGTTGCCGGGACGCGGCGTCGCATACGCCCAACGTGGGTCATCGGCGAGGGATTCGTCCCAGTAGTCTGAGATGTTGAAGGGCGGATTCGCGATGATGAAGTCCGCCCGCAGGTCAGGGTGCAGATCTTCGGTAAAGGAGTCCGCAGACTTTGCACCGAGATCGGCATCAATACCCCTAAGGGCGAGGTTCATTTTCGCAAGCTTCCAAGTGGTGTTGGTGAATTCCTGGCCATAGATGGACAGATGGTTACGATTACCTCCGTGAGCGTCAACAAATTTGGCTGACTGAACGAACATGCCTGCGCTGCCACAACACGGATCAAGCACGCGCCCCTCGTAGGGCTGGAGCATCTCGACAAGCGTTTGGACCACGCTACGCGGGGTGTAGAAGGCACCACCTTCCTTGCCGGTTTCCTTGCCCGCGAATTGGCCAAGAAAGTATTCATAGACTGAACCGAGGACGTCGTCGGAGCCATGGTCAGTATCAGTGCCAAACCCGATCGTGCCAATCAGGTCCACTAGTTCGCCCAGGCGCTTCTTATCTAATCCTTCACGCCCGTAGTTGCGTGGCAGGACGCCTCGCAGGCTCGGATTTTCGCGTTCGATGAGTTGCATGGCGGTATCGATGAGCTGCCCAATATGCGGCTGCTTCGCTTGGTCTTGGATCTCGTGCCAACGCGCTCCCTCGGGCACCCAGAACACGTTGTCCCCTGTGTATTAGTCGCGGTCTTCCAGAAATGAAGCGAACTGGCTCTCCTCAATCCCGTCCGCACGCAGCTCTTCTTTGAGCGTGGAGCGACGCTCCTCGAAACGATCCGAGACGTACTTGAGGAATACGAGTCCGAGGACCACATGCTTGTATTCGGAGGGCTCTTGATTTCCGCGGAGTTTATCAGCAGCCGTCCAAAGGGTCTGTTCGAGTGTCTTCGTACTTTTCTTTGCTACCATCTATTGTTCTCTCTTAGCAAGCCTTCTAAACGCACGCTATCAGCCACCACTGCTCAACTCCCACCAGCAAGGCTAAGGACACACACGAGTGTAAGCGTATATGCTCACGCAAAGAAAACCGCCCCAACACGGCCCCACCAACCCTATACACTGCAAAAATTCAGATCCGCGTGAAAGACTATAGTGATTGCCTAGCACGCACCCTCCGGATCGAAAGGAACACCCATGTCAGTTGAATTAATAACCGAAGCTACAGACGAAGTGGTAGCAATGATGGAACGGCTGATCCCGCAGCTTTCGCGGTCGTCAAGACCGCTCACTGCCACGCAAACACGCGAATTCCTTACCCAGCCCAATGTCTATTTGTTCGGTTTCCGCACTGGCGAGGGCGAACCCTTGCTCGGCATGCTCTCGCTGGCAACATTCCGCATTCCCACCGGGCTGCGCGCCTGGGTTGAAGATGTAGTGGTTGACGAGGACGCCCGCGGTCACGGCGCCGGACAAGCCCTGGTCGAAGCCGCGATTGCTCACGCCCAAACCCTCGGCGCCCGCACGGTCGACCTCACTTCGCGCCCCACGCGCGAGGCTGCCAATCGCCTCTACCAACGCTGTGGCTTCGAACTGCGCGAAACCAACGTCTACCGATTCGCGAACTAAAAATGGTGCCCCGCCACCCGGCGGGGCACCCCCAAACTATCGGCGTCGCAGGTAGTTGCTAGTCCCAACTAGTGCATGCCCCCGATTCGCTGAGCCCATCTTCTAAGGCTTCCATCACCCGCCGAAAACTACGCAAATCATTTGGTGACAGCGCGGCAAAAAAGTTTTCCTGCAAAGGATCGGCGGTCACGTCCACGGCACGGCAACGCAACGCCGCCCCCTTTTCGGTTATCACCGCGTACGTTGCCCGCTGATCCTTAGGACAAGACCGGCGACAAACCAGACCACGTTCTACTAGGCGAGCTACCGCCCTCGTAATCCCAGACTTCGTCAGGCCCACCCGGTGTGCCAAAGAGCTCATGCGCAACCTGCCGTGCTCCGCCGCCCCCAGAACCGCCAACACCTGAAAATCCTGCAAACTCAAGTCGGTGGGGAGGGCATCTTCGATAGTGGCTTCGATCTTGCGCAACAGGGTCGTCAAGTTGATCCACTGCTCCAAATTTTCTTCCGCACTCATAACGCCCCTTATAGTTGTCTACGCAATCAATATAGTACCAATTCCGCACTTAGCTGATCAGAGCGCTGCGTCACTGCCACCAAAGCGCACACAAAAAGAGGGCGAACATTCCCCTGCCCGCCCCGACACTTCCGAAATTAATCTTCGATGTTTTCCACCGCGCGCACCGTCACTTCTACGTTGCCGCGAATAGCTTTGGAATACGGGCACAGTTCGTGGGTCAGGTCCGCCAATTCCTGCACCTGCGCCAACTCCATGCCCGGAATGGCTACTTCCAGACCGGCTTTAATAGCGAAAGAATCACCCTCGGGACCCAACCCCACGGTGGTGCGCACCTTGCTGCCTTCGACACTCACGCCCTTAGCTTTCCCCGCCAGCGCCAACGCACCCTGGAAGCACGCCCCATAGCCGATCGCGAACAATTGTTCCGGGTTAGTGCCTTCACCTTTGCCGCCCAACTCCTGCGGCATGTCCAACTTCATCGTCACGTCGGGGTTATGCGAGTAGCCTTTGCCGCCACGCCCACCCGTGCTAATTGCCACTGCCTGGTATTTGATGTCTTCAACTTTGTTCATAGTTTTACCTCAACACCATTTGTTACCGCGCGCAACCGCTCCAAATTTTTCGTGTTAGGACACACATGTAAAGTGGAATTATGACTGAATTTTTGTTGGACTTTTTGGGTTCTTGCCCAACCTCTTATCATGCTGCCCGGTGCGTCGCCGACCGTTTGGTGCAGACCGGTTTTTCCGAGGACGACGCCCTGGTTCCGGGCGGACACGTCCAAGTTTACGATGGCGCGGTTTTGGCGTGGTTTGTTCCGCCCAACCCACAGCCGGGCGCGCGCATTATTGGGGTACACACAGATTCACCGGCGTTGAAAGTAAAACCCGTAATGGACCTGCCTGGTCCAGACGGGTGGGCGCAAATCGGAGTCGAAGTCTATGGCGGTCCGCTGCTCAATTCCTGGTTAGATCGCGACCTCGGTATCGCCGGGCGGCTAGTCGATTTCGCGGGTCGCACACACCTGGTACGCACGGGACCTATCTGCCGCGTCGCCCAACTGGCAATCCACCTGCTGCGCGAACAATCCGAAAAAGTGCAGTTAAACCGACAAACCCACCTACAACCCCTAGTGGGAGTAGACTTTGAGGACACGCCTGTACTCTCCCACCTGGCAGAATTGGCAGGCATATCTGCCGAGGACGTCTGCGGGCACGACCTTTTTACTTACGACACACAAGCCCCCGCCCTCATCGGACTGAATGGCGACATGCTGGCCAGCGGTCGGCAAGACAATTTACTCTCTGTGGGGGCAGGATTGCAGGCGCTCATGACGGCAGCCCCAAAGGCGCCCTCGCAAACCCTAATATTAGCCGCATTTGACCACGAAGAAGTAGGGTCGCAAACAGCCACAGGCGCAGCCGGTCCCCTACTGGAAACACTGCTAAACCAGCTGGCACAGCAGGCAGACCCTTCAGTACAAGGACGGGCACGCTATTTTGCGCATTCACTGTGCATTTCCGCGGACGTGGCACACAGTTCCCACCCGAACTACCCGGATAAGCACGACAGCGCCCACCGACCCATCTTCGGAAAAGGACCAGTACTAAAAGTAAATGCGAACCAGCATTATTCCACCGACGCACTCAGCACTGCGTTTTGGCGACGGGCAGTAGCCGCAGCCGGTGTGCCCGCCCAAATATTCGCGTCCAAAAACGATGTGCCCTGCGGCACCACCATTGCCCCCATGATGGCCACCCGCCTGGGCATCCGCACAGTCGACGTGGGGCAACCCATTTTGTCCATGCATTCAGCGCGGGAACTTTCTTGCCCCGCCGACTTCACGGCAATGACCAAGGTTATGACCGCGTTTTACGAGGGCGCCTAGACCACCTACAAGCTGAAAATAACTGGCACCAACAGTATTTTCACGATCATGGCGAACGCGAATAGAGCCGCGTAAGCGGTCTCTATGCGTTCGTCCGCCACCCGGTCGCTGGCGGCGCTCAAAACAGCAGGCTGTCCCAACATGCCCGCCACAGTGCCGGCAGTTCGGGGCGCCGACAACCCGACCAACCGACCTCCGACAACCACCACCAAACACGCCAAACCCACCGCAACCACTGACACCAGACCGCCACGAACGCCCTCGGCAGAAGCCGCAATGCGGGCAAATTCCGGACCCGAAACTAACCCCAAACCAGCCAAGAAAAACAACAGCCCTAACTGGCGGATAGTCAAAGTAGCAGACTGCGGCAAAACCCAAATCAAAGGTCCAGTCCGGCGCAACGCCCCCAACGCCATACCCACAATCAGCGGTCCTGCAGCCGGACCCAAACTGAATACCGCGCCCCCCGGCAACGGCACCTGAATCAGACCTGCCAGCAAACCTAAAACCAGCCCAATACCTACAGCCAACGCATCGACCTCGCTGACTTTTCGTTCTGAATCCCCAAAAAAGTCACTGATCTGCGCCATCTCGTCCCGCGGAGTAACCACCGCCACGTGGTCTCCCGGCTCTAAAACCAAGGTATCGCTGGCAAGCAAATCCAAATCCCCCCGGCGCACGCGCGTAACTACCGCCCCGAAACGGGCACACAAATTCAGTTCCGCCACAGAGCGCCCCGCAATATCCGGGTTGGAAACCACGTAACGCTCAAATTCGACCTCGCTGCGGTCGTCCGCCAAATGCTCATCCACCACTTTGCCCAAGAAGTCAATCGCAGGTCCGGCGCTATCACCCACGCCCACAACCACCACCAGGTCGCCTGCCAACAAGTCTTCCCCCGGCGAAACAACCCTAGTACGCTGCCCGCGACGCAAGTACGACAAACGCACTTTCCCGTTTCGGTAGCCCGGCACCGCCCGCACCGGCACGCACTTTTCTACCAACACTGTTTGTGCGGCAATACCACTGCCAGCCAAAGAGGGCTCGTCGCATTTACCCGGCCAGGACAAAGGCGCCACCACGGAGGCAAAAATAATTGCCACAACTACCGCCAACGGGTAAGCCAACGCGTACCCCACCGCCGCCAGTGGCGAACCAGTCAGCTTCGTGGCCGTGTCCAACGCTGGCGCCGCCGTCAGGGCGCCTGTAAACAACCCCGTAACCAATGCCTTATTCAACCCAAATAAATGCCCCCCGACCACGGTCACAACCGCCGCCCCAACGGTGGCTAACGCCCCAATACCAAACAGCGGCAAGTGCGAACGAAATCCCGTCACAAAAGTTTGTCCTGCACCCACACCAACCGTGTACACGAACATAATTAAACCCAAGCCTTGCAAAAGCCCCATACCATGCCCAATTGCCGGGTTAGCGGCAGATAAAATAAGCCCCACAAATAAGGCTCCGGCCGCCCCAAAACGCATCGGACCAAACGGAATTTGACCAATTAGGGCACCCAAAGCAACTACTACGAAAATTGTCAGTAAAGGATTTTCAGCAAGAGTTTCAAGCATCCTTCCACCATACCGGGTTCACCAGGTCTGTAATTTCACTGATCTAACGCGCAGCGCGAAAGAATGCGCACAAATAGCGGGCGCCCTCGAAAATAGTTATGTGTTTACTTTAGGATTTTTAAAGATTTAGAGAGGTGACCATGTTATTTGAGCTTTCATGGCGGTATCTAAGGCAAAGGTCCGGAATTTTAACGGTTGTTATTTTGTGCCAATTCGCGCAAGTACTGGCTAATTTGCAGTTGCCGTCACTGAATGCTCGCATAATAAACGAGGGCGTAGTTGGGGCGGATCCGACTGTGGCCTGGCGCTTAGGCGGACAAATGCTGGCGGTGTCGGTTGTGGGCGCGCTGCTAAATTTCGTGGCAGTTTACTATGCGGCGTCTTTAGCTATGGGACTTGGCAAATATTTGCGCCGCGAGGTTTTCCGCGCTGTCAGCGAATTTAGCAGCCTGGAATTGAACAAGTTTGGGGCTGCCACCTTGGTTACGCGCGCGACCAATGACGTTCAGCAAATCCAAATGGTCGCGTTTATGACTTTGTCCATGATTATTTCTGCCCCCGTAATGATGGTGGGTGGGCTAATCATGGCTATTTCCGAAGACGCCCCCCTCAGTTTAATTTTTGCTGTTTGCGTGCCGGTGTTAGCCGCACTATTAGGGCTGATTATTTGGCAGCTTTCCCCTCTGTTTCGCAGCCAACAGGAAAAATTAGACCGTGTTAACGCGGTACTTCGCGAACAGTTACAGGGCGTGCGCGTAATTCGCGCGTTTGTGCGCCAATTATTGGAAAAGCAACGATTCGCGCGGGCTAATGATGATTTGCAGCGCGTGGCGCTGCGTATTGGATGGGTATTTGCATTTTTCTTTCCGGCGTTGTCGTTTGTGGTGGGAGCGTCTGCGGTGGCAGTTATTTGGTTTGGCAGTTTGCGCATTAACGGTGGGCATATGCAAGTCGGGTCGCTGCTAGCTTATATCAGCTATTTGATGATGATCCTGATGTCCGTGCTGATCGCTTCCATGCTGTTCATGTTCATTCCCCGAGCGCGCGTTACCGCCAAACGAGTGGCAGAAGTCGTTGATACAGTGCCGCAAATTCGTCCTCTGCCGGGAGCAGTAGATTTGCCGGACGCACCGGTCACTTTTTCTTTCGAGGACGTCCAAGTCACTTTCCCAGGCGCCGAACGTCCCGTCTTAACCGGCATAAATGCCACTTTTAGTCCCGGAAAAACGGTGGCAGTTATAGGGTCCACGGGTTCTGGTAAGTCTACTTTTGTGAATCTGTTGCCGCGCCTACTGGACCCTACATCGGGGCGGGTGTGCGCGCAGGCAGGCGGGCAAAAGTGGGATTTGCGTGACGTAAGCCTAGCGCAGGTACGCCAGCGCATCGCCCTCGTCCCCCAAAAAGCGTACTTGTTCAGCGGCACTATTGCCACAACCGTGGCGGGGGTCGATTCACACCAGGTTACGGCACAGGTGCGCACCCGTGTGCTCGCAGCACTGCAAACTGCGGGTGCCCTCGATTTTGTAATGGAACTAGCAGAAGGCATCGACGCGAAAGTGGAAGCAGGCGGCACTAACTTTAGTGGCGGTCAACGCCAACGCCTAACCATCGCCCGGGCGCTTTACAAGGACGCCGACTTGCTGGTTTTTGACGATTCTTTCAGCGCCCTCGACTACACTACAGACGCCAAAGTGCGGCAAAATTTGCGGCAAAGCGCGTCTGCAGCGGTGCTCATTGTGGCGCAACGAATTTCCACAGTGCGCGGCGCTGACGAAATTATTGTCCTAGACGGCGGCCAAATCGTGGGCAGAGGCACGCACAATAAACTTTTAGATAATTGCGGAACTTACGCAGAAATTGTGACGTCACAACTGAGCGCAGAGGAGGCAAAATGAGTAGGCGTCCTCAGGGGCGTATGCCCGGAGAAAAACCCAAAAATTTACGCCAGGCACTGTCCCGCCTTTTTTCTGCGCTGGGTCCCGAGCGCGCCCACATGGTAATAGTAACCGTTCTGACTGTGGGCGCAGTGGCACTTTCTGTGGTAATACCAATGATTTTAGGTAGGGCGACGGACACTATTTTTGCGGGCGCCATCGGCACGCGTCTGCCCGCCCACGTCTCGAAGGCGCAAATTGTCGCCCAACTGCGCACCCAAGGGCAGACCCGGTTCGCGGACATGCTGACTGCGATAGACGTTACCCCTGGCAAAGGAATTGATTTCCACCTGCTGGCCACCTTACTGGTAACCGTCCTAGGACTATATTTGGCCTCCGCGTTATTATCGTGGATCGCTGGCATTCAGACGCGCCAAGCGGTTCAACGCGTGGCTTACAGAATGCGCGCGGACGTGCAAAGTAAAATTGATCGCTTGCCGCTGAAAGTACTAGATGGCAACGCGCGCGGCGATATTTTGTCGCGGGTTACAAACGATGTCGACAATGTTGCGCAAACTTTACAACAATCCATCACCCAATTGCTCAATTCGTTGTTCACTGCGGCAGGCATTTTTGGTTTGATGCTGTGGGTGTCATGGCATATGACGCTCACTACCGCAATTATTATGCCTTTCGGTATGGCACTTACCGCGTTCATCATGAAGAGGGCGCAGCCGCACTTTACAACCCAATGGCAGGCAACTGGTGAGGTCGAAGCCCTAGTCGAGGAAGCCTTCAGCGGCCACGAAGTCGCCTTGCTGCACGACTTGGGTCCGATGTTTGCCGAACATTTCGCAGAAAAGAACCAAAAACTGTACCGGGCATCTTTTAGTGCGCAGTGGCTTTCGGGACTGCTGGGTCCCATCATGACTTTCACTAATAACCTGGCGTTCGCGGC
Organism: Actinomycetaceae bacterium; assembly: GCA_030528145.1. GTDB lineage: Bacteria > Actinomycetota > Actinomycetes > Actinomycetales > Actinomycetaceae > Winkia. The sequence continues at coordinate 49,499 of JAUMZK010000004.1, forward strand.
GGTATGCGTGCTTGGCGCGTTCATGGTTACGGCAGGTCAGTTGACTATCGGGGGCGTGCAGGCTTTCATCCAGTATTCGCGCCAACTGAGTCAGCCGCTATCCACCCTGGCTCAACTGATGAACCTGCTGCAATCTGGGGGTGCCAGCGCGGAACGCGTTTACGAATTTTTGGATTTGCCCGAAATGGAACCGGATTCTGCCACCGCCCACACCAGTTTTAAAGCCGCGGGGGCGCGCATTTGTTTCGAGGACGTCACTTTCGGTTACGAGGACGCTGCCCCGGTTATCAATAACCTAAATTTGAGGGTGGAACCTGGGCAAACAGTAGCTATTGTGGGACCGACAGGGGCAGGAAAAACCACTTTAGTGAATTTGTTGATGCGTTTTTACGAGGTCGATTCTGGGCGCATCACTATAAACGGGGTGGATATACGCCAGTTGACGCGTGATGCCTTGCGCAGCTGCACCGCCATGGTTTTGCAGGAAACTTGGTTGCGTGAGGGAACAATTTACGAAAATATTGCCTTTGGCAAAGAGGACGCCACTGCCGAAGAAATTTACCATGCCGCAAAAATGACCATGGTGGACCGCATAATTCGGCAGCTTCCCCAGGGTTACGACACGGTTATTGATGGTGAAACCGGTATTTTGTCTGTTGGCGAAAAACAGTTGGTTACTATTGCCCGTGCTTTTTTGAAACAACCAGATATTCTGATATTGGACGAAGCGACGTCCTCGGTGGATACACGCACGGAAATGTTGGTGCAAAAAGCCATGGCGCAACTGCAAGTGGGTCGCACCGCCTTTGTTATTGCGCACCGCCTGTCCACTATCCGCGACGCCGACCAAATTATTGTTATGGAAAACGGTGACGTGGTGGAAGCTGGCAACCACCATTCGTTGCTGCAAACAGGTGGCGCTTACGCGCGCTTATACCAAGCCCAATTTGCGGGCACCGAAATTTGATACCGAAATATCGTGACGTTATTTAGCAGGAAGGAAGCAACATTGGCTATTCCATCAGTGCAAATGTCTAATGGTTTGCAAATGCCACAGTTCGGCTTTGGCACTTACAAAGTAGATCCGCAAGACGCCACCGCTTTGGTGCGCATCGCCCTCGAAATGGGCATTTACCATATTGATACGGCGCAAATGTACGGAAACGAAAAGCAGGTTGGGCAGGCGCTGGTGGATTATCCGCGCGAAGACCTGTTCATCACCACCAAATTGAACAATCATTTACACGAACGCGCCGATGCTACCGCCAGTTTGGACCGATCTTTAGCCGATTTGGGTGTGGATTACGTGGATTTGTTTTTGATTCACTGGCCCATGGTGAAGCGCTATGGGGGCAACTACCCGCAGGCGTGGCAGAACATGTTAGATTTCCAGGCAGATGGGCGCGCCCGCACTGTGGGGGTTTCCAATTTCGAGGGCGAACATTTAGACCGCTTGCGGTCTGAGGTTGGCACTTTGCCCACCGTGAACCAAATAGAAATCCACCCTTATTTCGCCAACCGGGAACTGGTCGATTACTGTCAAGAACGGGGTATTACCGTGCAGGCGTGGTCCCCTCTGGGGCGCGGCGTGTGCCTAAAAGACCCCGTAATTGGGGAAATTGCGGCGCAAGTTGAACGCACCCCCGCGCAGGTCACGCTGCGGTGGAACATTCAGCGTGGCATCGTAGTGTTCCCAAAAGCTTCCACAAAGGAACGCATCGCAGAAAATGCGGGAATTTTCGATTTCGAACTTACAGATACGCAAATGGACCGTATTTTTGCTTTAGATCGGGGCGAGGACGGTCGGCAAGGTTCTGTACCGAACACTATGGATTACTGGCCGGCGTAGGCGGCGCCGAGGCGGGCGTCCTCGGGAAACCACTGAAATAAGCACTGCGGGCAGGTAATCTTTAGTCATGGAACTGAAGTATCTGCCCATATTTGTGTATGGCACTTTGCGCCCTGGGGAAGCCAACTATTCGGCAACTTTGCGCGGACGGGTACTGGCCCGCGGGGGCGCGCAAATGCCGGGTACACAGTTGTTGCTCACGCCTGCTTACCCGTTTTTGCGTTTTACAAATAATCCGCAAGACACGGTTACGGGTGAATTATTATTACTGCACGGGGAAATTTTTGCAGAAGCTATTGCGGAATTAGACGAACTCGAGGGCTATATCGAAGAGGGAGCCGAAGATAATTTATATATCCGCATAATTTCCCACGCGACGGTTGCCGACCCGGATCAGTGGGAGGGACGCCGACAAGTTGAATGTTACGTATATGTTGCCAGTGCAGAAACTTTGGAAAAGGAAGCAGACGACCTCGTAATTTCCAGCAGTGGGGATTGGACTTACAAGGACTCCGAGTTAGACGAAGCGTAAAGGATACTGAAAATTAACTGAATTAGCAAGACTGTCCTATATTAGGTGGTTCACGGTGCGCACGGCGCGCGCGTAAAACTGCCCTGAAGCCCACCAAATAAAGGAAAAACCCGGATCCGTATTGTCGCAAATATGGGCTTGATTTTAATCATGGTCAACAGGTGGACGCATAGGCGAAAAAAATGCGGAACTCATCTATAGTTTCTTCGTGACTCCTGTACCAAATCTTGATGAAGCCCTGGCTAACCTGGTCATTACTAACGCTGGGGATTTTGTTTACTACGTTGGAAAAGACGCGCCCGAAGGCATCACTCCGCATGCGGTCATCCGGGAAAACCACGGAACTTCGTACGTCATTTCGCTAGAGGACGCCAAACGTTTAGGTTTGGACACTTCTTTGGCGTACACATGGCTCACTTTGCAAATTAAATCCAGTTTGGAAGTTGCCGGTCTGACTACGGCAGTTGCCACCACTATGAACGCGAAATCCATACCAGTAAACGTTATTGCCGGTTTTTACTACGACCACCTGCTAGTACCAAAGCCTCTGGCAAAAGACGCGTTGCATGTGCTAGAAGATCTGTCGACTCAGGCCAAAGGATGGCTGCCTTCTGCGTAGAATGGAGGTATGAATTCTTCCACGCCCGCACTGCGGAAAATGGCTGACGGCACGGTAAAACAACGTAATATGCTCACTGGAACCGAAGTGTGGACGGTTCCAGGGCGGGGGAACCGTCCACTATCAGTGCCCACTAAAGATCCCAAACCAATTACTAGCAGTGGCGATCACTGCGCATTTTGCGAAAAGCGCTACTTGGAGACTCCCCCAGAAAAAGCTCGGCTGGTTCGCCAAGGTGACGGCTGGAAAATCTTGCGCAACGTTAAAGCTGACCAACTTTTCGCCACTACCGCCGAGTTTCGGCGTATTCCCAACCTTTTTGAAATCATGTCCGCCAACTATTGGGCGGCAAACTACAACGCTCACCCCAGCAGTGCGCAACACCAACTAATGGCCGAATACCTGGTTACGGGTTACGACCACATTATGCAAATTATGCGCACTAAACTGGCGGCTTCTGGGCTCAGTGAAACAGAAATTGCGGGGCTTGCCGAGGACGAATTGTTGAGTGGCGCCTTGGGGTTCTTTTACGGTGGACACGACGTGATTGTGGCGCGGCGACATTTTATCGAGGGCGCCACCACTGACGACCAGTTGGCGTCCTCAGGAACACTATCCCCACAGGAACACGACGCTTATATGCGAATGACGGTGGACGCCCTCGAAAATTTGTACGAAATAAACCAACACGTAAAGTACGTGGCGGCGTTCCAAAACTGGTTGAAACCAGCCGGCGCCAGCTTCGACCACCTGCACAAACAGCTGGTAGCAATCGACGAGGTACCCATTCAGATTTCTACGGAAATTGACAAGTTGCGGCGCGACGAAAAGATTTACGACGACATATTGCAAGTAGCAGCTTCGCGGGACCTAGTGTTAGCGCAAAACGAACATGCGGTCGCCGTTGCCGACTTTGGGCACCGCTTCCCCACAGTGGCAGTGTGGGCGCTGGGGGCTGCGAAGGCGCCGTGGGAAGCACCCCTATCCGTACGGCGGTCAGTGTCAGACATTTTGCACGCCATGCACGCCGCCACAGGCGCAGAAGTGCCGTGCAACGAAGAATGGTACCATCGTCCTCGTAATTCCCCCGCACCGGTGCGGTGGCGCATCCTGTTGAAGTGGCGCATATCCACGTTGGCAGGGTTCGAGGGCGGAACCCGCATATACTTGAACACTATCGACCCGTGGGGGGTGCGGGATCGTATGATACCGCGCCTGCAAAAACTGCGCGAGGACGGCAAAATCGCGAACATGCGCATTGGGAGCGAATGCAAAGTCGACCCGCACTTACTGCAAGGGTAAACCGGGGTAAGCGGGGTTGCAGCGTAGGGCTAAAACGAGGGCGGTGGCGCAGTTTTGGGCAGTGGCGCGCCACCTGATTTGCCTCCACACAAATCCCCCGCGTGCCCGCTCCAGGTCACTGCTTCCCCAGTGCGGACTGCGGACCAGGAACCGAAGTGGCAGCGAAAGTACTTTAGCGTTGTACTTTCTCCAGGACGTTCTTGGTGCGACCGCCGTACCACTTGTTAGTACCCTTCAGGGCGGCACGCCGGAAAATAGTTACTAGCAACCCCGAAATTGCCCCAAACAGGGCAACTTCCAAAATGGTGGCCACAGCTTCTTCATCCCCTCTGGGCGGGGTTTTTCCGGTGGCAACTTTCCACCCCAAGTCAACGGTTCGTTCGGCTAAAATTCCGGCACCAATAACTGCCACCGTGCTGGCAACTTTCCAACCAATATCCATAATTCCTCCTTGCCCCAATTTTTCCACAATTATCAAGAACTTGACGGGCAGAAGCGATGCCTGATTTTTTGCGCAGGCAGATAGGGTAGGTACGTGAGCGTTACTGAAGTTATTTGTCTAACCACTGCGGTGGTGTTTACCGCCCTCGCCCTGGTGAGCTTCATCCGCGGTATTGCCCGCATAATATCCACCGTAAACGTGGGCGCCCCCTTGCCTGGTCGCACCCGTCCCGTAGGGCGGCGTCTGTGGTTAGTTTTCAGCAAAGTAATTTCGCACCACGATTTTCGCGGACGCCGCACCGTGCGCGTGGCTCACTGGTTAGTGATGGTCAGTTTTCCACTGCTGTTTTTGACGCTCATTTCTGGTTACGGACAGTTACTTAATCCACGTTTTGCACTGCCGCTGATAGGACATTTTTTGCCTTGGGAGTGGCTGGTGGAAGCCATTTCGTGGCTGTCTTTCGCGGCAATTTTGGTGTTAATTGGGGTGCGCACGCGGGCAGGTCGCGGGCACGCCGAGGAAGCTGCAGACACCACCGGGCGCAGCCGTTTGCACCGCTTTTTGGGGTCCAGTTGGGCGCAGGCGCGTTTTGTCGAGGGCGTCATACTAGTTGTGGTCTGCTGCGTCCTGTTGCTACGGGGCCTTGAATACGCCGTCGCGGACGATTCGTGGTGGCATTACCCCACTACAGCGTGGATCGGGGCGCTAGCACTAAAACACTGGAGCCTTGCGGGCGTAGCGAACGCAATTCCGGTAGTGGCCACCATCAAAATAGTGGTGTCGATGCTGTGGATGACCGTTGTCGGTTTAGTAGTGAATATGGGGGTGGCGTGGCACCGGTTCATCGCCCTCGTAAATATTTATGCCCGGCGGGAACTGAGTGGGCAAAAGGCGCTCGGTAATCTTCGTCCTCTTTATGTGGGCGAAAAGCCCCTAGCGGACGCGGACCCAACCGAATTAGTGGAGGCACGCCTGGGGGTGGGAACTACCGCCGACCTGACGTGGAAAACGCGGCTGGACCTGCTGTCGTGTACAGAATGTGGGCGCTGCCAAGAATTATGTCCCGCGTGGCTCAGTGGAAAGCCGCTTTCGCCCAAACTTTTCAACCTGGCGTTGCGCGACCACGCGGTGGCCAGCAGTGCTTTCGTGCTCGGTGCGAATGTTTCTCCCGGACAGTCCGAGGACGAAGCCGTAGCCGCCGTCAAACGCTACCGTAGCGAACTGTTGCCGCACAGTGCGGACACGCTGGGGGCACTGCGAGCCGCCCAAATTACGGGCACGGACGGGGTGGCAATTAGTGCCGGTGAACTGGTGGGGAACGTCATTTCGCCCGAAACACTGTGGGCATGCACGACGTGCGGCGCATGCGTGGAACAGTGCCCAGCCGACCTTGAAATATTAGACAACGTTATTGATATTCGCCGCCACGAAACCCTGATGAAGTCGGCTTTTCCGGCGGATTTGCAAGTGCCGTTGCGGAACTTGGAAAGGCGTGCCAACCCCTTTGGTATTGGGGGGCAGAAACGCCTTGAGTGGGCCGCTGGCTTGCCGTTCAAAGTACCCGTAGTAGGCAAAGAGGTAACCGATGCCAGCGAGGTCGACTACCTGTTTTGGGTGGGGTGCGCGGGGGCGTTTGACGATCGCGCCAAAAAAACGACGCGCGCGGTGGCCGAATTGTTGCACGCCGCCGCAGTAAAATTCGCGGTTTTGGGAAGCGGGGAAAGTTGCACTGGGGACCCGGCGCGGCGAGCTGGCAACGAATTGTTATTCCAAACCTTAGCGCGGGGGGCGATAGACCGATTACAGGCTGCCAAAGCGCAAAAAATAGTGGTCACGTGTGCCCACTGCTTCAATACCATTCGCAATGAATACCCAGATTTGGGCGGAAATTTTACGGTTATTCACCATAGCGAACTACTGGCGGAACTGGTGGAAACTGGGCGGTTGCGTCCAGTTGACTCTGAGGACGACCAGGCAGTCACCTACCACGATCCGTGTTACCTGGGTCGGCATAACGGGGTGTACCAGCCGCCACGCGAGTTGTTAACGCAGATGGGCATCCGCCAACTGGAAATGGGACGCAACCGGGACCGCGCGCTTTGTTGCGGCGCCGGGGGTGGGCACGCTTTTATGCAAGACAATTCCACCACGCGCATAGCGGATTTGCGCGTACGCGAAGCTGGGGAAACCGGCGCAAAAACAGTGGCGACGGCGTGCCCATTCTGTTCCACCATGTTGTCTTCGGCTGCGGGCGCCCAACACCTTGAGATCAAAGATATTGCACTGATTTTGCGCGAACGCGTACAAGTGGAAACAACTGCGCCAGAGGCAGAAGCACCGGCGGAGAGCACAGTGACCGCTGCAGATGAGGCAAAAGATGCCACTGCGGCGGCACCACCGGCAGCAGATGAAGTGGAAACAACGCAGGATACTGCGGAAGACTGGGCAGAAGACACCGACGACTGGGACGCATTTTTCGAAGACGACGCCACCAGAACGGAAACGGCAGACGAAACGGTAGCGGCGTCCTCGGGAAAGACAAGCCCCGAAAAAAGCCGCAACACGAATGCCGGAAAGAAGCCCACCGACAACACCGGAAAAAATACTGAAAGCCCGGAAAACCTGGATAATGCGCAGTCCACTGCTCAGATAGATATAGATATAGATTCTGAGGACGACTGGGACAGTTTCTTTGCCGACTAAAGCAAGTAGAGGGCGCTGAAAACAGGATTACAGTAAGAAGCCGTCCTCGTCTAAAACCCGCGCCTGAAAATTGGCTACCAACAGGTTGGCTGCCTGGGAAATCTGCCCTAAAACGCGGGAACGTTCGATACGCACCGAACGGCGCACCGGGTCCTCGTTTGCTGCCGCTACGTCTTCAGGTAGCCACAGCAGCTGGTAGCTGAAAACGCCCTCGTGAATCCAGGACTCCCACCGCAACGCCAAAGGCACGTGGTCGGCCGTTTCCACAATTATTTGCACATTTGAGCGGTTCCCAGCGGGGGCACGCAGCGAGTACTGGTCGTCGGTTTGACCTAAAAGTTCGAATTGGTCAAAAACTCCCGCCCACAAATTCTGCAACTGTTGGGGGGAGAGCCACTGTTTTGTGTATACGGTTTGGGCACCCACACGGTCCGGCTCGGGAACATACAAGTAACCGCTATCTGGCACCCGCACCAACCCCGCCAAGCGCCGCCCCACCTTGCGCAGTCCATCAACCGCTACCAAATAATCGCCCTCGGGCAAACCTCGCGTGAATGCGTCCATATAAGGGTCCACGCCTCGCATTGGCTCCGGCATTACCGCCCCCACCTGGGGCACAATTTCCAGCAAAAAGACGCGTGCGGTAAACTCTGGCAAGTCCAATGCTTGCCGTTCGGCTGGCGACAGCAAATACGGTCCCACCAGGGTGCCCCTGCCGAAACTGATACGACCAGGACCTTCCCAACCAGCGCCCTCGAACAAAGAAACCGCTAAAGCTTCGACCTCGGAAGCAAAAACCTGGTCCTGTACCCCTAAAACTACCAGGTTGCGGGCATAATCGGTGTCCAAACCCGCCAGGTCATCTTGCCAAAATGGGGGCGGCGCCGGACGGTCGCTGACGACCGTGCGAACTTTTCCCGTATCCGCCACCAAAAAAGCCGCTATTTCTGTTGTTTGCCCCAAAGCACTGGCTACAGAACTGACGTGACTCCCCACTGCCGAGGACATGAGCGCATCATTTTCTAAGCTTCGGGGCGCGTTTTGCAGCTGCCGAAACTTGTCGGATGTGGGGACGCGGCGAAAATCGCTCATTCTATGTGGATGCGCGAAAAACGAACGTGGGAACGGGATGCCGTCGGGCCGCGTTGTCCCTGGTAGTGGGAGCCAGCCGCACCGGTACCGTACGGATTTTCCGCCGCCGTCGACAAATCAAAGAAACACAATTGCCCAATTTTCATTCCCGGATACAGTTTTATGGGCATAGTGGCCGTATTCGACAGCTCCAAAGTAACGTGCCCACTAAAACCAGGGTCAATGAAACCGGCCGTGGAGTGCGTCAACAGCCCTAAACGTCCCAGCGAAGACTTCCCTTCAAGGCGCGCAGCAATGTCGTCCCCCAAAGTAACCATTTCGTAGGTTGCACCCAACACAAATTCGCCAGGATGCAATACGAAATAGTTGTCCGGGTCAACTTCCACTAAACGCGTCAAATCTGACTGGTCAGCTGCTGGGTCAATGAGCCCATACTTGTGATTGTCGAATAGGCGAAACCACCGGTCCAACCGCACGTCAATAGAAGCTGGCTGCACCAAATCCAACTCGACAGGATCCAATTTCACCCGCCCGCACGCCAGCGCTTTACGAATATCCTTATCACTAAGTAACACGTTTCCCATTATTGCCAATTTCTGCGCAAATCGGGAATCTTTAAAAACTTCGTTAGCGCCGCCTTTTATTAGTTGAAAACGTCGGCGTCGCATCGCTCGGGTCCTGTGGCCAAGGATGCTTTGGGTAACGTCCGCGCATTTCAGCGCGCACTTGCGGGTATATTTCCCGCCAGAAATATGCGAGGTCGCCACTTACTGCCAGGGGTCTACCTGCCGGAGACAGCAACTCAACTTGCAGGGATTTACCGGCAATTTCTGGGGATTTTAAAAGCCCAAAACATGCCTGAAGTTTCACTGAAATACGGGGGTTGGCGCTCTCGGAATAAAAAATGGGCACGGACTTACCGGTAGGAATCGTGAAATTCGGGGGCGCCAATTCGTCCAGACGCGCCGCGTCCGGCCAGGGCAGCAGCGCCTGCAACACTGCCTCCATGGTGACTATTTTGTCCATTTCGAGGGCGGTGCCCACCAGGGCGTCCTCGGAAAGTTCCGGCCACGGATCCCCCAGGGCGCGAGCCAAGAACGCCAGGCGTGCCCGCAGCGACTCGGCATGGTTCGAGGCAAACAAAAACGAACTGCCAACGCGGCGTAATTCGGTCTGCCAAGCCTGCAATCGTTGGGATTTCGAGGGTGTTATGGGGGTCGAATTTAACTGGATGTCGCCTAAGAAACGCTGTTTGCGGGCAACGGCCCTGTCGTTTTCCCAAAAACACTCAGTTGTTTCTGTAAGCATGTGCGCGCCAGCTCGCAACGCAATATTTTCGCTGATAGGAACCGCACTGTAAATGCGCGGGCGAGATCCTCCCCAAGAGGCTATCGCCAGAAATGGTGCAGAAAAATCCCCGGATACGCGTCCGCCACCTGCCATCAGGTACGTGTCTCCGTCCTTCGCCGCAATTCGACTCGGGTATGCCATAGCGGTAATCAAACCCAAAACGGCGGCGGGGTCAGTGGCTGCAGGGCGGACGGGGGCGGATGTGGTGGCTTTCGCAGACGATACTGCAGACCTTGCGAGGACGATTTCGTGCGCAAGTTTTTCCAAGCGGACGACCTCCCGGCGAAACTCGGAGGTAGGGCGCAAGAGGCGGAAAACACTTTCCAAATTTGTGTCATTTCCCTGCGTGTCTGCGGTCAAAGTTGCAACCCCTTCGGCAGCAGCACGAGCGCCTACTATCTGCGCGCCCTCGATTAGCGCGCGGGCAAGCGCAGGGTGCGCAGGAATTTTGACCATCTGTTTACCCAGCGTGGTGGCGCGTCCGTCTGCGTCTATCGCGCCGAGGGCGAACAGGGTTTTTTCGGCACGCGTCAGCGCCGCCTTAGGCAAGGTAGGTAACGACATTCCAACGCCCCGGGGACTCCCCCAACTTGCCAACATCAGTACCGCTGCGCTTAAGTCTGCAGTTTCAATTTCGGCGGGCGGATGAGGGCGCATGCGTGCTTCGGTTATTTTGTCGTAGAGGCGGAAGACTCGGCCGGGCCCCAGGCGGGCGGCGCGCCCGGCACGTTGAGTGGCACTGGATTTCGCCTCGGTGACGCTGACCAGTTGCACGTAGTCGCGACGCACGTCGTAGCGGGCTTCGCGACTAAGGCCAGAGTCAATCACCGTATACACCCCCGGCACAGTCAAGGATGATTCCGCAACGGCGGTGGTACAAACTATTTTGGGTGGATCTGTGGGATCGGGCGGTGACAGAGCAAAATCTTGTTCGCGCGCGTTCAAGCCGCCGTGCAGCACACACACTTGGAAGTCGCCGTGAATACGGGCCGCCACTTTTTCAGTGTCGGCGCGGGCAGGCACGAACACCAAGGCAGTTTCGCCATTTCTGCCTGCCATTTCGCGCATGACAATTTTGGCGGCATGGGCGTGGGCGAGGGCGGTCATCCCGTGCTCGTCGACCAGTTGGCGGGCGGGCTCGTAGCAGATTTGGGTGGGATGCATGGTGGCGTCTACCGCCACTATTTGCGCGTCTAGGCGCTCGGCGAGGGCGGTGGCGTCCAAGGTCGCAGACATGACTACTAGTTTTAGATCTTCGCGCAGGGCTGCCACTTCGGAGCTCATTGCCAGTGCCAAATCCATTTCTATTTGGCGCTCGTGTACTTCGTCTAAGACGAGGGCGCCCACCCCGTTTAATTCCGGGTCTGCCAGCAGGCGTCGCAACAAGATTCCGGTAGTAACAAATTCGACTTGTACGTTACGACCGCCAATTTTTTGACCCCGCACGTTCATTCCGACGCGTTCGCCCAGCGGCTCCCCCAGTAATTTTGCTAGGTAGTTGGCGGCGCTGCGGACGGCTATGCGTCGCGGTCCGGTAACTATTACTTTGCCGTATTTTGTTAACGAGGGCGGCACTAAGGTGGTTTTACCACTGGCTGGAGGTGCCGTGAGGACGACAGGTCCCTCGTCGAGCGCCTGGTGCAGGGGTGCTAACGCGTTTTTGGCGGGCAAAGGCAGGTCGACGTTCATGATGCCTAGTTTGCCAGCAGAAGCCCGCCTTCGCTAATAGTGTTTTTGTCTGCCACTAGGGCACGCCAGCTGCCGGGTGGGTTGTCGTCTACTACTCCGCACCATTGCATGAGGGCGTACGCGTTCGTGGGTCCCACACCACGGAAGCCTTTTTCTCTAAGGTCTTGTGCCAGGGCGGCAGAAGCGGCAGTGTAGGCGGGAACTGCGTAGGCGCCCTCAAGATGACGACGAGGCGGCGCGTCAGGAGCATGTTCCCACAGCATGTTGCCTAATTCGCCGGGGGCGAGCCGCGTGTACGCGTGGGCGTTTTGCAGCACCCACGCAATTTTGCGGGGATTGTTAATCATGCCGGCGCCCATGATTTGACCGAGCGTAAGTGTAAGCATTTGCAGGGGGTCAAAGTGGCGGAATTTTGCGGTTATTGTGGGTCGTTTTTCGAGGACGCACTGCCAGGTTAGTCCTGCCTGGAAACACAACAAGCACAGGCGCGCAAAAATTGTGCGGTCATCGCGGGTTGGTACTGACCATTCTTCGTCGTAATAGCGGCGCAGTTCAGGCGTGGACGCCCATGCTGGTCGCCCCATTGAATCGGGTTCATAAATTACGGTGTAGTTCTTCATGGTCTGAGCATAAGGCGGCAGCCAAGAAGTCGTCCTCGGAAAACTACCCGCCTGTGAAAAACAGGGCTGTCCACACCTGGGGAAACACTACCCCACCATCAGTTCCCGCGAACCGCCACCGCCTCTGCCGTACCTGAACTGGGAAAACACCTCTTATATTTTACTCTGCCGCCCAACACGCACCTTCGCGCCCCTGCATACCCGCAACAAACCTGCGCAAGGTGCTCCCCGCTGCCTGCTACGTGCTAGTCCCAGTCTTCGTCCCAGTCGTCTTCGTCCTCGTCGGCAAACCGGTCATCGTACACGCCGTCGTCGTAATACGTATCGCTGGTATTGCCGCCGAACCCAGAATCCGCACCACCACCGCCACTGCTGGACCCGTCGCCCGCGCTATAACTCCCAGAGCCGCCCGACACAGCAAAATCGTCAAAATCCTCAAAGTCGTCTAAGTTAGCGAAGTCAACGTTAAAGGCGCTGCGAAACTCCTGTTCTTCCGCCTTTGCGTCGCAACTAAATTCCGAGGACGCCACCCCGGTTTCACCCTCACCCCCGGAACTGTCTTCTGCAGACAGACCCCCGCCTACGCTTCGGTGCGGGTTCAAGATGGCCAGCGCGGCCGCTATTTCCTCTGCGGATACGTCTGCGTCAGTGAAGGAATCCGCGTCGAAGTCCGCGCCGTCCAATGGCAATTCCATCCCTGCCAACGTCAGGCTAATATCGTTCAAAATTTGCGGCAATTCGTCCCCAAATGCGTTTTCCAACAGGTTCGCGCTGACAAATGCTAGGGCTTCCGGGAAGCTCTCAACGTCCTGGTTTTCGGCGAGGACGCCGCGCACCTGTGCCGCCGCCCCTGCCAGTTGGCTGCGCAATGCGGCTAATGCGGGTGCTTCCGCTTCACCGCCGACTGCTCGCACTAATTGCGCGGTGTGCGCGAAGGCACGCGCGCCCACCTCCTGGTCGGTTTCACCGAAAGCGTGCGCCAAAACGGCAGCATACCCAGCGACCTCGGAAAACAAATCTGCGCCCACAACCACGTCACCGTGCAATAGCAACCCGGCTTCAACACCCACGTTGGTTACTAGCCGGTAAAACTCCGCTTTTTCGGCACTGTCAGCGGCGGCACCCTGCCCAGCGCTAGTCTTTACCATTCTTCGTCCTCGTCAAGATCGTCGAGGGCGACGTCTTCAATTTCGACTTCTTCCTCGCCTTCTTCATCTAGCACGTAGACGTGATCCGTAGCGTCCTCATCCTCATCAACATATTGCGCGGCGGCAGCCCGCAAACCGGTAACCATACTGGATTTGTCCCCTGCCAATTCTTTCAGCACGTCACCAGCAATGTAAGCCATTTCTTCTTCAACTGTTTCAATATCCGAGCGGGTCAGCGGTTCCAAGGTGCGCCCAATACCAGCTTTGTCGCCTGCTAACGCATTTTCCAAGATGGTGGCCGCAGCGTATTCCAGGTCGTCGTCCTCTTCGTCAATTTTGCTGCTGACTTCTTCGACGGCTTCTTGAATGTCCACCGGACCGCGCCCAATTTCACGGGCGCACGTTTCAATAACCCACGCGTAGCCTTGGGATTCGTGTGCGAGCTCGTGTTTACTTTCCGCATTCACCCACAGTTCTTCGCCGGGCAGGGCACCGGTAGTTGTTCGCAAGTTGTGGACGATACTGCCAAAATCTACGTTAAGATCCGTTGCGGGAGTTCGTGTCAAGGGGTCTCCTTCAAAGTCCTTCAAATAACATAAACATACCCAGTTGTGCCGCGTATGTCATCACGGAAACGCCCAGAATATACCAGGAGTTTTTGCGCAGAAAAATCGTTCTAGTATTTGTCTGTTCCCGTCGATTTTTCCTCTGCACAGGTGTGGAAAGTGCGCCAAATTGGGTTTTGGTAAGGATTTTAATAGCGCAACCGGGTCAGTTGCGAAAATGTTAGCGCCTCCCAGCGTTCGGATTGCGACCGAACAGGCGGTCAAGTTCACGCCGCTCCTTTTTGGTGGGACGACCGCTACCGGGGTCACGTCTGGCGACTGGTAGGAAGATTTTGGGGCGTGCGGGGCTGAGGTCCTCGTAGCATTGTGCCGCAAGCGGCGCACCGACGCGTTTTTTCAACAGTTTCTTTACCAGGTAAATGCGGTCAAACCCTTGGATGCGCACGCGCACTTCGTCCCCCACGCGCACTTTCGTGGCGGGCTTGACTGGGGTGTCGTTTATGCGCACGTGCCCTGATTTTGCGAGGACGCCCGCCACCGACCGTGTTTTCGCAACGCGTACCGCCCAAAGCCACACGTCAATGCGTACTGTTTCGGGCGGTAGTTGTTCAGTCATACCAGTAGTTTATGCGCCTGTTGGGGTGAGCGTGACAGAATCAGGAGGCGCCACCGCGGCGACGTCCTCGGCAATTAAATCCCTGGGCGCAGGTAGGTCGGTAACGCTACGCACCACGTAGAAAGACGCAATTAAAACCACAATGTAGGGGATTCCTGCCACCCACACGACTGGCAACTGCCAGTACAGAGCCACAAAAATTACGACGCAGCAAACAATCACGAAGTAATTCACGTACGGGGCGCCCCACAGGCGGGCAGGCGCGTCCGGCAAGTTTGCGGCAGCACGCAGTTGGCGGAAACGCAGGTGGGTGAGCATTACCATAACCCACGTCACTAAAATACCCACGGTGGCACACCCGTATAGGTACATGAACGCCTGTTCGGGGCTGAATATTGCCAAAATGGAGGCAATCACCATGCCCACAGTGGCAAACAGCACAGCAACGCGAGGGACACCATTGTAGCTGGTGTGCGCGGCAATGCGTGGCGCCTGACGGTCCAATGCCAGGCTGTGGATCATGCGCGAGGACGAATACAAGCACCCGTTTGCAGCCGACAGTGCCGCCACTAGCAAGATCGCGTTCATAATGTGTCCAGCCGCAGGAATACCCACCAAATCCAACACTTTCACGAAGGGCGAAGATTCAATAGACCCGTCCGAGGACGCCGTTACCTTCCATGGTTCTAAGGTTACGACCACGCCAATGGCAACAATGTAGAAAATCAGCAGCCGCCAAATCATGGTGTGTGCGGCACGGGGAATGTCCCTTTCGGGATGAACAGATTCAGCGGCACCCACTGACACGTTTTCGATACCACCAAAACTGAACACGGCCATGCATGCGGCAATCAGGATACCGCCCACGCCCATGGGCGCAAACCCACCTGCACTGGTCAGGTTGGCAAACCCGGTAGCGGGATTCGCTGAAGGCCAGCCGAACAAGATCAGCGACGCCCCCAACGCGATAAATACGCAAATAGCAGTAACTTTAATCATTGAGAACCAGTATTCGCTGACACCGTACAGACGCACCGTCGCAAGGTTCAACGCAACAATGAACAGCGAACACAGGACTGTTCCCATACCCAAGCTGAGGTTCGGGAACCAATGCTGCAAATAGTGTGCAGTCGCAGTAACTTCTGCGCCTACCGCCGTCAGCATGGTAATAGCGAAATTCCAACGTGAAACATACCCGCCCAGCGGTCCTAAATAACTGGCCGCCACCGCACCATGCCCGCCCGGAACCGGATGTGCGGAAACTACTTCGGCTAACGCCCACACGATCGACAATGCCAAAGCGCCCGCCAATGCGTAACTAATAACCGTGGCCGGACCCGCGAGCAAAATAGTTGAACTAGATCCCAGAAACAAGCCCGTACCCAACGCGCCCGAAAGCCCAATCATGGCCACTTGGGCGCTCGTGAGGCGCCTAGCCAGGTGAGTACGTGTCTCTTCTGCCATTATTCTTCCCTAAAATAGGTTCAAGTTAAAAGGAACTTTCCCAGGTTATCTTATATTTCGAGGACGGCGGGTCAGGTTCCGCCACATGGACGGGAAGGGGCGGGGGGTGAGGGGTGGGCTGGCAAGCAGACTATCAATCCGATACTAGGTACAGCTGAAGTAAAGATCGTTTCGGGGGTTGCGTTCGGGTTTGGGGTGGAGCGCGGGCGGTTCGGCGGGCATTGAGACGCACTGAAAGTGCGGCTCACGGGCACCGCGCCCGACCCAAACCCACCACCCCACGCCCCCCGGCAACAATACGAACTCACTGTCTAACAAACAGAGTTCATTCCAAAAAGACAGTCCGCATCCCAAATGTTACATAACCCCTTAACCCATAACCTTTAGCCCTTAACCCTTAACCCATTACTTTCTGATTATTGGCTACAGTTGACCCCTGAATCAGCCTTAGAATATCCTAATTTTTGGGCGCGTTTTATTTACGACAATCCCCGGTGAGCTGCTAAAACAGTTCACCGGGGAGTCCTGCGCGCCCGAAGGGACTCGAACCCCCAACCTTCTGATCCGTAGTCAGATGCTCTATCCATTGAGCTACGGGCGCTTTATTCGTTTGTGATGACTAAAGCCTATAACCCCTCATCAGCAAAACTCAAATCACTCCCATGCGATCCGAGTCACAGAAAGGGCAGAATTTGAACGATTTCCGCCCTCGGAATGCGTGCCGCGTCGAGCTATACTTTCGGGCGCTTTTCCGACATGATGAAGGCATGTGGAAACTGCCCAAACCGAACGCTCCGCAGCGTCCTGACGATTTCGCGAAAACTGACCCGACCAACCCGGATTTGCTGGCCCTGGAGGCGGCATCGCTGCTATGGTTGAGGGAAGGGATGGTCGAGGGCGGTGCCCTGGTTGTGCCTTTGTCGGACGTAGCGCCGGGGCGGATTCGAACCACGCGGGTACATGAAGGAGCGGTGACGGCGGATGCGGCATACGCGTTCGGGCGGGCGTTGGCGGTAACGCACGCGACCGGCGCCAAGTCGTGGGGGTGCCCGCCGGAGGGTTGGCAGGGCACTGGGCATATGGGGCGAATGCGTTTGGATTTGCCGCCAAATTTTACGGGTACGTGGGGGCAGTTTTTTGGAGAATACCGGGTGTTGCCTTGTTTGAAGCCCGCGCGGGACAATGGTTCGATGTCAGCTGGGGACACCAAAATCGTGGAGCGCTTGGTGGACAAAATCGTTTCCGGGACTTTCGATTCGCCGCAACCGGGTCTGGTTCCAGCGGGGAAAGTGGCGCGCATTCACGGCGACCTGTGGTCCGGGAACGTGTTGTGGTCGCAAAACCGCCCCGAGTGGGCACCCGCCACCGCCGGTCTGGGGCCGTTGCCGGATCTTCCTTCGGAAATTGTGCAGAAATTGGAACGCGCCGCACGCGGTGAAGACAATGGTCATGGCGAAAGCGACCATGGCGACGATGACGACTTCTACCACGATGGAGGCGGGGCAGCTCGGTCTGCGCGTTACGCCGGGGGCGCGAACGTTACTTATTACGAGGACGGTGGCGGACGTCCTCGTAATGTCCCTGATTTTGCGCCCGGTCCTGTGGGAGTATTGATAGATCCGGCAGCGCAAGGTGGGCACGCCGAAACCGATTTGGCGTATTTGGAGGTTTTTGGGCAACCCTATTTGGAGCAAATATATGCCGGGTACGCCAGTGTTTCCCCGTTTGAGCCGGGAATCGCGCAACGACGGGGTATCCACCAAATGCATTTGTTGGCTGTGCATGCGGCAATTTTTGGTGACCACTACGGGGATGCGACCGTGAGCATGGCGTTACGGTACCTGTGAGTGCGGGGCTTGTGGCGAGGGTGGTGCGGGAGGCTGGCGGTCTATGCTGCGCACCCGCATTGCCGGTATGAGTGGTTTGGTTGACGTACGGTGAGGTCGCTTTGCTCAGGGGCGTTTCGCTCGCTAGGATTGTCGAGGACGCACGTCTGCTGGAGAGTTGACCGAGCGGCCGAAGGTGGTGGTCTTGAAAACCACTGTGGGGGTAACCTCACCAAGGGTTCAAATCCCTTACTCTCCGCAATAGCCCCGCTGTTTCGTTGAAATGGCGGGGTTTTTCGTAACGTCGTCATTTAGTGCCCCCAAGAATTGGGAGGTGACCGGAAGGCTAAGTGACTGCGGCGATATAGCCATGTTTTTAAGTGTTCGTCGTCACTGGCGCGCACATCCCTAAAGTGGAGTCGACAACTTAGCCTCAGTCTGGTTTGGTGTTATTAGAGCCTTTTATGTAGGCTTGACCGTGGAGATGTCGCATAGTGGCCTAGTGCGCCTCCCTGCTAAGGAGGTTGGGGCGTTCGCCCCTCGTGGGTTCAAATCCCATCATCTCCGCAATAGCCCCGCTGTTTCGTTGAAATGGCGGGGTTTTTCGTTGCTATTGTGCGGTTTTGTCTGATGAAGCATAATCGGTTTTGTGTTTATCGTGGCACGAAAAATCATATCCGCGCGCACGAAATCAAACCCCCAAACCCACCACTAGACGAACCCAGGGATATAGGACATTTGGGGGGTGCGGAAGGATAACGAGTTCTTTTCAAAAGCATACGTGTCCACATTTTGCGGGCAGCCCCAAAAGCCCGTAAGCTGGCGTTGAGTTGGCAGTTCCAGATGCTAGCGCCCCGACCGCCCTCGCCTAGTTCTTCGTTAACGAGCGGCGCCCTCGGGAAACTACAGATGACAGCGACCGTGAGGGCGAACGATTTTGCTGAGGCGTAACGATTTTGCTGAGGCGTAACGATTTTGTCCAGGCGTAACAATTCCGTCGCACCCACCAACCACCGCTACCACTTACGCAGACCTGCGGTAGCCACCTCCAACATGCGCATATACAGTTCGTAATGTTCGCCTACCAGATCGTAGACGGCGTCCTCGGAAAGAACCCCACACGCGACACCTTCCAAACCGCCGTCACGATAAAGCTGCAGGTCATCTTGATATTCGGAGCTTCCGTAGTATTCTTTCAGCGCCTCAAATTCCCCCAAATTGCGCGCAAACTCTTGCAAAGCCGCGTGGAAATTTTGTGTTACTTCCACCGAAGCATTCAAAATTGTTTCGTATCGCGCAACGCGTTCTTTCATGGTCCCTCCAAAGTCGTTTCAGTAGATCGACGATACTCAGCGGATTAAAATTTCCCCCGAACAAAACTTTTCCAATTCCCGAGGACACTACCTGGTCTGTTGCCTTATCGCCAGTCCTTGCCCACTTCGCGCCAGGCACGTGAGCACGTTAGCGCGTAAGGGCATAACACAATAGCGCGTTAGCGTTGCACCAAATTCCCCTCAGTGTCCCCGGTCTGCTTCTGCCCCGTTTCCGCACCGACGCTACCGGTCAGGTCCGCCATTGCTACCACTCGCGCATACTGCTTCATCGTTTTTCGCACCCCCGCACCCCCGCAACTTCACAACCACACCACCGGCGGGTAAATCGGCGCTACTTTGCCCCACTTAACAACGCGTTGACGAGGACGCCTACCCCGGATTGCGCAGCACTGGGCAAAATCGCATCCGCCTGACCTTGCACTTCCGGGCGCGCGTTCGCCATTGCGAGCCCCCACCCGGCCCACTCGATCATGGACAGGTCGTTCTGACCGTCGCCAACTGCCACCGTCAGATCCCGCGCCACGCCAAGACTTCGCGCAATATCCGCCAAAGCCGCACCCTTACCGCTATCTGCGCTGGTCACGTCCAACCAGGCGTTCCACCCAATGTCCCACTGCAAACCCGCAAAATCCACCTGAGACACCAGGTCACGCAACTGCTGTGCACTAAACTCAGGAGTCCGCAAAATTACGCGAGTCACCGGTTCTGACCCCAACGCCTCTAAACCAACCACGTCTTGCAACCCAATCAGCTCACCGGGCGGAAACGGGGCCGACACGCGAAACCCCTGCCCTACGACCTCGACGCCTAACAGTGCCCCCGGCACGGCCTGCACTAACCGCCGAATTATTTGCGCGGGCGCAAAAATGCGCGCCCGCACCACCCGGTACGTAAGCTTACTGCGCCCACCCGTGGCATCGCCCTCGCCCAAACTGCGCCCGCCATTGGACCTCCCCGCCTGACCGCCCCGAACTTCAATAGTGACCGCACCGTTACTGCAAACCACGTAGCCCCGACGCAACTGCAAGATTTCGAGGACGCCCGCCACCGCCGGAATTGACCTGCCGGTGGCTATCACTACATGCGCGCCCGCCCGGTCGAGGGATTGCACGCCCACCAGCGTAGCGGGCGTTATAGAACCGTCAGTGCCTAACAACGTCCCATCAATATCGAGGGCGACCAGCCACTTTTCCGGTTCCACTTGCGAAAATTGCGCCGGCACTTCCAAACGTGTACCACCCGACAGGTCACTAGCACCACCCGAATACGGGTACTTGTGCGTATCGGTCAAGGGTACGGGGAAGCTAGACTGCACGCGCGGAGGCGGGGCCGTAACCGAACCACTGCTAGCGCGCAAAGCCCCTGCAAATTCGCACCATTCGCTCTCGCCGGTATCGCACATGCCCTCTCCTTTGCCCCTGCTAGTCGGTTTCTTGGCCCGCATCAAGGTGCGCTTCCCCGCTAAAACCGCATCGACCGGCGTTTTCTTTTCTGTAAAACACGCCGACCACTTGACCCATAACTTAGCGCGTTGGACGCAGTACTTCGCGCCCACCCAGGTAAGGTTGCAAGGCCGAAGGCACATTCACCGAGCCGTCGGCGTTTTGGTGGTTTTCCAAAATCGCCACTATCCACCGGGTCGTCGCCAATGTGCCATTAATCGTTGCCACCGGGCGGGTTACGCCCTCGTAGCGTTCCCGAATTTGCAGACGGCGCGCTTGGAATTGGGTGCAATTCGAGGTCGAAGTGACCTCCATCCACCGATTTTGGGTGGGGAGCCACGCCTCGCAGTCATATTTGCGAGCGGCGCTAGTGCCCAAATCCCCTGCTGCCGTGTCGATTATGCGGTATGGCAGTTCGACCTTCGCCAGCATTTCTTTTTCCCATTCCAAGAAGCGCTGGTGTTCGGCGGCAGCGTCCTCGATTTTGCAGAAGCTGAACATTTCCACCTTGTTGAATTGGTGGACGCGAATAATGCCGCGCGTGTCCCGCCCGGCCGCGCCCGCTTCGCGACGGTAGCAGGTTGACCAGCCCGCATAACGCAAGGGGCCGTCCTCAAGGTCAACTATTTCGTCACTGTGATACCCGGCGAGGGCGACTTCGGACGTGCCGGTTAGGTACAAGTCGTCGGCGGGCAGATAGTAAATTTCGTCGCTGTGTGCGCCCAGGAACCCGGTTCCGCTCATGGTTTGGGGGCTGACCATAGTGGGGGTGGTCATGGGAATGAACCCGGCGTCCTCGGCTTGGTCCAGTGCCATCGTCAAAAACGCCAATTCCAGGCGTGCCCCCACGCCCTTCAAGTAGTAGAAGCGGCTGCCGGAAACCTTCGCCCCCCGCTTCATGTCGATGGCGTCCAACCCTTCTGCCAACGCCAAGTGATCTTGCGGCGCAAAACCTTCTGCCGCGAAATCGCGCACTTTCCCAATTTTTGTCAGCTCTACGTAATCTTCTTCGCCGCCAGCGGGGGCACCGTCCTCGACAATATTCGCAATTGCCATCGCGCTCTCGCGCGCTACCTGTGCTAATTCGTCCGCCCGCGCCTCCAGTTCCTTGACTTGCGCCGCCATTTCCTTGGCTTTAGCAAGCAGAGCGGGGCGTTCTTCCTGGCTGACTTTCCCGATAGTGCGCGAAAAATCCTTCTGCGCGGCCCGGGCTTGTTCGAACGCGGTCAAGGCTTCGCGGCGTTTCGCGTCCAATTCCAGGGCTTGGTCTATCAGGTTCGGGTCGGCCCCGCGCGCACGTTGGCTGGCGCGACCAATTTCCGGGTTTTCAGCTAAAGCACGCAGATCAATCATGCTTCAACTTTACAGCACCATGGCGGCAATCCAGCCCGCCACCAACAAGGGCAGATTGAAGTGTAAGAACGTGGGTATCACAGAGTCACGCACGTGGTCGTGTTGCCCATCGGCATTGAGTCCCGCTGTTGGCCCCAAAGTCGAGTCAGACGCGGGCGACCCGGCATCCCCTAACGCCCCCGCCGTCCCCACAATGGAAACTGTTGCTAACGGCGAAAAGCCCAGGCTGACGCAAAGTGGCACGTATATTGCAGCAATAATTGGCAAGGTACTAAAGGACGACCCAATTCCCATGGTCACCAGTAACCCCACCAGCAGCATGGCGAGGGCGGCCACCCCTTTATTGCCCGCAAACATTTGCGCCACCGCTTGCACCAGTGGATCTATTTCTTTTGTTGCCACCATCACGCTGGCAAATCCTTGCGCAGTTATCATTATGAAGCCGATCAGCGCCATCATTTTCATGCCCTGAGTGAACACATCGTCGGCTTCGCTAACCTTAATCGCGCCGCTCAGTAAAAAGACCCCTAATCCGACTAGGGCGCCCACTAACAGGGCGTCTGCCTGGGAACCTATCAGGTTCATCACCAATTGAATGCCGAAACAACTGAGGATTGCGACCACCGAGACCACCAGGCGGAAGCGGGAAGGTTCCGGCCACACCGTAGCCGTAGCCGCGGCGTCCTCGTAAACCCGTTTTTTACGGTAACTGAAAAATATGGCAATCAGCAGTCCGCACAGCATCCCCAACGCGGGAATACCCATCGCGTGAATTACTGAAATATTGTCCACATTCACGCCGGCTTTGTCGATATTGGCCAGCAGGATGTCTTTAAGGAATATTTTTCCAAATCCCAGCGGCAAGAACATGTACGTGGTAACCAGCCCGAACGTCAGGCAGCAGGTTATCAAACGCCGGTCTAGTTGCAATTTATTCATTATCGACAGCAGCGGCGGGATGAGCAGCGGGATGAAAGCAATGTGTACCGGGATCAGGTTTTGGCTCATGATGGTCATTGCCACAATGCCGCCTATCATTCCGTACTTCGCCACTGCTACAGCACGGGCACTGGCACTCGATTCTTCGCCCTCGATCTTGGAAATAAGCCAATTTGCCAGCATTGCCGGGAGCCCACTGTGCGCCACCGCCATCGCGAAAGCGCCCAACAGCGCATAGGAAAGCGCTATTTTCGCGCCCGCCCCCAAACCTTCCTGGAACGCTACCATGGTGCCGTCCAGTCCCAGTCCGCCCAGCAGCCCGCCTACTAGCGCCCCTAAAAATAGTGCAATAACCACATGGACGCGCAGTAGAGCTAGAAGGAGCATGACAATTACGGCGACGACTACTGCGTTCATAACGTTCACAGTAACGAAAACTCACCTTGCAGGACTACGTATTTCACATTATGAGGACGACACCACATTTATGTCTCACATTTCAACACCCCCTCTCCCACTTCTCAAAACTGCCCCTAACATGCACTAACGTCACAGATCGCTACCAGATGAATGGCACGAATCCCACGCGCATCTTCTGGGCTCGGTTGTTTAGACTGTAACCATGAAATTTGGCAATAACTGGGACAACTCCGGACCGTACAATCCTGACCCGCACGGTCGGGCCCCTATCGATCCTTTCCGCACCGGCCGGTACAACATCATGCCGGTGGATCAGGCAGTTCACCGAGGACGCCGACCCCTGGTGGATGCTGTTATCCCGGTTGCCTTGTTGTGCCTGGTTATGTGGGTTTTATTCCTACTTGAAGCCTTGACGGGTATTCCCATGTCCCACATGCTCGGTTTAGCCGCCCAAGATCCCACCTCCATGTGGAATATTGGCACCAGTTGGTTGGTGCATTTGAATTTTTCGCATATTGCCAACAATTCGGTGCCGTTGCTGATTTTTGGTACGTTGATTGGTCGCGAAGGCCAAGTCCGTTTTTGGTGGGTGACCGTGGTGGGCATCTTGATTAGTGGTCTGGGGGTGTGGTTGTTTTCCGCGCCAGGCACGTTAACTGTGGGGGCTTCCGGGCTGGTTTTCTCCTACTTTGGCTACATTATTGTGGCGGCTTTCGTGGAACAAGACCACACCGAACGTCCCGCCCGCATCAGCATGGCGGTTGTCATTGGTATTTATTACGGCGCGTCAATGTTTTGGGGATTGGTACCACAGTCGCAGATTTCGTGGCAAGGACACCTGTTTGGCGCCGTGGGGGGCGCGATCGCAGCTATTCTTGCCGAGAGCGCCGAGGCACGTCGCAAAGCCCACTTACGTTAAAGTTCCGGTCAGCGTGCCAATAGCCCAAGTGACCCCGGCGGCGCCGAGACCTATCAGTAACTGGCGCAACGCCCTCGGACCGGGCGCCGCCCCGGAGAGAATGCCCACAATACCGCCACTTATAAAGAGGGCGATGGCTACGAGGGCGGTGGCAGTGCCCATTTGCGCACCCAAGCTTAAAGGCAGCAGGAATGGGAATACGGGCACGAAAGCCCCGGTGGCAAAAAAGGCAAAACTAGACAGTGCGGCTTTCCAGCCGTCCCCTATTTCTTCGTAATTGTGTCCCACCTGCTCTTCTTGTTTTAGTTCCAGGTTGCGCAGAATCTCTTCGGCTAGGGCTTCGGCTTCTTCTGCCCTAACACCACGAGCCCGATAGACCAATGCCAGTTCGTTGGCAGCCAGGTCAAGGTGGGCAACGGCTTCACCCATTTTCGGGTCGGGATTGGAGGCTTCTAGGAGTTCGCGTTGGGAACACACAGATATGTATTCGCCCGCGCCCATCGACAGCGCCCCAGCGAGCAGCCCCGAAAGACCTGCTGTCAGCACCCCGCCGCTGCCGGCGCCAGCGCCGACGACCCCCAAAATAAGTGCCAAGTTGGACACCAAACCGTCGTTAGCGCCAAATACGGCGGCGCGGAAGGTTCCAGCCATGGCGGCGCGCTGGCGTCCAGCAAGGGCGCGCACGACTTCACTGTGAATCCGTTCGTCGGCGGCCATCTGCGCACTAATGTCTGAACTGGCATTTCGCCCTTCGGAGGCTTGCGCCATTGCTAACACGAAAATAGACCCGAACGTTTTCGCCAAACGCGACATGAGGCGCGTACGCAAGGGCGGGGTGGGCGCAGGATAGGCGTGTAAACCCAGTTTGTCCAGCCAATATTGTTCGTGGCGGCGTTCCGCGTCCGCAAGTTTTATTAGTACTTCGCGTTCTTCGCCCTCGCGTTTTCCGGCTAAATATGCGTAAGTGGCGGCTTCTTGGCGTTCTGATGCCAAGTGTGCCCGCCACTTACGGATTTCGGTTTTTGTTGCCACGAACTGAACTCCTTTTTTCGCTGCCAGTCTATCGAAGTTCGCAGCAAGTTAGCCCCACCTATTTTGACGCGGGGACTTCTTCTACTTCTACGTCTACGTATTGGGGTTCTGGTTCCGAGGTCGTGGTGCTGCCAAACAGACGGCTTTTTATTTCCTCTGCGACTTTGTCGGTAACTTTTTGCCCCTGAGCGTTTACCACTTCGGTAACTTTGTCCTTGGCGTTACCGGTTACATTTGCAACGATGGGGTTGGCGCTCACGGCGTCAAATATTTGCGCAACTTTGCCTGCTGGATTTTTCTTAATCTCGCGGCGTGCCCACAGATACGAGCCGAGTCCGCCAAGGATTACCCATTTCAGTTTTGCCATTTTTCCTCCTGTTTTAGCTTTAGTTTATATTGGTGAGCGCGTGGGTGCCTGGCAGTTGCCTGGGACTTTTACACCGAATTACCCACAAGTTGACATACTCTATTCCAGTTTTGGTTCCATCTTGCTACGGTTGATGGGTGAGTGAGGTACGGATTTTTACGCCCCGCGGCAAACAGTTGTCTGCGGACTATGTGGTACCTGTCGATTCGCGCGGGCGGTGCATTGTGTTTGTACACTCGTTTTTGGGCGACCGCCATTCTGCTGGTTGGTTTGACGAAATTGGCGCGGTTTACCGCGGCTTGGGCTACCAAACTTTGGCAGTTGATTTGGCGGGTTGTGGTAGCAGCGATGACGATGTGATTTCTTTGGATCACCACATTGAGGACGTCCGTTCAGTTGTTTCTTGGGTTTTCGACGAGGGCGCCGCTCGCGTCGGTATTCATGCTCACGGTTTCGGTGCGACTGTTAGTTTGCGGGCTAATTTGGACCGGATTTCTGCAATGGTTTTGTCTGGTCCAGTTTGTGGTCCTACTGGGGTGGATTGGACGAAGGTTTTTAGTGAAGCCCAGTTGGACCAACTAGAAGAGACGGGGTTTGCGCAAATCCCAGGTTCACCAGGTGAGCGGGAAGCATACGTGTTCAGTAAGCAGACGTTGGCAGATTTGACTCTCACTGACCCGCACGTGTTAACCGAGAAGGTGGCGGTACCGGTGTTGCTGGTTCACGATAGGTCCGACCTCGAAAGTGGTCTGGTGGAACTGTCCCAGCAAGCCTTCCACTTGTTCCCTGGGGGGACCCACCTGGAGGTGCTACGCGAAGCCCACTTTGGGGCGGGACCACAGGCACCAGATTCCGGGGCAGCAGAATTTACGCGTCTGACGGCCGACTGGTTCAAATACCGTATGCCACCGCGTCCCGTAGACTAGGGTCAGTGAAGGGTCGCAGCATTTTTTCTAAGCAGCAGTTAGCAAGGCGCGCACGCAGCGTCCCCGAAATCACTTACCCTGCTGAGCTACCAGTTTCGGCTCACCGCGACCAGATCGTGGGCATCCTCGAAAAAAGCCAAGTACTGATACTGTGCGGCGAAACCGGGTCGGGTAAAACCACGCAGTTGCCCAAAATGTGTTTGGAAATGGGGCGGGGAATAAGTGGGATGATTGGTCATACCCAGCCCCGCCGCCTGGCCGCCCGCACGGTTGCCGAACGTATTGCGACGGAACTGGACCGCCCATTGGGGGACACTGTGGGATACCAGGTGCGTTTTACCGACGAAGTGGGTCCTAACACTTTGGTCAAGCTGATGACGGACGGAATTTTACTGACCGAGATTCAGTCGGATCCCCTGCTGCACGCCTACGACACCATAATTGTGGATGAAGCCCACGAACGCAGCCTAAATATTGACTTCATTTTGGGGTATTTGGCACAGTTGCTGCCAAAACGCCCAGATTTGAAAGTAATTATTACTTCCGCCACCATTGACGCCGACCGGTTCTCGCAGGCATTTGCTAATTCCGCAGGCGAAGGTGCGCCCATTTTGGACGTTTCCGGGCGCACTTACCCAGTTGAAATTCGTTACCGCCCCTTGCATATGGAACATTTGGTGGAAAAGGGTGGGGACATTGCGGTAATAGCAGAGCCTATCGACCAGGAAACTGGCATTTGTCAGGCAGTGGATGAGCTGTTGGAAGAACCCGAGGACGGCGGTCCCGCCGACATCCTGGTGTTTTTGCCCGGTGAACGCGACATTCGCGACACGGAGGCGGCGCTACTAGACCATTTGGGGGCGCGCGGCGTAAAAGTGGGGGAAAAACCCAAGGTGGCGGGCGCCCTCGAAATACTGCCACTTTACGCCCGCCTGTCGGCGGCAGAACAACGCCGCGTGTTTGAACCCCACCACTTGCGGCGCATAGTGTTGGCGACGAACGTGGCGGAAACATCGCTGACTGTGCCCGGCATTAGGTATGTTATCGATCCCGGTTTAGCGCGTATTTCCCGGTTTTCTTCGCGTACCAAAGTACAGCGTCTGCCCATCGAACCTGTCAGTAAAGCCAGCGCTAACCAGCGCTCGGGTCGGTGCGGACGCCTGGCTGCGGGGGTGGCGATTCGGCTTTACAGCGAGGACGATTTCGCGGCCCGCCCGGACTTCACCGAACCGGAAATCTTACGCACTTCCTTGGCGTCCGTCATTTTACAAATGGCATCCCTAGGGTTAGGCGATGTGGCGAAGTTTCCGTTTTTGGATGCGCCCTCGGCGCGCGCAATTCGCGACGGTCGTGCCCTATTATTTGAGGTCGGCGCGTTTTCTGCCACTGGGAAGTTGACGCGCACGGGGCGTACCTTAGCCCGTCTGCCCATCGACCCGCGCCTGGGCAAAATGCTGTTGGAAGCCAACAAGTTGGGGTGCGTTTCCGAAGTGCTGGTAATCGTGGCAGCACTGTCAATGCAAGACATTCGCGAACGTCCTCTGGAGCACCAAGAAGCCAGCGACCAGGCACACCGGCGTTTTGCGGACACCCGGTCTGACTTTATTACGTACCTGAACTTGTGGCGCTACATCCGGGTACAGTCACGCCGTCTATCTGGGGCAGCGTTCCGACGGTTAGCGCGCCGCGAATTCCTGCATTACATGCGCATCCGCGAATGGCAGGATGTGGTGGGGCAATTACGTTCTATGCTGCGGGAACTAAAGATTACGGTTCACCGCCTGGAAATGCCAGAAATTTTTGAGGACGACCCGGACCAAATCGCAGCCGCTTGCGTTCGCCACACCGCAGGTCCCACCACCACTGACGCCGATTCAATACATAAAGCCATTTTGGCGGGGCTGCTGTCGAATTTAGGCAGTTGGGACGTAGGTAAAAAGGACTACCAAGGGGCGCGCAATAGTCACTTTGTTTTGTGGCCCGGTTCCGCGTTACGAGGCACCCACCCGGACTGGGTTATGGCCGCTGAACTTGTGGAAACTTCCCGCTTGTTTGCGCGCACGGTCGCGAAAATCCAGCCAGAATGGGTCGAGCCTTTAGCGAAAAACCTGGTGGCGTCCTCGTACGGAGAACCCTACTGGTCCGCGCGGGCAGGCGCAGCGATGACCACAGAAAAAATCACGCTGTACGGGATGACACTGATAGCCGACCGCAAACGCAAACTTACCAGCATTGGCGAGGACGAATTGGCTCGGCAAATGTTCATTCGGTGTGCACTGGTGGAGGGGCAATGGCAGGAACACCACAAATTTATGGAAGCCAACGCGCACACCATTGAGCGCGCACGCGAAATTGAGAAACGGCGACGCGAAACTGGGTTGCTCGCCAGCGACGATGCCCTCTTTGCTTTCTTTGACGAACGCATACCTGCCGAAGTGACCGACCAAATCAGTTTTAACAAGTGGTGGAAAACTGCGCGGCAAACCGACCCGAAATTGCTAAACTTTGCGCTGCGCGATGTGCTCGCGCCAGGCGCCGAAACTGCCGAAAGCAGCGTCCTCGACAAAAAAGAATTCCCTGACCACCTGGTAATAAATGGGGTAAAGTTGCCCCTCACGTACGTGTTCCACCCCGGCGCCACCGACGACGGCGTTACCGCCACAGTTCCCATTGAAGTGCTGGCGCGTCTGCGCCCCGAACCCTTCGACTGGCTGGTGCCCGGTTTTTTGGCGGATTTGTGTGCGGGAATTATCAGGGCTCTACCTAAAAATCATCGCCGTCAGTTACTACCTGCCCTCCAAGTTGGGTCTGAGCTTGCCCAGTGGCTCCGCCACGGCAACGGCAGCGTGACGCCTGCAGAAGTAAAGGAAGCTGCCGCCCTCGACAAATCCTTGGCACGCCTGACCAGTTGGTTAGACCAACAAGAACAAGGTAGCGTCGCATCCACGTCATTGAATAAAACCCAAAAACGCGCAAAAACTACACAAAAGGGGGATAGCCTCCGGAATTTACCGCACGTACCCACCGCCACCACAGGCAAAAAGGACACCCCCAATACGCAACAAATCAAAGCGGGACAAGGGTCATTGCCCCTCGCCACAGAGGCAGCTGTGCGCGCAGTGAGGGCGGTGCGCATCACCGCGAAAGAGATCGAAACCGCACTGGAACAACTGCCTGACCACCTACGCATGCGGTTTGTGGTTATTGATGCTTCGGGCAAGCCTTTAGGAGTTGCCCGCGATTTGGCATATTTGCAGCGAAATTTACACGGCGAGGGCGCCCACGCAGTTCGCGACGCGGTTTCGGCAGCAGTGGCGCAGACCCTACAGACCGCTGGCAAAGGCGGGAAGCAGAAGGGGCAGAACAGACCCGTCGGCGCGGGCAGGCGCGACATGCCTAGCTGCGATCGGCGCGGTCGCGGCACTTCCGTGATCGGTGCGGGTTCGCAAAGTCGCAAGCAGACAGCTGGGGTTACAGATTTTATCGAGGTCGAAAACCTGGATTCTTGGCCCAGGGATATTCCCGCCTCGGTTGCGACCCGCAGCGAGGGTGGCTGGGAAGTGCGGGCTTTCCCGGCATTAGTGGACCCGCATGCGCCGGTGCGCCCGGATCTGCCGCCCACGCCCGGCACCGGAATAGGCGGGTGCGCTGTTGGGAAGGTGTCGTTGCGGTTGTTGACCACGGCGGGCGTGCGGGATCGCGAACACCGTCTGGGCGTTATTCGGCTGTTGCTCAGCGATTTGGCGTTGGCAACTAAACGCGTTACTTCCCGGTGGAGTGGCGCAGAGGCGGCACTGCTCGCCACGGCGCCCTACCCCAGTTCGGCGGCGTTGGTCGAGGACGCCCAGTGGGCGGCGTTGGCAGCTATAGTGGACGAAGTCCCCCAGAGGTTGAAGAATTCTGCGGCGGCTTTTGGTGGGCAGTTGCCGCACACCGCCGCCTCATACGGGATATTAGCGGGTCTTGCCCGGGATCTGTTGGAAGAACGCACCTACCAGGTTTTACGGGCGGTGGCGGGCGCCCTCGACAATTATGGGCAGGTGCGAAAGCAGTTGGCGCAGACGAATGCTTTATCTGCTTTGCGAGTGGCAGAAGAGGAGCGCACGCACGCGCACGCGCTCATATATCCAGGGTTTGTGGCGCGCACTCCCCCGCTGCGATTGCCGCATTTGCAACGATATTTGGCGGCTTCTTTGCGGCGGTTGCGGCGCGGGGATGGCAACCCGAGGACGGTGGCGCAATATCACCAGATCGTTGCGGAAGTACAGCAGACCCGCGAGCGCAGCACAGACTTGCCGTGGCAGGAACAGCGACACCAGCGCTTGGTACTTGCCGAGACCATGGTGGAAGAGTTGCGCGTGCAAACTTTCGCGCAAAATCTGGGCACCGCCATGAAAGTTAGTCCCAAAAGAATTCGCGCCTTATTGCAGTCCTGATCCGTGCCGCAGTGGAAAACGCTGCCGGTGCGGCGGTTTGCATGCTGGTACGGCTGCTCGCATATCCGTTAACGCCCTACGCCCCCGAGTTACTGTCTAGGCAGTCGACCATAACCAGGTCGTAGTAGTCTTCACCGAATGCTTCAATGCGGTGAATGCCCGGTTCCAGTTTTATCGAGTGGAACTTATAGACGCCCAATCCGGGCAGTTTTTTCCCCCCCCACTAAGTTGCCGTCCACGTACAGTGACAGTTTCTGCAGATTCGAGTAACACGTAATGGTTTGGCGACTGGCTTGCCATTCTGGGAACTCCCGCCCGGATATGCGCACGCACGCTTCTTCACTCTAATGCGCTTTGAACAGGTAAAATTCTCTAGACACAGCCGCCCATCCGAACTGACTATGCTGCAGTGGTCGCATTTGCTGTCGGCTAGCAGGTTACCGCCATCTAACCACCAGTATCTGTTTTCTTCCCGGACTTTCTGGTCGAAGTGGGTTTCTTCAACGTAAATGAGGGCGCGGCTAAAATTTGGTAAACTTTCGCCCTCAATTTTTACTGCCAATAAAGCAGGTTCGTTGACTTTCACCAAGGACGTGGCGTCGACGCGAAAGCGCGTCGTACCGGTGTGGGTAGCAATTATTTCCCCGTTTAAGTAAACGGTAGTTTGTTGTACCCCTGAAAACTGTCGGTATGTGCTTTGTCTGGGTTTCACAGGCCCATAGATTTCGGTTGCTAACCACACGCAAGGTAGGTCCCACGTTGCCGGATATTCGTTCAGGTTTAGAGGACGCCACTGGGGTGGGAGAACGGTGGGGGCTTTTCGCCTGTGAATGTCGACGAAAAGTGCCACTGCGTAAGAGCAAGCGTGTGCCGCATCGATATTTCTTTGCAGACTTGATTTGTAAGTCTTGTTCTTCGCTTTATCGCCTTAATTTTATTATTTTGGGTTTCCAAACCATGCTTTATAGTAGGCGAAAAAGTTTACGTTTCCGGCTTGTGCGCAACTGTCTTGAAAGTTGTGTGCCAGGGCGTCAGCGTTGGGCTGGTAGGGGGTGTAATTGTAGAGGGCGGCGCTCGCCCAATTCTGGATCACTACTTTTTCGCCCCCACATTTGGGGTCCACGGAGTAGGGGATGAATATTACTTGCCCTGCCCGGAACCGGTAATGGTCGGGGTCTTGTTGGTAACGGTTAAATTGGGTGGCGGCGTAGTAAATTTGTTTACCCACCCCCGCATATTTGGGATTGCATTTTTTGCCGTCGGGGCATGCGTACCCCATGGCTGCAGCAAAACGAGAGTTTGTGAGGTTTTTGCCGCTGGCAGTCAACAAGCCTTGTTCTTTTTGCAGCGTCACCAGGATTACCTGGGGGTTTATGTGGCAGGCTTTCGCAACTTTGGCGATGATTAGGGCGCCACTCAGGTTTTCTCCACCTTTGATGGCGTCACAAAATTGGGTGGTGGGCTGGCTGGGCAGCGGGTAGGTGCCTTTAGCAAAACATTTGTTGGGACCGTCCTCGCAAATTGAGCTCGCTTGGTCCAAGAACTTTTGGATGTCGCGTTCGCCCATGGACTGCCAGTTTTGAAAGTTAGCGTCGCTAATTATGTATCCCGGATTGAAATCGTCATATTCCAACAGAGGTCGACTTTCGGGGGTAATGTTTACGGGTTTGGCAGTAAATACTTGGTGCAGGGCGGCCACCGAAAATACGGTTAGGCACAGCAGTGATACCAACATTGCGAGGGCGGCGGCGACCCTTCCCCACCTCACGCGCAGTCGTCCTCGATTTTGGGGGCGAACTGACGGGTTTCCTGTTTTTTGACGCATCAGCACTATTTTTGCACGATCACGCGGTTTTGTAGTTTCCATTACCGTTTGGCGGCGGAAATCGTCTAATGTAGTGACATGACACATGCGCGCGAAGAACTTAGTTGGCAGACATTTGGTGATGGGATGCGGCAGCTCGCATCGCAAATTTACGAGTCTGGGTGGATGCCCGACCTGGTGGTCGCGGTTGCGCGCGGGGGGTTGTTGCCAGCGGGCGCTATTTCTTACGCTTTGGGCACAAAGTCCATTGGCACCATGAATGTGGAGTTTTACACCGATATTGCTGAAACTCTACCGGAACCGGTGGTGTTGCCACCGCTTATGGACACCAGCGCGCTGGCGGGCAAAAAGGTTTTGGTAGTTGACGATGTTGCAGATTCGGGGAAAACGCTGGCTTTGGTAATTGATTTGGTGTCAAAGTTCGGGGTGGTTGCTGACGACGAAACAGTGCCTGTCAGCGAGGTGCGCAGCGCCGTCATTTACGAAAAGTCTCGTTCTATAGTGAAACCAGATTATGTTTGGAAGCGCACCGAAGATTGGATCAATTTTCCCTGGTCTACGTTGCCGCCAGTTTCTAATCCCGAGGGCGTAGGCGCCTGACCGTTCCTACCTTACAGTGCCGTCAACAATATATTTTGAAGGCTGCGTTTACGCGTCCTTCGTTTTTGCGGCGTTTCAGTAACCCCGTTATGTAGTCGGTTAGTTCCCTGGCAGTGCTGCCTACAGGTGGTAAGTATTCGATCCAACCGCCGTGGGTGAGCGTAAGTGGAACCGGAGTGCTGGTACATTCTGCACCCATTTTCCCGTAACGCGCCAAAATTTCCGCTAATGGTTTTTCCGCGTTTGCTTTAGGGACTATTGCCACGCTGTCAGATTCTGCCACGGCAACGATACCGCTGCCTCCCAACCCCAGTTGGTTTAGGGTTTCACCGATCTGTTTTGCAGGAAAACGCCACAGGACCGCAGAAACAAAGGGGGTACGGTTGTCTATGCGAATAAAACGCGCATCGTCCTCGCCAATTAAACGCATCCGCAATTCGGGGGTGCCATCGGCGGCAATATACAAGTTTTGGAAATTCTGCCACGCCCGGTCTAACAAATAACCGCGCTTTTCCAAGTCCAACAAGTGTGCTACCAACTTGTTTTGTGTGGTCAAAACGTTTACCGCACCCCGTGAACGGAGCGCGAGTCCCACGGACAAGTACTGTCCAATTCTGGTGACCTCGAATAAGGGGAATACCCCTGGATCCATGTTTTCGGCACGAAACAGCGGACTGGCAGCCACTACCGGAAGCAACTGCGTCAGTGAACTGGTTCCAAACGCGTTTGACACACATTAATTCTGTGTCAGAAAGCTGAGTTTCGCATCCCCATTTTCAGCGTGTCGCGTCTCGGGGAAATTCCAGACGACTGCCCTCAAGGTCTAGGTGCGGCAAAATTTTCCCCAACCAGTTCGGCAGCCACCACGCACGTTCACCAAATAAATGTAAAAACGCGGGTAGTAACAGCAAACGGACTAAAAATGCGTCCAGAATTATTCCCAGTGTCAGCCCGAACCCAATAGACTTCACCATTACGGACTCACTGAAAATAAACCCTGCGAACACAGATGCCATAATGGTTGCCGCCGCAACTACCACAACGCGCCCCCCGTACATGCCCCGCCGAACCGCAATTTCGGCGCTTTCGCCGCGTGCGTGTGCTTCCTCCATGCCCGAAACTAAAAATAGTACGTAATCCATTGCCAGCCCAAACAGGATCCCCACCATAATTATGGGCAAAAATGACAACACCGGACCGGGGTGGTGAACTCCGAACAGCCACGCCAAATGGCCATCCTGGAACACCCACGTGACCGCACCAAAGGACGACAGCACCGACAAGACAAAACCAAAAGTTGCCAACAGAGGCACCCAAATCGATCGGAATACCACCACCAAAATCAGGAAAGATAAACCCACTACCAGTGGTATATAAAGAGGGGTCGCCCCTGCTAAGATCTCGGAAACGTCAATTACTGCCGAAGTGTTACCGGCTACCCCAACGGTCATTTCCTCGCCAGATAAATCCCGCAAATCATGCACTAACTGCTCGGTTTGTGCCGAACTGGGGTCACTGCGCGGAATAACTTGAAAAGCCACCTTGTGCCGGTCTTCAGAAACCCCAATTGGGGAAATCGCCTCAATTCCCCCCACGTAACTGAGGCGCTGCGCAAGATTCGCTTTTACCTGAACTTCGTCCTCGGAAGCAATAGCTTTCGGTAAAGTAACCAGTACCAGCAAAGGACCGTTGGCCCCTGCCCCAAACGCCTGCTCTACCCGCTGGTAGGCACGGTACTGGGTGGAATTGGCAGGCTCGTTTACGCCCCCCGGCAAACTGGTGCGCATTCCCAAGGCGGGAATTGCAAGGACTACCAAACCCAGCACGCACACGACCGTTGTCACCAGCGCCCGCACGTCCGAAAACGGCTTTATTTCGCGTGTTTTACGAGGGTGGCGAACCTGGTTGCGGACTCGGCGTGGCAGCACTTTCCGACCGAGCAACCCCAACATTGCCGGGGTAAAAGTGATCGCAATAATGACGGCGAGCGCGACCGCTAACGCCCCCACCAGTCCCATCATTTGCAAAATGTGAATGCGGGTGACCGACAGGGCGACGAGGGCGATAATAACGGTGGAGCCGGCAAACACGACAGCATTGCCGGAAGTACCATTTGCCATCCCCACCGAATCCACCAGGTTCATTCCCGAGAGCAGTTGGTTGCGGTGCCGGTTCAAAATGAACAGCGAGTAATCAATGCCCACTGCCAGCCCCAACATCAAACCCAATACGGGCGTGATTGACAGCATATCCACCACGCGGGACAGGGACATGGCGCTGGTGACCGCAATTGCCACTCCCAATAGGGCGGCCACGATCGGCAGCCCGGCGGCCACGAAAGTCCCCAGCATTACCAGCAGTACGATGCCGGCAATAATTACGCCTGCGATCTCGCCGGGTCCCACCAACTCCGGAATTGCCATTACCAAATCGGTGGAAAAATCGACATGCGCGCCTGCCAGGTCAGTAGCCGAAATAGCCTCCATTACCTGATGCTTTGTTTTTTGGGAAACGTCGGGTAGGTTTTTGTTAAAACCAATCATGGCGAGGGCGACTCGCCCGTTTGCGGAAACCGTGCGGAAACCTTTACTAAAGTCGTAAGCCGTGCGCGCCGCGCGCACTTTGCTTTCGTTTTTGGCTACGTCCGCCCAGGCTTTTTTTATCTTTTGTTTTTCTGCGTTGAGGCGGGTTTGCCCGGTCTTTATTTCGGCTTCTTTTTCGGCGAGGGCGGTCAGTGCGGTAGCGTTCGAAGCTACCTCTGGTAGTTGCTTGGTAATTTCTATCTGCTGCCTGCCGGCGTCAATTTTGCCTTGCGCTAATTCGAGTTGTTCCTGACCAGCAGTTAACCGGGCTTTTCCAGCAGCCAGCTGCGCTTCGCTCTCGGAAATCCGGTCGCCTACCTGGTCAGATGTGTCTTGAACGGTAAAAGGGTTGCGGACGTTGCGGACGCCGGATACCTTTTGGGCGTTACGCAAAGCCCTGTCTATGGCGTTTTTTTGCGCTTTCGTGAAGGGGCGGTCGGAACTGAAAACTACGCGCGCTGAACCGGGATCGACATCGCGGAAGTTGCGGGACATTTCTGCGGTCACCTGAGTGGTGGGAGTATCTGGCAGCGAAAATACTGTAGCTAGTTCCCCGTGAGCACTGACATAAGTGACAATAGCGGCTACCAACACTAACAACCAGGCAATAATTACGCGCCATGCATGCTGTGCACAGTGCCTGCCTAAACGTTGCAGATGTCGCGCCATCGCATCCTCCGGTACTGCCAAACTCTCCTCTTTAAGGTTACTCCTTAGCGTGCTTTCGCAACCTCGGTTCCCTAGTGACGAACAATGATTTTGCGCAGAAATTAGGGATTTTCAGGCGGATGTGGAGGGGAAATAACAGCCGGCGACGCCCTCGGGAAAACCACAAATTCAACACACGATAGTCGATAAAAATCACAACTTTTAAGTTAAAATAGGGTAGGTTATCTGTTGGCTGACAGGAGATTTTCACAATGACGTCTGAATTGATCACCAAAGCACTCGAATTCGCGTCCGAAACCAAAGCCATGGAAATCAGTTACGACGTCCTAAAACTTACTGGTACCACGTTTAAAAAGTGTTCCCCGGCAAACGCACCCAAATTATTGCTGACGAAAACACCTACGCAGGCTGAGGACCCCAAGTGCGTAAATCTTTAGAGGACGCCGACATCCACTTAGAACCAGACTACATTTTCCCCGGCTCCCCCACGCTTTACGGCGACTACGTCAACACTCAAAAAGTGCGCGCACAACTGGAAAAATCCGATGCGATTGCCGTTGCGGTGGCTGCGGGCACTCTAAATGACCTGGTAAAGCTAGCTTCCAAAGAAGTCGCTGCCCCTATATGTGCGTGTGTACTGCCGCTTCTGTGGACGGTTTTGTTGCCTTTGGCGCTTCCATCAGCGTGGACGGATTCAAAATCACGCGCAATTGCCCCGCCCCCGCCGCCCTCATAGCCGACTACCAGGTAGCTGCCGATGCGCCCCGCCGCCTCACTGCCACCGGGTACGGGGATCTCCTCGAAAAAATTCCTGCCGGTGCAGACTGGATTTTGGCAGACGAATTGGGCATTGAAAAAATCGACCCATACACGTGGGGTCTGGTACAAGGTCCACTGCGCGACGCCCTCAAAACCCCCACGCAATCGGCACGGGGAACGCGAATGCCATTGAAGGACTGCTAGAAGGCAACATAATGTCCGGGCTGGCTATGCAAGCATTGCAGTCGTCCCGCTCCGCTTCTGGCGCCGGTCACCAATTCAGCCACACTTGGGAAATGTAAGGGCACGGCTTGGACTGGGAGCCGCCATTGTCCCACGGCTTCAAAGTGGGGGTGGGAACTGTAGCGTAACTGGCACTATGGCAGGTCGCCCTCGAAGTTGACATGGACGAGGTCGACACGAACGCAGTAGTTCGTAACGCTGAAACCAAAGCTCAAATGGAACAGCGCGTACGCGGTATGCTGGAGCCGAAAATT
This sequence comes from Actinomycetaceae bacterium, assembly GCA_030528145.1. Classification (GTDB taxonomy): domain Bacteria; phylum Actinomycetota; class Actinomycetes; order Actinomycetales; family Actinomycetaceae; genus Winkia. Next base: position 87,417 of record JAUMZK010000004.1, read on the forward strand.
GCCGAAGCCGCAGTGCGCTACAGTGCCGAAAAACACCTGGAGGGTCAGGACTTGGCGGCGCGCATCGAACTGATAAAGCAACGCTGGCCAAAAGTGGTAGAACGGGTTCGCCCACAACTGATAACCCCGCAGGAAGCCACCGACTGGCTGCGTGCGGTAGGCGCGCCCGCACATCCCGAAAAAATTAAGATCGACTGGCAGCGTTTCTACAACACTTACTTCCAAGCACGGACTATTCGTGCCCGCTACACCATTTTGGATGTGCTGTTTGACACCGGGTTGTTGCGCTCCACCGTTGATCGTTTATTTGCCGAGGGCGGATTCTGGCACAGCCACCGTCACCCGAACCAAGCGAAGAGGATTTGTAAATGTCAGAAGCGTACACCATTGGTCTGGATTTTGGGACGCTGTCTGGGCGCGCAGCAGTCGTGCGCGTGCGCGACGGCGCCGAACTGGGCAGTGCGTTGTGGAAACCCTGAAAGGGTCGCGTTCTCACGCGGTACTAATGAAGAACCACGGTCACTTCACCGTAGGGAAGGTCGCGCGCCGCCGTGAAAACCACAGTAATGGTAGAAGAGGTCGCGAAAACCACGTTTGTGGCACAGCAATTAGGCAATTAGGCACACCTGTGCCCCTCCCGAGGCGCTACGAAGCAGCTGTTTGACCGTTACCAGAACGTTTACGGGCAGACCGGGAGACTACTTCATGAGCAATCGGTCCGAAATCCGCCCGTTTAGGTAGAGCCACGGAGTGAAATCTGTGGCTCTACCGTCTATTTTGAAGGCGTAGCGGGCGAGTTGGCGCACTGTCCCCAACCTTCCAATACTTCTGCTCCAGTGTCACATCGCCCCCATAGGCATCGAACCCATCCGTCCTCAGCAAATACCTTGCAGTCAACAAAATAGTTACGCCTCAACAAAATAGTTCGCTCTCACGTACACACGACAGCAGCGGCGGGAACATTCCTGCCGCTGCTGGTTTAAGGTTGCGTGAGGACGACGCGCTTGCACCGAAACAAGTTGGACCCCACCTTTTGGTGGGGTCCAACATTCACCCTAGCCGGTTACTGCCCAGCTAAAGAACGTACAGCACCGTAGCATTAGCCGCGATTCGTCCGCGGCTGCCGCAACCATTACCGCAAAGCACTAAGCCTTACGCCTGCGCTGCAGCAATACGGGCGCGGAACTTCTTCAATTCATCCCAAATGGGTTCGGGAATGTGGTCGCCAAACTTCTTGAAGTATTCCTCGGTTTCGTCCATTTCTGCAGCCCACGCTTGCGGATCTACAGCAAATAGCTTGCCCCAAGTTTCTTCGTCAATATCCAAGCCGTCCAGGTTGAAGTCTTCAAACTTCGGGTACTTGCCAGTAATGCCTTCAATGGCTTCCACTTCACCGGCGGCGCGGCGCACAATCCAGTCCAGAACGCGGCTATTGTCGCCGTAACCCGGCCAGAGGAACTTGCCGTTTTCGTCCTTACGGAACCAGTTCACCTGGTATACCTTCGGGAACTTATCGCCCAGTTCCTTCTGCATTTCCAACCAGTGACCCCAGTAGTCGGCCATGTTGTAACCACAGAACGGCAGCATAGCGAACGGATCGTGGCGCAACGAACCCGCCTTCACGTCCGTGGCCGCAGCAGTAACTTCGGAGGCCACGGACGCACCAATGAACACGCCGTGCGCCGGATCGTATTGTTCTGCTACCAATGGCACGTTGGTAGCGCGGCGTCCACCGAAGAGGACGGCGTCTACCGGAACGCCTTGCGGGGCTTCCCAGTCTTCGCAAATAATTGGGCACTGCGAAGCAGGAACCGTAAAACGAGAGTTCGGGTGTGCGGCCTTTTCGCCGGATTCTGGCGTCCAGTCGTTGCCGTGCCAGTCGATCAGGTGTGCCGGAACGTCCCCATCAATGCCTTCCCACCACACGTCGCCATCATCGGTCAGGGCAACGTTCGTGAAGATAGAGTTGGCTTTCATGGTTTCCATAGCCATCGGGTTGGTGTCATAAGACGTACCGGGGGCCACGCCGAAGAAGCCAGCTTCAGGGTTGATGGCGTACAGGCGACCGTCGGGACCAGGACGCATCCACGCAATGTCATCACCAATGGTTTCGACCTTGTAGCCCGGAATGGTGGGTTGCAACATGGCCAGGTTGGTCTTGCCGCAAGCGGACGGGAAAGCTGCCGTAACATGGTACTGCTTTCCAGTTTTTTCGCTGGTCAAACGCAAGATGAGCATGTGTTCTGCCATCCAGCCATCGCGGCGAGCCATCGTGGAAGCAATACGCAGCGCGTAGCACTTCTTGCCCAGCAGAGCGTTGCCACCGTAACCAGAACCGTACGACCAAATTTCGTTAGTTTCCGGGAAGTGCGTGATGTACTTTTCATCATTGCACGGCCACTGTTCGTCTACTTGACCTTCTGCCAAAGGCGCACCCACCGAGTGAACCGCAGGCACCCACGGTTTGCCTTCATTAATTAGGTCCATAGCTTTTTCGCCCATGCGAGTCATGATGCGCATGTTTACAACCACGTAAGGCGAGTCGGTTAGTTCAATACCCAGTTGCGAAATCGGGCCACCCAACGGTCCCATGCTGAAGGGAACCACGTACATGGTACGTCCCTTCATGGAACCACGGAACACGCCGTCCTCGCCAATGAGGGTTTCTTTCATTTCTTTCGGGTCCGCCCAGTGGTTAGTCGGACCAGCGTCCTCTTCTTTTTCGCAGCAAATAAAGGTGCGCGATTCCACGCGAGCAACGTCAGAAGGAAGCGAACGTGCCAGGAACGAGTTCGGGCGCTTATCTTCGTTCAGTTTGGTGAGCATGCCCGACTCGACCATCATTGAGGTGAGGCGATCCCATTCTTCTTGGGATCCATCGCTAAATTCGATGGCATCAGGGGTAGTAATTTCAGCAACTTTTGCAACCCATTCAACGACGTCTTCGGGAACGTTGGAAGGTGCAGCAGCCTTAACATCCTGTAAAGTTACAGCCATTATGGTTTTGCCTCCTCGGCTCTACTTGAAGTGCTTATCACTTCAACTGCTTCTATTGTTACATCTAACCGAAGGGTTTTCACTGGGCAATAGTCCCATTGCCCAAAGCGCCAAAACTCCCAAAAAATCAGGCTTTGACCTGCATCTTTATATCAGATCACAGGTTTTTCCTGGGCCTTTTGGGCGAACTTTGAGGGAAATTTTAGCAGAATTTGAAACACACTTACCGCAGACTTTACGCTAAACTAAATATTATTTTGCATTTTTATGCATCATCGTTGGCTTGGAGGATGTTTTTCACTTTCGCAGCAACGTCCGCATTGTCGCATTCCACCGTGACCACATCCCCGCACTGCGCCCCCAACGTCATGACCATCATTACCGAGGACGCATCCACCGGTCCCGCCCCCGGCAAAGAAAGAGTCAGCGCACAGCCGGAATCTTGCACCGCCTTTGCAATCAGTCCAGCAGGACGGGCGTGAATTCCATCAGGGTTCAACACTTTGACTTGTTCGCTCACTTAGTTTCCTTCGCAGTATTTATGTAGGGTCCATAAGCTGCAATTTCAGTCTCCCCCATTTTGCCGCCTTTGCGGACCTATTGTGCCCAATATCGCAGGCAGGCGGTGTCTTCAGTCACTTTGACGGGTATTTTCAGCAACTTTTTTCGTCCTCGACAGTAGGCTAAAAATAACACTGAGGAGGACGAATGGGCATAGTCTCCAAAGGCGTCCCGGTTGTCTCCGGGGTGGCTTACGCACCCGCTTTGTGGCTACGCAAACCGCAGTTTCATGACGACACCACAAACTCTAACGCCACCGACCAAACGATTGATTGCGCGCGCGAAGTCCGCCGCTTCACCGAAGCGGCGGACCAGGTGGCGGAACGTTTCAACGAAAGAGCACTACAAACCGTCGGTTCTGCCTCTGACATCTTGACAGTATCTGCGGCAATGGCAACTGACCCCGCTTGGCGGAAAGCTACCATCGACCTCATAAATACGGGTGTGCCGGCAACCCGCGCCACCACCACGACCTTGGGCGAAATTGCCCGCAAGTTCGTCGCCTCTGGGACGGTCCTAGCAGACCGGGTTACCGACCTCGTAGACCTGCGCGACCGAATTTTGGCAGGACTGCACGGATTACCAGAAATGGACTTGCCACAACCAGATTCCCCGGTAGTACTGCTGTGCGACGACTTAGCGCCAGCCGACACCGCCGCCCTCGACCCGAAAATGATCCAAGGACTGGTCTGCCGCCACAGCGGACCCACCAGCCACAGCGCCATAATTGCCAGGCAAATGGGCATCCCCTGCATCGTGTCAACGCAAGGACTGGATAATATCGAGGACGGCACACTAGTCCTGGTAAACGGCACTAAAGGCACAGTGAAGGTAAATCCGGATCCGGGTCATGCCCGCTCACTGGTAGCCTTGGAGGAAGCCCGCCACGAAGCCGCCAGCAAATGGGTGGGACCAGCCAAAACGCGCGACGGGATACGCACCTACCTGTACGCGAACGTGCAAAACCGGGTAGGCGCACTGCAGGCAAAAGAAGTGGGCGCCGAAGGCATCGGACTGCTGCGCACCGAATTAGCATTCATTGGGCACACCATGGAGCCCAGCATCGAAGCACAAGCCCGCGCCTACCAAAACATCACCGACGTGTTCCCAGACGACCGCATTATTGTGCGCACTTTAGATGCCGGCTCGGACAAACCAGTGGCATGGGCAGGCACGCAACCCGAAGAAAACCCGGCACTGGGCGTGCGCGGCCTACGTACCCGAGGGCGGCGACCGGAGGTTCTGGAACACCAACTGGACGCCCTCGCCATCGTAAACGAAGGACGCAACGACCCCCTGAACGTCATGGCACCCATGGTGGCAACATTGGAAGAAGCCGCCGAATTTGCCGAAAAAGTGCGGACACGCGGCATGGTTCCGGGCGTAATGATCGAAGTTCCCGCCATCGCATTCCTGGCAGGGCCACTGCTGGAAATAATCGACTTCGTGTCGCTAGGAACAAACGATTTGACGCAGTACCTTATGGCAGCGGACCGCACAAACCCGCATGTAGCCACCTATTTGGACGCGTGGCAACCGGCAGTGTTGGCCATGATTAATTCTGTGGCGCGCGCGGCGGGGGCAACCGGGAAGCGGGCATGCGTGTGTGGTGAGGCTGCCGCCGACCCAGTACTGGGCGCGGTGCTGTTAGGAATGGGTGTGACCGGATTGTCAATGGCACCCAGCGCTATCCGCACGGTGGGTTCATTCATTGGGCAAATCAATTTGGAAACGTGCAAGAGGGCGGCCACGGCAGTGCTCGGTGCCAGCGCGGGCAACAATTTCGCAAAATACAGTGGGGCGTTCAACGCCTCCGAAGCCCGCGAGCGCGCCCTCGCTGTTTTGGCTGATGCGGGGGTGGAATTTGGCTTCAGCGAAGGTTCATAGCCAGGACGCCCTGCCGATTTTGCGGCAGTTTGTTGCGGAAATTGGCAGGATTTTGCGAACAGTTGGTGGGGGCGCGCCGGTTTCGGAGTTGCCGGTAGATTCCCGCTTGCAGGCGGCGGTAGTGGCGGCAGGTTCTTTAGGGCGAGGACGCCGCGTGCTGGTGCGGTGGACGTTACAGGAGTTGGCCGCGTTGTATCCGGGGCGCAGCGTGGAGGTGCGAGTGCCACCTTTTGGAGCGACGCAGATTATTGCGGGGTCTACACATCGGCGGGGTACGCCTCCGGCGGTAGTTGAGTGTGACACGCCGACTTGGTGCGCGTTAGCGACCGGGTTGGTGACCTGGGAAGAGGCGGTATTATGCGGAAAAGTGCTGGCTTCGGGGCAGCACACTGACCTTCAGGAGCGCCTTCCTGTAGGGACACTCCCGCGCACGTGTCTGTTTTAGGTGCTTTTTTATCTTTTTTTATCTTGTTTATCTTGACTACTCGCTAATGCAGCGGTCACAAGAACGACTCCATGCCTTTAGCAGCCACGTGGTCCCGTAAGTATTCGCGCAGGAATGGCAACGCAAACCCAATTTTGCCGTACCCAGTTTGCACTATCATGCCAGCTTCTAGCAGTCGCAGGCGATAATTATTGGCCTGTTGTGGTGAAATATTAAGCCTTTCCGCTACTTCTCCTATTGCCGACTCGCCTTTGTCTTGTGCCATCGCAACCAAGAATGTGCGGTCTAAATCTGACAAGTCGTTTAGCGCAGTTTGGTGTACCAACGCACCCAGGCGGCGCCGTGCCTGCAGGATGCCGCGGTGGGCGGCGTCCTCGGAAATGACATCGCCATCGCGGTATCTAAATGCCCATGATCCCACCAGTTGGATCATGAATGCGTACCCACCACAAGCAGCAGTGGCGTTTTGTAATGCTGAGGGCGCCCACTTCAGTCCCGCGTTTTCCACCGGTTCTTGCAAGCCCCGGCGTACTTCGGCGGCACTGATTGCCCCCAGGTCGTGCCTATCGGCGCGCCGCAAAAAAGTTATCGGATTGTCGCCACCTGCGTCCGCCAAGAGCGGCGATACCGCAGTGGGTATTCCCGCCATTGCCACCGCAACAGGACGATTTTCCCGGATCATGTGTTGGATTGTAGTGGCAAATTCCACTAGTTCTTCCCTGGTATTGCGGTGTAATTCATCTAAAGTTATGAGCACTCCGGTGCGAGTTTGGTGCAGTTTTTCGTCGCGTTCTAACTGCATATCTGTGAGTTTGCTCAATTCCGTGCGCAAGTCTTCCACATGTGGCTTTTCCACAGGGGTAAAGGAAATAGTTGCCGGACCGGCTTTGACTGCAGTGATTTGTGCTGAATTACCGCTGGACAGTTGTTCGCACCGCCGAAAAACGCTGCGCGCTAACCGCGCAACAAAACCTTTCGTAGCTGTTTCGGGGAAGACGTGCCAAGAACGCTGTTGCGCCAAATCTTCCACAGCGTTTAGAACCGTTGTTTTGCCAACTCCTCTGGGGCCGACGAACAACGTGAACCATTCTGCCGTTCCCACGCCCGCATCGAAGGCATAACTGATGTCTTTCAGCACCTCATCGCGCCCTACCAGTACAGGTGGAGTAGCCCCTGCCGTAGGACGAAATGGGTCGAGGACGCCGCTCACTTTCCGCATGCCTCCACCATAGCTTGTTTATCTTTGTTTATCTTGTTTATCTTGTCCCCGGTGACTGCGGCGGGCAGACGCGAGCCCACTCTGCCGATTTGACGGGGACTTAAATCCCTCCTAGTATGGTTCAAAATCCCTCGGACATCGCAAGACGATTTGTGCTGTCCGCGCTTGGTACTGGAAGGTCCCAAACAACTATGTTTGTTCTTGACAAGCCAAGATCCACCCATGGCGGTGGGTTGACACCTATTTCTCCCACTATTTTTCAGGAAAATCCGTTATTGGAATTTTTAAATTCCGAAAGGTTTTTCCTTTTTCCCGGTTTCTGTGATGTACATGTTCATTTCAGAGAACCGGGTTTTTCTTATAAAGAGACCATTTCAACGGGGTGTGCGGCGGCAGCGCGGGGCGGTTTCACAGCCGTTGCCACCATGCCCAACCTGGATCCAGTCCCGGATTCAGCACAAAATCTGGCTTTAGCACAGAAGCTTATTGACGAGGACGCCACCATCGACGTCTACCCTTACGGTTCCATTAGTATTGGCGAAAAGGGCAAAGAATTGGCGGATTTACGCCAAATGGCACCTGGAGCGGTGGCGTTTTCAGACGACGGCATGGGCGTACAATGCGCGGACATGATGCGTAAAGCCATGCTAATCGCGAAGGATCTGGACAAAGTCATTGCTGCACACTGCGAGGACGCCAAACTCAAGGGCGACGGCTATATCAACGCTGGCGCATACGCGAAAGCCCACGGACATGTCGGAATTCCAACGGAAAGCGAGTGGAAGGAACTGGCACGGGACATCGTCCTCGCCAAAGAAACCGGCGCCGCACTGCACGCGTGCCACGTGTCCTGCCGCGAAAGTGTAGACCTGGTGCGCCAGGCGAAAGCCGCAGGGGTGGACGTCACTTGCGAAACTGCCCCCCACTACTTGGTGTTTTCTGACGACATGTTGCAAGAGGACGGTAGGTTCAAAATGAACCCTCCCTTGCGCAGCGCAGCTGACCGGACCGCCCTCATAGAAGCCCTGGTGGACGGCACATTGGACATGATTGCCACGGATCACGCCCCGCACAGCGCCGCAGAGAAAGCCCGCGGTCTGGCAGATTCAGCGTTTGGGATTGTGGGTTTGGAAACTTCCTTCCCCGCAATTTACACACATTTTGTTCGCCCCGGCATTATTTCGCTAGAACGCGCCCTGGAATTGTTCGTGACTGCCCCCCGCAAGCGCTTCAATATGCCGCTCGGTAATGATTTTTCCGTCTGGGATCTGGACTATGTGGCGCCGGTGGACCCGGACGAATTTGCAACGAAAGGTCGCGCTACCCCGTTTGCAGGACAGGAATTGTATGGGCGGTGCCTGCTTACGGTTCACGCTGGCAAAGTAGTTCACATGGACACCGCTGCTATTGAAGAACTGCGAGCTCAGGAGTCCTGTCGATGACCTCTCACGTTTTCACCTCTGCTTTTGCGCATCAGGATGCCAATTCCCACGCACATTCCGAATCTGGCGCCTCTGCCCAAAACCGCACTTTTGCCCCGAGGACGCCGCGATCGTTCACCCAAACCTGGCTGGAAGTTACTGCGAACCAGCCCATTGCCGCCGCAACTTACCAGATGGTGCTTTCGGGAAACGTGTCGGCTATTTCGCAGCCGGGGCAGTTTGTGAACATAAAAATTCCGGGTTTTTCTACGCGTCGCCCTCTGTCTGTTTGCAATGTGGATTTTTCCGAGGGCGCCGCAGTCGGTTTCGCCACCATTATTTATAAAGTAGTGGGCGCAGGTACTGCAGCGTTAGCGAAAATGCCGCAAGGCACACGATTGAATTGTTTGGTTGGTTTAGGAAATGGTTTTGATATTTCCAAAGCGGGTAGTAACCCAGTTTTAATTGGCGGAGGCGTTGGCGTTCCGCCTTTATTTTTGCTCGCTCGCAGGCTGATTGATCGGGGCGCCCACCCTACCGTGATTTTGGGTTTTGGCAGCCGTGCGGAAGTTTTTTACGAGGACGAATTTCGGGCTTTGGGCGCGCGCGTGCTGCTGACTACTGCGGACGGCTCTGCCGGCCAGCAAGGGTTCGTCACCGCCGTATTACCACAGGTAAAAGCCAGTTACATTTACGCGTGCGGACCGCACGCCATGTTGACGGCCGTGGCACATTGTAGTGACATTCCGGGCGAATTTAGTTTTGAAGAACGCATGGGATGCGGTTTTGGTGCTTGCATGGGTTGCGTCAAACCGACGGTGGGTGGCGGCTACAAACGCGTGTGCGTGGAAGGACCAGTCATCGCAAAGGAAGAAATAGCATGGTAAACACCTATTGCGCGCCAGAAACGAATGCGGCTATAGTTCCCGAGGACGAACGCTTGCGGGTAAATTTATGTGGCATCGACCTCGACAACCCTATTATTCCCGCATCGGGAACGTTCGGTTTTGGACGCGAATTTGCCCGCCTGTACGATTTGAACATTTTGGGCAGTTTTTCGTTCAAGGGCACTACTGCGCAGGCGCGCTTTGGCAACCCTACCCCGCGCATTGCCGAATGCCCGGCGGGAATGATTAATGCGGTCGGATTGCAAAACCCTGGCGTGGCTGCCGTGAAAACCACCGAATTGCCGTGGATTCAGCAGCATTTTGCGAAACCGGTCATGGCTAACATCAGCGGGTTTTCGTTAGAAGAATACCGGCACGTGGCATCCGAATTGGCGGACGAACCCGCAATCGGATGGTTTGAGGTGAACATTAGTTGCCCGAATGTTCACGGGGGCGGGCTGAATTTTGGCAGCTATCCCGAAACCGCCGCTGAAGTAACCGCAGCCGTCCGTGAAGTGACTGATAAACCCCTCATCGTGAAGCTCTCCCCTAACGTGACCGATGTAGCAGAGATTGCGCGCGCGTGTGTAGATGCCGGCGCGGACGCCCTCAGCGTAATAAATACCCTGTTAGGAATGCGTTTCGACCTGAAAATGCGGGAGCCCGTTATTGCCAACCAAATTGGCGGCTATTCGGGGACCGGCGTTTACCCCGTGGCTTTGCGCATGGTCTACCAAATTGCGGGTGCCGTAAATGTGCCGATTATTGGAATCGGAGGGATCAGCAGCGCCGAACAGGTTGTGGAAATGATGATGGCTGGTGCCACCGCTGTGCAGATAGGCACCGCTAACCTGGTGGAACCGTACGCGTGCCCCCAAATAATTGCCGACTTGCCCTCAGTCATGGACCGGTACGGCATTGCGCGCCTGACAGACCTTATAAAACCCAAGCAAAGCGACCAGAATCAGAAACGCGATCTACAGCACAGCGCGCATGAAAAACCGGATGCCGCGCCCCCGCCAGACCCTCCGGTCAAACCCACTTCCACACTTGTCCCGGGCTCTGACCCGGTTTCCAACCCGAATTCCACTTCCGCCCCCGAACAGGCGTCCTCGGCAAATAAGGAGTATTTTCGTGGCAACTGACGTTATTGTGGCATGCGATTTTCCCAGCAAAGAACTGGTATTTGAGTTTTTAGACCGCTTCGAAGGTAACGCCCGCAAGCCTTTTCTAAAAATAGGCATGGAACTGTTTTACGCCGAAGGTCCGCAGATTGTGCGCGAAATAAAGTCGCGCGGGCACAAAATATTCCTGGACCTGAAATTGCACGACATTCCCAACACCGTGGAACGGGCAATGCGCGTCCTGACAGCACTAGATATTGACATGTGCAATGTCCACGCGGGTGGTACGGCGCGCATGATGGCGGCGGCGCGCGCGGGGCTGACTCGCCCGGATGGGTCCCGCCCACTGCTGGTAGCGGTTACCCAACTGACCAGCACCGACCAGGAAACCCTGGAACGGGACCTACTGATATCGCGACCAATTGACGAAGTAGTTGCTCACTACGCGAAAACTTCGCAGGCGGCAGGGCTGGATGGGGTCGTGTGTTCGCCCTTGGAAGCCGCCACAGTGCATGCCAACTGCGGTCAAGATTTCCTGACGGTCACCCCTGGCGTGCGTTTTGCAGGTAACGAGGTCGGTGACCAGCGTCGCGTCATGACCCCAAGTGCCGCCCGCCTGGCAGGCGCAGATTTCATTGTGGTAGGCAGACCTATAACTGCCGCCTTAGACCCGGTTGCGGTCTATGGTCGGTGCGTCGCCGAATTTTTAGGTGCACCCACACCTAATGAAAACGGCAACTGTACCGGTACGGAACCCACCGTCCTCGCCCCCAAAACTGACCCTAACTTCGATTGACCCCAAACATTACTAAAAACCCACTACAGAAAGCGAAACAACCATATGGTCGATACCAGAACCCGCATAGCCAGCGGTCTTTTAGAAATAGGGGCTGTATTTTTTCGACCGCACCAGCCTTTCACCTGGGCGAGCGGCATCAAAAGCCCCGTTTATTGCGACAATAGGCTGATTCTTTCGGCTCCGGATTTGCGGAATTTGGTCGAGAACGCCTTAGCGGACCTGATTTCTGCCACCCACCCCGGCGTGGAAATGATTATGGGCACTGCCACCGCCGGAATTGCGCACGCCGCCCTGGTGGCCGAACGCCTGAACCTGCCCGCAGGATACGTCCGCGCCGCATCGAAAGACCACGGTCGGCAAAACCAAATCGAAGGAAAAATGGCGCCGGGCACCAAAGTGGTAGTCGTGGAGGACCTCATTTCTACTGGCGGTTCGGTTTTGGACGCGGTGGCAGCATTGCGCGAGGGCGGCGCTACCGTCCTCGGTGTAGTCAGCATTTTTTCTTACGGGATGCAGAAAGGAAAGCGACGTTTCGAGGACGCAAATGTAGCGGCGTCCTCGTTAATCACGTTTGACGTAATGGCACACGTGGCCGCAGACAGCGGTTTTATTACGCAGGCGGATGTGGCAAAGCTACTGGCTTTTCGGGATAACCCCGCCGACAAATCTTGGATGGACAAAAACAATAATGAAGGGAACTAGTATGGGAGCGAATTTGGAAACCCAACCTACCACTACGAAACCAGCCGAAAGCGCTGCCGAGCGCAAAGCCCCACGCAGCCTGATTGATATTTTAGACTTCGACGTTACCGAAATCGACAAATTGGTCGAAACCGGCGTAGATATTGCCAACAATCCGGGCAAATATGCGACGGCATGCACCGGAAAAATATTGGCGACACTGTTCTATGAACCCTCGACCCGTACCCGCCTGAGTTTTGAATCGGCCATGTTTGAGCTGGGTGGAAACGTGCTCGGTTTCTCGCAAGCAGCCAGTTCCTCGGTTTCTAAGGGTGAAAGTGTTGCGGACACGGCAAAAACCATTTCTTGCTATGCCGACATTATTGCGATGCGCCACCCCTTAGAGGGCGCCCCCTTTGTTGCCGCCCTAAACGCCAGCGTTCCGGTTATCAACGCGGGCGATGGTGGGCACAACCACCCCACCCAGACGCTCACAGACTTGCTGACGATTTACCGCGAGAAGGGCAGTTTTTCTAACCTGACTATTGGTTTTTGTGGGGATTTGAAGTTCGGGCGCACCGTCCACTCCTTGATTAATGCGCTTTCACGTTACGAGGGCGTTCGCATGGTTTTGATTTCCCCTGACGAATTGAAGGTTCCCAGCTACGTCATCCAGGACGTCCTCGAAAAGAAAGGGATCGAATACGTCGAGACGGCGTCTTTAGAAGAAGCCATGCCCGAGCTGGACATTTTGTACATGACCCGGATCCAGCAGGAACGTTTCGCTGACATTGATGAATATCTGCGCCTCAAAGACAGTTACATTTTGACCCCGGATAAGCTGGATACTGCCAAAGAAGATATGCGCATTTTGCATCCGCTTCCGCGCGTGAATGAAATTTCGGTGGCAGTAGACGACGACCCGCGCGCCTGCTATTTTGAACAAGTTTTGAACGGCAAATTTATTCGCATGGCCCTGATTATGAAACTATTGGAGGAATCTAAATGAATATCGACGCAATTGAAAACGGGATCGTAATCGACCACATTCCTGCTGGTCACGGCCTAGATTTGTACGAAATGTTGGAACTGGACGCCTTGGATTGTGCAGTCGCAATTATTCAAAATGCCCACTCCAATAAGACCGGGAAGAAAGACATCATCAAAGTAGCTAACCGCTTTGACCTGGATCTGAGCGTGGTGGGATACGTGGCACCGGATGCGGTAGTGAACCGGATCGTGGACGGTCAGCGCATGGAAAAGGAAAAGGTCGAACTGCCCAGTCGCATTGAAGACGTCGTGAAGTGCAAGAATCCGCGTTGCATCACTTCGGTGGAACAGGAGTTGAAGCAGATTTTCGAACTGTCCGATAAGGAATCGGGAACGTACCGCTGCTTGTACTGCGAAAGCGAAGCGTACTAAACACACTGAAAAGTACGGGCGCTGACAGGAAAAGTCGGCATGTTGGGTGGCACTAGGTGTCGCCCAACAGTCGTTAAATTTGCTGCCGTCTGTTAGAAACGCCAAATAGCAGCCGATTATTGCCGATCATTGCAGGGACACGGCTGCCAAAATCACTGTGCCACTAGACGGCTACGGGGTGCGCACCTGCAATGCCAGGTGATCGAGGCGCACATCTAAACGGCTTGCTTCCCCCAAGGAATCCCCATCGACCTCAACATGGCGGGGAACGGTAGTTTCAATACTGGCGTACCTCGCCCTGCGGGTATCGAAGTCCACATTGAACGTGGGAATACGAGGGCGAATCCCCAGCCCCTGCACCAGCAAACGAATCCCTAACTCCAGGTAACCGACCAATCCCAGTTGCGAGGCAATGCGGGACACGTCCATCCACCCATCGTCAGGACGCGCGTGTGGGAACAGATTTATGCCCCCAGTCAAAGTGCCACAATTTGCAAAAAGTACTGTGCTGGCAGGGAAATCGTTTTTTGCGCCATTTTTCCCAATTTGCAAGGTGGCTTCCATTTTGGGTTTATAAGCTTGGGATAATCCGGCGAGGACGTAGGCGAACCACCCGATCTTTTGTTTCAGTACCGTGTCAGTTTTTTCCATGACATCGGCATCAAAACCTATTCCTGCCATTACTAGGCAGCAGTGTTCGCCCTCGTCAGCGATCTGGGGATCGGCACTGTCTTGCAGTACGAAGTCAGCGGCAGGTTCGCCCTCGAGCTGACCACCGGGACGCACCCAACAGATATCTATCAGTTCGGTATTACCCGTAAAAGCGACGGTTACGGCTTCCCCGGCGTCCTCGAACGGAATACCCAGGTTGCGTGCCAGCAGATTGCCGGTACCGTACGGAATAATGCCCAGCGGCACTCCAGAATGTGCCAGTCCCGCCGCCACGTTGCGTATGGTGCCGTCCCCACCCACGGCCACCACCATACCGGCGCCATCTTTGACGGCTTCCAGAGCTTGCTTGGTTCCGGGGTACTCCACGGTGGTGGAAACGTAGTGCGGTTCATTCCACCCGGCTTCGGCAGCTTGCACGTCCACCAGGGTGCGCAGTTGCGAAATGTCACTGATTTTTCCGCCGTTATAAATAACCCAAGGAGTCAATCCGTGGGGGTCACGCCGCACTACCCGGCTTTGGGGAACGCGTTTTCCTTGGGCTTGCGTGGCTGCCGTCCGCGCCGACAGTGCCGTCACTAACGCCACCGCCGCCACTAGCAGGGAAATGATGGCCAGGATTAAGGTCACGATGCTACTCATTGTGCTTCCTTGCAACCGCAATTCGTTCGGCGCGTAGGCGGGAAATTCCGGGAATTTCCAGGGGTGGCAGCGCGAGGGCGGTAGCGCGCGCAATCAGCAAATCTGCCAGTTCGGGGTTGCGCGCCAATACCGGACCGTGCATGTACGTGGCAATTATGGAGCCCTGAGTGGCGCCCTCGAAAATGTGTTCGCCTTCACGACTGCGGTAACCGGCAGGAATGTCAGTATTTTCGCGAATACTATCCGCGTTTACTACATTTTGGGTGGCATCGGAGACGCTGTGGGCTTTTTCTGGAGCCACACCGGCTTGCCCGTTGCCAATACCGGCTTGCACATACCCGAGCGGGTGCGCGTCCGCCCCTAATAGGGTGGCGCCACCATGATTTTCAAAACCTACTAGTTGTTCAGTAAGTTCCGCGAGCGCCGGTTTTGTCAGTATTTCCCCAATTGCCCGTCCGCCTTGGGGCACGGTGACCACGTCCAGCAGTCCCGCCCCCGCCACCTTGTTACCTTGCGCGTCTAGGTACCACTGTCCCAGGACTTGCATGGCGGCACATATGCCGAGGACGACTGCCCCTTTTTCGACTGCTTTTGCCAGTCCATCATCGGTTTTCAGGTGATGGGCGGCAATGGCTTGGGCTGTGTCTTCGCCACCGCCGAGAGTGTAAATGTCCAAATTTTGCGGAATTTTTTGCCCTATGGAAACGTGAATTATTTCAGCAGGAATTCCCCTTTTTTCGGCGCGTATTTTTAGTATTTCTGCGTTGCCGCTGTCCCCGTATGTTCCCAGTACTTCTGGCAGCAGCAGCCCAATACGCAGGTAGCTGGTGTCATTCATGCAGTGCCCCCTTCGCGATTAGTTCGCGTCTGCAGTCGCGAAAGCTAGTGTAATTTAGCAGCATGTCAGCGCAACTTGTGGTTTGCGCGAGGGCAGACAGTGGGTTTTCTGTGTAGCTGGCGTCCACGCCTGCGTACGCCAAACGTACCACCAGGTCAGCGCCGCGTTCCCCGCTGGCCCACACTTTTCTTCCGGCTAGTTGGGCAAAGTCGACGTCCCACAGCCACGACAGGTCTATTCCGTCCGCTACTTGTCCGTTTACTGCTACTACCAGGTCGGCGGTAGGGTCCAGCATTGACAGCGATTCTTGCCAGCCGGCAGGATTTTTGGCCAGCAGCATGCGGGCGGTGGTGCCATTCCAGGTGAAGGTTGCGTATCTGCCGGCGACTTCGCTCACTTTGGCGATTCCGTGTCCGGCGGCGGCAGGGGTGGCACCCAGGGCGAGGGCGGCAGCGAACGCTTGGGCAGCATTTCCCCGGTTGGCGCGACCCGGCAAGTTCACTGGGAACGTGACCTTGGCACCCTCGTAATGAATGGTTATTTTAGCGCCAACGCGAAAGTCAGTTCCGCTCCAGGACACGTCTGGACGAGGGCGGTAGAACTGGCTTTTTTCCCCGTCTGCCGCCAGTTCTTGCCATTGTACCAGGCGGTCGGTGCCCGAGGCGGAAGGAATGTGGGGATGGGCTGCGGTGGGGGCGTCCTCGGAATACACGATGGGCTGGCCCCCACGTGGGGAAGTGATGGCGTCGCCAGCCCAGCCGCGTCCCGCCGCTACCCACAGGGGGTGGAGGCTGTCCCAGGCGGCACTAGTAATCAGGGGGTCGTCAATGTTGGCGATTATTTTTGCTTGTGGGCAGGCGGCTACGGCGCCACGAATGGACTTTTCTATGGTGGTTATTTCCCCGACCCGGTCTAACTGGTCACGTGACAGGTTTAGCAGCACGATAGCGGCCGGTTGTACTAATTTGGTGACGGGCGCCAAATGCATTTCGTCTACTTCTAAAACTGCAAACTGGGCATCGGGGTTTTCCATTAGTGCCGCCGATATGCCACTGTCCATGTTGTCCCCACCCCGATTGGTAGCAACCTTGCCGACTTCTGCCAGCGCCGCAGCCAGCATGCGCGTAGTGGTGGACTTTCCGTTAGTACCAGTAACCAGCACGGTGGTCATTTGGTTGCTGAGTTTTGCCAACAGCTGCGGGTCAATGCGTTGGGCTACCCGCCCGCCGATCATGCCACCAGCGCCCTTGCCTAGCAGCCGCGACGTGAAAGCCGCCGCACCTCCAACCAAAGTTGCCGCACCCACGCGTACGCCGCCTTTGCGCACAGATTTCGCAGAAGTGACCACAATATGCGCACCATCAGACAGTGCCTGTCCCAGGCGCGGCCCCACTTTCGTGGTTGAGCTTTTTTCCATGACTCAATTTTACGGGCAACTGTCCGCAAAAGTGTTTCCCACCCATACCAAATTAGGAGGACGTGGTGGACCCGCTCTGCTTTAGGCTAGAACCATGAGATTTACCCGCAACCAAGTAATTGCCTTCGTCACGACCCTGGCGGTGGCAGTCGCCCTCATAATAGGGGGCGGTCTGTGGATAATGCGCACCCACACCGACAGCGCGTCCCCCGCAGACACTGCGGAAGCGGGCACACTTGCCGACAAACCACTGGTGGTCATCGGGGTTACGGGTATGCGTTGGCAAGAAGGACTGCGTTTGCCCGAGGGCGCCATGGCGAACCTGGTGGCGCGCGGGTGCGGGCAGGTGTCGTGTCCCGTGGACGGGTGGCTAACTTTAGGGATGGGTGAACGCCAGGCTGGGGACCGCACCCACGACTGTCAGTCCCTCCCCCAGTTTTTGCGGGAAAATCCCCACGCGGCAACCAATTTGTCGCGGGCGTTCGCAGGCAGCTCCCGGTCAGTTCTGACGGTAGGACCGGGAGCAGCGGTGGCGTTGCCAGGCGCAACGCATTTTGACCTGCCAGCAACTACGGCAGGAATTACGCAACTGCTGCGCACCAATCCCGCCAATTTCACCTTGGTCGACCTGGGTGCCGTCGGCAAAGTGCCCCACGTCCGAAACAAACTAAACCCCACGCCCGACGACGGTTTTCCCAAGCTCGACCGCACCACTGCGGCGGATGCCACCAACAAGGCACGCCAAATCACAGAGATTGTGAGTGCCCTCGGCCCCAGCAAAAACTACATCATTGCCTCACTTGCCGACAGTTCCGACAAAGCACACTTGCAAGCCGTCGTAGTGCGCATCAATAACATGACTGGATACGCCAAATCTGGGTCATTGCAGCGCCGAGCACTGCTGCAAACCTCGGATCTGACGCAAATAATATTGTCAGAAAACAACCTATCGTCCTCACCCACCATGACCGGCACGAAAGTGTGGATGGGCGGCGGCAGATTGCTATCAGCCACCCACCGCGCCGCCTACCTGACCGATTTTGCACGCAAAGCCGACGTGGCGGTGGCACTGCAACCCGCCTTCTTCATACTCTGGGCGTTAGCGTTCGCCGCCGCCATCGCGCTGACCCGCACCCGCTACGGCACCACAGTCGGGTTAGTTGCGGCCGCCATGCCCGTATCTTCCCTGTTAGCCGGCTATATTCCCACCTGGCGCGTTGCCCCCACTTCCACACTAGTATCCGTGGGACTGGGACTAGCCGGCGTGGGCGTCCTCGCCATAATTACTGTCATTGTCGCGACGAGGACGGCAGAATACCTAAAAAATAACGGTTTCGTTCGCGCCAACCCCGGAATTTTAGTGGGGGCAGCGACGGTCGGAATTTACGGTACTGTGATTGCTGTGCGCGCCGCCATCCAACTGGATTCGCCCACGGGAACACCCACCATTGCTGGGAACCGCTTTTACGGCATGGGAAACACCGAATTTGCCATTATTGCGGCAGCGGCCCTGCTGTTGGCGTACTATTTGCGCAGTTCTCGCGCCTGTTTGGTAATAGGGGTGACGCTGGTATTAGTGGACGGTTTGGCGTGGATGGGCGCCGACTTTGGGGGGCCGCCCGCCCTAATTCTTGGTTTTACCCTGTGCTACTGCTTCATAAAAGGGATCCGTTTCAAAATCCGCCACGCCCTGGCGACACTTACCTTAATGGTGGTTACCCCCGTGGTGCTTACTGCCGTCGACTTTTTCCGCGACCCGCTTAAACGCACCCACATTGGGCGTTTCGTCGTATCCGTATTCAACGGGGACGCCGGACCAATAGTGCAACGCAAACTACATGCCGCCCTGGGAACCATAGTGGGTTCATGGTTGTCAGTAGCAGTCGTCCTCGGGATAGCTGCCCTGGTCGCTTATCTGTGGTGGCGCTACAAAGGTTTGTTGCCCCGACAGTGGCGCCAAAGTGGCATCAGCGTTTTCGCCACCCTCGGGTTGGCCACGTGCATGAACGATTCCGGCATAATGATCCTAGTTTTCGGCGCGGTCATGTTCTGCGCGCTGATGCTCGGAGGAATTGCAGTGCCTACTGGCGCGGACGCCAAAATCGGGGCAAGAGACGATTACGAAAGCCTGGCAGCAGCTCGGGCGGACGCGCCCGTAAATGCGCACGTGGGCGCCCGCAGCGGCACTGATGGGTGCGCTGGCGACGGCGCGGACGGGGGTAGAACCGCATTCCCCCCTTCAGGACGCCCCCGAACCTTGCTATGGCAAGGAGTGTGCGGCGCCCTCGTAATTGCAATACTGGGCGCCTGGGCATGGTCCGTTCCTCCCGGAATTTCCCACGGCAAACCCCTGCCACCCCAAAAACGACCACTATATTTGGTGCTCACCACCGAAATCAGTTGGGACCGGCTGACGCATAGAGGAGGGCAAAGTCCTCTCACCAGTGCGCCAGTGCGCGCAAACCTCGTCCCCCTACCGGTGTCAGGACGGCAATGCTCCCTCGATGCCGCGTTGGCACTGAACGCAGGTCAGCGCTTGGGACGCGCATCCGTTAACACTCTTACCCCAGACGGCTCATGCCCCAGACTACAGCCAGCCGGGGCGGGCGTCCTCAAAAATTGGCAAAAATACCAACAACTACAACAGGCGGGCAGTGGACACAACACTCTGGGAACCCTGGGGGATGCGCTGAAAAAATCGGGCAAAAGCGTGCTGGCAGTGGGCGCCATTGCCCCCTATGTGGTGGCAGAAAGCAACGGGCACGTACCCGGCAAAACCATTACCGCGCCGGGGCTGAACGCAGAGCTGACGCGGCTCCTCCAAAAACCCAACAACCGGGCTGACCTGGTGGTAATCGACGCAAATTCGCACGCCCAGGAAGTCCAAGACAGTCCTCCACCAGAAGATGGCGAGGACGACGCAGCCAATCCTCCACTGATAGACACCCAGATAAAGCGCACCCAGTCGGTGCTGTCAGCATTACCAAAACAGGCACGCGTAATAGTGCTGTCGTCCTCACACTGGAATCATCCACAAAACTTGCAAACACTGGCCTTATTGGGGGAAGATCTGCCTTACGGTACCGTCCAGAGCGCGTCCGTGCGACAAAAAGGTCTGGTCCAAGTGGCGGACATCAGCGCCACCGTAGGACAACTGTTGGGACTGGAACTGGATCCAACCAAAGTGATGGGCGCCAAAGCCGAACTGGTAAACGCAGACCCCCACCTGATTCCCACACTGATTACCCAAAGTGAAAGGGCGACGGCGCTGCGGGCAGTGCGCGGTCCCAGTTTAAAGCTGATCGTCACCCTATTTTCCCTGACCATGCTGGTTTTAACGGTGGGGTCATGGCATCGCGCTGGCAGTCCCCTGCACCGTTACTTGCGGCTTATTGGGCGGCTACATATTTATCAATGGTGGCGGAATTTTCGAGGACGCTGTCTACTGCCGCCGCCACTATGCCAAAAATTATTGCGTTTTTGGTTGTTGTTCCTGGGCGCACTGCCGTTGTCCGCCCTGCTGGCTTGCGCCCACTCGTGGTGGCAGAGTGCAGACCCAGGCGCGGCACTGACCCACACGATGTTCGCCCTCGCCGCCCTGCTGAGCCTGGCGGCACTGATGATTTTCCGGAAAAATGCGGGTTTCACCCTCGCCGTATTCACTGCCGTCATCTACAGCGTCGACGTCGCAGCAGGGGCGCGTGGCACCATGGACTCCCTGTTCGGTTTTAGTTCGCTGGTGGCGGCCCGCTTCTACGGCGCAAACAATGAAGTCTTTTCGCTGATGAGTGTCGGCTGGTTATTCGCCGCCGCCTGGTTAGCGTTACGATTCCAAGGAAAAGTGGTGCAATGTGCGGTGGCGACCATCTGCGTGGGCGTCCTCATTATTATCGACGGCGCCCCCACGTTAGGGGCAGATTTCGGCGGTATTTTGGCGCTCATTCCAGGTCTGGGGGTACTTTTGATGCTGCTCGGAAACGTGCGCATTCGTCCTCGAAATTTTGTGGCGCTGCTGGTCTTAGGCTTTGCGGTGGCATTGGTAATGTCCGTGGCGGACTGGTTGCGCCCACCCATGGAACGCACGCACATGGGCACTTTCATCCAGTCGGTTCTGGACGGACAACTGTCCAGCATTTTGGCCACCAAGCTGGGAATGAACCTGCATATTTTGGCCACGTCAAACATGCTGTACGTGGTGTTGACCAGTATCGTGATTGTGTGGGCGTGGGCAAAATTCGTGAGGACGCCACTGCCGCAGTGGGCACGGTTTGCGTTTATTTCCTTGGTTGCGACCCAGGTTTGCGCCATGGTTATGAACGATAACGGGATTATTTTGCCGGCAGTTGCCGCGATGGTGGCGGTTCCGACTTTGACGGAGAGGCTGCTGCAGGGTACGAATACGACCCACAGTTGAAGTTAGGTGAACCGGAATAGCGCCGATCTCGGCAGCCCCACCCCCAGCTGCTTATTTCGCGCGGTAGGGCGAATGCTGGGTTTGGGTGTGGGCAGCGTGGGCGTATTCTTCAGGACGCATATACCCGCCACCTAAACGCATACGAATAGTGGCAAAGAGGACGTCCCGGTATTGTCCCAAGCGGTGCATGTGCCCGCGCATGTCCATACCGGTGGCACGGTGGGTGATATTGCAGGGCACTTCCAAAACAGTGAACCCCGCCCGCAACACCGCAATAGTCATGGCTGTTTCCACACCCCAGCCTTTTGCCAACGGCAAGGCGCTGTCGAAGGCTGCGCGGGTAATGCACCGTTGCCCGGACAGGGGTTGAACCGGCAACCAACCGGTCGCCCGCGCAATTTCTGTGCGCGCCAAACCAGTAACAAAACCGTGCCCACCAGCACCTTCTTGGGGAGGCAGGTTGGCTATTGCCAGGTCGCAAGTTCTGGCAGCTACTTGTTCGATCAGTGCTGCACATTCCGTGGCGGACTCGCCTAAGTCGGCGTCGATGAACAAGAGAAGATGGGGAGTTTCGCCCTCGGCGTCATGCATGGCTACCACGTTCGCACCGGTTTCCATGGCGCTGGCTTTACCCCGGTTGACCGTGTGGCGCACTGTGGCTGCCCCCGCGTGTCGGGCAACTTCTTGGGTTTTGTCTTGCGAACCGTCATCGACCACTACAATTAGGTCCGCCCCTGGCAGTGCTTTGCAGGCGCGCACTGTGGTCGCTATCCGATCCGCCTCGTCTTTCGCTGGAATAACAACCGCTACGTGTGAACGTCCCGTACGCTCAGCCGCCACCATATCTCCAAAAAATAGCCCGGTAATGCTTCACCACGAGTTTATTACTTTTCTTTTCTTTAATCTTCGTTTACTTTCGCTTCTTGAGTGTGGAATAGTGCGGAAACGTTGCCTCAGTCATGTCCTGTACTGTTAACCCATGAGCAAAAAGGCACGTAGGAAAAAGAAGTTTGCTGAACGCATGGCAAATATTGAGGCAAAAATCGCAGCCGGGAGCACCACTGCGGCGGCGCAACCCTTCGCGGTTCCGTTCGTTGAACGCCCGTTTGCTGGTTTTGCGCGCGAAGTAGAACTGGTGGCAATGCGCGAACTTTTGCCCGCAGCCACGCTGAAAATGGTCACCACTGACGCTTATGGCGCCAAACCGGTCACGTTCGTGACCATGTTGCCACGTAACGCCCAGGCTTTAATTCACGAGGACGGTACCACGCTGGTCGCCTTGAACACGCGCACCCGCAGCGGTAACGCCGCCCACGACCTGGCGGTCGTCCTCGAAAAAGTCCTGGAAATGACGGGACCAGCAACCGTGGAGGGGGTTGATACGCGCACGCCTGCCGCCGCTCTGACAGACATTATCGACCCGGCTGGCGTAGGAGAATTCCAGTTGCACCGGGATTTCGAGTTCTGGTTGGATTCTTCTTTGGAACGCACCGCGGAAGTTGAAGACGCTATTGCCCAGTCGCGCGAAGGTATCGTGCCTATGGGCGAAGTGCCGGGCGCGAAGGGCGCCTACTGGGCCATTATGAACGCGCCGTTTTTGCGCTGGATTTTGGGCGAGGACGAAGACGCGGCTTGGGATGCTCTGGCCCGGTTGCAGGCGGCGAACCAACTGCACATTGGCGAAGGCACCAAATTTATTGGGGCGTTCCGGGCGTGCGGCTTGGTGGCGCCGGTGTTTGAAATGCCCACGGAAATGGGCAATGAGGAAACTTTGAGTGCCGATTTAGCTGAACCAGTAGCAGCACTGCGGGATGCTTACCAGGCAGCATTGCAAGGCGAAGCGCTGAACGCGCAGCAGCGGCGTGCCCGCGCGGGTCTGGTTTCGCGGCAGGTATCTTTGCGGTAGCGTGACGCCGCGTTAGCGCAGTTGTTTGCGTTCACATATATCAGATAATTCTATTTCGAGGACGGCACTGGGACAGCATGCCAAAGCACAGTCCCCGGTGACGTCCTCTAAAACTGCCAGCGAAACGCGCATCACCAGCGTCTTTACCTTAGATTCGCGTCGGCAGGAATATGCCTTGTGAAATGTGCGCGTGTTTCACGGGAAACACGGGGTCAAAAAAGGCAAAATGGAAGTATGCATGATCGAGCAGGAACTAAAGCATTACCAAGCGACCTCATCAATGTTGATGAACTACTGAGCGCATACTATGAAACCGAACCGGACCCGGACAATCCCGCCCAACAGGTGATTTTTGGCACTTCTGGGCATCGGGGTTCTTCATTAGATGGCGCCTTTAACGAGGCTCACATTGTCGCCACCACTGCCGCGATAGTTGAATACCGGGCGGCGCAAGGCATCGATGGTCCTCTGTTTATTGGGCGGGACCCGCATGCTCTTTCAGAACCAGCATGGCGCAGCGCCCTCGAAGTGCTGACCGCCGCAGGCGTCACCGTGTACGTGGATTCGCGCGCGTCCTACACGCCTACTCCGGCAGTTTCACACGCAATATTACGGGCAAACGGAGCACCGGGGGCATTACGGCAGACCGGGCCGGGGCTGGCTGATGGTATTGTGGTCACCCCCAGTCACAACCCGCCACGCGACGGTGGGTTCAAATACAACCCACCCCACGGAGGTCCGGCTGATACCAACGCCACCGGACCTATCGCCAAACGTGCCAACGAACTACTGGATAGTTGGCGTAAAATCCCCAGGTTGCGCGGCGACTCGCTGTGGCAAAGCCCGTATATAAAGCATTATGACTACCTCGGGAACTATGTCAAAGACCTGGAAAACATTATTGATATTGATGCTATTCGCCAGGCGGGCATCCGCATTGGTGCGGACCCAATGGGTGGGGCCAGTGTCGACTATTGGGCGGCAATTGGGGAAAAGTACGGTTTGGAACTGACTGTGGTCAACCCGAATGTGGATCCCACTTGGTCTTTCATGACTTTGGACTGGGACGGAAAAATTCGTATGGACTGTTCCAGCCCCAATGCGATGGCTTCCTTGGTGGAAAACATGAAACCAACCCCTTCGGGACGCACCGCCTATGATGTGGCTACGGGAAATGATGCGGATTCGGACCGTCACGGTATCGTCACTCGCGATGGGTTGATGAACCCTAACCATTTTCTCGCGGTCGCCATCGAGTACCTATTCACACACCGACCGGGGTGGAGCCACAGCGCGGCGGTAGGGAAAACCCTAGTGTCGTCCTCGTTAATTGACCGCGTAGTAGCCAGCATGGGGCGCAACTTGGTGGAAGTACCAGTCGGGTTCAAATATTTTGTCTCTGGACTGATAGGCGGCAGCGTTGGTTTTGGGGGTGAAGAATCGGCGGGTGCCTCCTTCTTGCGCAAGGACGGCAGCGTGTGGACCACTGACAAGGACGGCATAATTATGTGCCTGTTGGCAGCCGAAATTATGGCAGTGACAGGGAAGACTCCCAGCGCGTTGCATCGCGAACAAGTGGAGCGGTTTGGCGAATCCGCGTATGCGCGCATCGATGCTCCTGCCACTAAGGCGCAAAAGGCGAAGCTGGCGAGGCTGTCCCCCGCTGACGTGACTGCCACGGAGTTGGCGGGTGAGCCAATTGTCGCGAAACTGGTGGACGCGCCGGGTAACGGGGCAGCTATTGGTGGTTTGAAAGTTAGTACTGAGGACGCCTGGTTTGCTGCCCGCCCTTCGGGTACCGAGGACGTCTACAAGATTTACGCCGAATCTTTCCGGGGGGAAGAGCACTTGCGCCAGGTCCAAACCGAAGCTAAAGCGGTAGTTGACCAGGCACTAAGTTAGCCGCAGATAAATGGGGCGGGCAAATGCTGGTACGCGTAGTAGGTTGCTACGAAAAATGCTGGAAACTGCCCGTTTCTCCCTATTTTCTGGGCTTTTGGCGTACTGATCCTAACGGCCCTGCCGGCATGCGCCGGTGGGGTCATTTCGGCACCCGCGTTCTGTCGGATTTGGCTTCTGTACTCTACCATGGGCTTTTGGCACGGCTCATGGCACGGCTCGCAACGCTCGTTTCGCAACGTTTGCGATATGCCGCTAGTTGTGTATGGGGCAGGCAATGCCCAGTTCGCTCAGGGCAATACTGGCTTTGCCGTCCTCGCCCAGCATTGGTGTGAAGTCACTGAGGTCGACTACTGCGTCTTCTAGTCCTATTGCACGCAGCAGGAAGTTTTGTACGGACAGTATGATGTATTCACGGGCAACGGGTTCGGTTGGGAGGGGACGCCCCGCCAGGGTGGCATGGTACAAGCTAATCAGTATGTCCACGTTTTGTGCCGGTATGGTACCACTGGCTATCAGTTGGTCAAAGAGGCTACGCAGTATTTGTTCGATGCGGGCACCATGTACATGCAGTTTGCGTCCAGTTTCGCTACTGACTACGCGGCGCAGGTCACGACCGGGTGCCAGCCGGTAGGTGGCACCTAGTTCCAGTTGGCTGCGAATGTACACGCGGATGCCCACAGCGGGGTCTTTCACGTCGGCGAGGGCGCTTTCTAGGGTTTGGGTGTAGTGGTGGGTTTCGTGTTCGATAAATTCTAGTAGCAGGGCTTCTTTGTCGGGGAAGTGGTTGTAGACGGCAGTGCGTCCAACCCCAGCGGCTTTGGCTATTTCTGCCATTGTGAGCGATTCGAAGGCGCGTTGTGCCAACAGTTTCGCGAGGGCTTCAAACAGCTGTTCGCGGACTTTTTCGCGGTGTTCGCTGAGGTTTGTTCCTATTATTTTTGGCACTTTTCCATTCTGCCACATTGTTATGACGCATTGTCATTTTCTGTCGATTTTTGGAGGGCGGCGATTATTGGCAGGTCGGGTTCTAACCAGTTGGCGGCGGGCGCGCCCGCAAGTGGCAGCCAGGTTAGTTCCAGGTGTGCGCTGGTTTTCTGAGGACGCCCGCTGGCGATTTCGGCTACCCATACGCGCATGGTTTTCCCTCCGGGCAGCGGCCAGGTGGCGGGTGTTTGGGAGGGTGAACAGACGGTCGTGTTTGCTACCTCTGCCTCGGCGTTTGCTTCGCTGGCGAGGACGGTGGGCACGGTTGTGGCGGTTTCTGT
Source organism: Actinomycetaceae bacterium (assembly GCA_030528145.1). GTDB lineage: Bacteria > Actinomycetota > Actinomycetes > Actinomycetales > Actinomycetaceae > Winkia. Next base: position 113,913 of record JAUMZK010000004.1, read on the forward strand.
GGTTTTGGGCGGGGTTTTGGGGTATGTGGGGGTGATTGGGGGCGGTGGGGTGATTTCTTGGTGGATGCGGACAGTGATGTTTAGTTCTTCGGCGATTTCGCGGTGGAGGGCGGATGTGGGCGTTTCGTGTGTTTGTTGTTTGCCGCCGGGTAGTTCCAGTTTTCCGCGGAGTTCGGGCGGGTAGGCGCGGGCAGCCGCGAGTATTTTGGTGGGGTTTTTGGGATCGTCTACTATGGCGGCTGCAACTATGTGGTTAGTATCTGTGGGCATGTTTCTATTATGAGGGCGGTTGGCGGGTTTGGGTTTGGGTTTTCGATGACGCGGGAGCACTGGTGGACCGGATGGTTTGGTGCATGGTTTTGTGGTGGGCGCGCCCGCAAGTGGTTGACCGGTTTGGGTGTGGGCGGATTTTCTTGTTACGATGGGGAGGTTCTTGCGGGTGTAGTTCATCGGTAGAACGACAGCTTCCCAAGCTGTAGAGGCGGGTTCGACTCCCGTCACCCGCTCCATTAGGACGCTCATTTTGATACAAAGTGAGCGTCCTTTTTGCTGCTCCGGAAAGCAGCATTCCCCCTTGTGATACTGGGCTTACGTGAGGGTTTTGCTTTTCTGAAGTTGTTGGATAAGAAAGGAACCAGCAATTTTAACAGCGCCTGACTTTTCTTCAGCTGTGGCTTCGATCCTCTGCTAAAAAGTATCGTAGGCGCGAAAAGGTTTGGTTAGCGCTAAACGCTTCTTAACCAACCTGAGAACAGGGCGGCAATGGAGGAGGACCTGCTTCTCCCCGAGGCTGAGAGTCATCGGATATCATTTGCGCTCTCAGCCTCTAGAAGCCGCTAGCCTAATCTTCGCCGCTGTCATCTGCATTTTCGATTAGTCCGATGAGTGGGGAGTTCAAGATTGGTTTCCGGTCTTCTGGCGTACCTATGTTTTGCCAGGCTTTCAGTGCCTCATTTTGGGCTTTGACCCAAGCCATAACGTTCTTGTTAATTGAATCAATATCGTCGTCAACTCGTAGCTTAAGGTCCTCAATTTGGCCAATTGAAAGCTTTCCGTAGGATGTTCCTCCGGCATTAATCCACATCTGAATCCGGGTTTCTTCCCTTCTTAGCGCGTAAAAAAGCCACCCGGCTGGATATTTTTTGTTAGTAGCGCGCACAACAGCAACACCATCCTTGATACCCACTAGGTTGTCGTCTCCGTCTAGAACTAGGCCAACGTTCCTGCGTTCTGGACGGACAAGACCGACCATAATGTCATACTGTTTGATTGGGTAACAGGTCGAGGCTTTTCTTTGCGCAATATGCCAACCACGCTCAGGGTCACCAGGACTGACGATTCCCTCAACTGCGCGAATGTTTTGTCCTTCGATTGGTCTGAAAAATTCTGACTTATTTTTTTCGTCGCTGACACGAACACTGGTTGTAATGACCTTTGCAATGTCTCCTAAACGCACTACTTTGGGGTCAGAATCTAAGCTATGCATCAGTTGAACAGCTCGAGGAACTAACCTTCTCGGCTTCATGTCTAAATCAGGATGGTTGAGGATGTCCCTGAGATGTGCCCCCTCCCATTGGCTATTAGTCATTGCCTTGAATGACGCGTACTCGTCTAAAACTCTGTTGAAATCCGAGTCGAGGATAGGATCATTGTCTTCATCGTGAAGAATGAGACCGGTCTCTGGGTCTTGCTGAGGGGTGGCGGAGAAATCGCCTGATAATTTGTACCCTACTTTTCGAACCATGGAAGCGTATACCTTATGCCCGGGATCAGCGTTTTCTGTATCCTTCTTTTCAAGCACCAAGATATTGGAACGAAGATCTGCGTCCGACTTAACGAACATTCTTCGAGGAAGTTCGACCAGCGCGTGGACAATGAAGTGGTCAAGGATCCACTTCCTTAAATACTTATATCTGGCTCCGGAAAGATACCCTTCAGGCAAGATAATGCCTAGCCTTCCACCGTCGACGAGCATCTTCCAGCATCGTTCAATGAACAATATTCCTAGTTGCTGACTTGGCAGAACCTCATCTGTTCTGGAGAGTAGACCACTATCGTCTTCTTCCCATTTGTATCCGAGGTCGTAAGCTTTCAGAACCGATTCCCTTTTTTCCAGTGTCCGGGATCCAAACGGTGGATTACAGAAAGCCACGTTCATCTCAGCTTCCCATAATTTGTGGTTTTCAATCGAGTCAGCACGCTTGAGGCCAGTTTGTCCGTCTTTGTTCAGGATCATGTTGACTATGGCCAGCTCAAAAGCAGACTGGTTTCGGTCGATATCAAAAAGACGTTGATGAATGTCATCATCATGTTTTCTTTCGGCAAGCGCTGCTGCCAAGAAATCTCCAGTTCCCATGGCTGGGTCTACTACCTTGTCGGTTATCCCCACTCCAACCATCTTGACTACGGTTTCTATGAGACTGATGGGAGTGAAATACTGAGACAGCTCCTTTTTGAATACCGCAGGGACAAAACTCATAAAGATTTGTTGGATCGTTTCCGTTTTGGCGTCTGTGAGTCGAAACCCTTGAATCTTTTGTACAAGCTGTTTGAAAGTCTCATCGGTAAGGGTCGATTCTTTTTGGTAAAAAGCGTTTTTGCTTTGCTGTAGCGCGCTGCCGAACGTTTATAAACTTCATCAACTCTCTGCCGAAAATTAGGATCGCCGTCAGGCATGATCTGAAGGTCCAAGATACCGTCCCCCGGATGCCCTGGATCTGAGGCAGTTTTCTCGTCCGTATAACGAGCGAGAAGAAGCTTTACCGTTTCGACGTAGCGTAGCCTCTTGTCTTCGACTCCGCCGCTTCTCATAATGTCTGCAAGACCAGTTAATGTTTTGAAAAGATTCTTAGGAGATGAAAGCTGCTCGTACGTAATTGGGTTTCCCGTCATCGAAAGTCCCCACTTAGGGAGTTTCGCAACGGTAGATTCTTCAACGTCTATCTTGTTACCAGCAAGTACTTTTCTATAGAGTATTCGGTCTTCATCATCCCAGTAAATTCCTAACGTCTGCATTGACGGAGCTAGGATCAATGCGGGAACTAGTTGGTGTGAAATAGCGCTCTTTTTATGCTTGCCATCGCGCTTCACTTCAGCAATAAGGAGTGCATGGCTAAGGCGATCTTCGGGAGTCATTGCGCGTGCCGATGATTTGTCTACGTCGTAAACGATGACGTCAGCTCTTAGCGAGTTGCGTCCAGCGTTACCGATATTCTTTAGGACTACGGTTTCGACATCGATTCGGCTCTTGGGATATCCGCGTTTGTCGATCAGGAACTCTAAAAGGTCAATGCGCATTGCTTCTTCCGTTGGAGTCAACCCATCAGAAGCCAAAGCCGTAGCTGTTAACTCTCCACGAATTGGGCAGGTCAATAAAATATTATTCATGAGAGTCTCCATTCGGGTAATTGAGTAACGGTGTTAGAAAACTAAATAGCGGGGCGAAACAGTTTTGTTGAGAAGACCAATGGCATGGGTAACCAAGCTGTTCTTCTTTAGCGCGACTTTCGCCTTTCCAAAGGCGCTCGGCATCAATTGTTTTGTCAGAAAATTAGGAGAAATGTAAACACTTTGCGTTGACTCGTTAGAAAGCTTCATGCGTGCTCCCCATCATCTGGTAGTGCTGCTCTTGTCCCATGCACGTGAAGATGTTACGGAATGTCTCGCGACAAGTATCGATATCTGCCGAATTCTCTATGTAGAAGATGTCGTCGCCGAGGTCGGTCATGTTGTGGGTGATGTAGGCGAGGATGGATTCTGCTTGGCATAGGTTTGTCAGGTCTTCGGTGCCGTCCTCGTTTACTGTTACAAACTTATCGCGGTTTTCGTCGAGGATTCTGGTTCGTAGGTCTTGCCCATCGTACCCGCACAGCTGCAGGAAGTAGTGTTCAAGGATGCGGCGCATGACGTTGAGGAGTGTTGTTGGGCTGTTCAGCTCTTTGTACTCTCGCCAGAGCGCTGCGTATGCGTTGGAGACGGGTGAGTAGTTCTCCGGCTGGGAAGGAGCGTCAGCGCGATTCCTCACACAGAGATCAATGCTTGACTGGTTGTTTCGTTTCTTGACTAAGAAGTAGAAGACGTGCTTGTAGTCGCTGATGCGGTTGTAGCTGGCTTCTTTGAAAAAGTATGCGTTATGGGTCAGCACGAATACTTGTTTGACGTGATCTCGGTTGTCGGAGCCGGGTGTTTGCTGCCAGTTGTTGAGACAGTAGTTGACTAGTTCTCGAACAAGTGAGGCGACGATAAAAAGGGCTCCAGAGTCCATGCTGGAAACTGGGTCGTCGATGATGACAATTTTGTCTGTCTGGTCACCGTCGCCAGTGAGGCTTCCTTGGATTCGGAAGTAGAAGTAGAGGAAGGCGATGAAGTTACGTTCGCCTTCGGAGAGATGCTCTGCAAGACGCCCGTTTTCACGAACTACCTCGTAGCTGTTTGGATGCTGTGGCTTTGGCCTTAACGAGAAACCCTCGAATCCAGAGTCGGTGAGTAGCTGGTTGATAGCCTCCATCGTGGCTGTAGTGTTGACGGTTTGGCTGGTCAGTTCACGAATTTTTGATTCAATCCTGGCGATGTCATCAGCGGCATCTCTTTCTGCTTTGTCAGCATTTGAAATCGCTGTTTCCAGTTCTGCTTTCGTTTTGTTAAACGTTTCAAGCTCTTCGTTTACTGTGTGGGCAAGAAGTTCCCATACCTTCTTTTTGCAGGTGGCTTGTTGTGCGGTCTGGTTAGTGACGATCTCGTTGTGGTCGGCGGTGGCTTTATTAAACCCATCGACGAGGTTGTTGATCTCATTAACCAAATCGTCAATGGCTTGGAGAGTGATCTTCGTGCTTGGGTTTTGCAGTTTCTTGTCCAACTCATGGATGTTTGATTCGATTCGCGCTCTCAGTAAATCGACTTTGAGGTCGTAAGTTGTTAAATCCAAGCTCGGCAAGAGATCCGTGAGGTCTTGCCGTTTAGGGGTCGACCAAATGTTTCGAGCAAGGTTTCTGTACTGATCGGCGAATACCTTCAACTGCTCGATGTCTTGTTGGTACGCCTCGTCGAGACAGGATGCTATTTGTTCTTCGAAATCTTCGGGAAGCGCTTGAGCGCAATATGGGCATTGGTTTTTTGCTTCGTTCGCAAACCGGGTATGTCCCTGGCTCACCCAATCAGTAGCTTTGAGGGCTTTAACGAATTGTGCGTATGCGGTTTCGGTGCTGCTGGTGATTTCTTTGGTCAGTAGATCACTTGTTGGGAGGGAACCGCCGATTCGAGAGATCATGGCGTAAGCGTGTGCGCTGTCATCGTAGGCCACGGCGTACAGAGTCTTGAGTTCTGCCTGGTCGTGGTTGTTGGACTTCGTCTTGAGTAGTTCATCGAAAAAATTGACGACACTGCGCTTGAAGCCGTCTTGCGTTTTTGAGCAATCTTTTCTGAGGCTACTTGTGTCATCCCAGCACTTTTTAGAGGCATCGTCTTTTGCTTTAGCGAGTGCAGTTTCTTTTTCTTGTTTGTCGGATTGTGCTTGGTTTCTGTTCTTCCTCTGATCAGCGAGCTCAGCCTGTCTTGCTGCTATCTGTTCTTCGATGCCGATGTTCTTCTCGTCCAGGGTGAATACACCCGGTAGTGCCTGCGATTGGCGGAAGTTCTTGTCGATGAATTCCCTGTCGAAAAGGTGGAAGCTGTAATCGTCGGGGTTGTGCCCGGCTTGCCATGTAAGGCCGCTTTCTCCCCTTATCGCTTTGGAGAGGGCCGATTTGCCTGTGCCGTTGTGTCCGAAGAAGAAGTTGACTGGGGCGAACTCAACGGTGACAGAATTGAAAGTCGCTTGTTTGAGGAGGGTGCTGGCGACAGCGGATCGATATTTAGTCATTTTTACCTCCGTCAGCCAATTTTCCTTCACGCACCAATGCGTCGATTTCTGAAAGCTTGAATTTGTACATTTTCCCGACTTTGCTGGCGGGAAGTCTGCCTTGCTTCACCCAGTTGCGAACTGTGTCTTTACTTAAGCTTAGATGCGCGGCAACGTCTTCCAGGTTTACCCATTTTTCAGCCGCACCGGCGTATCCGTTTTCTTGGTATGCATTCATAGACATTCAGCTCCCCATGATTATGTAGGGCTGATATGGGATACCTGCATCTTGAAATGCCTCGAACAGATTAACTCTCTTGAGTGCCCAGTGAGTTCTGTTTAGCTCGTTAACAAATCGATACCCATTGATGCCGAGGTAGGTAGCGTTCTCGTTGAGCAGGTTTTGTGGGATGGGGTGGATGATGTGGAAGCCGATTCGGATCCCGTTATCTTGCACGCGAATATCTGTGACGGCACCCCAGTAAGCCGTTTGGCCATCTGCGGCTTGACCATAAAGCGCGTTTTCGGACGCGAAGATAGCTGGAAAGAGCTTGAGCTGATTGATCATGTCAGGTTCAAGCCGAGCGAACTGTTCTTTCAGTGTTGCGTCAGTGTATTCGGTCAAAGCGCGAGTCGGGTCAACCATGAACCTATCGGAATCGAAATCCTCTCCGCCGATAACAAACAGGTGGTAATGGCTTGGATCCATCGGGCGCATCCCCGCCTGGTGACCAGCACGAGTAGACGATGGGAGGTGTCTCGCTCCGGGGACGTAGACCTGAACTTGTGTGGGATTGACTTGATCTGCATGCGCAATCTGCAGATTGTTTTCTCCACCCTGATGCACTTGCACCTGAGCAACAGCGCTGGAGTTTCCGACAGGCGTGAGATCTTTCCCCATCATTTTTGCCACCCGCCTATATTCAGCGTTCTTACATGACCGATCTGCGTATTCCCTGTACCACCTTGAAACACAAAAACCTGAGTTTTCGATGGGACGCTTTCGGCAGAACCAAGATCGTTTTCAGAGCTGTCGTAGTTTCCTTGAGGTTCATGATCATCTTCGACGAATTCACCTTCAAGAACTTCTTCATAGTCATTGGAAGAAGGCTTAGCAGTGACTGGATCAGCAACATAGCGAGTCACGGAAACAGTTTGTGCGCTGGTTGGTACTGCGCGCAGGTTGATCTTCCACCGGCTGTTAGGAACAGAATGTTCGTCATGCCAGCGCTGAAACGTTGAACGTCCTTCTAGATTGTCAGGCACCTTCGTCAAGATGTAGTGCCAAAGGCCAAGTAACAAGGAATCAAGGCAGACGTTTTTGAGACATAGCAGCTCCGATTTCGGGATTGCTTGCCCGTTTTCTAAGACGAACAGTTCCTGATCGTCAGCGATAGAAGTGTCTTCTTCGACCAGCCCAAGCAGAGCACTAACCAACCAATCAGCTTTGCTTTCTACATCAAGAAATGTGTCAACCAAGTCCTTCATCGCAGCTAACGGTGCGGCATATTGGTTTCGGATCCTTTGATCGAACCCATCAACGTCTGTTGGCTCGTCGAACGGTAAATACAGTCCCTGTGCCTGTTTACAAGATCTGTAGTCTGACGCGTTTTGGCTAAAAGTGGAATCGGGCGGATCAAAATACGTAGGGACGAAAATCCGAAGCAAAGACTTAAGCAGCTCGCGGTCGTTAAGACCCTCTGCTTTACCTGCAAGTGATTCGCGAGCTTTCCTAGTCGGCTTTCTGGCGTGCCCTAAGAGCACCATGAAAGTGCCATCTGTCAGTCGATCAGATGACGGCACAGGCACCTCCTCGAAAGCCCTAACCTTCCGAACCTTCTGAACCCTGCCTAACTATTGCTGCCTAACACTGCGAACTTCAAGGTTGAAGTAACGAGGTGCGAGAGGCGTAGAAACGCCGCTTGGCAATGGCAAGAACTCAGACTGGTTCCTATCAATTCACATCAAACCAGTCTACAAGTACTGGCCACACCAAGCAGCAGCAAAACACCGCTTGCGTCTCTAGTCAGGTGAGACAGGCGGTTGTGTACAGGCCGTCTGGCTCACGAACTACGAGGGCACGGCACTGATCACGTCGAGCAACAACTGAGCTCAGGTTTCTATTCGTCCCAAGTCGGAACGATCTGCAGGAGCCGCTGGGGCGGGCATCCCACACCGGGTGTCCGCCCTTAGCCATGCCCCCAGATCTATTCCAGCCACAGATGAATAGCAGCAGCGTCTCTTGTGGATCTTCCGAGAAAGCACGGAAGATCCATGAAACTCAAGATCACATCAGAACCGGAATCTAATGCAACATTCTCGAAGCCTCAGTATTTCGAAGCCGAGGTAACTACTGAGGAAGCCACGCTCCTAATTGAGCGAGACCTCCAACTACGCCAACAAGCAGCCGACACCCCTGAGGCAGTCAAACCAAGGACAGCTCAAGAGATCCTGACTGAGCTTGGTAGGCGGGATTACAAACGTTGGCACACTGTGTGGAGGCAAGACCGGGACAACGGAACCCTCTGTTCATTCGAGGTTTGGAACGAATACGGCGGACAAGAATCAGCTGCGCACTTATCTGCCGAAGATGAACTCATCGCAGCCGAAGAACAAGCTCTGAAAACGTTGAAGATCGCATTGATCGGTCAGCTTCTCGATGAGCTGATTGCTGATCTTCCTGATGTGCAGCGTGCCGTATTTATTGCTGTCGTTGTTGCGCAACGCTCGCAAGTTGATGTTGCTGTCGAGCGTGGCGTTTCTAAACCTGCGATTTCAAAAAACCTGGCGAAGGCGATGGCGCGGCTTCGTGCTGGATTGGCAGCGGCGGGGGTTAACTCTGCGGATGTTTCTGGCCTTCTAGTGAGCGACACAAACGTTGGCGCTCAGGAAGGAAAGAAAGCATGAGCGCCAAGCTCAAAATCAGAGTCGCTCGCCAGCCAGACCCGGATGCGCTGCTCTCGGCTCGCGAAATCCGTCCGTCGAAACGACTGCTGCGCACCATCTTCGGCACCTCAAAACCTCGCCACAAAATGGCGATTCTTCTGCCCGGATCGGAAGCCGACACGGTTGAAGTGCGTGTCTCCGATGCCGCGGACGACGATCTCATGGCCTTAGCGGACGCGGTCGGCGTCACTGGAAACGGTGGTGATCGGCGATGAACGTGAAAGACGCCAATTACATCATCTCCGCGCTGAATCATGTCGCTGAACTTGTCACGGCTCTGGCCTACGACGTGGAACAGCAAGCGTGGGAAGGGATTGAAGATCACGCAGGCATGTCGGGTGCGCGGCCTATCGCCGCAGTCCAACTCGCGCAGCCAGCGCTCGAAGACGCCGCACGGCAGCATCAACAGGCTGCAGCACCGGCAGCAGAACCTGAACCACAGGTGACACTGGAACAGATACGAGGCGTGCTGGCTAGGCTGTCAGGTCGTGGGCTGACCGAGCAAGTTCGCCAGATGATTCTCAACACCGGTGCGAACAAGCTATCTGAAGTTGATCCGGCGAAGTATCCGGCTTTGTTGGCTGAGGCGCGGAGGCTTTCCGATGCCTAAGCACGCAACATTGTCTGCTTCGGGGGCGCATCGGTGGATGAATTGCCCACCATCTGCGCTTATCGAAGCTGGGCTACCGGAATCCACATCGGACGCTGCCGAGCAAGGCACTGCAGCTCACGCGCTTGCAGAGCACAAACTACGCCGAGCATTGAAACAGCGGTCTAAGCGTCCAACGTCTGACTGGATCAATGACGAGATGGAACAGCTGACCGATGAGTATGCGACGTTCGTTCTTGAGCAGGTAGCTGCGGTGAAGGGAAACTGCCCAGATCCCGTGGTGTTGGTCGAACAGCGGTTGGACTTTAGCCATGTGGTGCCTGGTGGTTTCGGCACCGGCGACTGCGCGCTCATCGCTGAACCACTCTTGCAGATCATCGACCTGAAATACGGCCAAGGCGTGCTGGTTGAAGCCGAACACAATCCTCAATTGATGTTGCATGCGCTGGGTGCGCTCCGAGCGTTCGATGCCCTATACGAGATCGCCGAAGTGGCGGTCACGATCTATCAACCGCGCCGTTCCAATATTTCGACGTGGCAGACGACCGTCGCCGAGCTAGCGGCGTGGACTGAGAACGATGTCGCACCGAGGGCTGCTTTGGCTGCTGCCGGTGAGGGTGAATTTTACCCCGGATCGTGGTGTACGTTTTGCAAAATCTCCGCCACCTGCAGGGCGCGAGCCGAGGCCAACCTTGCCCTAGCCAAGTTGGAGTTTCGCCCGCCCGCAAAGCTAGACAACTCAGAGATCAGCGCAGTTTTGTCGCAGCTCCCTGAGTTGACGAAATGGGCATGCGACGTCCAAGACTATGCGCTCTCGCTTGCCGTGAACCAAGGCAAGCAGTGGGCAGGGTTCAAGGTGGTCGAAGGGCGCTCGATCCGCAAATATGCCGACGAAAAAGAGGTCGCCAAGGCCGCGCAAGATGCCGGATACACCGACATTTTCGACCGCAAACTCATCACCTTGACCGCCATGGAACGCCTTATGGGTAAGGCGACCTTCAGCGAGGTTCTCGGCGACCTCGTGATCAAGCCAGCAGGAAAACCCATGCTGGCACCCCACACAGACAAACGACCAGCACTCCACATCGCGAGTGCGGTCACTGAATTTGAAGCAATCAACGACAACCATTCCAAGAAAGCAGGTAAATAATCATGTCGAACAATGTGAACCCAACCCGCGTAGTCACAGGCGAAGTACGGCTCTCCTACGCCAATGTCTTTGAAGCCAAGTCCATCAACGGCGGAAAACCCAAGTACTCCGTATCACTGATCATTCCCAAGTCCGATAAGGCGACGCTGGCCAAGATCGAACGCGCCATCGACGCAGGGAAGGAGACTGGGCCCAACCGCCTCGAAATCACCGATTTATACACCACTTTAAGACCTTTGACAAGCAGGTCAGGTATATGTTCAACTAAATGTAGTGTGAGTTTAGATACTAAATAAATATCTCATCCAACTCACACTTCGCATATTTGGAAGGAGAGTATTGTGAACTCGACGATCATTGCTGAGGAGAAGCATTTCGCAACCTCGTCAGCTGTGGCTCCGGGTGGCTGGTGCTGCTCGTGCTGCTGCTGGTGCTGGGTCAACATATTCAACCTTTAATGCTGGCCGGATGCTGGTGCATGGTTTCGCGCACCAGCATCCACACAACTTAATACAGCGCTCACATTGCATGAAAGACATGAATAATATGCCGCACGAAGAAAGAACAACATTTACCGGCGCAAAAATTGCATCTTTGGTAGATGTCAAAAAAACTTATAATTCTACCAATGTCGTTGATGGGGTCTCCTTCGATTTGTTGGCGGGAACGACTACTGTCCTTGTTGGACCAAATGGATCCGGCAAGACGACCACCATGGAAATGCTTGTAGGACTTCGGTCGATGAGCGAAGGATCGGCAACTATTGCAGATATTCCAGTGGTTCCTGGCGGCGAGCATCGATTCTATACAGGCATACAGCTCCAAAGCTCCGGTCTGCCTTCGCGGATTAAGACAAAAGAAGTGATCCGGGCGGTCGCGTGTCTGTACGCTGATCCTAGCGACTGGGAACCCATGGCTGCCGACCTCGGTGTCGACAGCTACCTCGAAGCCTTCGTCGATAACCTGTCCGGCGGAGAGCGCCGACGCCTCGACATTCTTTGCGCTGCCATTGGTCGGCCGTCTCTTTTGGTGCTTGACGAGCCTACCTCGGGTGTCGACCCAGAGGGACGTGCCATCGTTTGGGACTTCGTACATTCACTGAGCGCCAAGGGCTGCGCGATTCTCGCATCTACTCACGATATGGCGGAAGCCGAGGCATTTGCGGACGACTTACTCGTTATGGCTCATGGAAAAATCTAACTCAGGGGTAGCGTTGAAGAGGTTCTTGCCAGCCTTGGTGGCGGCCGCCGACTACGCCTCACGCAAATAAACAGGCGCGTTGAAGAGCTTGTCGAGCAATCTGGTCTTAAGCACGGTCGAACCGGATCGGCTGTAGTCGTAATTGGAGAGGCTGAAGAGATTTCAGAACTATCCAGGCGCATCACCGAGGAAGACACGGGCGCAGACGTTCTTGCGGGACCTGTCCGCTTGGAAGACGTTTTTGCAGTAGTCGCAACAATGGACGCAACTGCAGGAGATGAGCTTCAATGACACGCCACGATAGAGCTGGATCTCAACTCGCGATTCTCAAGGTGTGGTACCGCCAAGAACTGGTGCTTCTGTTTAGGGAGCCAGTAGCCGTGTTTTTTTCTCTTGCGTTCCCCTTAGTTATTTATCTTTTCATCGGCGTACCTTACGCAGAAGAATTAATCCCCGACACCCAGATTAAGTTTATTGACATGATGTTTCCGTCTCTGATCGGAACGGTGGCCGCAAATCTCCTTCTCATGGGGCTTCCGATCTATGTGGCTGAACTTCGAGCTAGGCAAGTCGATAAACGGTATCGGGCGTTGCCATTATCCGGTCTACATTTTGGGGTAGCGATTATTTTGGCGATGCTCACATTGACGATAGTGGCCGCGGCCTTCATCGTTGCCATCGTCGGGCTCCGGCACGGATTACGCCCAGAGGTGGCTTCACCCCAATTCATTTTGCTTAACCTCGGATTCATTGCGTTCCTGTGCGGCGTGGGGTTCTGTCTTGGCACACTGCCGTTCGGCACTCGAACTATCAATGCGTTGACAGCAGCTGTTTTCTTCATTACGTTCTTCGGTTCTGGCGCGGCTGCACCCCTCGACGCTTTGCCCAAAGTCGTCCAGAACATTCTCGAATGGAATCCTCTGAAAATTTGGTTTGACGCTCTCGTAGCTGTATATACCAATTCTCCTTTCCCTGAAGGTGGAGCATGGAAGATTGCAGTCACCCTAATCTTATCGCTCGTTTTAGTCTTGATCGGTCTCAAAAATTGGCGCAGAACGGAGTAACCATGCCCGCAACATCTCCCCGAAAGGTGAAGGAATCTTCGCGGCTAACAATTAAGGAATATAACAGGGATATTCCCTGGCTCGGCGTTTCACATACGAACCAAGAATGGCGTTCCATTATGGATATGTTGGACGCATATAGTCCGTTTGGTGAGGTGAGGACGGTCTTAAGTTCGCTTCGCCCAGGAATCGGTTTCTACGGCTATCAGGGCTCAGCAACGGCGATGTCACTCGATCACGTGTTGCAACGCATTATTGGGCTACCCGCGCTACCATCCGGGTTGGACAGAGATATTTACGGCGGCGGTAAGGGTCTAACAATCGAGGATTCGGTTCTGTCGTCCCTCGGGGAGGCTATTGAGAGGATGATCGGGGCGTTTTCGTCGTTCACGCCGCAAACAGACGCGATTGAAAGATGGGCGTCGGCGGATGAACTCGAACGCGCAGGAGAGAATTTCATCGGTCCCGACGATATTCGGCTTTTCGCTCCTGAACAGTTCGAGGATAGAAACTTCCTCTGCGAAGAATGGCGTAATGACGCCAAACTCCTGTGGATACGTGGAACGAACCTCCTGACGGACGAGCAAATATACGTTCCGTCACAGCTTGTACACCTATTCTACGTTCGTCAGTCTGGCGAGGCGCGGATTGGCGTATCAAGTTCTGGTGGCCTTGCCACTCATCGCGATCTAAATGCGTCTCTCGCGCATGGGATTCTGGAGCTTATTGAACGCGATGCCGCCAACTTGTCATGGTACTGCAAGGTACCGCCGCGGCCGATTTTATTTGACCGTGAATTAACAGATCCGTATATTACTCGTTGGCTCGAGAGCGCTGAGCGAGTCGGAGTGAAGGTGACCTTTTATGCCCACAGAACGGATTGCGTGGGAGTCACCGTCGTCACTGCAATTTCAGTTGAGGAGAACCTCGATGAATTCTGCTATCTAGCTGGTGGCGGGGTCGGTGTGACGCCTGAACAGGCGATCCGGAGCGCGATCGCGGAACTTGTTCAATCCGAACGCATGGTTCGAATCCCGCAAATAGCTCCAAGTTGGAGGCTTGTCCAGGGCTTCAATCGTCTTTTCGGAATTAACAGAGACGCTAGTAATGACGATTTCGATAATTTCATTCAAGTCGTTCCGTTTTACGGATATGTTGAAAATCAGGAGAAATTGGATTGGTATCTACGAGATCCCGAAATCCAGCCTGTTGCTCTCAGTGAATTGTCCACAGAATTTTGTGCAGGAGATGAACTAGAGTCAGCTCTTGAAATCTGCCGTAGATCAGGTCTAACGCCGATCGCTTACGATCTGACTCCCGTAGATTTCAACTCGATTGCACTGACGAAGGTGTTCATTCCCGAGCTTGTCCCAGCATTCCCTCCGAACATGCAGATGCTTGGGCACGAGCGTTATTCGACGTTTAGAACGTTGATAGAAGAGTCCGAGCCGCCCCAGCGCTTTGCCGAACTCACGACTGACCCACTGCCCTACCCGTGAGAGAGGTCTTTATGGAAATTCGAAAGAATACACTTATCTGGATTTACGTAGTCTTCATACTCAAGCTCGGAAGTATCGCGATATCTGCGGTCGCACCTCCTGCTAAATGGGACTGGGTTCCACCATCATCTACAGCAGTTCTCGTCGTGGCACTCGCCTTTGTGGTTTCCAGTCTCGTATTCCTTAAACTTTTGCCAAAACTTGGCATAGCGTCGACTGTTACCTATGGCGCACTCACGTTCTATGGAGCAACGACGTCTCTCGTGGCTGGCAAATATGTCGCATGGTCCCTATTCGCAAGTATTACCGGTCTCGCACTTGTTGGCCTTGCCATAACGGGATGGCGACAACTATCTACCTCCGGCACATCCACTGAAAGCTGACTGAAATGAAAGATACCCAAGGCGCACGTCTTGCAACGAACCCCGCATTCCATCTGATTCGCTCCACCAATGACGAAATCATAGTTCGCTTCGGAAGTCGAGGCCGCGCGACACAGCGGATTACCGACAGCCAGCGGCGAGGAATTCTTGCAGATCTCGTGTTTCTATTCGAGGGTGGAGCACGCCGCGATGAGGTGTGTGAACGGTTTGGAGGTGACGGCGAGGAACTCATTGCCAGTCTTCTGAAGAGTGGAGTTCTGGTGCCCGAATCGGAGCTCGCGTTCGGTTTTCTCACAGCTGGATATGGGACGGCGATTCCGGAAATTAGCTCGTTGAATGTAATTGGCGAAGGGCGTTTCGCGGGGGAATGCTTCCGATTACTTAATGATGCGCTGGGAAAGAAGGTAGCCGTAAAGACAGTACCGCAAATTGAGGTCGATTCTGAACCAGCAGATATGACCGTTTGCGTTGCGGATAGTCCCGCTACTGGGTTTTTCTATGACATGAACGAGTACGCACTTTCCTACAACGCAGTTTGGCATGGAGGTTACCTTGACGGACCAGAGGTTCTCGTTGGTCCGCTGTTTGTGCCGGGTGAAACTGGTTGCTATCACGATTTTGATGTGATGGAAGAGGCCGGTCGGTCGATGAAACTCGACCATCTTTTCATGAAGATGAACGGAGCTTCTGCGGTGGCAACTCAGGTTCCTGAGTTTGTTGCGTCTCTCGCGGCATCCTATCTAACGGCGTCAGTGCTCCAGCATGTTCTCGGAGTTGGCTCCCACCTGGAAGGGCATCTCCTCCGTATCGACTTAGACAGACTCGAGATCATCCGACAGCGGGCAACTCGTCTTGCTCGTTGCCCTGCATGCAACGAGAACCGCCCCGATATTCGCAGCCCCTTCCTCTAAGGATTTTCTATGACACTCCGCCACGAGCTCCACCCAGAGCATATCTATCGTGTTCTTGAACAGACGTTGATTCCGCCTACTACCGTTAGGGAACTAGACCCCGACGTTATCGAGTCTGCTGTGACTCGACTGAATTCGACGACTGGTTCACCGTCCGAGTCTTATCTCGTCAATTCCGAGTTTACGAGCGCGGATCTGAAACGACTACCGTCCCCGGAAGAAGCCAAGACCCTACGTAATTATTTTTACTCAACCGCTGTGGAAGGATATGAGAAATCGCTAGGTACGCGTTGGGCTAGATCCTGGGAGCCAGACGAACTTGTTGCTCAACTTTTGAGTCCAGCCTGGAATAATCCAGTAGTCGCTCAGGGCTTGTATGGAGTAGATCTCCTGGCTCTTGTCGATAAGCAGCTTTGGCGTCAAATTCCAAGTAAGCCAGGTGCTCTATTCGAACGGAACGTCGGCTCTGAATTTGTTCGTGAAGTTGCCAGGATTATGCCTGAACCAGCGCCAGATTTTACCGCGGGTTCCTTGCTTTTACTTGTTGGATCTCACGTTCGAATGCAATTCACCCACGGGATTCAAGCCGCTAGGGGAATGATGCAGTCTGCTGGCATGGTGATCGGAGCCCTAACGAACCAGGCTATAGCTCTGAATATGCAGCCAGTGATCATCTCGCACTTTAATAACAGCTCGATGAATAGGCTGGTGGATGCCGACGGAGTGGATCGTGCCGTCGTCGCTGTTTTTGCTGCCAAGCCGTTAGCTCAACTACATCAGGAGGCGAGCAGTTGTGAAGGAACCGACCATGACTAGTATCAAACTGCAAGTAGCGTCGGAGAATCAGATCCGTTCGGAGATTGCTAATCTCCTCGATTCTTTGCCCGACGAAGCGTTGGCACCGCTAAAGGAACTCGCAGAGTCTGCCGCCGAAGTGTCAGAAACTACCACCGTAACTCTTCCGCGTGTCATTCAACGTATGTTCGTTCGCTCAGTGAATGAATTCTTCACGGCGGAGCACGTCAGCATGCAGATGACACAGGAAAGATTGCGTCGCTTCCGTCCTTCGACACATCCCCAGCGGATTGAACTCCCGAATGTGGACGCCCATGTCGAGGTCCCTTTCGATGACGTGGCAGGGCGGCGGCGCTCGGTGCGCGACTATGTGGCGAGTGCTATGGATCTCGGTACTTTCTCGGCTGTTCTAAAACGGAGCTTTGGTAAGAACGGCTCCGAGGACGGTTACGGGGTGCGCGATCTCCCGCTCTATCCCTATCCGTCGATGGGAGGCTGGCGTCATTTGATGTGGGTATCGCAGTGCAAAACGTTGCTGGTATCCCGCGGGGTTACTACCGTTACGATCAAGTTGGGCATACCCTTGAGCCGATAATTGAAGGCGATATTAGGCTTGCACTTCAGGATGTGACGTTCGAATCGGACTGGCTCTTGTATGCGCCTTTCGTCGTCATCCTAGTTCATGATATGAATTCTTTTATCTGGAAGTATCACACGCGCGGGTATCGAATTGCGCATATCGACATGGGGGCAGCCGTCCAGAGTCTGTACCTTGCGGCATTTTCGGCAGGTTTAGGTTGCTGTGCAGTGGCGGGGTTTCTCGATGAACCGATTAACGTATTGCTGGGCTATGACGGCTTGGACAAGTACGTGTCAATTGTGGTCGGAGTTGGTGAACCTGCAACCCCGCTACTTTCGCGGCATCCATAGTAAATGAGGCAACTGTGGATATGCGGACGTTGATCAGCGGCGCGTTAGCCATCTCGATGGCCATGGCGCTTGCGGGCGTCGGTCTAACTGCAATGCCAGCATGGCGACTGCGGGCTGTGGAGATCATGCCTGTTATCCTAGCGGTGGCAAGCTTCGCTGTGGGCGGTTACTTTCTCGTCACGCAAGATCTTAGCGTTGGTGTTGCGTTCTGGGGTATTGTCGATGTCCACTGGCTTGGTTTGCTGGCAGGACCCGTCACGGGGATCTTGCTCGCGATTGCTGCATTTTGGCTTGAGGCACAGATAACGCGACGATGGTATAGGAATCGTGCGGGGCACGACATGTATTTTCTTTACGTGCCAGTTGCGGGTCGGTCGGAGACAATGACGGCAGTGGCTGGGATTGCGCAAAGAGGTCGATATTTTGCTGTTCTATCTTTACTATCTGCCAGCGGTGAGGAATTCTTTTATCGGGGAGTTTTTCTCCTTGGTGGGACTGCGGTTGCTCACGGTACTGTTGCTGCATTCCTTCTCGTCCAAGCATTCCTATATGGAATAAATCATGTAGCATTTGGAGTTCCGGCAGTGGCCGGCAAATGTCTCTTAGGTGTTTCGCTTGGCGTCACCGCCTTACTTGGCGGCGTACCCGCTTCGCTCATCGCTCACTTGTTTTACCAGGTGCTCGTATTGCGACAGTTTCGTGGCAAAGAAAGAGTTCACTCATGACTGTTGTTTCGCCGTACTTGTTAATTGACGCTTCCTGCTCTCTTGTGGGTTATGTTGAGGATATGCGCGGGAATCTTGCCGCAGACGGGGAGAAGATTGCGGCTCAGTGCCATCGTTTTGGGGTGGGCGCGGTGCGAGACACCGGGTCGGGAATAGCGGCGAAGTCGCGCTTTGCTAGTGCTAATCAGAATGTCAAAGTTGTCGGGGGAACCATTGCTATAACAGACTGTGCCCCTATGAACCGTAGTGAGATTGTTGTGAGGTCCTCGTCACAGCTGCATGATGCTGTTTCACTTTGTCGAGCTTTAGGGGAACAATGGATCTGCGCTAGATCGAATCATCCAGATTTTTTCCATGCTACCCGCGTCGCTACGGCGCCATTCGGTATCTCAGTGTGTGGCAAAAGGGGCAGGCGTCTTTGATGCCGTGCGAGTTGGCGACGTGCGGATTGTGGACGGCGTGGCATCTTTGTTACCGACCCAAACGTCTCCGATTGAAGCTCTCTCGTCTGCCGCGGTTGCTTCCGATGCCATGTGGTCGGATCGCACCGATACGCTTGCAGAAAAGAGCGTCAGCGTATGTACGGGGCTGCTCTCTCTACGCCGAACTGTTTTTCTCAAAGAAGCGATTCAGGCGCCTTACCTGGAGGATCTCGCCGCAATTGTGCCACACAGTCAGTATTTACACCGTATGAGGCAAGGCGCGGGGTATCTCGCTGGAAAGCGCGCGTTGGAAGCCCATTCCGGCATGCGTGAGCCAACTCGCAAAGAGCGGCATGCCCTCGACGACGGGTGGGCTCGAATCACGGATTGGGTTTTGACAGCGACGTTGGCAGGTGTGACTTTTTTGCCAGCATCAAAAGCTCCCCACCTTGCAGTCCTCCCTGGATACGGCTTGCTCGAGGAGCTTGCGCTTTTGGCTCATCATGGTGTTCCTCCGACCGACGCGATCACCATGGCGACGACGGTAACCGCACACAGCTTCGGATTCGATCCTATTCCAGGTGAATTATCCTTATCCGAGGGAAGCGGATCGATCGCGCAAACACCGGATCAACCTTTGAAACGTGAACTCACTAGAGATTCGCTCCTCTCCGTGAAGCCTCTAAATTGATCTGGTTTGTTGCTGGACCAGTATTTATCTTTTTTGTTCTACGCAATAGGAAGAAAAAGTTATGAGCCCAGTTTTAAAAGTGACTCCTGAGAGCTCTCGAATAGATAGTCCAATTCAGATAACAGCAGCAGGTCTCATACCTAGAGAAGGAGTTACCATTCGAACTAACATTATGGATGGCGCACTTAGGGAGTGGGAGTCAATAGTCGCTGTTAACGCGGATTCTGCCGGTATGGTCGATCTGTCTAGGATGCCTCCTCTTGAAGGCTCGACATATCAGGGTGTTGATGGGGAGGGGCCGTTGTGGTCAATGCTGAGGCCTGATCAGTCGAAGTTTTTCGCCCGCAACCTTCCAGTCGAGTTGGAGTACCATTCTGAGCTACTCCGCGATGATAGCGTCATCGCTTCAACTCGATTTCGTAGACATTTCGGTGCTGATGTCAAATGCGATTAGGTTCATGAGCCTCCTGTTGTGGGTACATTCGCCCATTCTAACGATAACTTGCCACATCCAGGTGTCCTTTTGTTGCACGGTTCTGACTCTGTCGACTTGGCTGGCGCCGCCAAACTACTCGCATCTGAAGGCTATTCCGTTTTGGCTCTAGGATGGTTCGGGATTGAGGATTGCCCTCTACACATGGTCAACATCGACCTGAATGATATTGATCGTGTCGTAAAACATATGCTCAATGACGATTTTGTGTTGGGAGACCATATTGCCGTGATTGGGCTGTCACGCGGCGCGGAGCTGGGGCTAGAGCTAGCTGCAAATAACGCCAACATAGGGTTGACTATTGCCCTATCGCCCTCATCCATTAGACAAGCTGGGATGGGTGTAAATTTCTCATTCAAGGATCCCGCATGGGTTCGAAACGGGGAGCCTCTCGAGTGGGTACCTAGTGGCAATGGATTTGGGATGATGATTTCGTGGCTATCGGCTGTCATCCGAAGAAAACCGATGCGCCAGAAACGCAGCTTCCTTAAAGACCTAAATAAGAAGGTCGAGGCTGTCGAAAAGTCAACTATTCGGGTGGAAAACTGCAAGGGTTCCATTACCCTGATTTTTGGGGACGATGACGGGCTGTGGTCGTCTAAAGAATATTCTGACCGCATTGTTAGTAGATTGAAATATGCCGACTGGCCGGGCACTCTGAGGGTTGAGTGCCTGCCTGGTGCTGGTCACTTTGTTGGGTTCCCCTATGCTCTTCCCACCTTGCCTCCAATGTGTATTCTCAAGCCCACTTCATTTTTCTCCATTGACTTCGGCGGCTCAGCCTCAGCGAATGCCGAGTCGGCCAAAAAGATTTGGCAAATAGTTCAGGAAGAGTTATCTCGGTGGAGCATGCCGTTAATTACTGAAAGCGATAGAAGGAGCAGTGGAAAAGATTGTTGACTGTCATGGCTTGAGCAAGACCTACCGGGCAGGAACGATTGCGCTTGATGGCCTCGATTTTTCCGTGGAAAAGGGTGCTATCCATGAGCTGGTGGGTAGAAATGGTGCCGGTAAGACTACGTTGATGAAGTGCCTATTTAATCTGATTCGCCCCACATCCGGCACCGTTAGCGTGTTCGGTCACCCTGCCGGGCAGATGGCTCACAATGTGGGTGGGTTGATTGAGATGTCGGCTTTCTACAAGCATCTTAGCGGAAGGCAAAATTTGGCCCTATTTGCCGGATATTTCGGTGTGGACGATGCTGAATGCGGGCGCATTCTCGAACTTGTTGGGCTGGCCAATCGAGCTGGAGATAAAGCCTCGCGGTACTCTCTTGGCATGAAGCAGCGGCTTGGAATAGCTATTGCCCTTTTGGGTAAGCCCGAATTGCTGATTCTTGATGAGCCTATAAATGGTCTGGACCCGCGGGCGATTACGGAAATAAGAGATTTGATGAGGACCCTTCGGGAGTCTGGAACTACAATTTTGCTTTCCAGCCATCTGCTTGGCGAGATTGAGCAAGTTTGCGACGCTCACCGTCCTAGAGGCCGGCAAACTTGTGGCTACTGGCACGCCAGGGCAGCTTCGTCAACAGTTCAACGGTCAGGCTCCATTCGAGTTGCAGGTGGGGGATCTGGCTAAGGCTTCGCAGCTGTTGGCTGGCATGAGTGCCAAGGTTGAGGTTGACGGATCAAGTCTTCTTGCCTATCTGCCGGAGGGTATGACTGCATCAGATTTGGTCAAAGTCCTAGTTAAGGGGGACATCGAGGTCGGGTCCGTTAAACGACGGGACTCCTTAGAGACCGCCTATCTGTCGATGACTCGGAAGGAGCAGTGAAATGAGTACTGTTAGCGTTCAGAAAAGCTCGTCAACAGGCTTGTGGCAGATCGTTCGTACAGATGTGAAAGCGGTAAGCCTTAAGCCGGCAATTCTGATAGCTGTGCTCATCTGGGTTTTGCAGATCGTGATTTTTGCTTATGTAATTCCGTACATCCTCTACCACACTGCGACCGATGCAATCGGGCTTGAAGCTGCTGAAGCTCTACGGGCAGACCTCGACTTGTCGGTGTTGGGTGAATACGTGACTGCTTCTGTACCTCTATATGGTATTCCCGTTGGCGTGGTCGTGGGAGCCATCCTGGTCTGTAGCGACTACGAGTTAGAGACCTTGGGTGTGCTTTTGGCGAGAATCCCCAAGCGCTGGTGGCTTGGGGTTAGCCGCTTGGTCACCATGGCGGTCATCTCCTTGATTATGGCTTTGTGTTCTTTTATTGCAGCGGCTATTTGCTTCACTATTTTCACTGCTATTCAAGGCACGGGGTTCGGCTTTGATTTCGGCAGAACGATGTTGGGTCTTGGTGCCACAACTCTCGGGCTCTTCTCATATGCAGTCTTGGGATCTCTGTTCGGGTATCTGACCAGGTCGATCCTAGGCGCTGTGATGCTCGGCCTTGGCTGGACCTTCGGCATTGAAACGCTTGGCATTGGAATGTTGGCCGGATCTTCCGACTTCTTCAAAGTCCTGCACGGGTTCACCTTGACTGGGAATATTGGTTCACTTCCGACTGCCTTGGATAGAACTGAAGTGCTTAGCGCTCTGTCTTCACCCGGGGTGAACACGCTGCATTCAGGCTCAGTAGCATTGCTTTTCATAATTTGCTGGCTGGTGGTTTGCGCGTCTTTGGGCATCTTTCTACTGTGCAGAAGAGACGTATCCTAGCAAATTACTCCCCCTTCTGAGTCTGCCCCCCTTAAGCGATACTCGCTAACGGAAAGCAAAAACCACACCCCTGATTGCTAAGAGCTACTCGGACTATGGTTTGAGAAGCACCCCGCACCAGGAAGAAGCGGCTCCCGAGACCAAATAAACTTACCCCAGAAGCAACAGAACCCTACCCGACAGCAGGTTCGCAGTAATCTCCAGCCTTATCAAATCCGACGTCTTAGTCTCCACTAGAATGTCACTCTGGATACAAGGATTTCCGGCCTGGTCGGGAAGTGTCCGAGGTGGCGTTTTCGCTGTTCTAGCGCGGTTTTTGGGGTGTTGCTGCCGGGTGCGTGGAACTGTAGAGAGCCCTCTGGCGGTGGCTTATCTTGCCTTCGGGGAGTCCTCTTGGCGGGTGGCTTGGACGGTTGCAGCCGGAAGCGTCAAAAAGTATGGGGCTTGCGTCAAAAGGTATCGAGCAAGCGTCAAAAGGTGTATGGCCAAGCTAGGAAACGCTCCGCCGCGTTTCGTGAACCTCGTCCTCACCATCGAAGCGCCATTTAACAATCAGGGTCTCCACCGTCAAACCCTATACACCGAAGATATTCAGCGTGTACTGATCGCCATAGTCCAGAAGATGAGGAAGCGATGAGCAATGCACGAATTGCACGGCTTCATCCGGGAGCACCGAGATTGTCAGTAATTCAATTACGCGTCCAGACTGATTGGTGAATGCCCATTTGTCCTTCTCCAGCTGCACCAGTTCGCTCAGGGGTGCGGGTGCTTCTCGTTCTGCTAGTTCAAGCGCCTGCGCACTGATGAGGTTCGCTTTGTCAGCATGCTCATTCGATTTCTCTGCGAGAGTGTTGGCACTTTCAGCGATTCGGTTCGCCTCTGCTGAGCGGGTGTTGGCTCGGTGCGACTCTATAGCAGCCCAGATGGCAATGATGAGCGCGCAGGCGGAGAGGACGAGAGAGATAGTGCTACCCATACTCATTCTGCTTTCAAGGTGATGACGGTGTCGTAGAGGCCGACTTGGCGCAGGTCCTCGCGACGCTTCTGCTCCGCATGGGAGGCGTAGCCGACGTAGGACAGGGAGGCGTCCTCGTAGCGGCGGAAGGCGAAGACTGCCTGGTTCATGTGAATGGAGTTGAAGACTCCCAGGTTCACTAGGAGATTGAAGTCCTCCACGGACAGACCGGTCACTCTCTTGAAGAGGTCCGGCTCGATCTTGGTGATGACGTCATAGAGCGTGTTCTCCCTAAAGTCGGTGAGGTACATGAACGCGGGGATCCTGGTGGCGAACTTGATGAGCTTTTCCTGGATCTACTTGCGCTTGGACTTGTACTCCTTCTCCTCTGCGGAGAGCTCCTTCTTCTCCACCTTGGTTAGCGAGTCGCCCTTTTCCTTCTTCGTCTTGGACACCGCTTCGCTCTTGTTGACCACGGTCTCGAAGATGCCAGCACCCAAGGCACGGAAGCCCTCGATGTTAAGGATGGCCTGCATGGCGCGCTCATCCTTCATGATCTTCTTGAGCGTCATGTTGTCCACGTTGACCAAGATCGCGGACTCCCACTTCTTCGCCAGCAACGTGGCAGAGGTACCGGACATTGCAATGTCGAGCACCTCGCCCGCATCAATCTCCTTCATCGACGCGCCATCATAGACCAGAACCGGCAGGTAGTTGACGAGCTCGACAACGGCATGCTCGGGGCTCTTGACCTCGGGATGCAGTCCCGTGCCGTAGTCGGCAATCTGGCGCAGAGCACGGGTCGGTGCGAAGTCAAAGACGAAGCCGACGGGTTTGAGGATCTCCTCCCGGTTTGGGTCATTCCCGTCAGGGTTCTTGATTGCCCACGGGGATTGAACGCGGAAAGCTGCCTGGAAGTAGGACTCCGGGCTGGTGAGGTTGCGCAGCATAAGAATGGATAACCATTGTTTGACGGTCACCCCAGTGGTGAGTTTTCCGCACGAGAGTGTGATGGTCTTGGTGTCGTGCCCGTCCCCGATTGCCTCACGCACAGGTGCGAGTGCTTCAACCCCGACACCAGCGCCAGCTCCAGCGGCGACGATGACCTGATACTGATGCCAGAAGGTGTTGTGCCGCGCAGCGAGCAGGTTCGCCATGGTCTGGCAGGCAGCAACGTTTGGTAGGTACCAAAACGAATGCTGCAGGTACGGCAGCAGGCGGGCATCCGCGTACGGGAAGGGTGGGCGGTCACCGGCTTTGAGCATGTCCATCTGTGTGGGCGCGTGCTCGCCACGGATGAGGTCCAGCCACTTCTGTACGTCAGATTCGTAGACGAACCGAGCTGTCTCGCCACTGCCAGTGGTCTCGAAGAAGGTGTTGAGGTCGAACTCATCGAACTCACCCTGATGGGCGATAGACACCAGGTCATCGGGCATCCGGTAGGTCAGCAGACGCATCTCCGGTAGCGCAGCGTACGGATTCCATTCACCAGGGTGCTCCGCCGCCCACTGGCGTTTGGCGAGCTGCTCATCGGTGTAGGTCCAGTTGAAGATCTGCTCCTCAATGAACTCGCCCGTGGCCAGAGCCTTGAAGGGAGTGCCGGAAAGGTAGAGGTATGAGCGGGTCGTGATGGGAAGGAAATCGCCTTCATCGCTGCCAAGCTCGTCAAGCTCCTCATCGAACGCGACCAGCCACTCGTGGTACTCCGCTTTGAGTTCCTTGGCAGCTTCCTTCTCGTCCTCACCTTCAAAGAGAGCCTTAGCGTTCTCACGCCAGGCACCGAAGTGGTACTCGTCAAAGACCACCAGATCCCAGTTAACGGTGTGAATCCACTCGTTCTTCGACTTGATCAGCCCAGTCTTCTTATCCCGCCCAAGCAGATCCTGGAAGGAACCGAAGTAGACCAAAGGCTGATCTGCCGTGACTTCGATACCCTCATCGAGGGTTTTCGCACTCAGATACTGCCAACCTTCAAAGTCTACGTGACTTGCCAAGTCCTCACGCCAAGCGTCCTGCACAGCAGGCTTAAAGGTCACTACCAGCACCCTCTTTGCTTCCATGCGCTTGGCGAGCTGGTAAGTGGTGAAGGTCTTACCGAAGCGCATCTTGGCGTTCCACAAGAAGCGCGGCACAGCCCGTGGATCCTCATCCCAGATCGACTGGAAGTAGCTGAGAGTTTGTTCCACGGCTCGCGCTTGCTCGGGGCGCATCGCAAAGGTCTGGTAACGCTCACCCGTGTACTCCACGCCGGTACGGAGTTCCGCGATAGCAGTGAGCGCATCAGCGGGCTTGCAGCGCACCCACTCAGTAGCTGACCCGAAGTGAGGGTTGGCAAAACCCTTTGCTTTCAGACGCTGGATGACGTCCTTGTCACGGAAGATACTGCCATCCTCACGTTCAGCAATGATGTCAGCGTGCAGCGTGAACTCCTGCTGCATCTGCCCCTGGGACTCCCTGATGCGCTCACGCACATCCTCCTTGGTCGTCTGCCCGACCTTAATAAGCCCCTCATAGCCGGCCGGAGGATTCTTCGGTGACCAGGCGTAGATACGCAGCCGTGCCGACGGCTTAGCGGGAAGGAGCTCCTCATCCCGCCGGACCATCACTCATCCTCTATCGGGCGCACGATGGACTCAATGAACGCTATCTCCTCATCGGTTAGCCCGTACTTGGCATACAACTCCTCATCCGTCCACTCGCGGTCCCAGGTCTGTTGCGGGACGAACGTGTAAACCTTTCGAGTGGTGTTCTGCGAAGCTTTGTGCAATTGGATGAGGAATCGCGTGAACCGACACTTCAGGTAAGAAAGCGCACTTAAACTCGCATTTTCGGAATCGAATGGACCGATGCAAAGGTAAGTCTCCGAAAAGATCGAACCGGGTCTACCAAGGAATGGGGTACTGATCACCTTATGTGGATACGTGTCCCGATTTCCTGTGCCAGGCGCAGCGAATCCGACAAACAGCTTCCACGCATCAACCAGTTCATTTCCTGCACGTATGTGTTCGAGAGGTGCGTATCCATGGCCACCGCGTTGATAGATTTTGACGCAACCGTCTCTAGGGGTAGTGAATGGTGCGCGGTATGTCGAATCCAAGCCGAAAGGTTTACGCGCACTTACTAGATCCGCAAACGAATTTCCTGTCGATTGATTGCGCACTTTGTCAAGAACGCCAATTCCCTGATTAAACCGAATGAATATATCCAAGCCATCTTCAAGTAATGGGCGAATAGAGCGTGAGGGCTCCTGGTCCTTGAAATGCGTGGTGACCGCGCAATCTCCCTCATCATCTCGGTTCCATAGGAAGTAGCAGACTCCACCTTTCAGTCCGATCCCCGCAAAGACATCTGAAGCGTTTACGTAGTCTGTGATAACCCGCAAACGCTTGTCATGAAGCATCGAAGATCGAAATTCGTCCAAGCCCTTGCCTCCCGTGAACCAACGGGAAGGAATGATCATCGTCAAATAGCGGGGATCAAGAGCTTTCGCCTGCTCGACAAAGTTCTGATAAATCGGGGTGGCCGAGGTTCCTCCGCCTCCGGCTCCGTCGGAGAGCTGGTAAGGCGGGTTGCCGACGATCAGGTCAAAGTGCATGCTGGCTCCAAATATTTCGTTGATTCGTTGCTTAATGTCGCTGGTATGGATGAAAGCGTAGGCGTGGGTTTCTTTCTCGTCGCCACGGTCATAATCGTCCTCACCTGCGCCGCAATAGCTGCAACGCCGGCCAGTGTGGACGAAGATTTCTTCACCGGATAGCGGATCGACTCGGCTTTCACGTATGCCGGTTTTATCATCCCAGGTGTGCTCGGTGCGCTCGAACCAAATGTTGCCCTCAGGGGTGTCGAAGGCAGTGCAGATGGAGTGCTCACTGTTGGCGTACTTCGAGCAGTAGATGCTACGGCGAGCCATGAGGGCAGTCAGTTCGGTAATCGCAATGCCATAGATCTGCTGGGTCAGGATATGGTTGACCCGCTCCTGGGGATCAGGAATAACTGCTGCGAGCCCTTCATTGAAGCGGCGCGTGGCCTCCCGCAAGAAAACCCCAGTTTTGACGAACGGATCCAGCACTCGCGCCGTCGGGTTTGACCAAAGGTTCTCCCCGTCATGGTCTTGCGCCCAGGTTTCAGCAGCCAAGTCGAGCATTGCTCCTGCCATCTCGGGCGGGGTGAAGATTTCGTCATTCGACAGGTTCGCGATGCAGGTCAGTACGTCCGGGTTGTGCTTGCCGAGCAGTAGATTCGACAGACTCATATCTACTTCTCTTCCTTGGCGGCTATCTGTGCAACGGTCATCGGCGGGAAGGAGGCATCTGGGGTGAAGATTTCGTCCATTTCCATAGAGGCGAAGAGGGTGTCTTCGCCAAAGGCTGCTCTCTTGGTGAGGTCTTGGTATTGGAAGTCTCGTCGTTGGAACTTGCCTGCATCAAGGTAGCCCCACTCGGCGAAGATCAGGGGTTCACCGTTGGGGATGGTCATGGTCAGGGCATCGACCTGCAAGATGTTGAGCGCTAGGGCAGCGCGAGCTGCCGCTTCCCATGTGCCATCGGGGTCGTCACCGATGAACTCCGTGAAGATAGCGATGAGGTTTGCCCGGCAGATCGCGGCGTTGTCGGCAAGCAGCTCGATGCCGTGTAGGTACTCATCAGGGCTAGCAGTGCGTAGTGGCGGCGCTCAAAGTCGTTCTTGCTGTAACGGGCGTGGACGGTCGTGAGTTTGCGGCGCAAGATCTCTTGGAGGAAGGCCCCCTCACCGCAGGCAGGTTCAAGGACTCGGGCGTCGATGCGCTCAGACTCGTCCTTGACCAGGTCGAGCATGTCGCGGACCATCCATTCTGGGGTGAAGACCTCACCGTGGTCAGCGACCCGCTGCTTCGACTTCACCAGCTGCGGCTGCTCGCTCAAAACTCCTCCTTGCTCTACTCCAGGACGGAGCATCGTGGTGGCTTACCTCACCTGTCTCGCGCAGGGGTATGAGGTAGCCGCGAGGAGACACGTCAGTTTCTATTATCGGCCCTGCAGGCCTCGGGAGGGTGAGGCGACACCGTGTGTGCCCCAGAATTGCGCGGATTTCTTACTCGAGCTCGTCGATGTTGAAGGCTAGCTGTCCATCGTTGCCCTTCTTACCTTTGGGCTTCTTGACGTACCTAGGCAGCTGCTCGGCAGGGATTCCAAATCTTGGGCGTTCGTCAGCGGATAGTCCGGTGACGTAGCCGAAGAGGGACTCGTCGTCGGCTCCCGAGCCTTTCAGAATCGCAGCCAGTTTGATTGCATCCCCGTCGCTAACACAGGTCGGAGTAGTTGCAGTTGTTCGGCAGATCATCGGGAATGATCAAACCTTGAAGTCCGCTGTGATTCTTATAGTTATCCCCCTGGCCAACAAGAGCCCTTGCTATCGCAACAATGTTTGAGTCGGGGTTCAGGTCAACAACCTTTTGAATCGGACCGAACGCTGAAGCTAAATCGCCCGCCCAACCGGTCCACTTATCAGAGACGAGCGGGTTGAGGTTGATGTAGCCCAGGGTGGTCACGCTCATATGCGCGACATCTACTGCACCACCTGCGGGATCCGTCCATTCTTGTCGATCAGAGCTAATCCACTTATTCAAGACAGAGATTATCTGCGACGCTTGAGTGTCCTCTTCCAGCCTTTTCGCGTCCGCCTCCCGATATATTTCAGCTGCCGCAGACCACTTTGCGCTTCCCTTGAGGTAGACCGTTGATAGGTAGTTGAGGACACATCGCCAAGTCGGAACTTTAACCCATGTAACGTAACTGCCGGAGGTGTATCGGATCCTCTCCGAAAGCGTAGTCCTTATAAACCACACGCAATTCCTCGAACCTGCTCTCAAATGCTTCGATCAGATCGAGAAAATCTAGAGCGCCGTAATTCACCGGCTGCGGCGGACGCACCTACAAATCGGCTGGCATGCGACCCGAATATGCCACGCGGTCAAGATCCCATTTCCCCCGATATCCGCTGATTTCATGGAACTGATCAAATACCCAGTTGTCGGGGATGGGGAAACCGAGATTTCCTGATAATCCGGTAGACATGTCAGAAACGAATGATGCTACCGCGTATCCAGCCTGAGCTATCCGGGTGCAGATGTTTCGTGAGGCGTAGATACCCACTCGGTAGCCGCCGCCAAGGCTTTGCGTTACTGCCCTGAAGTAGGGCAGGATGTGGCTGGTAACCTGAGGAACTGTGGCATCGTAGTCAACCGCGAAGTAGATCACTGTGGGTGGAACACCAAGGCGTTGGGCAGCGGTTTGGGCTTCTTTCGCATGACGGTGCCCATTTTCGACGCTAAAGTACTCAAGTTCAGTTGGGTACTCTTGAAAGATTGGGAAATACTTCAGCCCATGACCCACGATTCGCTCTAGCTCGCCTGTGCGGAGCGCCTTGAAATAGTCTGCCTCGGACTTACTGCTTTGGTTGGGTTCACTGAGATAGCGACCTACGATCTGATAACCATCAGCCTTAAGATGTCCAGCAAGCTCGTCAGTGATCTCAAAGCGCGTATCGCAAGCCACACAGGCCCGGTTGGGGTCGCCTTTTAGAAGTGAGCAGGCTCATCCATGTGGTTGGGTCGACCACCCCGGTTACTGGCAAGGCGTGTGCTTGCTGGAACCGCCTCAGCGTGTTGCTGATTTCACTGTTCCACGTGCTGGTCGGCAAAATGGAGTAGCCGTTGCAGACCAGACTCACAGTAGCTAGCCATACCCACTGATTAGTGCCGCTACTAATTATCCGTAGCTTGGAGCGAGTGCCTGCACCAAAATTCCCGGTGGCTTCGGCAGGCGTGTATCCTTCGATTGCTTGGAGTACTTGGATTAGAGCCGTGTTCATTTCACGCCCGTACACGCCATCATGGGAATGATGCCTGTGTAGTTTTTGTATCCACGGTTGATCGCTTGCTGTGCCTCGCGTATAGCTGTCTTGCCGCCGTAGGCCGAGAGTAGCCGGAACTGTTTCATTGACAGAAGCGCCATCATTAGTTCAACATCGACTGTTGCGCTCGTATCGCCAAGCCCAATATCGAATTTCATCTGGCGAATGGAGTCGGCCACGTGGTCAGTAAACTCAAGAGTGATGCCACCGTATTCGGCTCGATATCCCTTTCACCACAAGACTCCCTGAATAACCCCATGAACATTGTCGTAGCCAGAAGTTTGAGGAATGCCGTTTGGTCAACGAGACTTGAATCGAGACTGCGTTCCAGAACCGAAATTGTTTGCCGTCGCTGTAATCCCCAGTTCGATTTGCAGAGCGCGGATGAGTGCGTTGATTGTGCCCCAGCCAGTGTTACCGGTTTCTTTGACTGAGCCGAACCCAGTTTTATTGCCGTAAGTCGAATTCAGCCACTGCTGAGTTTTCAGCACCATTTGACCTGCCATGATTCCTCCTTAAGAAATCAGTCGTTAACTCACGGCAAACAAACGCCTGCCGTGGAGGGATTCGCAACACCAGCTTTGCTGCCCCGGAGTTATTCGCCCTCATCTGTACGTCCCTGGGAAACTCAAAACCGGATGGGCAAGGCGAGAGAAGACGCGAATAACCCGGCGGAGTTTCATGCCTTACCGGCACTGGCGACGAAGCAAGGAGTGTCAATGCCCTGTTTGATTCGGTCTTTTTGTGTACGGTTGGTCCCGCCCGCTGACCTATGATCGAGTCGTAGAGATCCGATGCCTCCATCCCTCACGACAGCCGCTAGGTTTCCTCGACAGTGCTTCTCAGTGCTGCGGTGGGCATCTTTGAGGTTCCAAGACCTCGGCGCGACAGGGCGCAACGTGGCGCAGATTTCAGTAGGTGTAAACCCTGGGTGCTTGCCTCCAGCGGTCGCCGTCAAGGGCAGACTGGCGGGAGTGGCACGGCTTACACAGGCTCCGGAGGTTGCCGGGGTCGTGGGTGCCGCCGTGCTCCAGCGGGAGGATGTGGTGGATTTTCTGCGCAGGCGTGTAGCGTCCCGCCTCTAGGCACTCCTCACAGATCGGGTGGGTAGTGATGTAGGCGTTACGGATTTTGCGCCAGCGGGCACCGTAACGGCGGTTGATCTTCGGATCACGCTACCACTTGCGGTAGCGTTCGTCCTCGGCCTTCGCATGTTGCTCGCAGAAGCGGTTGTGGGTGAGGTTCGGGCAGCCGAGCTGGGAACACGGACGGGCAGGCTTGACCGGCATCCCACACTTCCTTTCTCGGACATGGCGAAGCCCCAAGGCACCCAGCCGATCGCCGGGATTGCCCTGGGGCTTTTCCTACTTTTCAACCACTTACAGTATTGCAGGCCTAAACCCGTAAATGCATCCGCTGTTCTTGACACCTTTTGGCGGCTGGGTTCACGCGGCCTGCCCATACAACGCCGACGCCAACCGGCCAAGTGCACGGGACTTCTTCTGGTAGGCGCTGGTGCGCTCGACGTAGAAGTGGTCGCATACGGCTTGCACTGCCTCATCTTGGGAACCGTCCCCTAGGAAGAAGGCTTCGAGGACGAACCGGTCATCATCAGTGAGTAGCTCCCAAGCGGGCAGAAACCACGCCATGTACTCGCGAGCTTGGGCGTAGCGGGCACGGTAGATGTCGATCCGATCCAGCGTCGCCGCCACACGGGTCTCCCCAGCATGCACGTCAGTGTGGCGTGGCATCCCGTCGAGTTTTGGTGAGGCTGGGGTCGTGACGTCGTCGTAGGCGGCTGCGACCTGCTCGTCGGTGGTGTCGATGATCTGCTCCATCACGGCGAAGTCCTGCAACGCCGAGATCGCGACCTTGCGGGTATCGAGATATTTGGTCATCACATGCATGACGACTCCTTCCTACTAGTGGATGTGGTGGTTGTGAGTTCGCTGGCGACCGCGTCAATCAACGCGACCTGAGTCGTGTCCTTAGCTTCCAAGGCACCCAGGACAGCCTGGACTGGTTCCTACCCGCTTGGGGAGCTTTAGCTGAGGATGACAGGTTCGTGTTGGAGAACTTCTTCTTTGGTGTAGGTGGTCAGGAAGATCGCGTGGCGATGATCGGCGATCACTTCTACATCCAGCGTGACAGTGTTTACCGGCGAAAGAACCGGGCGTTGGATCTCCTCGCCGTGGCTTTGTATGGCAGGTGCTAGCTTGCACCCATGCGTTAGCGAGTATCCGAACCCTGCGATGGAAATCGCGGTTAAAGACCTGAGATACTGTAAATGGATAGAAATATAGAAAAGCGAAACCCTCCGGGACAAAAGCACTGAACTGCTGACCGGAGGGTTTCTCCTTACCTGGGAAAGGGAACGGCGAGTGCAATGCCAAGCAAACCAAAACGCCCCTGCTCCCAGCCGGGCTGCCCACAGCTAACCCACGAACGATTCTGCGAGACCCATGCCAAAGTTGAAGACGCACGCTACCGACAGTTCCAGCGTGACCCGAAGATCAACCGCCGCTACGGTGCCCGCTGGCGCAAGATCCGTGCAGCCTACATCGCCGCTAATCCGTGTGCGAAGACTGCCTGGACAAAGGAGTGACCACCCCAGTTCAGGAAGTCCACCACATTCTTCCTTTGGAGCATGGCGGCAACCACGACTTTTCTAACCTGCGCAGCCTGTGCAAACCCTGCCACTCCAGGCAGAGCGCGTTAGACGGTGACAGACGGAGGCAAGCGCCAAGGGTCTACCGCTATTAGCTCGGCGACCTTTTCGTGCTCGAATGGAGCGCTACCTCACCAATGTTTGTTAACATTGGAAGTAGCTAGATACCTGAGACCCCACCTGAGGAGTGTCATTATGAGAGCTTCACTTACTAAGAGTCTTGGTATTGCGGTAGTTGTAGCTAGTAGCCTTATATTAAGTCTGCAGGGGTCGTCAGCAGCTCAAGCTTCACCAAAAAACGACTCTTCTACCGCCTCGACGTGTGTAACGCCTTTAGGCTCTTCGCAGTCGCAATCGCACGGAGAGTACGCTGAAATCCTCAATGTGAAGCTTGAAGAGAATCGTGTCGTTACCGCATCAAACGATCAACCACTGTCTGTTCCCAAGAAGGTCGAGGTCATTAACGGAGTGGCAGAGCATTCTTTCCCCTCAGACTTCGGATATTCATACGCGACAACAAATGACGGCGAATCACTTTTCATATCAAACGCCGAGCATGAGCTCGTTGGCCTCATTGATTCCGTATCCGCGGTCGACACGAATGGTGCGACCTGGGCTGCAACCATGAGTGTCTCCAATAACGTAGTTACCTTCTCTAGCGAGAAAAGCGGGATTCGTTATTACCGAATCGAGTACGTGGGTGCTACTGCGGCAGACGCAGACGAAAACGACTTCGGGTATCGAGCATCCCTTATCGGAGTTCCGCGAAACTATGTTTACAATCCCAAGCTTGGCTCTCTGCACGATTACTGCACTAAATCGCCCGATGAATTCCCTAATCCTTTTGGCAAGAACGCGGATTTTAGAGGACCATGCGCACTCCATGACATGTGCTACGAGCGTAAAGGTTGCGCCTCAAGATCATGTGATGCATCGTTGAAGAGTAATTTGAAGAACAATTGCCGCGCAACGTACTCGAATGGACCCACTCTCGCATCATGTTTAGCAACCGCTGAAGTCTATTGGGGTGTCGTCCGCGGCGCTCATATGTTCAGTTCATGCGCATAGCGGGCACGGGTGCGTAATGAGGTATATTCCACTCGCTACAACCGCGACAGGAATCCTGGGTGGTGTCCTGCTGTCGTGGCTTGCGTTGAGCGTTGGTGCATCTTTGAATGCGGTCGACTACCTGGCGGTCTTGCCACTAGCGTTCTATCTTTTGCTCGCTGTTGCTGGTATCGTGTGTGCTTTCAAAGTGTCAGGTGTACATGTCGATAGTTTCCTCTACTCTACTTTTATGACACTTAACCTCGTCGGCATAGGCTCGTTCTACATCTTTACTGACCCCACAACGATTAACGTTTTTGGATTCCTAGCTATTGTGATTGGACTTCTTGGCGCGCTAGTGCCTGCAGTGTTCATATCCCGTAGCACTGAGACAAACTAAGCTACAGGACCTGACCCTTTTTTGGTGGACACTTGATATCCATCCTAGCCAGGTTGGGAAG
>JAUMZK010000001.1:0-363769 GCA_030528145.1 Actinomycetaceae bacterium
ATAGTTTAAGGTTTTAAGGGCACCCCACCAAAACACGCACCCCCAAACAATTTAAAGCCCAATCGCAGAGGGTCTGATCCCACTTTCAGTAAATATTCAGCTAATCTGTTCGTATGGATAAAAATACGACCCCAGATGGAGAACTACCTAGTCGCGTACAGGTGCGCAAAGCCAAGAAAGCAGCGGGCGAAGTCGCCCTCGTCGAAAAAACCGGTATCGAGATAGTGCACGAGGACGCCCGCACAGCCACCCCACGCCAACTATTCTTGCCCTGGTTTGCATCAAACATTTCGGTATTCGGTATGTCCTATGGCGCCTGGGTGCTGGGTTTTGGAATTTCGTTGTGGCAAGCCACCCTAATGGTGGTAATAGGCGTAATCTTGTCGTTTTCCATTTGTGGAGTGATCGCCCTCGGCGGCAAACGCGGCTCAGTACCCACCATGGTAATGTCCCGATCTGCCTTTGGCGTGCAAGGCGCAAAGTTTCCGGG
Source organism: Actinomycetaceae bacterium (assembly GCA_030528145.1). Classification (GTDB taxonomy): domain Bacteria; phylum Actinomycetota; class Actinomycetes; order Actinomycetales; family Actinomycetaceae; genus Winkia. The sequence continues at coordinate 491 of JAUMZK010000001.1, forward strand.
CATTATTTCGTGGCTAACCTCTATTGGTTGGGAGACAATGCTGGCAATTACTGCGGTGCTGGCAACCAGCACTATTTTCCAACGCCTGGGGTGGGCAGAGGAAAATTCGGTGGGCGTGCGCGTTAGTGCAACTATAGTGGTGGCCGCCTTGATCGTCCTCGGCGCGGTAGCCGGATACCACCTGATTATGAAAATGCAATCGGTGCTGACCATCCTTACCGGCATTACCACTATTATCTACGTAATTTTGGTGATCCCCGCCATCAACTGGAGTGCGGTGGCGGCACTTCCCAACGGTTCTTTCCCTGCCATGATTGGGGCAATGACAATGGTTATGACCGGTATGGGGCTGGGGTGGGTGAATATCGCCGCCGACTGGTCCCGGTATCAGGCGCGCGACGCCAAGGGCAGCCAGATCGTATTTTGGAATACTTTCGGAGGATCTCTGGGACCAGTCGTCCTCATTACATTCGGGTTGTTCCTGGCCGGATCTTCGGCGGAACTATCTGAAAAAATCGGTCAAGACCCGCTAGGTGCGCTCTCGACGCTGCTACCCACCTGGTTCTTAGTGCCCTTCCTAATTACCGCGATTTTATCGCTGCTATCAGGGGCCATCAACGGCATTTACTCCTCGGGGCTGACCTTGCTGACACTCGGGATCAAGATCCCGCGTCCGCTGGCATCCTTGATTGATGGCGTAATATTGAGCACCGGAACTATATACGTTGTGTTTTTCTCACCAAACTTTATCGACCCCTTCCAATCGTTCCTGATTACCTTGGGCGTTCCCCTGGCTGGTTGGGCAGGCATAATGATGGCGGACATCGCGCTTCGCAAACAAAGCTACGACGAGGATGCCCTCTTTAACAGCAGCGGACGTTACGGCGCATTCAATTGGGTTTCGCTGGGAACAATTGCGCTATGCTGCGCCCTCGGTTGGGGACTAGTGGTGAACAACTTTGCCGAAACTGCCACCTTCAACAACTGGCAAGGCTACCTGCTGCACTTTATAGGCGGAAAAGACGGCACCTGGGCCAGTGGGAATATCGGCGTTATTTTGTCGCTGATCATTGGATTTGTGGTCTACTACTTTACCCAAAAAAGCAAGGTAGGGCGCCAAGAAACCGGCAACTAGGAGCAGACGAGGTTCGCAATGTCTACAAATAATGCCGGTCTGGCGGAGCGCAGTGCCCGCGCGGGGGGAGCATTTTTGCGGGAGGTGGCCTGCGGTCCGCTCTCGGCACTGGTAGTTCTCGGATCGGGGTTAGCCAGTGCGCTTGACCAGTGGGGAACCCCGCAGGCAAGGGTGCGACTTGGCGACATTCCGGGTGTAAAAGCTCCGGTCGCCCTCGGACATGAGGACGAATTACGATTTTACGCACGTTCTTGCGGAACCGTGGCTGTCGCCTGTGGGCGGACCCACCTGTACGAGGGCGAAGGTCCGGGTGCAGTAGTTGCGCTTGCGGAAGCTGGCGCGAGTGCTGGTGTGCAAACTGCGGTGTTGTGCAATGCCAATGGGTGCTTACGCGACTGGCAGCTGGGGGAAGTAATGGCAATACGCGACCACCTGAATTTCAGTGGCGCATCACCGTTTGCCACCCCGGAATTTGTGGACGTCACCGGCGTGTGGGACACCGAACTAACAGGGCAACTAGAGGCGGTTTGCGATCGCAGCGGAATATACTGTTTTATGCGCGGTCCGGAATATCAGACGCGCGCGGAAAGCCGGGCGCTATCAATGCTCGGAGCCGACTGCGTGGGCATGTCCACCGTTTTAGAAGCCATAACTTTGCACGCGCGGGGAGTGCGCGTGGGGGGACTATCTGTAGTGACAGACCTGTCGTGCGCCGCACTGCCCACCACCCACGAAGCGGTGCTGGAGGCAAGCAAAACTGGAGCTGCCACTGTACGGCGGGCCCTGGATGCGGTGTATCCGCGCTAGGGTTGGGGTCCGCCAAGAAATCAACTCCAGCTTCGCAGTTCCTGCTCGTTCCCATATGACTACGGGAATACTACTAGTAGGCGTTGCCGTTGCATCTGTACAAACGCAATATGCTGCTATCGTTTGTGAGCAGAAAAGGAGTGTACGCCTTAGTTTAGTATTTTTTGCTGCGTTCGTCTAAGAGTTGTAAGAGACTTCAAGCTGAGCTATCATAGCTAACCGGCCAGGGGAGGAGCTGCAGCGTTTACAGTGCCAGTTGAAATGTAGCCCATTGTTTTGAGAATGGAAAGAATGATTTCTTTGTATTCTTGGGCTGAGATTCGGCATTTGCGTAGTGAGGACGCCGCCACCTGCCATCTTCACAGTTTCCAGTAAGCTTGCGATCGCTTTTCTATTAGGTATACCATAGTAGATACATGTTTAGGGAAGCCTAAAAAAGTTTGTGTTGTATTTGAGGTAGGTAACATCATGTCGAATGATTCGCATGCGCCCTCGGAAAATGATTACCAAGTGCGGACATCAGCCCGATCCGGTATTGCAGATTCGGTCATCGGTACCAGAAATTTGATGATTACCGCCGCGTTAGCGGTTATGGGAATGGTATTGCTACTGCCGTTGAACTATTTTGCACCAGTAGCTGGCACCACCCCTAAAGCCCTCTATGCTGGTGTTGCCATCATGGGAATTTGGGTGATTCCGTATTTGTTACCGGCGACTGTGGTGCGTCGTCCCGGCTCAGTCATGGTGGCCGCACTGATAATGGGTATTATCTCAATTTTCACTACACCATCAGGTCCGGGTGCAATTGTCGGTAACCTGCTAGGCGGCGCATTCATTGAGGTGCCCTTGGCGTTGATGCTATACCGAAAATGGACATGGTGGTCGTTCTTGATTAGCGCAGCAGTGTTCGGTCTAATAAACGGTATTCTGTACGTGTTGACCTTAAAATACGTGGTAGGCATTTCTTTCGGAGTGTCTGTAGTTGTTATTTCGGTTATTTCGGCTCTTATTGGCGGGCTGGCGACGATCGGTATTACCAAATTGTTAAACCGTGCCGGTGTCGGTATAGATGCAAAAAGGTGATTCTACTAAATTTCACGCTTGATCGGTGAATATATCAATGAATCCGAAAGCCCCCGCAAATCGCAGTGAAAAGTGCCCACCAGTTTCGGTAGCTGAGAACTTGAGCGTTCGCTATCTGACGACAGGACCTGCCGGTGACAATTCTTGGGTGTTAGACCGGGTAAATTTGGCGATCTATCCCGGACAAATTACTGCAGTCACAGGTCCGTCCGGATGTGGTAAATCTACGCTGGTAAAAGTTTTGTGTGGGTTAATCCCGCACTCAATCCCCTCAGAGTATCGGGGTTCTGTACGACTTGGTGGCGTGGAGGTAGCTGATGCGCCGGTTGAGCACATTGCGACTTATGCAGGTTATGTGGGGCAGAGCCCAGATGCGTCAGTGGTTACTGACCGGATTTTCGATGAAGTGGCTTTTGCCCTGCAAAATCTGGGTCTTTCCCGCACTGAAATCGCCATCCGAGTGCGGGAAGTTCTTGCTGAAGTAGGTCTGTTGGGGCGATTGTGGGAAGATCCAAGGAAGCTTTCCGGGGGCGGCAGGCAACGTCTTGCGTTAGCAGCTGCCCTCGCCACACATCCAAAAATGCTGGTTTTAGACGAGCCCACTTCCAACATTGACGAGGACGGATCGAAGCAAATATACGACCTGGTTGTCAACGCGGCAAGCAAAGGTGTTGGAGCGCTGATAATTGATCACAACCTAGACCTATTTTTAGATCACATTGACAATCTGGTGGTATTAAATGGCGAGGGCGCTCTGGTTGCGTCAGGTCCGCCACAAGCTGTTTTCGCTGAACACTTAGAGTATTTGCGTGAGCTGGGAGTGTGGTTACCGAGGAGCTTGCGTTTAGGAGAGGAACACGAAAAAATACAACGAATGCGCGCCCAACTTGCTGCGACTAGGCAGGGGAAAGATACAGAATACTATACGCGTGTAGGTGGGCTCTGGCGGCGTGGGTGGAGGTGCCTAGAAAATTCCCCAAAGATAAAAACAGTAGCAAAACCCGAACTCAAACCGCAGACGGAAAAACAGAGCGGAGAATCTCTCTCCGCTTCAACAAGAAAAACAATCGATACGGCGACAATTGCTGCTGCTCCGACCCTGCGGGTAGAAGATCTTACAGTACCCTACAGGTGCCCCCCAATATCTATGAAACTAAGCGGTGGCGAATTAGTTGCCATAGTAGGAGCAAACGGTGCCGGTAAGACATCATTTTTAGCGGCGCTGTCAGGAATTTTGCGCTTCCAAGCAAAGACCGCAGAAATAGGCGGAAAAGCTCTCAAAAAAGGGGTCCATCTGGCAGGATACGTTTTCCAAAACCCGCAACACCAAATGGTCACCGCTACTGTTGAAAAAGAACTGACGATAACCGGTATCTCTACAACTGAAACAGAACAGCTTCTGACTGATTTTCATTTGCAAACGCAGCGCAAACGTCACCCCATGACCCTTTCGGGTGGACAAGCGCGCAGGTTATCAGTAGCAACGGTAGTAGCGGAAGAACGACAACTTATCGTCCTCGATGAACCAACTTATGGTCAAGACTGGGATAATACAACAGAAATGTTAGGATTTTTCCAGGATCTACAAAGTCGTGGGCACTCTGTCATTATTGCTACTCATGACCTAGATTTGGCACTCGCTCACGCCACTCATATTGTGCATTTGCCAGCTCCTAATATTGCGTTAGGATCTGGCAAAAACGAAACTCGGCTACCCTGCACAGATAAGAACGAGAGACAGACTCTAGAGACTGCTCCCGCGCAAGAACGCGGCATTTTTGCAGGCTTAAATCCGCTTACAGTATTTTTGGGTGTTATTCCTCTATGCGTAGCAATAGTAGTAGCCGGTAACCCAATGTTGAACATAACAGTGATGGGATTGGTGACGCTACTTTTATGTTGTACTGGCGCAAATTGGACAAAGATCCTGGGAACAACCATTATTATGTGGAGCGTTTTGCTGGCAATATCGCTGATATTTCAGTTGGGGTGGCGCGACCGTATGGAAATATCCCTATACGATTATGGGGACGCTTTCTCTACTGCCAGCCTGATAGGTGCTTTACTGTCGCTATTTTTATTTAGCGGATTTATCGTTGACCCGCACCGACTTATAGTAACAATTACTACCACTTTCAAAGTGCCATACCGCATTGCTGCTGTAGGTATTTCTGCAATTGCTTTTATCCAAGTGTTTCGGGAAAATTCTCATATTTTGGCGGTGGCACGCAAATTGCGTGGAATTGGTGTGCAGTGGAGAATTCTTGCGCCAGCGGTGCGATGGGTATCGTGCGTGATACCGATGCTGATAATAGCCGTGCAACATGCAGAACAGGTGGCGTTGTCAATGGATTCGCGCGCCTTTGGTGCTTACGCAAAACGCACAGAGTTACAAGACGTTCCCTGGCAAAAAATTGATTGGGCACTACTAGTGGCGCTGTGGGGAGTAGGCGCCCTCATATTCATGTGGAGGTAAAGGAGCATGACCACAAAAACTGTCACCAAGACGCAAACTGAGGGTGCATTCGCCGCTCCGAGTGTCAGTGCCGTAATTAGACCTGCCAAAAAGGCTATGTTCCTCAGTGCCGTACTGACTGCATCGGGCGCGGTGTGCGCGATTGTTCCCTACATACTGCTAACCCATTTAGCTGGATTATGGCTGGGCGAGCGACACTACGAGGGCTGGCGCGCTAATCCTTGGTATTGGGTAGCAGGGGCGTTGATATGTTTGTGTGCTTCACAACTGCTATACCTGGGTGGGCTGGGAGTCAGCCACACCGGTGAGGCGAAACTTCGCTACCAACTGCGCCGGCAAATGGTTGACAAACTAGCAAGACTGCCACTGGGAAAAGTAAGCGGAATATCGCCGGGTCGATTACGCAAAATTGTTGTCGACGATACTGCAGCGGTACACACGCTGGTGGCTCACCTTCCCGGTGATTTTACGAACGCCATTATCAGCGTCGTTTTTGGGCTCTCGTACCTGTTTTGGGTGAGCTGGCAAATGGCACTGTCTATGGTGCTGATATGGGGTTTATTGACAGTAGTTACAGGATATTTAGGCTTTCGCAACATGGGGGAACTGACCGCGCGATTTAGCCACGCCCAAAACGATATTTCGGCGGCAACCGTAGAAATGTTGCAAGGAATTTCTGAAATAAAGAACTTCCAAGCAGACGATTTAGGGCGTACTAAATTCCAAATTGCCAGAAAACAGTTTGCTGATGCGTCTTATTCTTGGATGCGAAAATCTGGGGCAGCAATTGGTCTGTTGATGGCGTTTTTACGTCCTGCCAGCATTTTTGCAACTGTCGCAGTACTATCCGTAATTTTTATTTCCCACGATTGGATAGCGATTTCTGATACTTTGCCATTCTTTTTACTGGCACCAACTATCCCTGAGGGAGTATCGACATTTTATTCTTTAATGCAGCATATTTATGATGCTCGCCAAGCAGGACTCAATTCTGCGCAACTGCTGGCGGAAAAATCAATGGTTGAAGGCGCTGAAAAAACAGGATTTTCCGAGGGCGATGCGGTAGTATTTGACAATGTAACGTTCCGCTACACTCCTGAAAAAACCTCCCTAGAAAACGTTTCTTTCACCGTGAAGTGTGGCACTTCGTGCGCGCTGGTAGGTGCCTCTGGCTCTGGAAAAAGTACTATATTGCGTCTAATTGCGCGTTTTTACGACGTTGAGTCAGGAGCCATAAAAATCGGAAAAACCAATATTGCGAGCATGCCATTTTCCTGGTTATATTCGCATTTAGCGGTAGTCGTACAAGAATCACAAATTTTGCATGCCTCGGTACGCGACAATATTACTTTGGCGGATAAAGCTGCTACAGACGAAGAAATAATACAAGCTGCTACAGACGCGCAGATACTGGACCGCATCCAACAAATGCCTGCTGGATTCGACACAATACTGGGTGAGGAAGGCGGATTCCTGTCCGGGGGCGAAAAGCAGCGAATCGCCCTCGCCCGCATATTTTTGCAAAAAGCCCCCATAGTGCTGCTGGACGAAGCCACGGCTCAAACCGACCCGGAATCTGAACGAGACATCTATAAAGCATTGGCGAAGTTGACCGTCGGACGCACGGTCATAATGGCTTCGCACCGGCTGGAATCTGTGCGCTACGCAGACCAAATCCTGGTAGTTGACGACGGCAAAATTGTGCAACGCGGGCGACACGACGAACTAATAAGAATGCCAGGAAAATACCGCGATCTGTGGCATGTCCAAGTTCGCAATTTCGAGGGCGAAGACCACGGTGCTAGCGAAAGCGCAGGGGAGGAGCACTAATATGTGGCGCAACATGCTAAAACTATTCGACCGACGCGAAGTTGTCACACTTTTTGCCTGGTATGGAATATCAGCAATATTGCAAGGAATTGCCCTGGCACTAATGATACCGTTCCTGCAGTCGCTGTACACCGACCGTACTCACCTCAGTCAATGGGTGAGTGTCATCGTGGTGCTTGGCGTGAGCATCGTCCTCATCGACACCTATGCCATGGTGCGTTCCTACCGGGTAGGCGTGTATGAGGTCTGCGACACGCTGCTGGATCGCATTGCTGAACGCGTCTTGAAACTACCACTCGGATGGTTCGACGAAGTCACTAAAGCCAAAGTAGTAAACGCCACCTCCAAACAAATCAATATTCTTTCCCACTTGCCTTCACTGTTAGTACCAAAAATGTGCAACGCCGTAATCGTACCCATTGTGATGGCTCTGGCAACACTAGCGATATCTTGGAAAATAACTGCAATAATGCTGATTCCAATTATTCCCCTGTACTTGGTATGGCGGTGGATGAGCAATGCTATAACGATGTCGAACCTCCAAGAAAACCACAGTGCTCAGGAACTATCTGCACGCCTCATAGAATTCAGTTCCCTACAGCCAATATTGCGTGCCACCGCCACCTCCGAAAACGGTTGGGACCCCCTAGAGAATGCTATGCGGCAAGACCGCGACGTCGTACTGGAGGGGCTCAAATCCAAGGCACGACCCGGGCAAATATTCAACCTAATTTTGAACGTAACGTTCGCTATCGTCCTCGCTTACGGAATGTCCACTGTGCTGGGTCACACCATGAGTCCAGTAGAATATTTGGCACTAATAACTGTCGTATCCAGAATGGTACTTCCTCTAACTATGGTGGGACTGATGGCTACAGAAGTAAATAACTCCATGGTAGCGCTGCAATCAATGATGGAAATATTTGCCACACCTGCCTTGTTAGAACCCGGAAAAGCACAAAAACATAATGGTAACGACATAGAACTGCGCAACGTTAGTTTCAGCTACGAAAATCGTAGACCGGTGCTAGACAACATTTCTTTAGTGGCGCCTACAGACAAAATAACTGCCATAGTGGGTCCTTCCGGGGTGGGCAAGTCTACCATTTTGCGCCTGGTTGCTAGGTATTGGGATACCACCACAGGGCAAGTGCTGATCGGTGGTAAAAACGTCAAAGAAATCGGTACTAAAAACGTCATGAATGCCGTCTCGATGGTGTTCCAAGACGTTTATCTATTCGATACCAGCATCAAAGAAAATCTGGCAATAGCCAAACCAGATGCTACCGACGCTGAACTCCAGCTCGCTGCCCGCCGGGCCCGCCTTGACGAAGTAATCAAGCACCTGCCTGATGGTTGGAATACGCAGGTTGGACCTGGTGGACTTCGCCTTTCTGGTGGAGAACGTCAACGCGTAGCCATAGCCCGCGCTTTTATAAAAGACGCGCCAATACTGCTGCTGGACGAAATCACCTCCGCATTAGACGGCGAAAACGAAGCTGCGATAGTCGAAGTGCTTGCTGAACTGACCCGCGAGCGAACTGCCCTCGTAGTAGCCCACCGAATGTCTACTATTTGGGGGGCACACCAAATTATCGTCCTCGAATCTACAGCAAAAGGGGCGCGTGTGGCGCAATGCGGCAGTCCGCAAGAATTAGCCCATGTACCCGGCAAATTCCGCGACTACATACGCATGAATGACGCTGCAGACCTCCCCGAAATAATTGGGCGCAACAAATGGTAGTGTGGCGAGGGCGGTGGTGAAAAGCTAGAAATCTACGCGCGCTAAAGTATTGAAAAATACCTGCCATGGTGACGATCCTGGATGACCGTCACCAGCTCAACGTGGTCCAAAGGCTGCGCGAAAAAGGCGGAGCCCTGGTCGCGGAGCGTTGGGGTGGCGGTGCGCAACTGGTTTTGCAAAAGTGCGATCGCCCTCGGAAATAACATGAGCCAAAGTAAAGTGGGTCCCGCCCACCACGGGGAAGTGCCGAGCGGAGGACCCAAATACGGCGAGGGCGCTGGCTTTCCACTAAGGAAACATAGTCGCGCCAACGTGGTGCATCATGCACAAAAGCGGGACAAAGTACGGAATTAGCGGTGGCGATGGGCGGATCAAAACGCAGCGTGGGCACCTGCCAGTTAGCGAAAGCTCTCTGGGTAGTTGCCGTCCACTTTGCGCCAGTGGCGTGAGTGAGATCTTTTGCGAAAAAAGGCAAACGCCACACCGTGGCATGTAACTGCGCATTCGGTTGGCGAGACAAAAACGGATGCGAATCTAGCACGTGCCGGAAAGGCTCAATTAGCGTGCCGAAATCGGTGCTTGGCCGCAAATACAAGTGCACTGCGCCATTGGGATCGTCCCAATCTTCTACAGTCGTATCGAAAAAACTATGCATGTTTATTCCGAAGGCGCCGCCCCAGAACCTCTCTTTCTTGCGGATTCGCCAGAGCTGTGGTGAGGGACTTCCCAACCGTGATTGGTAAGGTGTTCTAGCTCTTCTAAAGATTTGCCTACCGTTTCTGGAGCCATAAAATACGAGATCACCAAACCAAAAATAGCAACGCCCGCGAACAACCACGTGGAATTACCCATGCCCCAATGGTCAACTATTATAGGAAACACATACCCCCCCCAAAAAAATGGCACCGATGCGGCTGATAGATCCAGCAAAGCCCACCCCGGAGGCGCGCATGCGCGTAGGGAAAAGTTCGTTCGGATAAACCATATTGAGGACGCCCGGACCCAGGTTTGCCAGCAAAATCGCCACGGAAAGTAACACTATTAGAAGCTCCAGCGACGGGTAATCAACCAAAGCCAATGTACACAAAACCGCTATCATGCCCACAAAACACCAGATTATTTGTGGGCGGCGAAAAGCGTTCAACAGTGTACATATCAATCGCTGCGCCAATAACTCCAAGCAAGGAAATAACCGCAGACCCAACATAAGCCAAAATGGGATTATCGCCGGTAAAAGGTTTCAAGATCGAGGGCGAATACATATTTATACCGTAAAAAGAAACCGCGAAAGCAAACCAAAAAGTAGCACAGAAAAAAAGTCGCACGAATCATACGCGGGGTAAACATTTCCCACCAGGTGCCATACAATTCGTGGTTTTTCACCTCGGGAGGAATGCTGCTATCCGCCCAATTGGCATCTGCGGCGGCATCCGTAGCTGCAGTGGTAGAAATACTGGAGTGGGCGTCCTCGTGAAGTATATGGATTAAGGTCATCACCTCGTCTGCTTCCTGGTGGCGACCTCGCAGCCGCAGCCAACGCGGCGATTCAGGTACATTGTGCCTCAAAAATAGGACAATTACCGCCAAGACCGCGCCTAACCCAAGCATCCAACGCCACGCATTATCGCCGAGCGGATACAAAGCAATTCCAGACAAAATGCGAACAAAGCGCCAGCTTGCCGTAGTAGCGACATGAAAATAATGAAGTGTCCCCGCCGGGAAGGCGCCGTGAATTCTGCGGTAATAGAGGAAGAAATAGGGGAGTCAGCGCCAACAGTGCCAGTAAAAAACGCGTCAAAACCAGTTGCCGCACGTTTTGCGTCAAAGCTGCCAGCAGTGCAAACACCACAAAGCCCGTCAAATCGACCATGTACATGCGTCTGCGTCCTAAAACATCAGCCAGCTTGCTGCCAAAAGCATCCCTAAAAACATGCCCATTATGGTCGAGGACGACGCTCGCGTAAACCGACCCAGCGGGAAGATTTAGCTATTAGTCATCTACTTTCAGAAACGTCAATATTTGTGCCCCATACCGAAAAGTAAGTAATCATGAACGAAGATGTGCGAGATTGAGGTGCTTGTACATTCGTCCTAAACGAGTCGGCGGCGCGCAATCTCACGCTATTTTCCCGCCCACGCATAGAGGCTATGGAATATCATTGAAACCAAAACGTAAAGTAAGGAATACATAGTGACTGAACGCGACAACTCCGGTCCTAAATGGAGGGACCGCAAGACCACCCAGTCTGGACACCGCAACTCGAATTGGAATAATTCCCGTGACAATCGTTCGGGAGGACGCTGGGGTGATCGCGGTGGTGGTCGGAACTGGTCTGGTGGTGACCGGGGTGAGCGGCGGTGGAATGATCGCGGCGGACGTGGTGACCGGGGGCGCGCTTGGGACTGGGACAATCGCGACGATAGGCGCTGGAATAACTCCCGCGACGACCGGGGACGTGCTTGGGAAGATCGCGGTGGTGGTCGGAACTGGTCTGGTGGTGACCGGGGGCGCGGTAATCGCGGGAATGGTCGAGACTGGGGAGACCGGGATAATCGTGGGCGCGAGGATCGCCGTAACAGCGACCGGAACTTCCGTGACCGCAAGCAAGGTGCTGGAACCGGAGGAAAATTTGCCGGGCGGAAAGAATATGCCGAGCGGCGCCCTCGGGAAGATGAAGACCAAAAGCAATACCGCGACTTCCGTACCGAAAAGAAGTGGAAGAATCGCAAACAAGAACCGGAACTGCCTGCCGCAGTTAAAGCCGACAGTTTGGACCCCGTTGCGGCAAAACAGTTAGCCAGCCTGCACCCAGACAATGCGGACACTGTAGCACGACACTTGGTAATGGCGGGTTCGCTATTAGACCTCGACCCGCAAGCCGCCTACGAACACGCCCAAGCTGCGGTTAACCGTGCAGGACGCATCGGCGTAGTTCGCGAAGCGGCTGCGCTGGCAGCATATGCACTGGAAAAATATCCTGAAGCATTGCGGGAAGTTAGGGCAGCGCGACGTTTAACCGGCGAACACCAACTGCGCGCCATAGAAGCAGACTGCGAACGCGCCCTCGGGAAACCAGAAAAAGCGTTGGAAATTATTGGCGAAACTTCGACCGCGAAAATGAGTATTGCGGAACAAGCCGAACTGGCATTGGTAGCCTCCGGGGCGCGAGCCGACATGGGGCAAAGCGATGCCGGGCTGATTGTCATCGAAGACTTTATGGCAACGCGCAAAATCGAGGACGATGAAACTTTAGCCAGGCTGCTAACCGTGAAAGCAGATCGCCTGAGCGAACTGGGACGCGACGAAGAAGCGGCAGAAGTAACCGCCAGCATTCCCGCTTTGCCAGAGCCCCTTACCATTGTGGACTTTGATGAAGTCATCGAATCTGAAATGGAGCACGTGCGTTCCGACCTGCACGGATGCCGTAAGCCGCTGCAAGAAGTCTTCGGTGTCGCCCTCATCGACCTTGATGGTGTTACTTACATGGGCACCAAGCCGATTGCACACGCAGCTGAAGGGCTGCGTTTAGCCCAAGAAGCGGGCATGGACACCGTATTTGTCACCAATAATGCGTCCCGGTTGCCAGCTGTAGTTAAAGACAAATTAGCAACTTTCGATATTGCGGCGGATGAAAAGAAAATAATGACCTCCGCAATTGATGGTGTTGCTATCTTGAAAGAAAAACTGCCGCCAGGTGCGCGCGTACTGGTAATCGGCAGCGCGGGACTGGAACAGCTGGTGACGGAAGCCGGTTTTGAAGCTACGCGCACAGCTGACCCGTCGCCTGCCGCAGTCATTCAAGGTTATGACGCCTCTGTGGACTGGGCGGCGCTGTCCGAAGCGGCTTACGCAATTGCTGACGGGGCGCTCTACGTTGCAACCAACCTGGATGCGTCTTTGCCTACAGAACGCGGGTTCAGCATTGGAAACGGTTCGTTGGTAGCCGCCGTCGTAAACGCCACTGGTAAACAACCTGTAGCGGGAGGTAAACCCACTCCCGGTATTTACCGCCGTGCCACAGAACTGACTGAAGCCGAAAAACCGCTGTGCATTGGCGACCGTCTGGACACGGACATTCGCGGTGGCAAAGCTGCCGGTTTGCCATGTTTGCATGTACTCACCGGGGTCAGTGATGCCAAGGCGGTGGCGTTGGCGCACCGCGAAGAACGTCCTGATTTCTTGGGGTTGGACCTGCGGGCTTTACAAGAAAGGGCGCCAGGACCCGTGCGCACTGCCGAAGAAAACTGGGTATGTGGTACTTCGCGCGAATTTCGAGTAGAACGCGGACATATCCTGGTAAATGACGAAGCCATTACCACAGACGAAATCACGTTGAAACTGGATGACTACCGTGCGTTGGTGGCGGCTGTGTGGGAGGCACGTGACAATCGCGACCGCGTCTTCGTACCGATCATAAACGTTATCGAAAATCCGGTTCTGTCCGAGGACGAAGCTACAGAAGAAATCACTGGTGGCTTTCCTGGTAGTCAGCCAACCGAAGAGGCGGGCGAACCGGTTGTAAACACTGAGGACGAGCCCGCGCCAGAATCAGAGGATAAGCCTCTGCCAGCAGCCGACCCCGTACCGGCAAAAACCGAAGGGGAAGCGGAAAAGGCAGACACCCAGCAAGACGTGCCAGAGCCTGAAGAAGCAGCTGCGGCGCAAAGGGACAGCGCAACCGACGCAGGTACTGCTGAACTTGGCGAAGGCGCAGAAGTGACGCGCGAAAATGAGTGATGAGCTTGACGGGCTAGCCGATCTGCCGCTTAGCGAACAAACAGATCGGCTAGCCGCCCTGCAAGAAACACTTGCTGCAGAATTGGACGCAATCTGATGGGGAGGCTGCGGCGAATCGACAGCGAAATTGTGCGGCGCGGTCTTGCGCCCTCGCGAACTAAAGCAGCACAGCTAGTCGAGGACGGTCTAGTTACTTTAGATGGGGAAGTAGTAACTAAATCTGCTCGCCAAGTTGACCCCGCTCAAGCTCTGGAAATAAAACAGCATGCGGGCGCAGAATACGTCTCCAGAGGAGCATACAAGTTAGCGGGCGCCCTTGACATAATGGCAGCACGCGCTCCCCAAGTTAGCGGCAGAAGGTGCCTGGACGCTGGCGCTTCGACCGGCGGATTTACCGACGTGTTATTGCGGCGCGGTGCTGCCAGTGTGGTAGCCGTTGACGTGGGGTACGGGCAACTAGATTGGCGCCTACGGGAGGACTCCCGCGTGCAGGTTCTTGAACGCACAAACGTGCGCACTTTAGATCCCGAGGTAGTGGCACCTGCCCCCGAACTAGTGGTTGGCGACCTTTCTTTCATCTCTTTGACTCTAGTTATTCCACCGCTAATCGCAGCTGCCGCCCCCCACGCGGATTTCGTCCTCATGGTAAAACCTCAGTTTGAGATCGGGAAGGAACGACTGGGACACGGCGGGGTAGTGCGATCCGGCGCTGACCGCGCTGAAACTGTGCTAAACGTGGCCCGTTTTGCAGAAAAATGTGGGTTAAAGGTACGGGCGTGCGCTGCCTCCCCACTGCCAGGACCGGCCGGCAATGTGGAATATTTTCTGGCAATGCGCGCGGATGCCCCGGATGCTGTAGATATCGAGGACGCCGTCGCCACTGCCATCGCGGAAGGACCCCAATGATGCGGAAAATATTGTTGCAAAAGCACCCTGGAAGTAACTTGTGCGACTTGCAACAGATTCACGACGCCCTGACGCGTGCCGGCATAACTCCCACTTTTAGGGCAGAGCTCGGAGTCGAACTGGTTCTGGCGGTGGGCGGAGATGGCACAGTGTTAAGCGCCGCAGAGGTCGCCCGCGAACTTGACGTTCCACTGATTGGGATAAACAGCGGGCATATGGGGTTTTTGACCGAAGCGGAACCCGACGCCCTCGAAAAAGTTGTCGAAAACATTGTTGGCTGCCAATATACCGTCGAAAACCGGATGACCCTGGAAGTGACAATTACACACGAGGACGGCAGCGTCAGCAAGGACTGGGCGCTAAACGAGGTGGCAGCGTTGCGCACAGACCCCCGTCACCCCTGCCATTTCGGAGTGGGCATTGATGGGCAGCGCGTTTCTAAATACGGAGCTGATGGCATGATCGTTGCTACTCCCACAGGATCTACCGCATATGCGTTTAGCGCGGGTGGACCAATAGTGTGGCCGGACGTGCAGGCGCTGGTGATGGTACCTTTGGCAGCTCACGGGCTATTCACCCAGCCAGTAGTAGTTTCACCCGCATCAATAATAGAAATTGCGGTACTTCCCAGCCGCCGCGAACCGGTAGAAACATGGTGCGATGGCAAAAGAAATATCGTAACCGAAGCCGGTGCCACTATCAGCGTCACTCGTTCTGACCGACCGGTACGTTTTGCGCGCATCAACGATGCCCCCTTCTCTTCGCGTCTGGTAGCCAAATTCGACCTGCCCGTACACGGTTGGAGAGACAATGCTAGATAACCTGCACATCACTAATTTGGGTGTCATTGCGGACGCCGACATTCAGTTTACAGCGGGACTGAATGTGCTCAGTGGAGAAACTGGCGCAGGCAAAACCTTGATTTTAACTTCCATAGACCTGCTTTGTGGGGGAAAAGCTAATCCGGACCGAGTGCGGCAAGGTGCGCAAGGAGCAGAAGTGGCCGCCACCTACACTGTGGATCCCGCTGGGGCAGTGGCCGCCATCTTGGCAGACGCCGGTGGTGAACTGGACGAGGACGCCCTCTACCTGTTGCGAAAAGTGCCCGTTCACGGAAGATCTAGTGCGCATGCCGGTGGTCGATCAGTGCCCGCCGGAGTACTGCGAAATATTGGGGGAGCCGTAGTATCCGTCCATGGGCAATCAGACCAAGTGCGCCTGCAAAACCCCGTCGTACAAAGACAAATCCTAGACAATGCCGGCGGAAACGAACTGGTAAAGACCCGCACCGCTTACCAAGAAGCATTTACGAATTGGAAGAATGCTCAAAAAGAACTCTCAAAGTGGCGAGCGGAAGCCGATAAACGCGAAATTGAAATCGAAATGCTCCAACGCGGTCTGGCAGAAATTGACGAATTAGATCCGCACGAGGGCGAAGATGACGATTTGCGCACACGTATCGAAATCCTGACTAACGCAGCGAACCTGCGCGAAGACCTGGGAATTGCCGGTGGGGCACTAGCAGCAGATAGCGGCGCCCTCGAACTGATAGAAACCGCTGCCGCGCACTTGGGCAAAGCCGCCATATACGTGGGCGAAATGGGAGAACTGGAAACGCAACTGCGTGCTCTTGCCGAGCAAATCCGAGAAATATCAGAAAGCCTCCGTGCCTACATGGAAGACTTTGTGGGCGAGCGCGAAGAACTGGAACGCGCGCATGCCCGCCTCGCCGCCTACCGTGAAGCCTTGCGCAATAAAGCCAGCAGTGCCCGCGAACTGATTGAATGGGCAAGTAACGCCAGGGCACGCCTGGAACAAATAGGCGGAGGAAGCGAGCGCGAAGAAGAACTCCACCAGCAAGTCACCGCGTGCGAAACCGAACTGAAAAAGTGCGCCACCGCCCTCACCCAAAAACGCCAAAAAGCGGCAGCAGCTTTGAGTCAAACAGCAACTGAAGAACTCAGAAAACTGGCGATGCCCGAAGCGAAATTGAGCGTAGATATTACCCCCGCCGGTGTTTTCAAAGAAACCGGGGCGGATGAAGTATCAATGACACTGCGTGCGCACCCCCTGGCGAAAGAAGTAAAACTAGGGGAAGGTGCCAGTGGTGGGGAACTTTCGCGGATAATGTTGGCACTTGAACTCGCAACCGCCGCCCCCGGTCCCACCCTTATCTTTGACGAAATCGATGCTGGTATAGGCGGCGAAACTGCCGGAGCAATCGGACAACGCCTTGCCGCACTTGCGCAAAACCGTCAAATAATAGTCGTAACTCACCTTGCTCAAGTTGCTGCGTGGGCGCAAAACCACCTGGTAGTAACTAAAGAAAAAGCCACAGCAAGCGTGAAAAAAGTAGAGGGCGAAAACCGCATCACTGAAATTGCGCGCCTGCTATCCGGTAGAACCGACTCAAAATCAGCACGAAAGCATGCCACTGAACTAATTGAAGCGGCGAACATGAGACAATGACAAACGTGGTCAGAGCATTATTCAAACGAGGAAACACTGCTAGCCCTTCCGAGGGCAACGCCCAGGTTGACAAACGTACCAAAAATCTGACGCGTCGCCTACAAGCAGGCGCCATTGCCGTCATCAACCACGCCGACATTGACCGCGTTGCTGCGGAGTCGCTGGTAGAGGCGAAGCCACTGGCGGTACTGAACGCCGCCAAATCTACCACTGGGCGTTACCCCAACTTGGGTCCGGGCATAATTTTGGGCGCCGGCATAAAACTGATTGACGATTTGGGCGCCGACGTCATGCAAATCAAAGAAGGCACTCGTTTGCGTCTGGAAGGAAACAAGATTTTCGCGGGCGAAAAGCTAATTGCCACCGGAATTGAACAAACACGCGCGACCAATGCGGCGGCAATGGAACAAGCCCGCGTCGGCTTGTCGGTACAAATTGAAGCATTTGCTGCTAACACCATGGAGTATTTGCGACGCGAACGCGAACTTTTGCTGGACGGCATAGGTGTGCCCGAAGTGCGCACAAAAATTGATGGACGCCACGTCCTCATTGTGGTTCGTGGGTATTCCTATAAAGAAGACCTGGTGTCGTTGAAATCTTATATTCGCGAGTATCGCCCCGTCCTCGTCGGTGTAGACGGGGGCGCCGACGCCATAATCGAAGAAGGCTACACGCCAGACATGATTATTGGCGACATGGATTCAGTTAGCGATGAAGCCCTGCGCTGTGGTGCCGAAATAGTGGTACACGCGTACCGGGATGGGCGCGCTCCTGGCACCCAACGTTTGGACCGCCAAGGCATCGACTATATTACTTTCCCAGCCACTGGCACTTCCGAGGACGTAGCCATGCTGCTGGCAGACGACAAGGGCGCAGAGTTGATTGTGGCTTTGGGAACACATGCCACACTCATTGAATTCTTAGACAAAGGCCGGGCCGGGATGGCGTCGACTTTCTTGACGCGGTTGCGCGTAGGGTCGCGTCTGGTTGACGCTAAAGGGGTGTCTCGGTTGTATCACGCGCGCATTTCTACTGGACAGGCGATAGGATTCGCGCTGGTAGGAATAATTTCGGTGCTAGTCGCCCTCGGCGTCACACCTGCCGGTCAAGCCTTCTACGGTTTGATTAGCTTGAGCATTTCTAACTTTCTGGGCGGACTCTTTGGCGCTGGTCCGTTCCTTCCGCCGCTGATGTAAGGAATACCCGTGATCGATTTTCGTTACCATCTTGTTTCTTTGATGTCGGTGCTGATAGCCCTTACCCTAGGGGTTATTTTAGGGGCCGGACCTTTGCAAGGTCCGCTATCGGCTGCGCTAACAGGACAAGTCAACCGGCTCACAACTGAGCATGCGCAGCTTACTAAGGATCTGCGTACCGCTAATAAACAGTTGGAAGGTTCCGCACAGGTCGTTGCCTCATTGGCAGGGGCGCTGCTGCCGGGCACTTTGACAGATGCGAAGGTTGGGCTAATCACGGTCGCTGGGGCCGAGGACGCTGACATTCAGTCAGTTTCAGACAAGCTGACGGCAGCGGGAGCAAAAATTGTGGGACGCTTCGACCTTAAAAACGATTGGTTTACCGAAGGTAAATCCACCTACAGGTCGCAATTGACCAGTGCCATGAGCCAGTATTTAGAAACACCTCCCGCCCAATCGGCAACAGCCGACGAAATTTTAGGTACTGGGCTGGTACAAATGTTGGAAAAACCAGGGGATAAATCCAGCGCTTTGGCGCAAATTTACGCCTCTAAAGATAGTCCTTTGCTGACAGTTGCTACCCCCGTTTCCGAGGCTGCTACTGCTATAGTAGTGATCGGTCCGCATCAGGAAGATAGTGGCGCACCTGTGGATACGAAGCAAAACGATAAAGGCGCCGTGTGGGCAGATGAAGCTCTTGTCGGCTTTACCAAGAGCCTGGATATTACTCACGCTCGCACCGTAATAGCGGGCAGCGCAGCAACCGACAATTCTTTCCTGGCGAAAGTGCGGGCAACTAGTGCAAAAGTAACTACAGTAGACTCACTGGGAACCAAAACTGGACAATTTGCGGTGCCCTTCGCCCTCAAACGCGCCCTGGACGGCAAAGTAGGTGCCTACGGTAGCCAAATCGGTGCCAGTAAATTGTTTCCCGTAATTGAAGCGAAAAAATAGATGAAAAGTGCTTTTTTCGGATTTGGCGTGACTGCTCTGTCGCATATTGTCTTGAATAATGCGATAAAGTCCCACCCTAAATGGGAGCGCACTAATTTTGAGGGACGTCGCGTGTCGCTGCGCGCTGGTGTAGTGTGCGGCGCAGCCAGCACACTGGCTACTGCTGTCAGCGCAGCAAAGTACGGTAAAAAGGGGGTCGCTGCGGCTTTGCTTACCGGTGTAGGCGCGGCTGCAGGTTACGTCGACGATATGGACCAAGGGCGTCACGATGGTGCTACAGTCGCGAAAGGTTTGCGTGGTCATATCGGTGCACTCAAACGCGGACACGTTACAACAGGTATGGCGAAACTGCTGGCAATCGGTGGGGGCGGGGCAATCTGTGCGTTCTTCGCACCCAGGCGAACCGGGGTTCTGGGATTGGTAGACTATGCTGCCAGCGCAGCCACTATCGCAGCCGGAACGAACCTCGTCAATCTGTTTGATTTGCGTCCCCTGCGGGCGCGTAAAATCGTTGGAATTATGGCGGCGGGCGCATTAGCAAACCCGGGGGTTGGAGGCGCCTTGGCAGGGAGTGCCTTGGCAGGCAGCCTGTGCGACGCGAATACCGATGCGCGACGGCAAACCATGCTAGGAGATGTGGGCGCAGGCGCGCTCGGCACCCAAGTTTCCCTCGCCCTCGCTTACGCCACGCCTCCAAATGTGCGCATTGTCCTCGCGGCTGTCCTGGTGGGCGCTAACCTGGTTTCGGAAAAAGTTAGTTTTTCCCAGATTATTGCCGCAAACCCAGTTCTGAATGCATTGGACAAACTGGGCAGGTCCTAAGTGTCAAAACGCTTACTAGGAGCCGTAGGTCTGATTTCTGGACTGACGTTGCTGGCGCGTGTTGTCGGCTTTGGCAGGTGGTTTGCCCAATTCGCGTGGGTGGGGCAGGGCAGTACTGCGAATGCGTACGCAAGTGCCAACCAAATTCCTAACATTGTTTACGAAGTGGCGGCGGGGGGCGCGCTCGCTGGCATCACTATCCCGCTGCTGGCGTTGCCTATCGCCAAAGCAATGCGCGAGGACGTATCGCGAGTGGCGTCCTCGTTGTTGACTATTGCTTTGCTAATTTTAGTGCCGCTGGCGGCGGCAGTGGGTATTTTTGCGACATCGATTGCCCAATTGTTGCCAGTGCCAGCCGGTGAAGGTGCTATGGCGCAGCGGGACTTGTTGGCAATGTTTTTGCGAATATTTTCGGTGCAGATCCCGTTGTACGGAATTTCGGTGGTTTTGACGGGCGTATTGCAGGCGCACAAGAAGTTCTTATGGCCCGCCCTAGCGCCGCTTTTGTCTTCGCTTGTAGTTATTGCAACATACGCAATTTATGGGGCAATGCCAGGATCAGCTGGGGATGTGAGTGCTGTTAGCGACAGTGCCGTACGCGTTTTGGGGTGGGGAACCACTGCGGGTGTGGTGGCACTCTGCCTTCCCTTGTTTATTCCGGTGGCAAGATTGGGCGTGAAATTGCGTCCCCACTTTGGTTTAACGAGGGCGGAAGCACGACAAGCGTTCGTCCTGGGAGCTGCGGGTGTGGGCACACTAACTGCCCAGCAAGTCTCTGCCCTCACAGTACTGACGGTTGCGCGCGGTTACGGAGACGTGGGGACTGTTGCGATATATCAGTACACGCAGGCGCTTTATATGCTTCCTTACGCAGTTTTGGCAGTGCCTATCGCAACCGCGACCTTTCCTGAGATTGCCCGACAAGTTGTGAGTGCGGGCGCACAACTGCAGCACACGATTACGCAAACTACGCGCACAGTTGCAGTAGTGGGGGTAATATCGGCGGGCTTGTTGGTGGCGGGTGCGCAACCTTTGCAAGCTGTCTTTGAAATGCTGAAGCCGGTTCCTGGCATGGCTCAAGCGTTGGTGTTATTAGCGCCCGGACTGATCGGTTTTGCGCTCATTTTTCACCTTTCGCGAGTCCTTTACGCTTTACATAGGGGGCGCAGTGCCGGATTAGCAGCTTCTGGCGGATGGCTGGTAGTGGCGGCGTTGTCGATTTTGTTTGCGCAGGCTAACGAGGGCGGCGACGGGCCGGCGGCATTGCGTACGCTTGCGGCTGCCTCCAGTGTAGGCATGACGGTAGCGGCCGTCCTCTTGCTGTATGCGATCCGCGACTTTGCACGTATAGCAGAAATTTTGCGTGCCGCTGCGCTGGCGGCGGCAGCAGTGGGTCCTGGCGCAGCCTTGGCGTTTTATTGTCAAGGATTTTTGCCCTCTGGTATTGGTCTAATTTGCGTTGGTGGTGCACTAGGTCTGGCATTAATTGGACTGGTTTCCGCACCATTTTTGCCCGCGCTAAGGAGGGCGCTGTGAACATCTTGCAGCTGATGGCGACCGCAGGTGGGGGAGTTCCCGCCCACGTGCGATTACTTACGGAAGTGTTGCGTACAGATGGGCATCACGTGGACGTTGCTTGCGAAGACGGAGACGTTGCGGTGCGCATTGGTTCGGCACCAAATTTGCGTGAGGATATGAGGGCGCGCAGACTACTGCGACAAACATGTTCCGATTACGATGTAGTCCATGCGCACGGTTTGCGGGCTGGTGCTTTAGCTGCGCTTGCCAGATCTGTGGGAGCTGACTGGAAATTAGTAGTTACTTTGCACAACCGTCCTGTGGGTGGAAAAAAGGTGCGGATAATTGGGAAAATGCTTTTGCATATTATTGCTCGCCGTGCCGGATATGTGCTGGCAGTCAGCCCGGACTTGTTGGAATGGGCGCGCAGTGGGGGCGTGAAACATGCTGGTTTAGCCCTGGTACCGGCGCCAGAATTGACCAGAGGAAATGGAAAAAAGTTCCGCACCGCCCTCGAAATAGCTGACGAACCGATTATTTTGCAGGTGGCGCGCCTGTCGGTGCAAAAAAATCTGCCACTATTTTTGGAAGCGCTCAAACACATCCCGCACCGCCACTGGAGAGCGGTGATTATTGGTGAAGGTCCGCAGCGGGCGGTGTTACAACACCAAATTGACGCAGAGCAGCTGCCGGTGGTGTTGGCGGGCAGACGCTCAGATATTGCGGATGCTCTGGCAGCAGCCGACGTATTTTGTTCCACCGCCAGTTGGGAGGGACAACCAGTAGCCATTCAAGAGGCACTCGCTGCGGGTGTGGCAATAGTTGCTACTGACGTGGGCGGAACGCGGGTTGTCACCGGCGACCGGGGTGCCATCCTCACTAGCGAAAATCCTGAGGAAATTGGGGCCGCATTGACTCGTTTACTAAATGATGAAAAGCTGCGCGCACAGCAAGGTGCCGCTGCCAGCGCGCGCGCAAAGGAACTGCCCAGCAAACAGCAAATGCTGGGCGCATTAATGAAAATTTATGCAGCTACGCCGGAGGAACCGTATTATGCAATTTGAAGCTGACAATCCTCGCACCGCCCAAATAACCGCTACTACTATGCCTTGGCAGGGCAGATTGTTTGCCGTGCACGCCGACAAAATTGTGCTTGCTGAGGGCGAAGGGGAACTAAGTCGCGATTATTTAGTTCACCCTGGGGCGGTAGCCATAGTGCCATTGCGGCAGGTAGAAGGACAGTGGCAGGTCGCCCTCATTTACCAATACCGCCACCCCGTGCGGGCGAATTTGTGGGAGATTCCGGCGGGTCTTACAGACATTGAGGGTGAAGAACTGCTGCAGACGGCCAAGCGGGAGCTGGCCGAAGAAATACAGATGGAGGCGGAAACGTGGAACGTGCTTGTAGACACCTACGCTTCACCGGGGTGCAGCACGGAAAAAATCCGCGTTTTCTTGGCACGCAACTTGCGCCCAACCGCATTGCCTGAAGGGTTTGTGCGCGAGGGCGAAGAAGCCGAAATGCATATGGAGTGGGTAAATTTAGACAAAATTCAGCGCGCCATATTTGAGGGTAAACTTCACAATCCCAGTGTTATCACCGGGGTTTTAGCGACTGTTTGTGCAGTCCAGAGCAACTTTAAGGATTTACGTGCCGCTTAAGTTAGGAAAATGTTATGTGACCTGGGCTTTTTAAAAAACTCTAACGTTGCGAAAATAAGTTATGATGGTTAGGCAAGCTTACTCGCAACTATGAGGAGGGTAAATGGACCCCGAGGTAGAGCCGACCAGGCAAGCCGTACTAGACCTCATCGTTGAGAAAGGGCCCGTGACAGCCTCAATATTGGCGAAAATACTGAAGCTTACTACCGCGGCAGTGCGCCGCCACATTAGCGCCCTCGAAAAAGACGGCTATATTGCAGAACATGACATTGCCACGGGTGGGTCCCGAGGACGAGGACGCCCTGCCCGTCATTACGTGGCTACTCCTAAGGGGCAAAAAACCCTTGAAAAAGACTACTCAGATCTAGCTTCCAAAGCCATCGGCTTCATGGCGAACGCTCTGGGACCTGAAGCTATTGATGCTTTTGCGGCGTCGCGTTCGCGTGACATCGAACGTAAATATGCCCCTATTGTGCGGGCGGCAGGGAACAACCCGCGGGCAAAAGCCGATGCGCTGGCAGACGCCCTCACAGCCGATGGTTATGCTGCCACTGTTCGGGAAGTCGGGGGTGGCGGGTTCGCGGTACAGTTGTGCCAAGGACACTGCCCAGTACAAGACGTCGCTGACGATTTTCCCCAACTGTGCGAGGCAGAAACTCAAGCTTTTGCGCGACTGCTCGGCGTTCACGTGCAACGCCTCGCCACTTTAGCCAGTGGCGACCACGTGTGTACTACGTCCGTGCCAGTAGTAATTCCCAAGATTCGCTTTCGCGGCGAAAATGGGTAACAAATAGGAAGGAAACCATGACATCATCTCCACCGGTGGAGTCTTCAGCAGCTAAAATTGCCGCTGACGAAGCCATTGTTGAATCGATCGGAGCCTACGATTACGGTTGGCACGATTCCGACGCAGCAGGGCAAGCAGCCGAACGAGGGCTTAACGAGGACGTTGTCCGCCATATCTCAAGTATTAAGGACGAACCGGAATGGATGCTCAAACGTCGCCTTAAGGCCTACCAAGTTTTTGAGCGCAAACCCATACCTACGTGGGGTCCTGACCTGTCCGCCCTCGAAATGGACCAGATCAAATATTACGTGCGATCCACCGAAAAAGTTGCGTCCTCTTGGGAAGAGCTGCCCGAAGATATTAAAAACACTTACGATCGTTTGGGCATTCCTGAAGCGGAGAAGCAGCGCCTCGTTGCGGGGGTGGCTGCTCAGTACGAGTCCGAGGTCGTCTACCATCAGATTCGCGAAGATTTGGAATCGCAGGGCGTAATCTTTTTAGACATGGATTCAGGGTTGCGCGAACATCCGGACTTAGTTAAGGAATACTTTGGAAAAGCAATTCCACCTGGGGACAACAAATTTGCGGCACTGAATACTGCTGTTTGGTCTGGTGGGTCTTTTATATACGTTCCCAAGGGCGTTCACGTCGAAATTCCTTTGCAAGCCTACTTCCGTATCAATACGGAAAATATGGGGCAATTTGAACGCACTTTGATTATTGCCGACGAAGACTCCTACGTTCATTACGTTGAAGGCTGTACTGCACCCATCTACAAAACTGATTCGCTCCACGCCGCCATCGTGGAAATTTTCGTCAAAAAAGGTGCGCGAGTCCGCTACACGACCGTGCAAAACTGGTCCAATAACGTTTACAACCTGGTTACTCAACGCGCGGTGTGCGAAGAGGGCGCAACTATGGAATGGATTGATGGCAACATCGGTTCCAAGATAAACATGAAATACCCTTCGGTATACCTCATGGGACAGCATGCGCGCGGGGAAACCCTATCTATCTCCTTTGCCGGAGAAGGGCAACATCAAGACACCGGCGCCAAAATGATACACATGGCACCACACACGTCCTCCTCGATCGTTTCCAAGTCGATTGCTCGTAATGGAGGGCGCGCCTCCTACCGTGGTCTGGTTCATGTAGACGAGAAGGCGACCTCAGCTAAAGCATCTGTAATATGTGACGCACTGCTGGTAGACCAGATATCGCGCTCAGACACCTATCCTTACGTCGACATTCGCACAGATGACGTTGAAATGGGGCACGAAGCGACCGTGTCGAAGGTATCTGAAGAACAACTATTCTACCTGATGAGTCGCGGTTTGGACGAAACCGAAGCAATGGCAATGATTGTGCGCGGTTTTGTGGAACCAATTGCGCGCGAACTTCCCATGGAATACGCCCTCGAACTAAACCGTCTTATCGAGCTGCAAATGGAAGGATCTGTTGGTTAATGAGGACCGATCACTCGAAAGCTACGCTTGCCTCCGAGGGCATCAGCCAGCAACAATCCAAAGTTGCCTCCTCGAGGGCGGACCGGCTGTCCACTTTTGACCTTGCAAAAATGCCGGTACCCACCGGGCGTGAAGAGGACTGGCGGTTCACACCTCTAGATCGCGTCGCCCATCTTTTCGACGAAAAAATTTCTGGCACTGCCCCCCGCATCGACCACGTTCACGGTAACAATATTGAGGTCGAAACTTACGCAAACGACTTCCAACCGGTTGTCGGTGCCCCTGGAGACCGTGCGGCGGTCGTCTCTTGGAACAGTGCGGCACAAAAAACCGTGCTGAAGTTAGCGAAAGACACGCAGGCGCAAGAAGCAGAATTATTTGACATAGTCGGGACCGGCACGGAAAGTGCCGCCCAGCGTATCGTCCTCGAAATTGGGGAACACGCCGCCGCTACGGTGGTGTTTTCGCACAAAGGCAATGCCAACGTGACGCAAACATTGGAAATAAATGTGGCAGAGGGTGCGCAACTGACCTTCGTGTCCATCCAAGAATGGGATAGCGAATCAACCCATGCCGCTAACCACCGCATTCGTTTAGGCAAAGATGCATCTATCAAGCACGTTGTGATCAGCTTTGGCGGTAAGACCGTGCGCATCTGTCCGGATGTGGAATATGCTGGTGAGGGCGGTTCTTGTGAAATGCTGGGGCTTTATTACACCGATGCGCACCAACACCACGAACACCGACTATTCGTGGACCATTCGGTGGCAAATTGTTATTCGCGAGTTACGTACAAGGGTGCTTTGCAAGGTGCAGGAGCACACGCCGTTTGGGTAGGAGACGTCCTCATTGGAGCCCAAGCATTTGGCACAGACTCCTACGAATCTAACCGGAATCTTATTTTGACTCCGGGCGCATTGGCTGATTCCATTCCGAACCTGGAAATTGAAAATGGCGAAATTGCCGGTGCTGGTCACGCCAGTGCTATAGGGCATTTTGAGGAAGAACACCTGTTCTACCTGATGAGTCGCGGTATCGATGAAGGTACTGCGCGACGTCTGGTGATTCACGGATATTTCGGGGAGCTAATCGGACAAATTGGTGTGCCTGATATTGAAGCACATCTGATGACCCTGGTTGAAGCTGAACTCGAAGGAGCCACACTGGCATGACTTTTCAGCGCGCCTGTGACATTTTCGCAGTAGAACCTGCCAGCGCGACATGCGTGAAACTGAAGAATACTGAGGGGCAGGAAGTAAAAGTAGCAGTGGTCCGCGATAGTGACGGTACTTGGCATGCTATTGGCGATACTTGCACTCATGGGGATGTTCCGCTTTCTGAGGGCGATATCGAAGGTACTTTGATTGAGTGCTGGGGTCACGGTGCCCAATTTGACTTAAACACCGGCGAACCGACGTTGCCGGCAACTGTTCCTGTTCCCGTTTATAAACTTAAACTGACCGGTGAAGACGTGCTGGTTGACGTCGATCAGACCAAGTGAGGAAAATATGTCCACTTTAGAAATTAAGAACCTAAAAGTTTCAGTTGAAACTGCAGAAGGAAAAAAGCAGATCCTGCACGGGGTCAACTTGACCATTAATTCCGGTGAAATTCACGCCCTCATGGGACCAAACGGTTCGGGAAAATCGACATTGGCTTACGCTATTGCAGGTCACCCCAAGTACGAGGTCGATGAAGGCGAAGTACTGTTAGACGGTGTTGACATTTTAGAAGGCACTGCCGATGAGCGCGCCCGGGCAGGCTTGTTCTTGGCAATGCAGTACCCGGTGGAAGTGCCTGGCGTCTCTGTTTCTAACTTTTTGCGCACAGCGCGCACAGCAGTTGACGGGAAGGCGCCATCGTTGCGCACATGGTCTAAAGAAGTAAAAAAAGCTATGGCAGATTTACGGATTGACCCCGAATTTGCTTCTCGCGACCTGAATACCGGTTTTAGTGGTGGTGAAAAGAAGCGGCACGAAATCTTGCAAATGCGCATGCTGCACCCTAAGTTCGCGATTTTGGACGAAACGGATTCGGGCTTGGACGTTGACGCGTTGCGTATTGTTTCCGAGGGCGTTAACCAGGTTCATGCTGACGTCAACTGTGGCATTATGCTAATTACCCACTACACTCGGATTTTGCGTTACATCAAACCGGATTTCGTACACGTGTTTGTGGAAGGCAAAATCGTAGAGGCGGGTGGTCCAGAACTAGCAGATCGCCTAGAAGAAGAAGGCTACGACCGGTTCGATGTCTAGTCTTAGCAACACCACCTTTACGGGCGTAGAGTTGGATAACATTCGCCGCGATTTCCCCATTTTGCGTCGTCTTGGGCGCAGCGGCGAACCCCTGGTTTACTTGGATTCCGCTGCTACTTCCCAAAAGCCGCAGCAAGTTATCGATGCGGTCAGTCAGTTTTACAGTTTGCACAATGGGGCCGTGAACCGGGGAACGCACCTTTTGGCAGATGAATCCACCGATGCATACGAGCAAGCGCGAGCGCGCGTTGCCCAGTTCATTGGAGCAAAATCGGCAGAAATTGTGTGGACTAAGAATGCTACTGAAGCGTTGAACCTGGTCGCAGGCTCAATGCTGCAAGCCAGCTTAGGGGCACCTACTGAACTGGATAATCTGCGTCTTGGCGAGGGCGACCGCATCGTCGTTACCCGCGCGGAACACCACGCGAATTTGGTACCGTGGCAGATTCTGTGTGCGCGTACCGGAGCCGAGCTGGCGTGGCTCGATTTGCACGAGGACGGACGCATCGACCTCGAAACCCTGAATCGGATTACGCCAAACACAAAAGTAGTTGCGTTCACTCACGTTTCGAATGTCACTGGTGCAATTAGTCCGGTGGCACAGATTGTGGCCGCTGCCCAGTCGGTGGGGGCACTGACTGTTTTGGATACGTGCCAATCTAGTGCGCATATGCCCCTGAATATTAGTGCTTTGGACGTGGATTTTGCGGTGCTATCTAGCCATAAAATGTATGGTCCCACGGGCGTGGGGGCACTGTGGGGACGAGGCGAAATATTGGCACAAATGCCACCATTTTTGACCGGCGGATCCATGGTGACAGACGTGAGTATGGAGGAAACGACATTTCAGACTCCTCCCTCGCGATTCGAGGCGGGCAGCCAACCTGTTGCCCAAATAGTGGGGTGGAGTGCCGCCCTCGACTATTTGGATAAAGTGGGGATGGATCGTATCTGTGCTCACGAGGACGCCCTTGGTGCCATGATGCTAGAGGGAATAGCCAATATTCCGGGCGTGCGTGTGTTGGGACCAACAGAGCCTTCAGAACGCGTAGCAGTGGTGGCATTTGCCGTGGATGGAGTGCATCCTCACGATGTTGGTCAGATTTTAGATGCGCACTCTGTTGCCATCCGGGTTGGTCACCATTGCGCTATTCCTTTGCATCGCCATTTCGGGGTACGTTCTTCGGCGCGTGCTTCTGCCAGTATGGTAACTTCGGAAACCGATATCGACCGCTTTGTGTTTGCCTTAGGCAAAGTACGTGATTTCTTTGGGGTGGCATAAGTGGATGAATTAGAGATGCTGTATCAGCAAGTCATTTTAGACAATGCGAAGTTGCGTTACGGTAGTGGGCATCCTCAGGGAACTACCTCTCATCAAATCAATCCCACCTGTGGTGACGAGGTAACTTTGGGTGTGCGCCTGACCGAGGATGGGGAGCTTTCTGAGGTGGCTTGGGAAGGCGATGGATGCTCTATTTCTCAGGCTTCCCTATCAATTCTGTGCCAGCTAATAGAAGGCAAGACGCGCGCCGAAATTGAACAGCTGTTTTCGGCTTTTGAATCCATGATGCATTCTCAAGGCAAAGATCTTTCCGAGGACGACCTGGATTTATTACTGGATGCGGCAGCTTTTTCTGGCACCGCTAAATTCGTAAACCGCATAAAATGCGCTCTGCTTGGATGGATGGCACTAAAGGATGCCTTGGCGAAGGCCGATGCCGAACAAGTGGGACGCAGCCAGCAAACCCTGACGCATGAATACTGCGAGGAGAAGTAGATGACTAATCCAATGGCCAATCCAGAACCGGTACCGCAACGCTTTGGACAGGTTCCCCCTGCTTCTATTGCCAAAGCTCACGAAGCCTCCCACAGTCATTCCCACGCGGGTACAGCGCAAAACACTGTTGCCGCGCCCGCCGCGCCGACTCCCGGCGGGGCCATCACAGAAGAAGACGTCTTCGAAGCTATGCGCGACGTTATAGACCCCGAACTGGGGATTAACGTGGTTGATTTAGGTTTGGTTTATGGATGTGAGATAGGGCAGGACCGCAGCATCGTCCTCGATATGACCCTGACTTCTGCCGCTTGCCCTCTGACGGATGTTATCGAAGAACAAACTGCCATGGTGTTGTCAGGCATGTCTACCAATGTGGGTATTAATTGGGTGTGGATGCCGCCGTGGGGACCAGAATGCATCACCGCGGAAGGGCGCGAACAATTGCGTGCGCTTGGGTTTAACGTCTAGGTTTCCCGTGGGCGGCGGCACGCACTGCCCACATTTCATAAGCTGGGGTGAAGTGGGCATCAATTGCCCACTTTTCCGTATTCTAGCCGTAAAAGCGCCCCAATATTTCCGCTTTGGCTTGCCAGTAGTCTCCGTTTACTATGGCGGTGCGAATAGTTTTTACCAAGTTCACCGTGAAGTATTCGTTATGAATGGTTGCTAGGGTAGAAGCAAGCATTTCTTTGGCTTTGAATAAGTGATGCAGGTATGCGCGCGAATAGTGAGTACACGTATAACAGGCACACCCGTCCACTAGCGCGCCTAAGTCGCGGCGGAATTGGGCGCGGGTAATGTTGACCCGTCCGTCAGGCATGTAAATGGCGGCATTTCGCGCCACCCTGGAAGGATTTACACAGTCGAAGGTATCGGCGCCGTTTTCAATTGCAGCAAAAAAATCGTCTGGTTCAGAAATACCGAGCAGGTGTCGTGCCTTGTTTTCAGGGAGCTCCTGGCAGACCCAGCCTACTATTTTCCCCAAGTTTTCTTTTTCGAGGGCGCCGCCTATCCCAAAACCGTCAAATTGCTGCCCGTCTACCTCCATAGTGCCCAGGTCACGGGCGGCTTTGCGCCGCAAATCCTGGTATTGGGCGCCTTGAATGACACCAAAAAGTTGTTGGTACGGTTTGTCGGCTCGTGCTTGGGTGAGCCGACAATGTTCGCGCAGGCAGCGAATAGCCCAAAGCCGGGTACGCTCCAAGGACTCCACCTGGTAATCGTAGGAATGAACTAGTGACGTTAATTCGTCAAAAGCAAAAATAATGTCTGCACCCAATTCGTGTTGGATGCCCATCGATACTTCTGGGTTGAAACGGTGCTTGGATCCGTCCAAGTGGGAACGAAATACCACACCGTCCTCGTCCACAGTAGCCCGGTTTTTCATTTGTGGCATGGCAACGGGACCTTTAGTTTTGCCCGAAAATTCCTCCGAAAGTACTTTCTTGTATCCGGCTCCTAAGCTGAGCACTTGAAAGCCTCCAGAATCTGTGTAAGTAGGACCGGACCAATTCATGAATTTGCCCAACCCTCCGGCTGCGTCCACAATGTCACTGCCAGGTTGCAAATACAAGTGGTATGCATTTGCCAGTAACGCTTGCGCGCCCAGTTGTGCCATAGTTTCCGGTAAGACCGCTTTTACGGTGGCCTTTGTGCCCACTGGAATGAAAGCCGGAGTTTCAATTTGTCCATGCGCAGTAGTAATAACTCCCGCTCGACCTAACGTGCCCGGCAAACGATTAGTAACTTCAAAACTCATGATATTTCCTGAAAAGCAGATTCTTGATGTTTTATAAATCTGATGATGGGGTATGTAAGCGGCAACAGGACAACTTCTAGCAGACACTTGTAGAAGTAGCCAGTCAGCACATAGTTTACGAATTCTGCACCCGTAATAACGCCGTAAAACGCGATAGTGCAAAAAATTACTGTGTCGGCGGCTTCACCTACTAGCGTTGAGCCAATGAGGCGCACCCATAAGTTGTTTTCCCCAAAACGGTTTTTTATTTTTACGAGGACGAAGGCATTCAGTAGTTGCCCTACTAAGTATCCGCTAATGGAGGCCGCAACAATTCGCGGCACAAAGCCCAGTACTGCTTCAAAAGCTGCTTGGTTGTGGTAGTCCGGTGCGGGAGGTGCGATTTGCACCAGAAAGAAAATCAGCGAAGCTAAAATAGATACCGCAAAACCTAAAAGAATTATTCGTCTAGCGCCCTTCCAACCGTAAATTTCAGACAAAACATCCGCCAAAATGTATGTCAAGGGGAATAAGATCGCACCGCCGTCGAACACCAGATGGAACGCGGGCGAACCGATAGCAATTAGCTTCGTGGCAGCAATGTTAGAAAGCACCAAGAATGCCACAAATAGTGCCCCAATGATGTCGTATAGGCGGGCATTGGTACGGGATTGGTAGATTGGCTCTTGCATAATTCCTCCGCTCCTATTTTGCCAGAATTGCTGGAGGGTGTGCGCAGGCAACCCGGCGTCCTCGAAATAGCGAATTTTGGCAATATTATGCGCCTAAAGAAGCGGTAAAGCTTCTCTTTTATTTTGAAATATAAGCAGAATCTCCTGGGACCTTGGGCTAACATTGATTAGAGGGAAACCAATTGCTTCCCCACAGCCAACCTTCGATCAAAGGAGAATTTGGTGGCCACTGACAAACCCACGAGAACCCCATTTGACGACGCTAAAGATCAGCTGCGTAAAGCTCAAGAAATCCTGGGCTTCTCTGATGGGCAATACGAAATGCTGGCTACGCCCAGGCGCGAAATGGCGGTAGCTATTCCGATTCGTCGCGATGATGGCTCTACGGAAGTTTTGCACGGTTATCGCGTGCAACATAACTTCAGCCGCGGTCCAGCCAAAGGCGGTATTCGTTTTGCCCCACAAGTTGATCTGGAAGAAGTTCGCGCCCTCGCAATGTGGATGTCGTGGAAATGCGCACTGCTAGGTCTGCCATATGGTGGCGCCAAAGGCGGCGTAACCATTGATCCGTCTAAGTATTCGCAAGCAGAACTCGAACGCGTAATGCGTCGTTACACTTCAGAAATCCTGCCTATTATTGGTCCAGAAAAGGACATTCCGGCCCCCGATGTGGGCACGTCAGAACAGCACATGGCGTGGATGATGGACACCTATTCGCAATCGGTAGGGTACACCGTTCCGGGGGTGTGCACTGGCAAACCGGTGGAACTAGGTGGGTCTTTAGGGCGTGCTGAATCTACTTCGCTGGGTGTGTTCTTTATGGTGAAGGCTGCGCTGAAGAAACTGGGAATAAATATGGAGGGCGCTACCGGTACCGTACAAGGTTTTGGCAAGGTAGGGCGCGGAGCTGCCGCGTTCATGGCGCGCGCTGGCATCAAAGTTGTGGCAATATCTGACGTCTACGGTGCTGTTCGCAATGATGAAGGCATCGACATTGAAGCACTGGGCAAGCACGTCGATGAAACTGGAAAAGTAGTCGGGTTTAGCGGCGCTACTGAGATGGATCCTGCAGACGTCCTCTTGCTGGACGTAGACGTAGTAGTGCCAGCCGCAATTGAAAGTGTTATTACTGCCGCAAATGCTGAGAAGGTTAAGGCGCCAATAGTTGTCGAGGGCGCAAACGGACCTACCGATTTTGCTGGCGATGCCATTTTGGTGAAAAACGGCAAGTTAGTAGTGCCCGACATTTTGGCCAACTCGGGCGGCGTACTGGTCTCCTACTACGAGTGGGTGCAGTCGCGTGACAACTTCTTCTGGGATCTCAAACGCGTTCAAGAAAACCAAGAAATACGTATGATGAAGGCGTGGAAAGAAGTTGATGAATACGCAGCAAAGAAGCAGATTCCGCTGCGTGTAGCCGCCACCGTGCTGTCTGTGGAGCGCGTACTGCACGCGCACCAGATGCGTGGTCTTTACCCATAAACCGAAAGGACAACAATGATTACCAAAGCACAGCTCCGCAACTACGTTCAAGCGCTCGAACCGGAAAACTCCATTTGGATTGACGGTAAGGGGCGAAAAGGAAGCAGCGGAGCTTGCTTTGGTGTCATTGACCCGGCAACCGCGAGCGAAATTGCGCAGCTTGCGTCGGGAACTAGCGAGGACGCGCGGGCAGCAGTAGACGCAGCCGCGCGAGCTTTACCTGCGTGGGCAGACACGAGCCCGCGCGATCGTAGCGGCATTTTGCGCCGCGCTTTTGAGAAAATGTTGGCAAAACAAGACGAACTTGCCGCAATCATGTCCTGGGAAAACGGTAAATCTTACGCCGATGCGAGAGCAGAAATAGCATACGCCGCGGAATTTTTTCGCTGGTATAGCGAGGAGGCGGTTCGCAGCCAAGGAGAATTTACTGTAGCACCGTCCTCGCCAACCCGCACCATAGTAACTACCCGTCCGGTGGGTGTCGCCGCCCTGATAACCCCATGGAACTTCCCGACTGCCATGGCAACTCGCAAAATGGGACCTGCTTTAGCCGCCGGATGCACAGTGGTGTTGAAGCCTGCTTCCCAAACGCCTATATCAGCACTCGCAGTTATGCGCATTTTGCAAGAGGCAGGTTTGCCTGATGGGGTTGCAAATATGGTTACCAGCCGAAATTCTGCGGAAATATCGCAGGCTTGGCTATCTGACGAACGCGTGCGGGCACTGTCCTTTACCGGCTCCACGCCAGTAGGGCGCACGCTCTTAGGGCTAGCAGCGCGGCGGGTGGTAAAAACCAGCATGGAATTGGGGGGCAATGCGCCATTTATTGTGGGAAAGACAGCAGATGTAGACCAAGCCGTTGAGGGCGCCATGGTGGCGAAATTCCGCAACAGTGGACAGGTTTGCGTTGCTGCCAACAGATTCATTGTTCACGAGGACGTCGCCCCGGAATTCATTGAAAAGTTCACGCAAAGGGTGCGGCAGCTGCGGGTGGGTTCGGCTTTTGCCGAAGGCACAGAAATTGGTCCGCTCATAAATGCAAGAGCGGTACAAAACTTGACCCAGCTGATTGATGCGGCTTTGGAGCGGGGCGCGCGGTTAGTTGGCAGCGCCCATATTCCTACCGGCGCTGGATACTATTTGGCACCCCAAGTAATAGTTGTAGATAGTGGCGATGACCCGTTGCTGAAAGAAGAACTTTTCGGTCCGGTCGCAGTTATATGCACCTACCGCGGGGACGCCGAAATGTTACAGATGGTCAACAACACTGAAATGGGGTTAGCAGCCTACATTTTTGGAGATTTACAGTGGGCGCTGCGCAATGCCGAAAAAATCGAGGCTGGCATGGTGGGCATCAACCGGGGTGCTATCTCGGACCCTGCGGCACCGTTCGGGGGCGTGAAACAGTCTGGCATTGGGCGCGAGGGCGGACGCGAAGGTATTGCTGAGTTTCAAGAAATCCAGTATTACTCGGTAGCCTGGTAACTTTTGTGCGGGTCGCGGTAGCGGTCGCCACTCCGGTCGGTAATGATGCGGTCGCGGCAAGTTGGGTATAATCAGCGGGTGTTAAGTGTTTGCGACCTGAAGATTTCCATTGGGCAACGCCAGCTGTTGGCAGGCGCATCATTTACGGTAAATAAAGGTGACCGCATAGGGTTTGTGGGGCGCAATGGTGCCGGCAAAACCACCACTATGAAGCTGCTGGCATCCCAAAACCAGGGTATGGAAGCGGTAGCAGTAGAAGGCACTATTAATGTCGGTGGCACCATTGGTTATCTGGCTCAAGATCCCGCCGTTGGGGATCCAGAAATTGATGGTATTTCCCGCATCATTGGGGCGCGTGGATTAGATGAATTAGTCACCAAAATAGCTAAAGCCAGCCGGGAAATGGCTGGTAGTGGTGCCCGCGCTGAAAAAGCCATGAATCGTTACGTGCGCTTGGACCACGAGTTTACTATGCAAGGTGGGTATGCTGCACGTTCAGAAGCTGCTCAAATTGCTGACGGTTTAGGACTTACAAAACGCGAGTTAAGTGCGCCTTTGCAAACCCTGTCTGGGGGGCAGCGGCGACGCGTGGAATTGGCGCGCGTATTGTTTAGCAACGCTGACACTTTACTGTTAGACGAACCTACCAACCACTTAGATCACGATTCTGTGCTGTGGTTGCGTAACTACCTGAATAATTATTCGGGTGGGTTCATGGTTATTTCACACTCGGTAGCATTGTTAGACGAGGTCGTGAACAAAGTGTTCTACCTCGATGCAAATAGAGCCAGCCTTGATGCTTACAACTTGGGTTGGAAAGCATACTTGAAAAAGCGGGACGAGGACGAAAAGCGTCGTCACAAAGAAAACCTGATCGCCCTAAAAAAAGCCGAACAGTTGCGCGCCCAAGGCGAGAAGATGCGGGCAAAAGCCACCAAAGCAGTTGCTGCCAGGCAGATGTTGCGGCGCGCCCAAGAACTAATGGACACGGTGGGGCAGGCGCAGGAAGAAAAAGTCGCTCACATTGAGTTTCCGCAACCGCTACCGTGCGGCAAAGTACCATTGCAAGGCATCGACCTCGCCAAAACGTATGGTTCGTTGGAAGTTTTTCTGGGAGTGAACCTGGCTATAGACCGGGGCGCAAAAGTGGTTATTTTGGGGCAAAACGGGGCTGGTAAGACGACGCTGTTGCGCCTTTTAGCCGGATTGGAAGAACCGGATTTAGGCGAGGTGCGTCCAGGTCACGGTCTGAAATTAGGCTACTACGCCCAAGAACACGAAACTTTGGATATTCATGCAAGTGTTTTAGAAAACATGGTGGCAGTGAGTCCGGGGATGGAAGATGCCAAGATTCGGGGTATTTTGGGGCAATTTCTGTTCAGTGGAGACGACGTGTACAAGCCAGCCGCGGTCCTGTCAGGTGGGGAAAAGACCCGCTTGGCACTGGCCACTTTAGTAGTTTCGGGGGCAAACGTGTTGTTGCTGGACGAACCAACTAACAACTTAGACCCAGCCTCGCGCGAAGAAATATTGCAGGCAATTCGCAATTACGCGGGCGCCGTCGTACTAGTTACCCACGACACCGGCGCTGTTTGCGCCCTCGACCCCGAACGCGTCATATTGCTGCCTGAAGGCGACGAAGACTTGTGGGATGAATCGTACCTTGATTTGGTCACTATGACCTGAGAGTTAGTTTTTGTGGAGATTTGGCGAGGACGATGCGCATTTTCCGTATGAAGTCGGGCAAATCATTCCCCACGCCGCCCCCAAGTTGGGCCAATCCAACACAGCATCAGCATTTTTAGCAACTACCGGTTTAGGGCAAAATCCAATTCCCAGTCCAGCCGCATTCAACATGGGCAGATCGTTAGCTCCATCCCCAATGGCTACGCTGCGGTCCAGTTCTGTACCAGCCCAGGTGCGCAGCGCCTCCTCTTTTACTTCGCCAGTGACTATTTTTCCCACCGTCCGCCCCGTGAGGAACCCGTCTTTTATTTCTAGGCGATTTGCGCGCACGTAGTCGATTCCCAACTGGGCTGCCAAAGGGGTTACGACCTCGATGAACCCGCCTGAAACGACACCAAAGTGAGCGCCACACCGGTGCACGTTATCGATCAGTTCGCGGGCGCCGGTGCGTAGGCGGATGCGCGCCAGAACGTTCTCGAAAACGGTTACTGGAACGCCCTGCAATGTTGCCACCCGCAGGGCTAAAGAGTGCGCAAAATCGAGTTTGCCTGCCATTGCCGCCGCAGTAATATTGGCTACTTGGGTACGCGTGCCCGCAGCGGCGGCTAATTCTTCAATGACTTCTTGGACAATGAGCGTGGAATCTACGTCCGTGACCACTAGTTTAGGACCTGCCAGCAGTGCACCGCTGACCACAGCCATGTTCTGGCGAAGGCGAGACCTAGTGTCACCTACCTGCCACTGCCACCCATACCAACCGTCACCGCGAAGGTGGGTGGCGCTTCGCGGCATCCTCGGAAAATTAGTCCCGGTGGGGGTGGGACTGACGAACCCCACCCGCATAACCGATGTCATTTGCGAATAACCGTGCCCTTAGAGACCACCACAATGCCAGATTCGGTAACCGTAAGTCCCCGTTCCATATCCCGTTCGAGGTCGAAGCCTACAGTAGCACCCTCCTCTACAATGACGTTCTTGTCCAAAATTGCGCGGCGCACCTGCGCACGCCGGTGAATTTCCGCGCCGTGCATGACCACGCAATCTTCGACATTGGAAAAAGAATGAACGTACACGCCAGGGGAGAGAACTGAGCGAGTAACTTGACCGCCAGAAATCGTAACTCCCGGTGATACCAGGGAATCGATCGCGGTACCGCGCCTGTCATCGTCACCAAACACGAACTTTGCGGGCGGCACCGTTCCAGATAGCTGCGTGTAAGTCGGCCACTGGGCGTTGTACAAATTGAACACGGGGTGGACCGAAATCAAGTCCATATTGGCGTCATAGTATGCATCCAAAGTACCAACATCACGCCAATAATCGTGATCGCGTGAGGTCGCACCAGGAATCTTGTTGTCAATAAAATCGTAGAACCCGGCTTCGCCCCGTTCCACGAAATACGGCACAGCGTCCCCACCCATATCGTGAGAAGAATCGGGGTTTTCCGCATCCAGGCGCAAAAAATCGATGAATGCCTTCGTAGATACCACATAGTTCCCCATAGACGCCAATACTTTAGTGGGATCGTCAGGCAAACCGGGCGTAGAATCTGGCTTTTCCACAAATGCCCGTATCTTGTCGCCCGCGGTTTCGATAATGCCAAACTGGCTGGCTAATTCGATGGGCTGGCGAATGCCCGCCACTGTCAAAGACGCCCCCGACTCGATGTGTCTTTGTACCATTTGGGAAAAATCCATGCGGTAAATATTGTCCGCACCAATGATTACCAAATAGTCAGGCTGGTCGTCATAAACAATATTTAGCGACTGGAAAACAGCATCGGCGCTGCCTAAATACCAGTGCGCGCCCCGCCGCTGTTGAGCCGGAACCGGGGTCACATAGTTGCCCAACATTGTAGACATACGCCACGTCGTCGTAATATGCCTATCCAATGAATGGGACTTGTACTGGGTGAGCACAATCTGTTTCAAATAGTCTGAGTTGA
Source organism: Actinomycetaceae bacterium (assembly GCA_030528145.1). GTDB lineage: Bacteria > Actinomycetota > Actinomycetes > Actinomycetales > Actinomycetaceae > Winkia. The sequence goes on from JAUMZK010000001.1 coordinate 39,147, forward strand.
CCAAATTTGACAACGCAAAATCGATCAACCGATAGTGACCGCCGAAAGGTACGGCGGGCTTGGCGCGGTCCTGCGTGAGGGGCATCAAACGCCGACCCTCACCACCTGCCAAAACAATTGCTAAAACGCGAGGAGATACCATGTCCCAAATATATGCTAGAAAAAGTGCCTTTTCAGCGGTTTGCCACGGAGTAAATCAGATACTCTGGAAGTGTAAGCGCGAGCTGGAGGGCAAAATGCGTGTAGATCTACTGACTCGGGAATATCCGCCTCACGTATACGGCGGAGCAGGCGTACATGTCGAAGAACTGGCAAAGGTGCTGCGTCCTTTGATGGAAATAAAAGTGCACGCATTTGACGGTCAGCGCAGCGAAGCTGGAGTAATTGGTTATGACTATCTAAGTGGTTTGGAATCGGCTAACAGCGCGGTAAAAACTTTGGGTGTGGACTTGCAAATGGTGGCGGGCACCCAAGGTGCGGACTTGGTGCATTCCCACACCTGGTATGCAAATATGGCGGGACACCTCAGTTCGCTCATGTGGGACATTCCCCACGTTGTTTCTGCTCACTCTTTGGAACCATTGCGTCCATGGAAAGTAGAGCAGTTGGGTGGTGGGTACCGCATCAGTTCGTGGGCGGAAAAAACTGCTTACGAGGGCGCCGCCAGAGTAATCGCCGTTTCTCACGGTATGCGTGCGGACATTTTGCGTTGCTACCCGACCATCGCTCCTGAAAAAGTACAGGTCATTCACAACGGTATTGATCTAAATGAGTGGAAGAAACCAGACGACGCCCAATTCGTGAGCGACGTCCTCGCCAAACACGGCGTAAGGGCAGATCTGCCCACAATCATGTTCGTTGGGCGTATCACCCGGCAAAAAGGTCTGCCGCACCTATTACGGGCACTCACCCAGGTACCCAAATACGCCCAAATCGTCCTCCTGGCAGGTGCCCCCGACACCCCCGAAATTTTGGTAGAAGTGCGCGGCCTAGTCGAACAACTGAAAGCCAATCGCGGTGGGGTCGTCCTCGTAACCGAAATGTTGCCACGGGCGGAAGTAGTAGCCTTGCTATCCCAAGCCAGCGTTTTTGTAACCCCGTCCATATATGAACCACTCGGCATTGTGAACCTAGAAGCCATGGCCATGTCGCTGCCCGTGGTCGGAACCGCCACCGGTGGCATCCCGGACGTAATCGTTGACGGTGAAACAGGCTATCTAGTTCCTATAGAACAAAAAACAGACGGCACCGGCACCCCCCTAAACCCCACCCAATTCGAAGCCGACATAGCCGCACGTATCACCGCCCTCGTTGAAAACCCCACCTTGGCAGCACAAATGGGCGCAGCCGGGCTCAAACGCTGCCAAGAATACTTCACGTGGGAAGCCATAGGTGCGCAAACGGCTGCCCTGTACCGACAACTACTGAAATAGGTGAACCTTGAGCGTAATCGACATCGACCAAGTACAAATCATACGCGGCCAAACAACCATCCTCGATGGCGTTACCTGGAAAGTAGCCGAGGGCGAACACTGGGCATTACTGGGACCCAACGGCGCTGGTAAAACCACCCTCGTGTCCTTACTGACTGGTAACATTTTTCCCAGTTCAGGGACCGCAAAAATACTTGGCGAAACTCTTGGGCAAACTAACGTTGCGCAATTGCGTTCGCGGGTGGGACTCGCTTCTGCCGCCCAATTAGCCCAAATTCCGCCCCAAACTGAAATCTTGAGTTTCGTCCTCACGGGCGCATATGGTACGGCAGCGTTAGCAGGGCAAGAATTTGAAAATTTGGATCGCGAGCGCGCCCGTAATCTCGCAGAAATTTTCAATATTGAGCGTTTGCGGGGACGGCAGTTTGGAACGCTGTCGGATGGGGAGCGACAGCGGGCGATGATTGCGCGTTCTTTGATGCCGGATCCGGAACTTTTGGTGTTAGACGAACCATCTGCGGGGTTGGATATGGGTGCGCGCGAGGAATTGTTGGGCGCGCTTAGTGAATTGGCGGCGGATGCGTCCTCGCCGAATATGGTGCTCGTTACCCACCATATTGAGGAGATTCCGGCGGGCTTTACGCACGCGTTAGTGTTGCAAGAAGGTCGGGTGGCTGCGGCAGGACCAGTGCAGCAGACGCTTAGTGCGCAGGTGCTTTCGCAGGCATTTGCGTTGCCGTTGACTGTACAATCCGAGGACGGGCGTTACTGGGCGCGCACTAAGAGGTAGACATGATTAGCAGTGCGCAAGAGCAGGTTTTGTACCAGATTGCCCAAACGGACACGCGTTTTGTGCGGCTTTGGTTTACGGACGTTTTGGGTGTTTTGAAGTCGGTGGCTATTGACCCGGTGGAGTTGGAGAGGGCTTTTACCGAGGGGGTGGGTTTTGATGGGTCTTCTATTGAGGGTTTGACCCGCGTCTATGAGTCAGACATGGTGCTGATGCCAGATGCAGCAACGTTTCAGTTTTTGCCGTGGCGGGCCGAAGACGAACAGGTGGCGCGCATGTTTTGCGACCTGAAGAATCCTGATGGTTCGCCGGCTGCGGCAGATCCGCGGGCGGTGCTAGAGCGGGCATTGGAACATGCGGCAAAACTGGGTTTTTCCATGCGAGTTCACCCCGAAATCGAGTTTTATTTGGTTCGTTACGAGGACGGGACGATAGTTCCGGTAGATGGCGCGGGCTATTTTGATCACGTGGTGCGTGGGGGCGGCAACGATTTTCGGCGTCGCGCCATAATGATGCTGGAAAAAATGGGCATTAGTGTCGAAATGAGTCATCACGAGGGCGGACCGGGACAAAACGAGATCGATTTGCGCAGCGTGGACGCGCTGAGTGCGGCGGATAATCTAATGACGTTCCGCACGGTGGTTGAAGAAGTGGCCTTGCGTGAGGGCATGATGGCAACGTTTATGCCTAAGCCTTTTGCTGACGGCCCCGGTTCGGGTATGCACACGCATATTGCGCTGTTCGAGGGCGAAACTAATGCTTTCCACGATCCGGGTGGTAAATATCAGTTGTCGCGTACGGCGCGGTGTTTTATTGCGGGTATTCTGCGTCATGCCCGCGAAATCAGTGCTGTTACTAACCAGCACGTGAATTCTTACAAACGCTTGTGGGGTGGAGGTGAGGCTCCCTCGTTTGTGTGTTGGGGGCACAATAACCGCAGCTCTTTGATCCGGGTCCCTAACTACAAACCCTATAATCCGCAGGCTGCCAGAATTGAATATCGGGCTATGGATCCGGCAGCAAACCCGTATTTGGCGTACGCGGTTTTGTTGGAAGCGGGTTTGGCGGGTATAGAAAATGATTATGATTTGATGCCAGATTCCGAGGACGATGTGTGGGCTCTGACTGACCAAGAACGCCAGGTTTTGGGGATTAATTCGCTGCCTAATTCGCTACAAAATGCAGTAGACGAGATGCGCGGCAGCGAATTGGTGGCAGCTACATTAGGTGAAGACGTGTTTGATTTTGTGATCCGTAACAAAGAGAAGGAGTGGCGGGAGTACCGTGCCCAGGTGACGCCTTTTGAAATGCACCAGTTCTTCCCGCTACTATGATGGACAATTTGCAGTTGCGCCGCTTGGGTGTGCGTGACCCGGAGCGAGTGCAAAAGTGGCTCACGGAGTTGGCGCCAGTTTGGTCTGATGCGGCTTCTCGCAGTTTGCACAGTGCTGCTGATATCGAATTGGCACTGCTTACACTGTTGCGTTTGCGTGACGCTCCTGATTTGGCTGATATTCTGGCAGATCCCGAGGGCGGTGCGCGGGTTTTAGCAGTGCTGGGGGCGTCGCAAGCCTTGGGAGACCACTTGGTGCGGCACAGCGAGGATTTAGCTCTAGTGGCGAAAGTAGAGCCGTTTCTCAGTTTTTCTTCAGTCGCGGAAGCTGTGTACGAGGCGGAAGCAGAAAGCGCAGCAGTAACTAAATGGTGTGAGCGCTTTACAAAACCATTACAAGAAGCAAAAAACGCAGCGCAATTGCGGCGCGCCTATTGGACAGCAGTAACACTGATCGCGGCAGCAGACTTAGGTGCGCCGCCCTTGGAAGCAGTTTCTTTTGCAGGCAGATGCCTTTCGCACTTGGTGGAACAAACTTTGCAAAACGCAGTACGCATCAGCAGAACAGAACTAGCCAGCCCCACCGCCCTCGAAATTGGCGTAATTATGTTGGGAAAAACCGGGGGAAATGAACTCAATTACATTTCAGACGTCGACGTCATGTACGTGGTGGGTGGGGATCTGCCAGAAAACGAAGCACTTGCATGCGGCACACAGTTGGCAGGAAAATTGGCAGAAATTTGCAGCGGACCTGGCTCCGAACCGCCACTATGGCCACTAGATACGGGGCTACGACCCGAAGGACAGGACGGGGCATTAGTACGCACTCTTAGCTCCTACCAAAGCTACTACCGCAAATGGGCGCAATCATGGGAATTTCAAGCCTTGCTGAAAGCCCGACCAGTTACCGGACTGGGACAATTAGGACAAAAATTCAGTGAAACCATCTGCCCCCTGGTGTGGAGCGCCGCCAGCAGACCCGACTTTGTCGAGGACGCCCGCAAAATGCGCGCCAGAGTCGAAAGCAACCTACCCGTAAAATCCCGCGAACGCAACATAAAACTGGGGCATGGGGGCTTACGGGACGTAGAAATGACCATCCAACTGCTGCAGCTAGTTCACGGGCAAAGCGACCAGTCGCTGCGCGTTGCGCAAACTTTGCAGGCAACTAGCGCCCTGGTGGACGGCGGTTACATTGGTCGTGAAGCGGGGGCAAAAATGGTGCGTTGCTACCGCTTTTTGCGCGCCTTAGAACACCGCGCCCAACTGTACAGAATGCGGCGCACCCACCTTTTGCCCACAAAAGAAACAGATTTAAAGCGGATCGCACGCAGCTTAGGCATGGAAACGGCATGCGAATTACAGACGCAATGGCAAATGGTGCGCCGCGATATACGCAGGTTACACGACGAATTGTTCTACCGTCCCTTGCTGCCCGCACTAGCTGGACTAAGCCTAGATGAGGCGGCACTCGCCCCCACAGCAGCCAGCGCCCGTCTGGTGGCATTCGGATACAAAGATCCCCAGGGAGCTCTACGCCATTTGCAAACACTAACCAGTGGTCTTAGCCGCCGCGCACTGTTGCAGCGCCGCATATTGCCCGCAATGATCGGGTGGATAGCTAATGGGGCAGACCCGGATGCGGGCTTGCTACGATTTCGGCGCCTCAGCGAAGAAATTGGTACTTCACACTGGTATTTGGCAATGTTGCGCGATTCCCGAGTAGCTGCCAAAGATTTGGCAAAGTTGCTGTCTACCAGTGTTTACTGTGCAGATGGTTTGGAACAATTCCCGGCAGCAGTGGCGTGGTTGGATCATCCCGTAGAATTACAGGCGCGTTCGCGGGACCGCTTGGTTCAAGAGATGCGTGCGGTGGCAAGCAGACACGAGGACGCCTCTGTCGCTTTTGCGCGGATTAAGGCGATTCGCAGCCGGGAACTGTTGCGCACTGCCCTCGCCGATAGTCTGTCGGGAGTGGAACCCGAGCGTGCGCACACCTTCATCACCCCTGTTTGCGAGGCTATCTTGGACGTGTCTTTGGATATTACTCGGCGCGATATCAACCAAAAAATTGCCATTGTGGGACTAGGACGCTTGGGTGGAAAAGAGAACAATTACGCTTCGGATGCGGACATTATGGCAGTTGGCGAGGGCGATGGGGCAATAGAACAGATAATCGCTCAGCTCGGCAAGCCGGGAAATTCGTGGAGTATTGACATGGGGTTACGTCCCGAGGGGCGGGGCGGTCCGCTGTTGCGTTCCTTGGATTCTTACCGCGAATACTACAAGTCGTGGGCATCTGCTTGGGAAAAGCAGGTGTTGCTGCGAGCCAGGTTTATTGCGGGAGATACCGTCCTCGGGAAAGAAATTATGCAACTGATAAACCAGCAGCGTTATACGCCCACTGCGGACGGGCAACTGCGCGAAATCCGCATGCTGAAAGCCCGTATGGAAGCCGAACGTTTACCACGTGGCGTTGATCCGCGCGACCACATAAAACTGGGACCTGGCGGTCTTAGCGACGTAGAGTGGGCGGTACAAATGCTGCAGCTCAAGCATGCTCATGCCCTGCCCTCTTTACAAGTTACGGGCACCATGCAAGCTCTGCGAGCAGCTGTGAAAGAAGGCTTATTAGGGGGTGAGGAAGCCGAAATTTTGGCTACGGCGTGGCGTTTGGGTAGTCAGATTCGTGCCGCTAATGTGCTGGCTAGTGGGCGCCAAAGCGGGGGACAGTTAGACCTGCTGCCAAGACGTGATATCCAGAAGGCAGCGGTAGCGCTGCTGCTGGGTTTTGCTAGTGGGCGCGAGTTGGCAGACGAGTACCACCGGCGAGCCAGGCACAGCCGCAAAATTTTCGAACAAGTTTTTTACGCCAAATAGTGGCGCGGGGGCTTAATTCGCGGGTGGGTTAATGTTGGCGTTTTTCAACGCTGTGTCCCCGGCACCATAATGCTCTAAAATTTTCTTCAGCTCCCCGCTGTCCATGAGTTTTTGTACCGCCGCTTGCACGGCTTCAGTTAGCGCAGAATCGTTTTTAGAAACTAAAATCCCTTGGGGGAGCGTATGTGCTGCCGGTCCAAACTTTTCCAACCTGCCACCAGTTTTGCGGCTGGTGTAACTGATAACAGTGGAATCGGCTAGAGTGGCATCGTATTTTTTCTCAAGTACTAGTGTGGTAATTTCACTTTGGCGTTCGTGAATTTTTATGGTTATTGGCTTTTCCCCATTCTGCACACACTTTTGGGACGCTTTTTGGAGAAAATCTAGCTGAAAAGTGCCATTTTGTACCCCAATAGTGGTTCCGCACGGTCGGGTAGAGTCAAACTTTTTTGGATTCCCTACCGCTACTGCGTACTGAGACCATGCTTGCATGTAGCTGACCATGTTTGTCTGTGTTTCGCGTTGGGCAGTAATTGTGAAACTAGATATTGCCACATCCGCGGTGGAACCCACTTTTTTGAGCAGGTCAGCAAAAGTATAGTGCGTGGTGCGAGCATCTTTTAGTCCCATAGTTTTGGCGATAGCTCGCGCCAGGTCAATATCGTAACCGGTCGGAGTTTTCCCGTCGGTCTTGCGGTATTCGGCGGGGGCGTAGTCGGTGGCAGAAACATTTTTTAAAATGCCGACTTTTTTCAGGTTTTCAGGGACGAGGGCGCGCACCTCTGGATCTGGTTTAACTTCCGTCAGGTAATACCCATTTTCTCCAGGGTCGGTGTCGTAAGCGGCAGTGGTCGAAGGCGCACACGCGCTGAGGATCAGTGCTATACAAGCCAGGGGTGTGAATATCTTTGCGAGCATCGCCAAGCTCCTTGTCAAAACATTTAGGTAAAGTATGTCCTAAATGTTTTGGAGGTGCAGGCAAAATGCTTATTTGCCGCGCAATATCCGTCGGTTCAGTTTGACCTTAGCAGGGTCGATAGCGCGGGGCATGCCAGCGGTTTTTGCTTGGATAGAACGCAGACGGTTTGCCACAACAGGCACTTCATCCCTAGAGATGGCTTTTTTCAACTTGTTAATATGGCGCAATACTTTGCGCAATGGCACTTGCCCATCACCGGTTCCCACCTGAATTTTATGTACCGGTACGCCGCCCGCAATGCGCCCCAACTTCTTGGACTCTTCGTCCAACATTCGAGACACGCGTGAGGCGGGTCCTTCAGAAAGGAGGACGATTCCGGGTCTGCCAACTAGGCGGAAAATCATGTCTTGGTTGCGTGTTACTGCCACCGGCTGTTCCTCGACGTCCCAACCGCGTTTGACCTGCCGTAAGACTGCGGAAGTAGCCCCTGCGTGACCTTCCAATTGGCGGTACATAGCGCGATTAATGAGCGTAGAAAGCATCGCGGTCATTGCCAACATGGCTAAGGAGATGCCAAATATGGGGTACATGATCCATTTGCCGGTCAGTATTCCGATGATGACGAAAATTGCGACAACACCAACACCAACTGTGGCAAGCCACCACCCGATTTGCGGGAAGGAACGTTTAGTGAGTGTGTAACCATCTTTCAGGTTTTGCCAAAATGAGCGTTTTGGTGCGGGAGTTTGGGTCGACATTTTTCACCTTATCTTCTGTAACCTGCCTAGATTCTACCTGTAACCGGGGTCAGTGCGAAAAAAAGTTTTCCACAGGAAAAATTTAGGTCTAGCAGCAGAGAAAAAATTTTGGTGTGCTGGAGGCATGAACATTCCAGGGTACGAAATTGTTGGCATTATTGGTTTTTGCGCGCTCGGACCAGTGTGGAAGGTGCGTGATCGCGAGGGACAAATGTGGGCAGCGAAGCTCAGTTATACGCCCGACCCGGAAAAATTGCGTCTTTTGCAAAGTCTTTCTTGCAAAAATTTGGTGGGCGTAAAGGAAGTTATAGAACTAGAGGGGCGTTGCGTCCTCGTAATGGAATTGATAAATGGCGATGCGTTCGATATGGCGGGTGCCACCGAAAATTCATTCAAGGATATTTTGCGCGCGCTTTCGGTCCTGCACGACGTGGGACTTAGCCACGGTGATGTTTCGCCGGCTAATGTGCTCATGTGTCGGGATCGGACGGTTCTCATTGACCCACCGCTGACTACGGCTCGCCCGCCTACAATGGGATATCACAATGACGAGGACGACAGCCCGGCAAGGGACCTGTGGGCGTGGGCCACCATGGCGAAAGAGGCGGGAATACGTCGCGAAATTGTAGGTCAGATCCTCGCTTCTGCACCTACGCAGCGTCCCAGTGCGAAGGAAACGTTAGCTAATTGGCATGCCGGAACGCCGGTATATACGCCCCAAAGTGCAGTCCAAGAATTTCGTAATATCGTAAGTGGTGAAGAAACCGAAACAGTCCCGACTGCGCGTTCTAAAGGATGGCTGCTAACTGCCAGCGGCATAATTTTGGCGTGCGTAGGTATTGGAATACTAAGCGGCAGTCTGGGCGACTTTTTCGATGCTAGTGCTGCCGGACCGAAAACTACCAAGGCAACTAAAATAACTAAAATAACTAAAACGAATTCTACCCCCAGTTCGCAGCCCAAAAAGGGAGGTGACGAAAAAACAAGTGGTGGTCGTCCTCGAAATAATCCGTCTGAAAGTCAGCCTGCACAAAAAGAGAATGCGGGTGTCAATACCGAATTGACCTTAGCTGAGCAAGATCCTACCTGGGCATTGAACAGAATATTGCAGGCACGCGCAGGCGCTCTCGCAGAGGGCGGAAACAAACTCACACAAACGTCCGCCCCTGGTTCTGTCCAAGCCCGTCGGGATGCGCAATTAGCTGCCACTATGAAAGCTCACAATATTCACGCTGAAGGACTGAAAATAACCGTGGAAAACGTGCGCAAAACTAACGTTAATACTTTCAGCGCAACTTTAGTGGAATCGGCTTTTATACAGTGTGAGGGCGATAAATGTCGCCACATACCCGAAAACAAGGTGGCGGTAACCATATCTATTGCGGGAAACAAACTGGCGTCAGTGGTCAGCAGTGGGGACTAAGCGGAGGAAGCGCAGCAAAACGGAGGACGGGAAACCCCCATCCTCCGTTTTACTTTCGAATTTGCTACAGTCCCAGTTCGGCCTTGAAATCGCCCTCTTCTAGACGTTTCTTTACTGCTCCTAAGTAACGACCGGCATCCGCGCCATCGATGAGGCGGTGATCGTAGCTGAGAGCCAAGTACACCATGGAACGAATAGCAATGGTTTCGTTACCATCCGCATCTTTCACCACCATGGGGCGGCGAACTATGGTGCCAACACCCAAAATAGCAACCTCGGGTTGGTTGATAATGGGGGTGTCGAACAACGCGCCAATGCTGCCCGTGTTAGTGATAGTGAAAGTGGAACCACTGAGTTCACCGGCTTCGACTTTGCCGTCGCGCGTGCGCGCCGCCAAATCGTTGATGCGTTTGGCAATACCGGCAATAGTGAGATCGCCACAATCTTTAATAACCGGAACGAACAGCCCCTTGGGGGTATCTACGGCAATACCAATATGTTCGTGGTCATGGTAAGTAACTTCGTTGCCATTGATTACCGCGTTCACTTTCGGGTGGGCTTTCAGAGCTTCAGTGGCTGCCTTTACAAAGAACGGCAAGAAGGTCAGCTTAGTGCCCTCGCGTTTTGCGAAATCGTTCTTTGCTTGGGCACGCAATGCCGCAATGCGGGTTACGTCAACTTCAACAACGGTTGTTAGCTGGGCAGAAGTTTGCAATGACTCGATCATGCGTTTTGCAATAGTTTGGCGCAGCCGCGTCATCTTTTGGGTGGTGCCACGCAAACCTTCCGAACCTGGCGCCGGAGCAAGCGGCGCGGCTGGTGCCGACGCGACCGGTGCGGGGGTTTCCGCTTGAGCTTTTGCCGCGTCGAGGACGTCTTGGCGGCGGATTCGCCCGCCTATACCACTGCCGGTAACAGTAGAAAGGTCTACTCCTTTTTCCTTGGCGAGCTTGCGCACAATCGGAGTGACGTAACCAAGCCCAGTTTCTATTGGCTGTGGTGCGGCTGGTGCTTGCGGCGCCGGGGGAGCAGCCGGTGCTTGCGGCGCTGCGGGCGCGGGCGGCGCGACCGGTGCTTTCGGGGCGGAAGGCATTGCTGGTACTGGGGGAGCAGCCGGTGCGGCTGGTGCTTGCGGCGCTGCTGGGACCGGAGGCGCACTTTCAGCCTGGGGCGCACCTGCCCCTGCCGGACTAGAAGAAATGCGTGCCAGTACTGCACCAACTTCTACCGTGGCGTCCTCGTCAACCAAAATTTCTGTCAGGTAACCCGAAACTGGGGAGGGCACCTCGGAGTCCACTTTGTCAGTGGCAACTTCCAAGATGGGTTCGTCGGCTTCGACTTTGTCACCTTTTTGTTTCAGCCACCGCGACACAGTACCTTCGGTGACGGATTCGCCCAGGGCGGGCATGGTGATATCAGTGGTGTCACCATCCGCTTTGCCGGTGCTGCCGGTAGTACCGTCGTAACCGGTCTTTTCATCCGGGTAAGCCCATTCCACCACGGTTTCGCTGCCGTCTTTGTGGGCAGTGGAAGGGATAGAAGATTCGTCAGCTTTGGCATCTGCGCCTGCTGCGTCGCCACTTGGCGCTTCCGTGTTACTTTGTCCACCTTCGCTGGCTTCCCCAATGCGTGCCAGTTCGGTACCAACATCTACGGTTTCGTCTTCGTCGACCAGAATTTCGAGGACGACGCCGCTGATGGGCGAAGGCACTTCGGTGTCCACTTTGTCAGTGGCAACTTCCAACAAGGGTTCGTCAGCAGCAACAGTGTCGCCAACTTGCTTGAGCCACCGCGACACGGTTCCTTCAGTTACGGATTCGCCGAGGGCGGGCATCTTTACAGATTCAGACATTTTGGTCTCCTTTTCCTAACCGTGAAGCGGCTTGCCAGCGAGCGCCATCGCGGCTTCACCGATAGCTTCGTTTTGGGTGGGGTGCGCGTGAATTAGGTTCGCAACATCTTCAGGATACGCTTCCCAGTTGACCATGAGTTCGCCCTCGCCAATCTGCTCGCCAAGGCGTGCGCCGAGTGCATGGAAGCCCACGATGGGACCATCCTTTTGGGCGACCAATTTGACCAGACCAGCGGCGCCGAGCATCTGGGATTTGCCATTGCCAGCCAAATTCATTTCGGAAGTGGTAACGGCACCCTCACCGAACTTTTCTTTGGCTTGCTTTTCCGTAAGACCAACGGAAGCTATTTCGGGTTCGCAGAAAGTCACGCGCGGAATATTAACATCTGGCATGAGCGCAGTGTCTTCACCGGCGATCAGTTCGGCTAGGAACTTGCCTTGCATGAAACCGCGGTGCGCCAGTTGCAAACCGGGCACAATGTCGCCGGCGGCGTAGATGTTGCCCACCCCAGTGTGCAGGTTTTCGTCGACGAGGACGAAGCCCCGGTCCATCTTAATGCCGACTTCTTCGTAGCCCAGATTAGCGGTAGCTGGACCGCGACCGATGGCAACCAACAAAACGTCGGCGCTAAAGGTCTTGCCGTCTTGGGTTTTTACGGTTACTCCCGAATCAGACTCTGCGACGGAATCAAACATGGTGGAAAGTTCGTATTTGATGCCGCGGGAACGGAATTGGCGCTCTAAGCCTTTAGAAATCGCTTCGTCCTCGTTAGCTACCAGGTGGGGGAGTCCTTCAATGATGGTGACTTCGCAACCAAAGGAGGTCCATACGGAAGCAAATTCGCAACCGATTACGCCCCCACCAAGCACGATCGCGGACTTGGGCACCCAATTTAGTTCCAGAGCTTGGTCAGAAGTGATGACGCGTTCACTAATGTTCAAACCCAAAGTTTTAGAGTAGGACCCGGAGGCGAGGATAATGTTTTTGCCAACGTACTTTTTTCCGTCTACTTCGACAGTGTTTTGGCTAACTAGTTTGCCCCAGCCTTTTACGAGGTCGATTTTCCGGCTTTTAATCAAGTGTTGCAGACCTTTGTGGAGGCGGTCCACGGTGCCGGTACGGTATTTGCGGAGCGCTTCCATGTCGATGCCCTGGTAAGTGGCAGTAATACCCACTTTTGCGCTTTCACGGACTGCGTCAGCAGTTTCGGCGGCGTGCAGGAGGGCTTTGGTGGGGATACAACCCCGGTGAAGGCAGGTGCCGCCTACTTTGTCGGCCTCGATTAGTGCAATTTTCATGCCTAGTTGTGCCCCGCGCAACGCTGCGGCGTAACCAGCACTTCCTGCACCGAGGATGACGATGTCGTACTCGGATTCGCTCACGTCCATAACTCCTTAGCTGAAAAAATCGGACGATTCCGAGTCTATTGTCCCATGAAATAAGCGTGGGTGTGGCATAGTCGTCCCTGTTTTGGCAATAATGCTGCATCCAACGCGCGAATGACCACAGTTTTGGGAAAGATTTTGTCTACTTTTAAACCATTTGTGGTGAAGTTGTTTATTGGTTTTCGCAATTGATAAATGACTTGAGCGGAGGAGGGGTTACAAACAGCATTGCAGCGCCTCACGCTATGGTATGCGCAACACTATTACGAGGACGCTGAGTTTGGAACTTTTCGCAAGTCAAGACAAAATTGGGAAAGAGGAGGGGTGATGGGAACGAATGTAAACCGTTTAGATCCGAGGACTCGCTCACTGGGGTGGGCGCGCCTGTTAATTTTCCTTATTTCGGCAGTATCTTTGTGGATTGCCGGTGAAACAGTACGCGAATTTTTCCTCACCCAATTATGGCTAGTCAAACTCTCTGGCTTGCTCACCGCCCTCGCCCTGTTGGTGGGAATGGTAGGAACCATCCATAACGGAACGAAAATGCGGCGCGCCGCCTGGGTGGCATACGTCAGCTTACTGGTAGGACTCTTTGTCGTATTTGGAGTATCCGACCTGGTAAATTCCCCCTTTAGTGACGTCCTCGACCATGCCGGACGTGCCTACTATTATGCCCCCGCCATAATTCCTATCGTGGCAATACTGTGGTTGGCCTGGTCTGACCCGCGCCGCTTGGTAGGACGCTAAACTATACTCCGCCAGGAAAACCTAACTGTCGCCACGCCTCATAAAGACCAATCGAAGCCGAATTAGCCAAATTCAAAGACCGCACCCCCGCCAGCATGTGAATGCGCACTTTTGCCGTTACGCGCTCATGTTCCATAGCCCACTGAGGCAAACCGGTAGGTTCTGGACCAAATAACAACCCATCGCCCTCGGCATAATCCACATCCGTGTACATTTTCGTGGTATGACCCGTAAACGCGTACACGTTTCCCGGAACTGCAGCCAAGGCATCCTCGAAATTGGGGTGAACCTGCACGTGCGCCAAATCGTGATAATCCAAACCAGCCCGGCGCAATTTTGCATCGTCCATGTCAAAACAAAGCGGCTCCACCAAATGCAACATAGATCCAGTACATGCAGACAGGCGAATAGCTGCCCCCGTATTTCCGGGAATGCGTGGCTCAAAGAAAATAACGTGTAACACGATCCGATTCTGACACGATCAGCCCTGAAGACGGTAGTTGGACCTCCCGGTGGAAGCAAGTTTCGTAAAAGTATACGTTTTTGAGCGAGTGTTCGGTTTAGGCGGGGGCGGGTGAGCATACTGGTGTCACACTAACCTAAGGGGGTTTACTTTTGGTTTTTAGAGGACGAAAGCGACCCGCGAACAGCTCTGTTCGGCGGCGTCTGACAGCAATATAAAGTGATTGCGAACATAACTAAGGTTGTGGTGGTGCGTGGGAAAGTAGAAGCTGTGGGACAAAGCATTTTGATTCGTGCAGATAGGTTGCAAAGTGTACCTGGAAGTAGCTCACTGCCAGCCCGCCATTTCGGATAAAACACATGCACATGAATTGGCGCGTACCTTTGATTGTGTGTTAGATTTGTGCCTGTTGCGCGGGTGGCGGAATAGGCAGACGCGCTAGCTTGAGGTGCTAGTGACCATTTAACGGTCGTGGGGGTTCAAGTCCCCCTCCGCGCACAAATCCCCGGTCTATCCGGGGATTTTTTGTATACCCGATCCGATGGAGGCGAACATGGAAAAACGGTTACGCGGCGACGGATTTGTTCTGGACCAACCCCATGAAAATGATTTCGCACAAATTGTCGACGCCTGCAATGATTCCGAGATCATGAAGTGGACCCGAGTTCCCCATCCCTATTCTTGGGAACAAGCTAAAAATTGGGTGGATGAATATGTTCCTGGCGTGTGGGCTGATGGTGGTTATTCGTGGGTGATCCGCCCGGATTTTGCGGGTAAAGTTTGGGGCGCCTTCGAATTGCGTAAGGTTGCGGATCGGGAAAATGCTTATGAAGTTGGCCTTTGGGTAGCTCCCAAAAATCGCGGCCGTGGTCTAAGCAGAGAAGTTTTTCATTTTGTGGCCAGTTGCGTTGAAAAGACTAGCGAAATTATTTGGAAAACATATGTCGGTAATGAGGCGTCGCAAAAGGTTGCACAAGCGTTGGGACTGGACTTTTGGGGTACTGCCACCGACCTCGATGAGGCGATGCCCCCCTTACTAGTTTTCCGTGGTTTAGCCTATCCGCGCGTAGGGATCATGAATCCCCGTGACGGGGAGGCACTGGTGAAACAATTTCACGAAGTTTACGGATTGCCAGTACTGACCGATGGACCGCGTATTCCCGAAAAACGCGTAGCTATGCGCCTTAGTTTGATATTGGAAGAAGCTACCGAGCTGGTCCGTTCTGTGTACGGGAAAGCAGCGGAAAACATTTTATCTCAAGCTATCTCGCAGTTGCCCTGTGCTGATGAGGGCGAACGCGACCTGGTGGAAACTGCAGACGCACTGGCCGACCTCGTATATGTTACTTACGGCATGGCGCTAGAATGTGGTATTAACCTGCCTGCGGTACTGCAAGAAGTACAGATCTCGAACTTGTCGAAGCTGGGTGAGGACGGCAAGCCCATTTACCGTGAGGACGGTAAGGTACTGAAGGGTCCGGGTTTCTTTCCGCCCAACATCGAAAAAGGGTTGTCCGTTCCGATTTCAGGACTAAAATCCACTGAGCAAAACTAGTTCTCTTAGATAGAATTGGACGCGAAGCGAAAAACGGAGGAAAAATATGGCAAAGGTCGTGGTTGTTGGCGGCGGCTACGGTGGTATTACCGTAGCAGGCGGGTTAGATGACTTTGCGGACGTAGTTTTGATTGAGCAAAAGGACCGTTTCGTACACCATGCCGCAGCCCTGCGTGCAGCCGTTGACCCGGTTTGGCGTGACGCCATTTTTATGCCATATTCCCGCTTGCTGCAGCGTGGCAAAGTAGTTCACGGAACGGCCATGCGCGTCGAAGGAACCACAGTTCACGTAACTGGGCACGAACCAATTACTGGTGATTACTTGGTTTTAGCCACGGGCACAACCTATCCGTATCCGGCTAAACATATGGTGTCACAGGCGTACGTCGCCAAGTTGCGCTTGGAACAGACGCAAAATTCTTTAGCTGATGCCCGCCGCGTGCTGCTGGTGGGGGCTGGCACTGTGGGGGTGGAATTCGCTGGGGAACTAACCAGCGCTTTCCCGCACCTGGAAATAACTATGGTGGATAAAGCTGACACCATTTTAGGCACCGAAGGGTACTTGCCACAATTGCGTGAATCTATCAGCCAGCAGCTGCAAGAACGCGGTGTGCACCTGGTTCTCGGTTCGCCTCTGGCTTATTCACCGCCGGTGGATGTGGGCGTCCTTAGTCCCTTCCAAGTCAGTACTGCTGCAGGCGTAAACATCGAGGCCGATATTTGGTTCTTGTGCCACGGATCCCGCACAGCTTCGGGGTATTTGAATGCCGCATACGGCGATGTTTTGCACCCTAATGGGCGCATTAAGGTAAATAAGTACTTGCAGGTCGAAGGTACCGAACGCGTGTTCGCCGTGGGGGACATAACTGATGTGCCTGAATCCAAGCGCGCAGATGCTGCCCGTGCGCACGCCCGTGTGGTAATTGCGAACATCCGTAACTTAATGACCGGTGAACCCATGGCAACTTCGTATTTGCCAGGCAAAGAATGGGTTATTTTACCTCTTGGTCCAGACAGTGGGGCGTCCCAACTGGTTGACCAAAATGGTGAAACCAAGATTGTGGGACCACGGGAAACTGCCGAAATTAAAGGCACTGACTTGATGGTCTCCCTCATCAGAAACCAGTTGCGTCTACCGTAGGGGGAAAAATGTCAGATGCCAGCCGCGAACTTGAAATTTTATTGGATGCTTTCCGCGCCCACTATGCGGTAGCGCGCGACAATGAACCCGATTCCGAAGCCGTTTTGGAAGCCGAATCCCATTTGGAAGACGCATTTTTCCAATACGACAACGCTTTGTTTACTCACCTGGGTGCTGAATTGCCATTCGACATCCTCATGGAAGACGACGATTATGACGAGGACGAAGACGCCGAAGATTTAGACGACGAAGAAGAAGCCGACCTCATTTTAAACGAGGACGCTTTTGACAGCATTGACTTAAATTAGGTGGTTCGAGACGTCGTCTAGGGCGCCTGCTACTTGCCGCGGAATGGTCAAGCTATCTGCGGCAAGTACTTGTTTTAACTGGGCGCTGGTGCGCGCGCCGGTAATTACTGTGGCAACTTCGGCGCGGTCGCGCACCCAGGCGAGAGCGACTTCCCCGGCGAATCTTTCTAGTCCGTCGGCTGCGGCTTGCACAGCTTCTACCGTGCCCGCATATTTGCGTTCCAAGTAGGGGCTTACATATCCGGCCAAATGGACGGACGCCCCGCGCGAATCTGGTGGGGTAGCGTGGCGGTATTTTCCGGTGAGGACGCCCCGCCCTAGTGGTGCCCACCCCAGAATTCCCACCCCCAGGTGGGCGCACGCGTTTTGTCCTTCGCGTTCAATACTGCGGTTTAGTAGCGAATATTCCGTTTCGAGGGCGATGAGTGGTAGGTCCATTGCGTTAGCTAAGGTTTTCACGTGCGCTAACTGCCATGCAGGCAAGTTGCACCAGCCCACGTAGTCGGTGAAACCGCCCTCGACTAAATAATGCAATGCACCTAAGGTTTCGGAAATAGGTACGTCGTCATCCCAGGAGCTAACCAGTGTCAGGTCAATGCGCTTTCGCCTCAAATTGGCGCGCGAGCGTTCGTGAGATGCCAAAATTGCCCTACGCGAACAATCCCGTCGTCCTTGCCATACCCCAACTTTGGTGGCGATTATCGCATCGTCCTCGGCTATTAGGGGTGCCAGTACCGTCTCTGCCCGCCCATCACCATAAGTGGGGGAAGTATCGATAAAATTACCGCCGGCCTGTCGGTATGCTTCATAACACGCGGCGGCATCGACCTCGTCCGTGTCACGCCCCCAAGTTAGGGTGCCCAAACCAATGGTTGAAACTCTCAGTCCCGAAGAACCAATTTTGCGGTAATCCATGGTTATAACCTACCGCAACCTGCCGCGTGATCTGATAGCCACAAATCTTTCTGGCGAGTGGGAACTAGTTCACTTCCAATATGGGCGCTAAGGTTATTTCGCTAAACTGGGCACATGCAACAATTTCACACTAAGCGTCCCACAGGTTTGTTTTCAGTGGGGGATCGGGTTCAATTGACCGACCCGAAAGGAAGGTTGCACACGATTACCCTGGAGGAAAAGGGTTTTTTTAATTCGTCTCGGGGGGCTTTTGCACACCGTGAACTCATCGGTAAGCCCGAAGGCACAGTTGTGGTATCGCGGGAAGGTACAGAGTTTTTGGCGTTGCGCCCGTTGCTTTGTGATTACGTGATGTCAATGCCGCGCGGTGCCACCATAATTTACCCCAAGGACGCCGCCCAAATTATCCAAATGGCGGACATTTTTCCTGGTGCCAGGGTCCTGGAAGCTGGTGTCGGTTCTGGGGGTATGACTTTGTCTTTATTGCAAGCCGTGGGCGAAAGCGGGTATTTGCATTCCATCGAACGCCGAGAAGATTTTCGCGAGGTCGCCGCCGCTAACGTAGACCTTTGGTTCGGACAACGCCATCCTGCCTGGAAGCTTAGCATTGGCGATTTTCAGGAGGTGGCTTATCTCGAGGACGAAAGGTCCATAGATCGCATCGTCCTCGACATGCTAGCCCCATGGGAATGTTTGGATGCCGCCCACTACGCGCTACGACCTGGCGGGGTATTGTGCGTATACGTGGCCACGGTTACGCAAATGTCGCGCACTATTGAGGCTTTCAATGCTCACAACAAATGGGTTGCGGTACACAGTTGGGAAACGTTGGTGCGCGACTGGCATGTTGAAGGGTTAGCTGTGCGTCCTATGCATTCAATGGTGGGGCACACAGGGTTTTTAGTTAGTGCCAGAGCTTTAGCAAAAGGGGAAGTACCACCACGCAAAGGTTTGCGTCCGGCCCCGGCTGCCCAAAATAAGGGGGGGCAATGGGACGAAGTAACCGACTGGGAAGAAAACAAAGTAGGGTTACGCAGCGCCAACGCCCGCAAGGTTCGGAAAATTACGCGTGACCTCCAGACCAAAAAAGATCATGCCCGCAAAAACGGTCATCTGAAGGAGTATTAATGGCAGACCTAGCTCAAGAAAACGCACTACTTAAAGAAAAGAACCGGCGTCTTGGGCAAGCATTAGCGGTCGCACGGGAACATTTAACGGTCATGCAAAGTGCGGTAGAGAAAATTAGTTTGCCGCCCTCGCAAATAGCTATTTTTATTGCTGCTTATCCTACCGAAATCGAGGTCGCTTTGGGCAGTCGGCGCATGCGTGTGGCGGTTGGTCCAAATCTGGACGTGGCAACTCTGAGCACTGGTGACCAGGTGCGCCTTAGTGAAAACATGGTGGCTGCCGAAAAACTGGGACGGGTGCGCGGCGGAGAAATATGCGTGGTTAAAGAGGTAATCGGGACAAACCGCGTGTTGGTGGCGGCGTCCTCCAGCGAACGCGTCCTCACTCTGGCAGGCAGTTTACGCCACGGGGGAGTAGCACCAGGGGACACCGTAATGGCGGACTTAGCCAGCGGGATTTGCTTTGAAAAGATTGTGCGCGAGGACGTTGAGCAGCTGCTCACACCCCAGGTTCCGCAAACAACTTATGCGGATATTGGCGGTCTGGACACCCAAATTGAGCAAATTCGCGAGGCTATAGAACTGCCGTTTTTGCACCCGCAATTGCATGTGGCTCTTGGGCTTTCGGCCCCCAAAGGCGTTTTGTTGTATGGACCGCCCGGAAACGGCAAAACTCTGATTGCCAAAGCGGTTGCAAATGCTCTCGGCAGTGGCAAAACCCCAGCTTATTTTCTGTCGGTAAAAGGTCCAGAATTATTGTCCAAATTCGTTGGTGAAACCGAACGGCAAATTCGGGCGCTGTTTGAACGTGCCCGCGAACTGTCCGCAACCGGTGCCCCTGTAGTTTTGTTTTTTGACGAAATGGAAGCGCTGTTTCGCAAGCGCGGTTCTGGCATATCCTCGGACGTGGAAACCATGATAGTGCCGCAGTTTTTAGCAGAAATGGACGGCATAGAATCTACTGGGAACGTGATGGTTATTGGGGCCTCTAACCGTGAAGACATGATAGACCCAGCAGTGCTGCGTCCTGGGCGCCTGGACGTGCGTATCCGTATTGGTCACCCGAGTCCTGCTGGGGCTGCAGAAATATTGCGGCTGCACCTAAAGGACGTGCCGTTGCGCGAAAACGTTGGCGACATAGTGGACCAAACCATTGCCCTCGTATTTGAACGCAGTGCCCCCATGCGTCTGTTTACTGCGGTTATTGCCGGTTCTCCAAAAGAAGTGTATTTGGCGGATATTATTTCGGGGGCGATGCTCGCGGGAATTGTCGAGGACGCCAAACGACTAGCACTAAAAGATCACCTTCGCGGTTACCCCCTAGAACTATCTGCCGCGCACCTGCGGCGGGCACTGCAAAAACTGGTGAGCACGTCACGGGATTTGGCGGTGGCGGCTGGTACCGACGAATGGGCGGGCGGGCAAGCCATAGAAAAAATAATTCCAGAAAGTTAAGCGGCGCAGCGTTAATCGCAGAATCGAGGGAAAATGCGGATTTTTGGTACCGAAACTGAATATGGAATTATCGACGAATCCAATCCAGGTGCGAATCCCATTGCGCTTTCTGCACAGTTAGTGCAAAAATATGCGGCGAGCCTGCGTCCGGAGCCTGTCCGTTGGGATTACGTCAGCGAGGATCCACTGAATGATCTGCGGGGAATTCGGTTTGAACGCGGCAGCGTCCACCCGTCGCAATTGACGGATAATCCCCACCAAATGGCTCCCTCTGGTGAAAATATTGCCGCGTTGCCCATCAGCGTTCCAGCAACCGTTTTGCCAAATGGAGCGCGGTTTTATGTGGATCACGCACACCCAGAATACTCTAGTCCAGAAACCGCTAGTGTTCTCCAGGCTGTGCTACAAGACAAGGCTGGGGAAGTATTAGGGCGGCGTGTCCTAAAGGTTGCTACAGAATGTGGACAGAAGCTGGCATTATTCAAAAACAATGTTGATGGCAAAGGTGCGAGCTATGGTGCGCACGAAAACTATTTGGTGCGCAGAGACCTGCCGTTTACGGATTTGACTGCTCTCATGGTTCCGTTCCTGGTTACGAGACCTGTTGTTTGCGGTGCGGGACGGGTAGGTATAGGGCAAGCCAGCAGCCGTGCAGGATTTCAAATTTCCCAACGCGCGGACTACATTGAAAACGACATTGGGCTGGAAACGACCTTTAACCGTCCGTTAGTAAATACTCGCGACGAACCTCATGCGAACCCCCAGAAATGGCGGCGCCTGCACATAATATGTGGGGATGCAAATATGTTGGATTATTCCACTTATTTGCGTATGGGAACCACCGCATTACTGTTGGAATATTTAGAAAGCGGGGGAGGCGGGATGGAAGCCACCGCCCTCGAAATTGATGGCGATCCGGTGGCGTATGTGTCTGCGGTTTCCCACGACCCCCATTTTAATGTCACTATTTCGACGCGCAGCGGCATGAACGTTAGTGCCGCCGAGCACCAGTTGCTGTTTGCGGAAATTATTGGGGACGCACTGACGCAGCGCGGTCTGTTAGTGGGCGCTCACGCCCGCGTCCATGACCTGTGGGTGCAAGTGTTGCAAAGCTTACAAACTGATAGGGACCTGGCGGCTAGGAGAGTGGAATGGGTGGCAAAATATCGCCTGTTTGAAGCAATGCGCCAACGCAAAAATACTACTTGGGACGATCCAGTGTTGGCGGCGATGGATTTGCAGTGGTCGAAGTTGCAAAGTCCCCTATTTGTAAAACTTTCTGGGCACGTGGACCAATTATTTTCCGAGGACGAAGCCGCCGCTGCCCTGGACTTTCCGCCGGCGGATACGCGGGCGCTTTTTCGGGGGCTGGCAACCCGCTTTAACCAGGTGAAAGCGGCTTCTTGGACGTCTCTTGTGGTGGCGCAAGGCGGGGAATTGCGCCGCTACTATCTGCCGGAGGTCGGCGAGGTTCCCGAAATGGTAGCAGATGAACCTAATATGGATTTAGAGGCTTTCATTAGTGCTCTTTAGGAGGAAAAATGCAACAGTTCACCCAGGGAGATCCGGGGAAAGCAGAAGAAGGTGGGCAGATTTTTGAAAGCGCAAGTGCGCAAGTAGAAGGTATTGACGACTTACTGGACGAAATCGACGAGGTACTGTCCACTAATGCCGAATCGTTCGTGCAAGGTTTTGTGCAAAAGGGCGGTCAGTGAGGCGTCGAATTTTCGGTTTGGAAACCGAATTTGGGGTTACTTGCGCGGGCGCGGCAGCTTTAGATGCCGATGCGGCGGTGCGGCGCCTGTTCCGGGGGGTGCAGCCGGGTGGAGTGATGAATAAGTTTTTGCCCAACGGAGGCAGACTGTATTTGGACGTGGGCGCGCATCCCGAATATGCTACTGCTGAATGCGATGACTTGGTAGATTTAGTGGCTAATGATGAAGCGGGGGTGGCGTTTTACCGGGATATGCTGCAGGTAGCGAACGCAAAGCTGCGCGAAGAAGGCAGTGATTGTCGTATTCATTTATTTAAAAATAATATCGATTCAGTAGGAAATTCCTACGGATGCCACGAAAACTATTTAGTGCGGCGGCGCCCTGGTTTTATAGAAAAAATTGAGAATACTTTATCTTTTTTTGTGACGCGCCAAATTATTTGTGGGGCTGGGTATATTGAAAATACTCCCGAGGGCGCCCGCTACTGTTTTTCTCAACGTTCCGACACTATGTGGGAGGGCATTTCGTCGGGCACCACGCGTTCGCGTCCCATAATTAATACGCGTGACGAACCATTGGCAAATTCGGACTTGTACCGGCGTTTGCACGTTATTGCTGGAGATTCCAACGTCGCCCAGGTCAGCACGTGGCTGAAGGTGGGCACTGCACTGTTAGTTTTAGACGCTTTGGAGCGCGGCGTTTCCTTTGACGACCTCCAGCTGCTGCGCCCCTTGCATGCCATACGCGTAATCAACCACGACCTGAGCGTGCAAACCAAAGTGGAACTGGCAAACGGAAGGTTCCTCACCGCCCTCGAAATACAAAAAGAATTTTTAGACCGCATAGACCCGAATTATCTGGGCGAAGTGGCGACCACCTGGGCAAAAGTACTAGAGGCTATTGCCTGCGGCGACTTGGATAAAATAGCTGCCGAGGTCGACTGGGCGGCAAAATACCGTATCTTGCGGCGCGCCCGTCAAAAGCACGGATGGGAACTAGGCAGCGCACAAATACGGCGCTTAGATTTGGCATATCACGATATTTGCGATCTCGGACCAAAAATGCACGAACGCGGTCTGCTGCGTCCCATTGTCAATGCCGCTGCAACGCAAAAAGCCAAGGAAAAAGCGCCTTCTACCACCCGAGCTAACGTGCGCGGCGCAGCTATTGCCAGTGCCCAGGCAAATCGCCTGGACCTGATGGCAGACTGGAGCCACTTGCGCTTGCAAACCCAGGAGACCATAGTTATAGACGACCCATTTGCCAACACTGACCCTAGGGTCAGTGAGCTCATTGAAAAAATGGAGACCAAATGAACGAACTACCACCCCGGCAAATTCGCCGGCAGGGGCGTCGCAAAGCCCAACTGCCGTGGCACAAAAAAATACTGCGCTACTGGCCAGTATTCGTCGGAGTGGTAATATCTGTACTCATACTGGGAACCATCTTTAGCTTCGGTCCGAAAGGACCCCAAACAGAACCCGGGAAAATCTTGGTATCAGGCAACCTGGGGGCATTACCCATCGTCGAATTCGCCGCCCCTCTGGAAATCAAAAAACCCGTAGTGTGGCAGGGAATACCCGGCAGTGGACGCCTGGTGGCAGTAGGAGACCCGGTCCTGTTAAAACTCACGGTTTTTGATGGTGATACCGGAAAAAACGAAAGTCCCGAGGGCAAACCGCAGATCGTCTTGTCACGTGCTTCCAACGAAGACCTGAGCAAAGAAATGTCCGCCGCCATAGTCGGACGTCGCGAGGGGACCCGCCTGGTGCTGGCACGCCCAGTATCAAAAGAAAACACACCAAAAATGGAAGTGGACGTCCTCGACATACTGCCCACCGCAGTACACGGACTAATCGAACAACCCAGTGACGCTCCTGTCAAAGTCGACACCGTAGACGAATTGCCAGAACTTGCCGCTATTACCGGACAAGTTCCGCACAGCCCTTATGTGGGCGTGATGATTCAGGGAAAAGGGGCACAAATTAATAACGAACGAAAAGTCGTGGTCCAATACGGAATATGGCGGTGGAAGGACAAAACAAAGATTGCCTACACGTGGAAAAAAGACGGTCCACAACTGATCGACCTCGAAAAAACCTTCCCAGGGGTACGTACTTTAGTGACCGACCAACACTTAGGTTCGCGCCTGTTAATGGTAATTCCGGCGGATGAAGCGCGCGGCGCAGACGATTTGGTGGTAGTTGCTGATTTATTAGCGGTTCCGAACTGAGCATATTCAGGTAATATACAGACGATTTTGTGATCGTTACCTCTTTCGCGTCTAATATAGGTAAGGCAGAAGGAGATGCGATGAACATGCTGCAGACAATAGTCGCCAAAGCACTGGCGGATATGCATGATCGCGAAAAATGCGTCTCTATGGAACAGCTCAAACAAGTAGCGTGCCATCAAGGCGAAGCCCGCAACGTAATTGCGGCTTTGAAAGGATCCGCAGCGGTATCGATTATTGCGGAATTGAAGCGAGCCTGCCCAGAAAAAGGCGATTTAGCGCCTATTCCAGATCCGGCAGAATTAGCGGGACAATACGAAGCTGGGGGAGCAAGCGTTATTTCGTGCGTCACTGAACACCATTTTTATAAGGGATCGTTGGAGGATTTCCGTCAGGTACGCGCCAATGTCGATATTCCTTTGATGCGCAAAGATTTTATTGTTCACCCATATCAGGTGCATGAGGCACGTGCTTATGGGGCAGACATGGTGACCTTAATAGTGAAGGCTTTGCCCCAAAATGCGTTGGTGGCGTTGGTGGAACGTACTCATTCCTTGGGGATGACGGCACTAGTGGAGGCGCATTCGCGGCTAGAAGCGTTGCGAGCTTTGGAGGCGGGTGCCAAAGTGGTGGGTATTAATGCGCGTGACCTTGCCACTATGGACATGAATATGGAAAATTTTGCGCAGATTGTGGATGTTATTCCCGAGGGTGTTGTGGCAGTTGCCGAAAGCGGAGTGCGTTCTGCCAGGGATGTGTTTGATTATGCTAGTCAAGGGGCGGATGCGATTATGATCGGGGAAGCCCTGGTTACAACTGGGGAGCCTCGTCAGACGGTAGCTGACATGGTTGCAGCGGCTTCTCACCCGGCGTTGGATCGGTCTCGGCGGGCACGCATTGCAAAAGAAATATAGTGTTTAGGAACTGGTGGTTTTCATGTTTTTTGTGTCCATCCCATCACCACCGCAGGGGGTTTGGCATATCGGTATTATTCCGGTGAGGGCGTATGCGCTGGCAATACTGACGGGCATGTTTGTGGCTATCTACGTTGGGAGGAAACGCTATGCTGCCCGTGGCGGGGATCCCGAAGTGGTGTTAGATGTTGCCGTTTGGGCTATTCCTGTTGGGATAGTGGGTGCCCGTCTTTACCATGTCATCACTGACTATCAGTTGTATTTTGGTCCGGGAAAGCATCCACTTGACGCTTTGAAAATATGGAATGGTGGTTTGGGTATTTGGGGTGGCGTTATTGCCGGAGCCCTGACGTGTGCAATTGTGCTACGTCGGCGGGGTCTGACAGTGGCCCCGTTTGCAGACGCCCTCGCCCCTGGTGTGATTTTTGCCCAAGCTATAGGACGTTTGGGCAACTGGTTTAACCAGGAATTGTTTGGCAGTCCCACCACTTTGCCGTGGGGTTTGCAGATAGACGCGGCTCATACTCCCAGCCAATTCCCGGTAGGAACCTTGTTTCACCCCACTTTTCTTTACGAGCTGGTTTGGTGTGTTTGTGCAGGTTGCTTCTTGCTTTGGTGGGATAAAAAGTACCTTATAAAGGGCGGGCAGTTGTTTGCACTTTATGTTTTTGTTTATGCTTTAGGGCGGATTTGGGTGGAAAATTTGCGTATTGATCCGGCTCACATAATTTGGGGGTTGCGTTTGAATGTGTGGACCACATTAGCGGGTGCGGTGCTGGCAATACTCATATACTGGTGGTTAGGACGTGGCGATCAGTCTAGTTTCGTCCAAGCCCACGAGTGCGATAACAATTCCCAGCGCAATTCAAGCTGGATGAAAGCAAGCAGCCAGAATGTTTAACGTCAAAATGGCAGTGAATGGAGATATTCTAAAGACATGCGCAGAGCAAAAATAGTTTGTACTATCGGTCCGGCAACTGAGTCCCCAGAACAAGTGCAGGCACTGGTAGATGCCGGCATGGACGTTGCCCGAATCAATCGCTCTCACGGTTCTGCCAGTGAGCACGAGAAAGTTATTCGCAATGTGCGAGCCGCAGCGAAGTCTTCGGGACGTGCCGTAGCCGTTTTGGTTGACTTGCAAGGTCCCAAAATTCGCTTGGGCAAGTTTGAAAACGGCAAGGAGCTTTTGCATAAGGGCGACACGTTCACTATAACCACGCGTGACGTTCTTGGCAGTGCCACTTTGGTGGGTACTACTTTTGCGGGGTTGCCGGGGGATTGTCGCCCTGGGGATCGGCTGCTAATCGATGACGGTAATGTGGCGGTGCGGGTCACTTCAGTGACACAAACTGATGTGACTACCGTAGTTGAAGTTCCGGGTTACGTATCTGACCATAAGGGGTTGAATCTGCCAGGGGTGGCAGTGTCCGTTCCAGCTTTATCAGATAAAGACCGTGAGGACTTACGGTGGGCGCTGCGCGTGGGTGCGGACATTGTGGCGTTGTCGTTTGTGCGCAGCGCTAAGGATGCACAGGACGTCCACGAAATTATGGCAGAAGAAGGCGTGCGCGTTCCCGTTATTGCCAAAATTGAAAAACCGCAGGCAGTTGAAAATTTGTTGGATATTGTTACTGCGTTCGACGGAATTATGGTGGCGCGCGGTGACCTCGGCGTGGAAATGCCTTTGGAAGCCGTACCTTTGGTGCAAAAGCGGGCTATTGAGCTGGCCAGGCGCAACGCGAAGCCGGTAATTGTGGCTACACAAGTGCTCGATTCTATGATTCACAACCCGCGTCCCACTCGTGCGGAAGCATCGGACTGTGCCAATGCGATTTTGGATGGTGCGGATGCCGTAATGCTTTCTGGGGAAACCTCCATTGGTGCGTACCCGATTGAGGCAGTGCGAACTATGGCACGCATTTTGGAGAACGTCGAAGAAAACGGCGGAGAGCGCATCGCCCCACTGGGTTCCTACCCGAACACGCGCGGTGGGGTTATTACGAGGGCGGCTGCGGACATTGGCGAGCTCATGGACGTCAAGTTCTTGGTCACGTTCACCCAATCTGGGGATACAGCGCGGCGGCTATCGCGGTTGCGTTCGCCTATTCCAATGTTGGCGTTTACGCCTTTAGAGTCCACTCGCAGCCAGTTAGCGGTAACATGGGGCATGCAAACCTACCGTACGCCAGAGGTGCACCACACTGACGATATGGTGCGTCAGGTGGATCATGTGTTACGTGATACTGGGCTTGCCGTCGAGGGCGACGAGATCGCTATTGTTGCGGGTATGCCGCCGGGCACGCCAGGGTCAACTAACTCGATTCGTTTGCACACTATTGGCGACGAAGTGTAGAAATACGCAGTTTTGTTGGGGGGCATCTGTGCGGTGCCCCCCAAATATTTGCTTTTTATACTTATCGCAGCCAACTGAGGACGCTGCGTTCGCTTGCCCCCAGTCCCTTAGGGGCTTAGTTGCAGGGGAACCTGCGTGAGTGGGAGATTGCCGTTTTTGGTGAGAAAAATGCAAGTTTACGGCAGCTCACGAAAATATGAGGTCCCAGCGTCAAGGTGTTGCTAACGGACTTTATCGGTCCGCCTGCTTACCTATAGGTCAACTTTTTACCTTGTAAGGTTTTAGCGTCGCTAATGTGACCGGCACTAACGTAACCCAGGAGGCTTTCGCCGCAGTCGCCCTCAGCAATGTTTTCTCCCATGGGGCAGTAGGGTTTTGCTTTGGGCTTTTTCGTGGCAGTATTTGGTGATGATTTGGCGTACTTGGTCGACTTGGTGTGCTAGTGCGCGTATGAGTTGGGTTTTGGTGCGTGCTAGTTTGGTTTCTCTCATGCCGTTAGTGTGTGTATCCTCGTCGTACTGCGTAGGACAGGGCTCCTAGCATGAGTGAGCGGGCTCGTTTGGCTGCGAGGAGGGTTTTTTCTTTGCTTAAACGGTCTAAAAATTCTTGGCATGTTGGTCCGTTAATTGTTCTTACTGGTTGTGAGTCAATGTAGGCGATAATGCTTTTTCCTTGCTGGAAATATGTGATTTTGCCAAAAGATCCTGGTTTTAATGTAGGGCGGACCATGAGCCTCCCAACCAGTATTTTATGTCACATTTTTTGTGGTAGGTGGTGTTGGTTTCGGTTTTGTAAAGCTTTGGTCTGATCTTGTTTTCGCGTCATCTAGCAAGGGTTTTGACTGGTCTTGAGGGGTGGGTAGCCAGGTTTTTCGGGGTAAGCATTTTTTGCACGGCTGGTAAATACAGCCAGACCACAAAAATAATGAATAAGTATTCTGGGTGTCGTATAAAACTGGGGGTGTTTGGTGGGAAATACACAAGCTTGCGACAGTTTACGGCAATAAAATGCAAAATGATGTGGGTTTAACCGGCAAAACCGTATCATTTACCCAAAAAGTACCCTGGGTGGGAGTCGAACCCACAACATGCCGATTTTGAGTCGACCGCCTCTGCCAGTTGGGCCACCAGGGCAACATCGCTGTCTTGCTGCAACGAATTCATACTAAACTATAACCGTGAATCAAAATAAATCCAACTTGAAAACTACGGCTACATCCCAGCGACGCGTACTCGTAGTAGAAGACGAGCCACTCATTCGTCTGGACATTGCAGAAACGCTAACCGAGGCCGGCTATGACGTTATTGGCGAAGCCACCAATGGCGAAGACGCCGTCACACAGGCCCTCGAACTTGAACCTGACCTGGTAGTGATGGACGTAAAAATGCCAAAAATGGACGGCATTAGCGCGGCCGAAAAAATCCTCG
This sequence comes from Actinomycetaceae bacterium, assembly GCA_030528145.1. Taxonomy (GTDB): domain Bacteria; phylum Actinomycetota; class Actinomycetes; order Actinomycetales; family Actinomycetaceae; genus Winkia. The sequence goes on from JAUMZK010000001.1 coordinate 68,274, forward strand.
ACGAAATCAAGTGTGCAGTCGTGATGCTCACAGCTTTTAGCCAAACGGAGTTAGTAGAAAGGGCGCGCGATGCCGGCGCAATGGCTTATGTTGTGAAACCTTTCACTCCCGCTGAGCTGCTTCCTGCGGTAGAAATCGCATTTTCTCGGCATGCAGAAATGGTGTCTTTAGAGGAAGAAATTGCGGACCTTTCTGAACGCTTCAACACGCGCAAAGCGGTGGAACGCGCCAAAGGCTTACTGATGGAACGCATGGGCATGACTGAACCAGAGGCATTCCGGTGGATCCAAAAGACTTCAATGGACAGAAGGCTGTCGATGCGTGAAGTGGCTGATGCTGTTATAGAGCAGGTAGGCGAATAAGTCAGGTTTGAAGAGCTCCCCAAATCACGAAAATTAAAATCGTTTTGGGGAGCTATATTTCATCGCTTATGTATTGTAGGTGAAATCACAAGGACGCTGAATGGTCGTTATCACCATATCCTGCGGTCAACCGTTACTTCGGGCAGAAACGTCAGCACTATTTGATACCCACATGAAATGCGCCGCTACAGCCGCGCAAAAACCTACTACGGTTTACGGGGAGCAACGAAACGCGCTGTCATTCGCGCCGTAGCGAAGTGCCTGCCGCGGTCGTCCTCGAAAGAAATCAAAAAAACGCCCTGCGACCTGGTTGCCCCCACGAGGCGAGCACTGGCACGCACCATCCCCTCTTTAACCGAGGCAATATGGGAAATGCTCAGCTCTGTGCCCACCGAAACGCAGCCTGGTGGAACATGATTTACCGCCGCCACCGAAGCTACTGCTTCTGCTAACGCCGCCGAAGCACCCCCATGCAGCAACCCCAAAGGCTGCGTGTTGCCTGCCACGGGCATTTCCATTACCGTGACTTCTTTAGTGTTCTCCACAACTCGCATATTCATGCGTTCCATGAGTGTCCCTGACCAGGACCTCTCGTCTAAATTGCTCATGTTTTATAGGCTTTCATACGTGAGCAACAAACGCCTACTTTTGATTGACGGACATTCTTTGGCTTTCCGTGCCTTCTATGCCTTGCCCCCAGACAACTTTAAAACTGCTACGGGACAGCACACTAACGCCATTTTTGGTTTCCTTTCCATGCTGGCTCGAATGGTCGAGGACGAAGCCCCGACCGCCATTGCTGTCGCCTTTGATGTGTCTCGCTATTCCTTCCGAACCCGCGAATACGCCGATTACAAGGGCGGTCGGAAAGAAACTCCTGAAGAATTCAAAGATCAGGTTCCCCTGATAAAAGAAGCGTTGGACGCCCTCAGAATAAAATGGTTCGAAAAGGAAGATTATGAAGCAGACGACATTGTGGCGTCATTTGCGCGTGCCGGGGAAGTAGCAGGTTACGAGGTTATTATTTCTTCCGGGGACCGCGACACGTTCCAACTGGTAAACGAGCACGTAACCGTCCTCTACCCAGGAAAATCCACTGCAGACATGCGGCGCATGACTCCGGAAACAGTGCTAGCGCGCACTGGCGTAAGTCCTGCAAGATACCCGGAAGTTGCCGCCCTCGTAGGAGAAAAAGCAGACAATTTGCCGGGCGTTCCCGGAGTAGGGGACAAAACAGCCGCACAATGGTTAAACAAATACGATGGTTTGGACAATCTGTTGCGCAATGCTGACCAGATTGGTGGCAAACGGGGGGCGGCGCTGCGCGAGAGCATCGAAACCGTGAAGCTAAACCGGAAACTAAACGCCCTGGTGACCGACCTGCCACTACCACCTGTAGATTCTTTGGGGGCAGGATGCGCCAACGCGACGGAACTTAACCACCTCTTTGATGCGTTGGAAATTAGTCGTTTGCGCACACGCTTGCTGGATGCCATGGCGGAGAAACCGGTAGTTGTGGTGAAAAATCCCACAGTGAAGGGGGAATTTGCAGAAAACGTGGATGTGCAAGGCTGGCTCGCGAACCTGGATCCTAATATTCCTGTTGGTTTGGTGGTCGAGGGCGATACTCGTCCACTTGGCAGCGTCGACCGGGTGGTATTAGCGCAAAATAATAGCGCCCTGGTTTGGCATGTGGGAAATACTGCAGCGTGGGACGCGCTCACCAGTTTTTTGGCAAAAAGTGGCGGAAAAATGTATGCGAACGACGTCAAGGGGGCAGCTCACGCTCTGGGAGTGACACGTCTGCCCGTCAAAGACGTCCAGTTGGCGGCCTATCTGTGTAACGCAGACCAGCGCAGTTACGACACTCCTACACTGGCAGCACAATACTTGGGGCGCACTCTTAGTGAACCCGAAGAAACTGGCATGTTGGATATGCTACAAGATGTTCCCACGCATCTATGCGAACAGGCGCAAGCCATAGCCGATCTAGCGGAACCGCTGTGGACGGAATTGGAAAACAAAGCAGCCGTGCCCTTGGTGGACTTAGAAACGCGCGTGCAAAAAGTTTTAACCGAACTGGAAAACACGGGCATTGCCATGGACCGTGACGAACTGCAAACTCAAGCCCGTGCCCTCCAAAAAGACGTCAAAACGCTGGAAGAATCGGCTTACGCGGCTATTGGTCACAGCGTAAACCTGTCCAGTCCCAAACAGTTACAGACTGTGCTGTTCGAAGAACTGAAAATGCCGCCCACACGCAAAACCAAGACTGGGTACACCACGAACGCCGCCGCCCTCGCGGAACTATTTGCAAAAACCGAGCACCCTTTCTTGGAAGCCCTGTTGGCGCACCGGGACCGCATTAAACTGTTGCAAACTGTCATAGGTTTGCAAAAAGCCGTGCGCGCCGACGGACGCATCCACACTACTTTCCAGCAAACTGTGGCGGCCACCGGCAGATTGTCATCAACTGAACCGAATCTGCAAAACGTCCCCGCACGCACCGACCTCGGGCGGGCTATTCGGGGGGCTTTTGTCGGCGGTGATGGCTACGATCTGATTCTCACTGCAGACTATTCACAAATTGAAATGCGTCTGATGGCACACATGTCTGGTGATAAAGAGATTATTACCGCTTTTGGTGAGGGCGAAGACTTACATAAAACCATGGCTGCGATGGTATTTGAGGTAGATCCCGAGGACGTCACTAACGATTTGCGCAGCAAAATAAAGGCCACCAGTTACGGTCTGGCGTACGGATTGTCCGAATACGGGTTGTCGAAACAGTTGAAAATATCGGTAAAAGACGCGGCAAAGCTGCGTGAGCAGTATTTCGACCGCTTCGGGGGGATACAAAAATACTTAGACTCACTGGTAAAACAAGCCCGCAAAGATGGTTACACGGAAACTATTCTCGGGAGGCGCCGTTACCTGCCCGACTTGAACTCAGAAAATAGGCAACGCCGAGAGATGGCGGAACGTGCCGCCCTCAACGCCCCCATTCAAGGCAGCGCCGCAGACGTAATTAAGTTGGCAATGCTGGCAGTTGACAAAGAATTGAAGAGCATGCAGATGACATCGCGTATGTTGTTGCAGGTTCACGACGAATTAGTTTTTGAAACCACCGCAGCAGAATGTGAACAGTTGACTGCGCTCGTGCGCCGGGCGATGGCAAAACCCTTGGAATTGTCGGTACCTTTGGACGTGTCGGTGGGAGTGGGGAAAAATTGGCGGATGGCCGCCCACTAAAATTGTGAAAATTTTTGCAAGTTGGCGACTACCTGATATTGTTGTCGAGTGTGCCCAACGGGCATACATTGTCCTGTCCATAATCTATCTATCCAATTCGGAGTCAATCACCATATGACTACCCCCAACTCGCCGCAGATCGAACAGGTCGCGGTAAACGACATCGGGTCTGAAGCAGACCTTCTCGCCGCAATCGACGAGACCATTAAGTACTTCAATGATGGCGACATTGTTGAAGGCACCGTTGTTAAAGTCGACCGTGACGAGGTTCTTCTCGACATCGGTTACAAGACCGAAGGCGTAATTCTTTCGCGCGAACTTTCCATCAAGCATGACGTTGACCCTGATGACGTTGTGGCTGTGGGGGATCAAATCGAAGCCCTAGTTCTTCAAAAAGAAGACAAAGAGGGGCGACTACTGCTCTCGAAGAAGCGTGCGCAATACGAACGCGCATGGGGATCTATCGAAAAAGTCAAGGAAGAAGGCGGTGTCGTTACCGGTACCGTCATCGAAGTGGTCAAGGGTGGCTTAATCGTAGACATCGGTCTGCGCGGCTTCCTACCGGCGTCCTTGGTGGAAATGCGTCGGGTACGCGACCTGCAACCTTACGTTGGTCGGGAACTCGAAGCCAAGATTATCGAACTGGACAAGAACCGCAACAACGTGGTTTTGTCCCGTCGCGCCTGGCTGGAACAGACCCAGTCCGAAGTACGTTCTACCTTCTTGCAAACCTTGCAAAAGGGACAGATCCGCAGTGGTGTGGTTTCCTCCATCGTCAATTTCGGTGCGTTTGTTGACCTGGGCGGCGTAGACGGTCTGGTACACGTTTCTGAACTTTCCTGGAAGCACATCGACCATCCGTCCGAGGTTGTCGAAGTTGGCACTCCGGTTACTGTGGAAGTTCTAGACGTCGACATGGACCGCGAACGCGTGTCGTTGTCCCTAAAGGCAACCCAAGAAGATCCGTGGCAAACCTTTGCCCGCACTCACGCTATTGGGCAAGTTGTTCCTGGTCGCGTCACCAAACTCGTTCCGTTCGGTGCGTTTGTGCGCGTCGAGGACGGCATCGAAGGTTTGGTACACATTTCCGAACTGGCTGTTCGCCACGTCGAAATGCCGGAACAGGTTGTCAAGGTTGGCAGCGAAATATTCGTCAAAGTAATTGATATTGACCTGGAACGTCGGCGCATCAGTCTGTCTTTGAAGCAAGCCAACGAAGGTGTGGACCCGGTGTCCGAAGACTTCGATCCCTCGCTCTACGGTATGGCTGCAGAATACGACGAGGATGGCAACTACAAGTACCCTGAAGGCTTTGACCCTGAAACTAACGAATGGTTGGAAGGCTACGAAGCGCAACGTGAAGCTTGGGAAGCAGAATACGCTGCCGCTCACGCTCGTTGGGAAGCTCACAAGGAACAGGTGGCGCAAGCTCTGGAAGCAGATCGCGAAGCTGCTGCCGCAGCTCCGATCGAAGAAACTGCGTCATACTCCTCTGCTGGCGAAACTACCACACAAGAATCTGCTGGTACTCTTGCCACCGACGAGGCACTTGCCGCTCTTCGCGAAAAACTGACTGGTAACTAATCTTAAACCAGACAATGCCCACGCCCAACCGGTAAGGTTAGGGCGTGGGCATTTTTCATTACAGTAATTTTGTGCCCGGTCCGCGTTTGGCGGTTACCGGTGGAATTGGCAGCGGCAAGTCAACCATTGCGAAAATGCTTTCTCAGCTCGGCGCACACGTTATTAGTGCTGACGAAATCTCCCACCGTCTGCTAGGAGAAGGCGGTAGGGCAGTCGCCCTCGTAACAAAAGCATTCGGAACCCAAGTGCTCACCGACGGACGTGTGGACAGGAAAAAACTTGCGCACATCGTGTTTTCAAACGCCGATAAGAAACAAATGTTAGAAGAAATAATGCATCCGTTAATCCAGGTGGAGGCGGCGGATTTTTTGCGCTTACCTGGAATTAGGGTTTACGACGTCCCGCTGCTCGCAGAAGGAGGGGACGAACAGCAGGTAAATCCTTTCGACGTGATAATAAATGTGTGGGTTCCGCTAAAATACCGTTTACAACGTTTGGCGCAGCGAGGACAAAAGGATGCGCAGGCGCGGATAAAAGTACAAGCAAGGGACTGGCAGCGTTTCGCCCTCGCCAACGTAATAGTCGACAATTCCGGTACGAAAGACGAAGTGTTCACTGCAATCCAGAAGGAACTTTGGCCAAAGTTGAGCAACCTATGAACATTCCTGAAATAGAACGCATTTACAAACCATTTGAAGTAATATCAGAATTTACTCCCAGTGGGGATCAGCCAAAAGCTATTGCAGAGCTGGCAGAACGCATTAACAATGGTGAAAAAGATATTGTTTTAATGGGAGCAACGGGCACCGGTAAATCTGCTACAGCAGCCTGGCTAATTGAACAAATACAGCGTCCCACTTTGGTAATGGAACCGAATAAAACTTTGGCGGCGCAGCTGACTGCGGAATTTCGGGAACTATTGCCGAACAATGCTGTGGAATATTTTGTTAGTTACTACGACTACTATCAACCCGAAGCCTACGTGCCCCAAACAGACACGTATATCGAAAAAGATTCTTCGATAAACGACGAGGTCGAACGGTTACGTCACAGTGCTACTAACTCGTTGCTGACTCGCCGTGATACCGTGGTAGTTTCTTCTGTTTCTTGCATATACGGTTTGGGCACACCCCAAGAATATGTGGCACGCATGGTCCCTCTCGAAGTTGGTATGCAAGTAGATCGGGACGAGTTATTAAAGCGTTTCGTACAGATGCAGTATTTGCGCAACGATATGGCATTTACGCGCGGAACATTTCGCGTACGCGGCGATACCATTGAAATAATTCCCGTTTATGAAGAATTAGCCATTCGCATTGAAATGTTTGGTGACGAAATTGAGTCCCTTACAACTCTTCACCCCTTAACCGGTAAGACGATTCGCGAAGAAGAACAAGTGTTTTTGTTTCCCGCTTCGCACTACGTTGCGGGCAAAGAAAGAATGGAACGCGCCATTGCGGGCATAGAAGCCGAACTTCAGCAGCGTCTTACCGAACTGACGCGACAAAACAAGTTACTGGAAGCGCAACGCCTCAAAATGCGCACAACCTACGACCTCGAAATGCTGCGCGAAGTCGGAACTTGCGCTGGTATTGAAAACTACTCGCGGCATATTGACGGCCGTGAAGCAGGTACCCCACCGAATACGTTACTTGATTACTTCCCTGAAGACTTCGTCCTCATAATTGACGAATCCCACGTGACTGTGCCACAAATAGGCGCAATGTTTGCTGGGGACATGTCCCGCAAACGTACGCTGGTAGATCACGGATTTCGCCTCCCCTCCGCCCTCGATAACCGCCCCTTAAAATGGGAAGAATTTTTAGAGCGCATCGGACAAACCGTCTACCTGTCAGCTACGCCCGGTCCGTACGAACTATCCCAAGCAGATGGCGTAGTGGAGCAGATTATTCGTCCTACCGGACTGGTGGATCCGCTAGTGGTAGTAAAACCCACTGACGGGCAAATTGATGACCTACTGGGCGAAATAACAGAGCGCACGGAACGCGACGAACGCGTATTAGTAACTACGCTGACGAAAAAAATGGCGGAGGACCTGACGGACTACTTTTCACAAAGGGGCGTGCGCGTTGAATACCTGCATTCGGATGTGGACACGTTGCGTCGCGTGGAATTGCTACGCGAACTGCGGCAAGGCAAATTCGACGTGTTGGTAGGCATCAACCTGCTGCGTGAGGGGCTGGACTTACCGGAAGTGTCGTTAGTAGCAATATTGGATGCGGACAAAGAGGGCTTTTTGCGTTCCACAACGTCACTGATTCAGACAATTGGGCGTGCCGCACGTAATGTGTCCGGGCAAGTTCACATGTATGCGGACAACATCACTGACTCGATGCGCCAAGCAATTGATGAAACTAACCGTCGCCGAGAAATCCAAATTGCCTATAACAAAGAAAAAGGTATCGACCCGCAGCCGCTGCGAAAGAAAATTTCCGATGTCACGGACATGTTGGCGCGCGAGGACGTCGACACTAAGACTTTACTTGAGGGCGGGTATCGCCGGGCGGGCAAAGCACCAGAAGCAAAAGCTTCGGTGCGTGAACGCCTCGCTGGGACTGCGCAAGCCGACCTGGTGGCGTTAATAGAGGAGCTGAGCGACCAAATGCATGTGGCTGCAGAAGAACTGCAATTCGAGATTGCCGCCCGGTTGCGCGACGAAATTGCGGAACTGAAAAAGGAACTGCGGCAAATGCGTAACGCACTATAGCGGGAAAGCAGTCACAAAATAAAGAAAATTTGGGCACGCCACTGCACGAACCAGTAGTATTGGGGGCGGAGGGGAGTATTTCCACCAATTTCGGGGTCGTCATCACGACAGCAGTCCGGTCCCGAAGCCTGACAGGCGGAAAGAGACCTCCGGAATTTTGTCTACCGGAGGAACTTCATGCAGGTACATATATCAGGTTGGATCGTCCTCGGCGTAATAGTAGTAGGAATGGTCGTTTTCGACATTTTTGCGCACATTCGCAGCCCCCACGAACCCACTATTAAAGAGTCAGCTATTTGGTCGTCTATATACATTGGTTTTGGTTTGGCGTTCGGGCTATTAGTTTGGGCAGCGTGGGGAGGACGTTACGCGCTAGAATACTATGCAGGTTACTTGACCGAAGAATCATTATCTTTGGATAATCTGTTTGTATTCATTATTATAATTACGGCGTTTCGGGTTCCCAGGCGCGACCAACAACGCGTACTGCTGTGGGGAATAGTATTTGCGCTGATATTGCGCTTTACCTTTATTTTGTTGGGCGCCGCCGCAGTGAATGCCTTTGCGGGCATATTTTACGTTTTCGGATTCTTCCTTATTTATACTGCCATCAAGCAGGTAAGGGATGGTATGGGAGATGACGAGGACGAATACAGCGAAGGGCGTTTTACCCGCGTAATGCGCAAAATATTCCCCGTTACCGAGGGGTTTGTGGGGGATAAGTTTTTCCATCGGCATAGCGGAAAAACCTACATTACTCCGATGTTCCTGTGTCTAATTGCCATTGGTTCAACCGATCTGATGTTTGCTATGGATTCCATTCCGGCAATTTTTGGTCTGACTCGCGAACCGTTTTTAGTGTTCGCCACTAATGCTTTTAGTTTATTGGGACTGCGCCAACTTTACTTCTTATTAGACGGCTTGTTGCAGCGTTTAGTCTTCTTAAATTGGGGGCTTGGTGCCATACTAGGTTTCATTGGCGTTAAACTAATTGTTCACGCTTTACATGAGGCTCCTATTTTCGGTTCACAGAACTGGGCACACGCAATTCCAGAACCGTCAATCGGCGTGTCTATCACTTTCATAGCCGTAGTGTTAGTACTAACTACAATCGCATCGTTGTGGTACACACGCCGACTGGAACGGTCAAATTAGGCGCGCCAACCGCTCATTTGCAGCAGCTTTTCTACCATGTTCGAACATGTGCGTATGCCGTCGTGTTGGAACTCATTAGTTTCTAGCAAGCGTATTCCGGCAATGTGGTCAGCGGTTTTCAGTGACAGTTCATGGGGCACAAACATGTCGTTTACGTAAACGGCAGCGGCAACTGGGACGGTATTTTTCTGGAGGACGCCCGGCAGGTACGTTTCTGACCATTCAGCTTGATTTGCCATTGCGTCCATTATTTCGACAGTTCCAGATAACGCCGGGTCTGCAAGGAATACTTCCCGACTGATGTGTTCACCCGTCAAATAATACGGATTATTGCCGGTGGGGTCGGCATCTATAGCAAAACCATCAATCTTTGCTCGCAAGCGATCTGCGGACCATCGCGTCGCTTTCCCGGCACTAAAGCAGCTGGCTCCGGCGTAAATGGGCTCGTGAATGAGCGCGTAGAGTGGGGCAGCAGCGTGGGAAATAATGTCCGCAGTTTCCCACAAGAAATTCGGGCTGAGCCTGCGCCTGTGAGCAGCCGACCCTGCGAATGGGTCCTCAAACAAGTAGTGCAACCGATCAAAACCAGTTGTTGTTCCCAACCCTAAACCAGTTTGTCGCAACCTGGTAGTGGTGAGGATTTCCCCGGTAGGCAGGGTTTCGTCATGTTCTAAAATATGTTCGGCTACAGCCCGGATATTGTGCGCCGTGCCGGGGTAGACTGCCTCCAATTGTGCGTTTCGTTTGGCTGTTTGCTGATAAGTGCGTTCGTAAATGTCGTCAATGTAGCCAAGGTGCGGCAGACCGCCAGTGAGAGCAGCCCGGCAAACGCCCTCGGGAAACAAAGAAAGGTAGGCAGTAATACAAAAACCACCGAAAGATTGCCCCACTAAGGTCCACGGCTCGGCTCCAAGTTGCGCGCGCAAAGCTTCACAGTCGGCCACAATGGAATCTTGTCGGAAGTAACTAAGGTAGGTAGCTGCCGCTTGCGGATCTGTGAAATCGGCTAGCATGCGAGAATCTATCGGGGCAGATAGCCCGGTACCGCGTTGGTCAATTTGGATCACTCGAAAATGGTCTAACGCCCAGTCCATCCACCCCGAGGGTGCTGTCGGACGCATTCCTAAAGTCCCCGGACCACCCTGCAAATAAAGCAGTCGCGGCTTGTCGGCATAACGAACGTATTCGCGCGAAAAGAAGGGAATAGTGCGTCCATCTACATGGCGGAAATCGAGCGGCACATCCACCCACCGCTCAATCAGATGAATGCCATACATATCAAATTCTGTGGTTTTCAACTGCGTTCCTTTCTGCCTAAATGCTGCGCTAACGTTGCGCAAACAATCAATTGAAACTGGTGAAATACAATAACGGGAATAGTTACTGCCGCCACCGTAGTGGTGGGAAAAATAATGGCAGCCATTGGCAAACCCGTTGCTAAAGACTTCTTCGAGCCGCACATTAACACCACAATACGGTCATTTAGTGGGAATGCCAATGCCCCTGAACTATACCAAGAAACCAGCAACATAATGGTCAAAATGAAGGCGCTAGCGATAATCAGCAGACCTACTTGCGCCCAAGTGACGTGTGCCCACAATCCCTTCGCAGTTGCCCCAGCTATACCCGCCGCGACCACCAATAAAATAGTTATTTGGTCTGTGGCAGTAGTAATAGGTCGATGAGCCCGCACGAATCCCCCGATTCTTGGTTGCAAGATTTGCCCAACAATGAAGGGTAATAACAGTTGTAAGAGGACGTCACGCACACTATCTAAAGAAACTCCGGAGCTTTTGCCCATTACCAGCAGTACCAACAGTGGGGTAATGACCATTCCAATAATGTTACTGATGGTAGCACTGCAAACAGCCGCCCCAATGTTGCCGCGCGCAATAGAAACAAACGCTACTGAGGACTGCACGGTCGAGGGCAACAAACACAAATAAACCAGACCCAAGGCAAAAGGTGCGCCCAACAGTTTGGTTAAAAGCGACCACAGCGCCACCCCGAGCAACGGGAAAATAATAAAAGTGCAGGCAAAAACTGCGCCCTGAACGCGAACGTTCTTCAATCCTGCCCACACTTCCGCAGTTGACAGCCGTGCACCATATAGAAAGAACAACAGCACTACGGCGTAACTGCCTAAATGCTCGAGCAAACTAATTGCGCCTGAAGGCAGTGGTACCAGTATTCCCAGAACCAATATGACCAAGATAGCCAAAATGAATGGATCTTTAAAACCTGCCAGTGCTGTTTTCAAAATGAAGCCTTACTTCAAATGCCTCCTATGAAAGGATTCCACACGTTTGCTTCGCGGTCCAAAACGACTCCGTTTTAATATGGGGATGCACCTGCAAGGGTTAAAGCGGTCTGCTTACTGCCATGGTACGGACTGTTCTTTCGGGTTCAGATCGCCAAAAGACAATTTACCTGCAACAGGTTTCCACTCGCGAGCAACACGATCCTTCACCAGACCGCCCTCGATATAAGGATCTTCCGACAGCTCTTCTAAAGCTTGTTGGGCGTTTCGCGCTCGCACAACGCTCAACGACCCTTCGTGACTGAAAGAAACTAACTTGCCCGTCGCCAGCAGCGTGCCATCATCAGACAGACGCCGCATAAAAGCCCGGTGTGCAGGGCGCAGCTCATCTTTAACCGCCTGCAAATTATGGTGATAAATGTATTCCACGCAATAAATTCTCATGTCTTAACTATTACCTTGTTTTTGCCCATCCCGCTAAGTATTGTCCCAAATTTAGCTCGAAAAAGAATCACACGAAATAGCTGGGTGGTCCTTGTAAAGTTACAGTGTGACTGAAAAGCTGAGAGTTCGCGGAGCTCGAGTACATAACTTGCGCAGTGTCGACCTAGACCTGCCACGCGGTGCAATGATTGTTTTTTCCGGTTTATCCGGGTCAGGTAAGTCTTCGTTGGCCTTCGACACCATTTTTGCCGAAGGACAGCGCCGCTACGTCGAATCGTTATCGTCCTACGCCAGACAATTTTTGGGGCAGATGGACAAACCGGACGTGGATTTCATTGAGGGGCTTTCTCCAGCCGTTGCTATTGACCAAAAATCGACCAGTCGCAACCCTCGCTCTACGGTGGGGACCATCACTGAAATATATGATTATTTGCGTTTACTTTATGCTCGTGCCGGCGTGGCACACTGCCCCATTTGTGGGGAAGAAATCGCCTCTCAGAGTGCAGAACAGATCGTCGATCGGGTGCTCAAACTTCCCGAAAATACGCGCTTTCAGGTGCTTGCTCCGGTTGCTCGAGGACGCAAAGGCGAATACGCAGATTTGCTTGCGGAACTCTTGTCACGCGGCTTTTCGAGGGCGAAGATTGATGGGGAACTGGTTCGTATAGAAAAAGCCCCCACACTCGAAAAGAAACTAAAACACGACATCGAAATAATCGTCGACCGTCTGGTAATGCGGGAGGGCGTGCGTTCCCGTCTAAACGATTCTGTAGAAACCGCCCTCGAACTGGCAGAAGGCAGAGTTTTTATCGAGTTGGTCGACAGTGGGGAAGTGTTGCGTTACAGCGAAAAACGCGCCTGTCCGAACGACCACCCGTTGCTATTAGACGAAATAGAACCGCGCACATTCAGTTTCAACGCCCCCTACGGTGCTTGTGAAACATGTGACGGAATCGGAATGCGGTTGCAAATCGACCCCGAACTGATTGTGCCCAGTGTCGGACTTAGTCTCAAAGAAGGGGCCATCGCGCCGTGGTCAGGAAACAATAAATTCTTTCAACGCCAACTTGGGGCATTGGCAAAAGAACTGGACTTTTCCATGGATACGCCCTGGAAAGACCTGCCAAAAAAAGTCCAAAAAGCGCTCCTTTACGGGAAAGACTACAAAGTGACCGTGCGCTACCGAAACCGGTGGGGGCGCGAACGCGTGTATTCCACCGGTTTTGAAGGCGCAATACACTATGTAGAACGCAAGCACGGCGAAACTGAATCAGACACAATGCGTGGTCGCTACGAAGACTACATGCGCGAAGTTCCCTGTGCCACGTGCGGCGGAAAACGCCTCAAACCAGAAGTGCTGGCAGTAACCTTAGGCGGCCTGTCTATTTCCGATTTCACGGAGCTATCGGTACAAAAAAGTGCTGAATTTCTGGGCAATCTGCGCCTAGAGGGCGCAGCAGCAAAAATAGCCGCACCCATACTTGCTGAAGTAAAAGCGCGCTTAGCATTTTTGAACGACGTGGGTTTGTCCTACCTGACTTTGGCTAGATCTGCGGGCACGCTTTCAGGCGGGGAAGCCCAACGCATCCGCCTCGCCACGCAAATAGGCTCGGGATTAGTTGGCGTCCTGTACGTCCTCGACGAACCTTCAATTGGGTTGCACCAACGCGATAATGACCAGTTAATTCGCACGCTACTGCGGTTGCGAGACCTGGGCAACACACTGATTGTGGTTGAACACGACGAAGGCACCATTGAAGCAGCTGATTGGCTTGTAGACATCGGTCCTGGCGCAGGCGAGCACGGCGGCGAAGTTGTATATTCGGGTCCGGTAAGTCAGCTGGCGGGGGCTAAAAATTCGCTCACCGCTGACTACTTGGTAGGGCGCAAAAAAATTAGTATCCCGCAGTCGCGGCGCAAAATAGATAAAACTCGGCAGTTGGTAGTGCGCGGCGCCCGCGAAAACAACCTAAAAAACGTGACGGCAACCTTCCCTCTGGGAGTTTTCACCGCTGTAACAGGGGTATCCGGTTCCGGAAAATCAACACTGGTGAACCAAATTTTGTACCAGGTACTTGCGAAAACTTTGAACAAAGCACGGGTCGTTCCGGGGCGGCATACTCGCGTTGACGGAATGGAACACTTGCGTAAAGTCGTTCACGTAGACCAATCCCCAATTGGGCGAACCCCCAGGTCGAACCCGGCAACCTATACGGGAGTGTGGGATGAAGTGCGCAAACTATTTGCTGAAACCGAAGAAGCGAAAGTGCGCGGATACGGACCAGGACGTTTCAGTTTCAACGTTAAAGGCGGACGCTGTGAATCATGTAAAGGCGATGGCACTTTAAAAATCGAAATGAACTTCCTGCCTGACGTCTACGTACCGTGTGAAGTGTGCAAAGGTGCGCGATACAACCGCGAGACACTGGAAATCCGCTATAAAGGCAAAACGGTGGCGGACGTCCTCGAAATGCCAATATCCCAAGCAGTGAAATTTTTTGGCGCAATCGACAAGATTCGCCGGTACTTGCAAACTCTGGTTGACGTGGGATTAGGGTATGTGCGTTTAGGTCAACCTGCGACAACTCTGTCTGGTGGGGAAGCCCAACGCGTCAAGTTAGCTTCGGAATTACACCGGCGTTCCAATGGACAAACCGTTTACATATTGGACGAACCTACCACAGGATTGCACTTGGAAGACATCCGCAAACTGTTGTTGGTACTGCAAGGTCTGGTTGATAAAGGCAACACGGTGGTAGTTATTGAACACAACCTAGATGTCATTAAGTCCGCAGATTACATTATCGACATCGGTCCAGAAGGGGGCGAGGGCGGTGGCACCATTATTGCCAGTGGCACCCCGGAACAGGTGGCGGAAGTGGCAGAATCATGGACCGGACAATACTTGAAAGATCTTTTGGCAAAAGCCTAAAAGAACAGAAAAGGTGCTGGCAAAGCATCTGCCAGCACCTTTTCTACGCAATTTATTCGTTTAAATGCTGTAATACATCTCGAATTCAAACGGGTGCGGATAAATGCGCATGGGCGCGATTTCTTTGGAGCGTTTGTAGTCCAGCCACGTCTCAATGAGGTCGGTGGTAAAGACATCGCTCTCGGTGAGGAAGTCATTATCGGCTTCCAAAGCATCCAGGGCGGCTTCTAACGAGGACGGCAGCTTCGCAATATCGTTGTACTCTGCGGGCGGCAGTTCGTACAGATCCTTGTCAATAGGTGCTGCAGGTTCGGTACGATGACGAATACCATCTAAGCCAGCCATCAGGCACGCCGCAAACGCAAGGTACGGGTTAGCGGTAGGATCGGGAACCCGATATTCGATGCGCTTAGCTTTAGGAGAAGTGCCAGTAACCGGAATGCGGATGCAAGCCGAGCGGTTGCGCGCAGAATAAACCAAATTAATCGGGGCTTCAAATCCTGGTACCAAGCGGCGGAATGAATTCACAGAAGGATTCGTGAAAGCAAGCAGCGCGGGAGCGTGTTCCAGCAAACCGCCGATGAAATAGCGGGCAGTATCAGACAAACCACCGTAACCGCTTTCGTCATAGAATAACGGTTCGCCGTTTTTCCACAGCGACATGTGCGTGTGCATACCCGAGCCGTTATCGCCGTACAGAGGCTTTGGCATGAAGGTGGCGCTGCGACCGTGTTCAAGTGCCACATTCTTAACGATGTACTTAAATTTCAACATGTCATCGGCGGCGCCCACCAGCGAATTGAACCGGTAATTGATTTCTTGCTGACCGCCACTGCCGACCTCGTGGTGAGCGCGCTCAATTTGTAGCCCACTGGACATCATTATTTGCGACATTTCGTCGCGAATATCGGCGTAATGGTCGAGAGGGCTGACAGGGAAATATCCGCCTTTAATTGGGGTTTTATAACCGAGGTTTCCGCCCTCTTCTGTTCGCCCCGTATTCCAGTTCCCGCTTTCGCTATCAATTTCAAAGAAAGTGTGGTTGCGGTCAGTTTGGTAACGAATGGAATCAAAAAGGTAGAATTCTGCCTCGGCCCCAATGAAACAGGTATCGGCTATGCCTGTGGACTGCATGTAAGCTTCAGCCTTGCGCGCCACCTGGCGGGGATCGCGCCCGAAGGGTGCGTTAGTGAACGGATCGACGACAGTAAAATTGACTATCAAAGTGCGGGCGGTACGGAACGGATCCACATACGCAGTGGACACGTCTGGAACCAGTTTTAGGTCCGACTCGTGGATCTCGGCGAAACCGCGCACTGACGAGCCGTCAAACATGAGACCATCATTTAGTGCAGCACCAATAAATTCGCTGGCTGGGATGGAAAAGTGCTGTTGCACGCCGGGCAAGTCACAAAAACGGACATCAACAAATTTGATCTGTTCTTTTTTGATGAAATCGATGACTTCCTGGTTTGACTGGAACATCTGGCTCCTCACATTGGAATTTACACACTAAATTTATCAGGAGAAAACGCCCCTGCGAAAAGGGGGGGGCTTAAAACAAAAAAGGACGCTGCGCGCCCAATTTTGTTTAGTAGTGAACTTTTACGGTTGTCCCCACCGGTGCCCAATCGTAAAGCCAGCCAGCCAAACCAACTGGTAAGTTTACGCATCCGTGCGATCCGCTGGCGCCTGCGTAACCAAAAGAGCTGCGCCACGGCGCACCGTGGAGGGCGTAACCCCCGCTAAAGTACATCGCGTAGGGCACGTTAGGTGTCACGTAATCATCGCCCTTCATGGTGTCGCTGATTAGCTTGCGTTGAATACGGAACGTTCCAGTAATTGTGGGGGTCGCTGGCGCACCGTTCACCATCGGTTCGGCCTGGCGCACAGGTTGCGCCCCAATGTAGGCAGAAACAGTGTGATTTGAAAGGTTGACGTCAATCCACTTTTCGTTTTCCGCAGCCGGGTAAGGCAGATTTTCCGCACCTTTTGCCAGTGTTCGCTTTTGCCAGTGTGCCTTAATGGGCTTGTCTTTGAAAGAACCAGTGTAGGGTTTTCGCGAACTCATTGCGGAAACAGCCGCTTTGGAGACCTCTGCAGCATTACTGACTTCCGCACCATCAGTGGGCTCGTTTAGAGTCACTAATACCTTGCCGCTGGAATCGACGTTCTGAAGCCCGGCAATAGGATCGGTTTTTAGCTGCCCAGCCAGTTTGTTCACCCACGCGCTAATAGCTGCCGGATTTGGGGCAGGAGCTTCTTGCTTGCCAAATTTATTAGTCGGCAGTTTTATCCAAGTTGCTTTCGTATTATTACGAGGACGATACGTCTCGCCGTCATAGGTTACCGCAATGTCTGTCTTCATGAGGGCGCGGGCGTCCTCGACAAATTTCTTGGCGTCCTCGTCGGTAACACGCGGCTTGCTTTCTTTCGCCACTACTTTGGTTGTGCGTGACTGCAGGATTTTAATGGCGTCCATTGCGGCTTTATCAACTGTTGCCGCATCGATTCCGTGACCATTTTTGCCTGGGGTTACAACGAAATCGTCGGCATCAGCCTGGTATGTAACTAATGCGTTCACAGGCGAATCGCCGGTTTTAGCGGACAAGGAATCCGAAAACTGCTTCAATTTGGTTTCGTCCCGGTGAATTACCGGGTCAACGTGGTGTTTAGAAAATAAGCCACCGATACGTGAGTGCCAAGAACGCGCCGGAGCCAGCGCCTTTTTGGCGGTGGCGGTAGTGTCGACCTCGTAACCTAACTGAGCTAAAGATGCCACCGCATCGGCGTCACCTTCTAAACGAACTTTGACCGCAGCTACCCGTTCTTTTACTAAATCCGCAATTTGTGATTGGGTTTTCCCTGTCACTGGGATGCCAGCCACCATAGTTCCCGGCACAGCCTTGCCACTGTAGTAGGCGCAATAACCACTGGTAGCCCCGATGCCAGAGAGGACAATCGCACCACCAGCAATGAGGGCGGCTAGTTTCAGCTTTTTGCGTTTCCCAGCTGGGGAACTAGTCACGCTTGCGTTCATATAAATCCGATCGCTCACTTCTTACCCGGAAAATGATAGTCAACTTTTACGATACACTGCTACAGACGATATCGCGCCAGCTGAAATAAGAGAAGCATCTGACCCAAAGCCTGGGTAATTAGTGGTCATTGTCTCCAAAAGTGCGGTATGTAGAGGAGTTATTGGTGAGTGTTGCCTACCGACCCCAGCCCGGAGAAATCCCGACTGATCCTGGCGTTTACCGTTTTTTGGACGAACGCGGGCAGGTTTTGTATGTAGGCAAAGCCAAAAACCTACGCAACCGACTTTCCTCTTACTTCGGTGACCCTAAGAACCTAAATCCACGCATTGCCCAAATGGTGCACGCAGCTGCAGCCGTACGGTGGACTGTAGTTTCTTCCGAGGTCGAATCACTAGCTTTAGAATACGCGTGGATTAAAGAGTTCGAGCCGCGGTTTAACGTGATGTTTCGCGACGACAAATCCTACCCATACTTGGCGCTGACCTTGAACGAAAAGTTTCCGCGCGTGTTTATAACTAGGGGAGTGCGGCGCACGGGCGTGAAATATTTCGGACCATACACCAAAGTTTGGGCAATACGCGAAACCTTGGAATTGCTGCAGCGTCCCTTCCCGATACGCACTTGTACGAAAAGTGTCTTTAACCGCGCAGTTTCCCAAGCTCGTCCTTGTCTATTGGGGTATATAGACCGTTGCAGTGCTCCTTGCGTAGGCAAAATATCCCCAGAAGCGCACTACCAGTTAGCCCGGTCCCTCAGCGATTTCATGTCCGGCAAAACTGGTCCCATCCTTGCCGACCTCGAAAAACAGATGCGTGCCGCCGCCAAAGAATTAGATTTTGAAAAAGCGGCGAAATTGCGCGACACGTTCATGGCAGCCAAGACCGTCCTCGAAAAAAATACAGTAGTTTTATCAGACGGTACAGATGTGGATATCTTCGGTATCGCCGCCTCGGAACTGGAAGTGGGCATTGCCGTGTTCTACGTTCGAGGAGGACGCATACGCGGGGAGCGCGCCTGGGTCAGTGAACGCGCGGAAGGCGCCGAGACCGCCGACTTGATGGAAAAGTTTTTGGAACAGGTTTACGGCGACTACCAAGCAGACGATACTGCCATTGAAGAGCGAAAAAGTGTTGACGACATGGTACACACTTCGACTTCTGCCCTGCCGCGACAAATATGGGTACCCACAATGCCAACGGGGGCGGGCGCCCTCGAAAAATGGTTGAGTAAAATTCGTGGCGGTCCCGTGACCATTTCTGTGCGCGAACGCGGAGACAAGAAAGCTCTGAGCGAAACGGTTTCCAAAAATGCTGCCGAAGCGTTGCGATTGCACCAAATGCGCAGAATTGGCGACCTGACAGAACGCTCTAAAGCGCTCGAAGAACTGGCAGCAGCATTGGACCTGGAGCGCGCCCCGCTGCGCATCGAAGGCTTCGATATTTCCCACACTAGCGGTACCAACCAGGTTGGTTCCATGGTAGTTTTCGAGGATGGTGCCCCCCGTAAAAGTGCTTACCGACACTTCACCATCCGGGAAAATGAAGGTGCTGACGATACCGCTGCGATGCAAGAAGTGTTACGCCGTCGCCTGCAACGATTATTAGCGGAAGAAGCGCGCGAAGAACGGGAATCTGGCGGTGATATTGCCAGCGCTATTGATCCCGAAACGGGGCGGTTGCGGCGTTTTAGTTACCGCCCTGACCTTTTAGTAGTAGATGGCGGTTTGCCACAAGTGCGCGCTGCCGCTGCTGTGGTAACCGAACTTGCCCCCGACATTCCGCTGATAGGTTTGGCAAAACGTCTGGAAGAAGTGTGGTTGCCCGAGGACGACTACCCAATTATTTTGCCGCGCACCAGTTCCGCCCTGTTCCTGTTGCAACACTTGCGCGACGAGTCGCACCGCTTTGCTATCACTCATCACCGGAAAAAACGCGCCAAGCAAATGACCAGATCTGTTTTAGATAAAGTCACCGGGCTGGGACCAAGCCGACAGGTCGCCCTCTTGAAAAAATTTGGATCAGTGGCGAAAATGCGCAAAGCTAGTGCCGAAGAACTGATGGAGGTACCCGGTGTGGGACCGAAGTTGGCAGCAGCGATCCAAAAAACACTTGGCGAAGTGGGCGGCTAGACCAAGCGGAAAATGGCACAATAAGGGGTATGAGCAACCAGCAGAATCCGTCTACGTTCCCACACGGAATTCCCGCCCTCGACCAAGCTGCAAAACCGAAAACAACCGAGCGTCCTAGAGTCCTGATTATTACGGGGCTCAGCGGTGCTGGCAGGTCGCGGGCAGCCCAAGCATTAGAAGACTTGGACTGGTACGTTGTAGACAATTTACCCCCGCGCCTGTTAGGCGCATTTGCAAAAATGATGACCCCTGAAGGGGGTGGCGTTCACCGGATGGCAGCCGTAGTTGACGTTCGCAGCGGTCGCTTTTTTGAAGAATTCAACCAAAATTTAGATAACTTGGGAAACGAAGGCATCGATTACCAAATTATTTATTTAGAGGCAGACGACGCCACGTTAGTGCGCCGCTACGAACAGGTGCGCCGTCCTCACCCTCTGCAAGGCGATGCTCGTATCCTCGATGGGGTGCGCGAAGAACGAAAATTATTACGCGGACTTCGCGACCGGGCAGACGCGGTAATAGACACCTCAAAAATGAGCGTGCATGACCTGGCGCGCCACATGCGTGATGTTATTGCGGGGGAGTCGGACCAGCGCCTGAAAGTGACGGTCATGTCCTTTGGGTTCAAGCACGGCGCGCCCTTGGACGCGGACCACCAGGTCGACGTCCGCTTTTTAGCTAACCCCTATTGGGTAACCGAGTTGCGGCACCTGACTGGTTTGGATAAACCTGTCTCCGATTACGTGTTGGCGCAACGCGGAGCTACTGAATTCGCTGAGGGGTATGTGAAATTGCTCAGTCCGGTCCTAAATGACTACTTATCGGAACTGAAGCCCTTCGTAACCATTGCCGTGGGATGCACCGGCGGGCGGCACCGTTCGGTGGCTATGACCGAAAAAATTGCGGCAGGACTGCGCGAAGCCGGTTTTCCTGTGCGAACATTGCACCGAGACATGGGAAGGGACTAAATGCTGCCTGGGCAAACGCAAATCGGAGGACCAAATGTGGTGGCATTTGGTGGAGGACACGGGCTGTCCGCAACTTTGCAAGCCTTACAACTCATAACTCGCAATTTGACAGCGGTTGTTACTGTTGCTGACGATGGTGGGTCCTCCGGGCGTTTGCGGCAAGAGGTAGGGGTTCTACCTCCCGGCGATTTGCGTATGGCACTTAGTGCCTTATGTGAAGATACGCAGTGGGGGCATACGTGGAAAAACGCGTTGCAATACCGTTTTGATACGGACGGTCCACTGGATTATCACTCTATGGGGAACCTGCTTATTACCACCATGTGGAATCTTTTAGGGGACGAGGTCGCTGGGCTGGATTGGGTTGCCAAGTTGCTGCGATGTCAGGGTCGCGTATTGCCAATGGCAGGGGTACCTTTAACAATTTCTGCGGACGTGAAAACCGAAAGTGGAATAAAAACTATTGTGGGGCAGTCAAAAGTAGCCAGTTGTGGGGAGCAAATTATTGACCTTAGACTTACGCCTGACAACCCGCCCGTACGTCCCGAAGTTATTGCGGCTATCGCAGAGGCAGACTGGTTGGTTATGGGACCCGGATCGTGGTACACCAGTGTTTTACCACACCTCATGTTGCCCCAAATTAGGGCGGCTATCACTGCTAGTGCTGCCCGTAAAGCACTCATTATGAACCTTAGTGCCACAACCAACGAGACCAGAGGACTTTCTGTAGCAGACCACGCCTCGGTAATAAAAAAGTATGCTCCGGAAGTCAAATTTGATGTGGTGGTGGCAGACCCGGCAACTTTGGACGATATCGATAGTATGGAGATTGCTGCCCGCAATTTGGGGGCAGAACTGATGTTACGACAAGTCGGGGTAGGGCATGCGGTCGCAATACACGATCCGCTGCGTCTGGCAGCTGCCATTCGCGACGCAGTCGAAGGGCATCTTGCTGACCTGTACTAAAACGTACTTGCACAGACCAGAAATGATGGGAAAATGTCACTAACTTCCGACCTGAAAGTGGAATTGGCAGGAATAGAGGTAAACAAACCTGACCAAAAATTCAGCGAGACGGTGGCACTTTTGCGCTTTGCGGGTGGTCTGCACTTAGTTTCGCGACGTATCGTGATTGAAGCGGAAGTTGATTCCGCGCCGGTAATGGAACGTTTGAACGCGAACTTAGAGGAACTATTCGGTGTCAACGCGCAAATCATTCAAGTGAGTTCTGGCGGCATACGAAAAACCAGCCGCTACGTCATTCGGGTGGTAACCGGGGCTGAATCTTTGGCACGCACTACCGGGCTTATCGACAAACGGGGTATGCCCCTGCGCGGGCTTCCCCCCGAAATTGTAGGCGGTTCCCAAGGTGCCGCCCTCGCCGGATGGAAAGGGGCACTGATGGCGCGCGGTTCCCTCATGGAACCAGAGCGAGGTGCCGCCCTCGAAGTAACTAGTCCGGGACCGGAAGCTGGTCTGGCACTAGTCGGATTAGGACGCCGAGTCGGTATTGTGGCAAAAACGCGCGAAGTGCGCGGCATCGACCGAGTAGTGCTGCGCGACGGAGACATGATTCATCGCCTGCTTACAGATTTAGGAGCTACCGCAACATTGGCTGCCTGGCAGCGCAAACGAGAAACTAGGGAAATGCGCGGTAGCGTTAACCGCCTGGCTAATTTCGATGATGCTAATTTGCGGCGCTCAGCCCGCGCTGCTGTTGCTGCCGCCGCCCGCGTTGAACGCGCATTCGAAATCTTAGGCGATGACATCCCTGACCATCTGATTGAAGCGGGAGAACTGCGCATAAAATACAAAGGTGCCTCGTTGGAAGAACTCGGGCAACAAGCAGACCCCCCGCTAACAAAAGACGCAATTGCCGGACGAATCCGGCGTCTGCTGGCAATGGCTGACAAAAAAGCCAGTGAGAAAGGGTGCCCTGATACAGAAATGATTATCACTAGTGACCTGCTACCTGGTGAATAATTACGCATTTGACGTATCTTTGGACTTTTGACCCGCCATTTATCCCAGTGACAGTGTAGGTTTAAATAGTCAAGCAAATATTGCAGACGTAACAACCAAGCTATCGCCAAATGGCGAAATCAGGAGGAAAACAGTGAGCATTCGCGTTGGAATCAACGGCTTTGGCCGCATTGGGCGTAACTTCTTCCGCGCCGTCCTCGCTCAGGGCGCAGACATCGAGATCGTGGCTGTAAACGACCTCACCGACAACAAGACCCTCGCTCATCTGCTCGAGTGGGACTCCATTTTGGGGCATCTAGACGCCGAAGTAACCTACGATGACGAATCTATCACCGTTGACGGACACCGCATTGCCGCATTCGAAGAACGCGATCCTGCGAACCTCAAGTGGGGCGAACTGGGTGCAGATATCGTAATCGAATCCACCGGTTTCTTCACTGATGGTGAAAAAGCCAAGGCACACCTGGACGGTGGTGCCAAGAAGGTTATCATTTCTGCTCCGGCAAAGAACGTCGATGGCACCTTCGTTATCGGTGTGAACTGTGGTGACTACGATCCGCAAAAGCACCACATCATCTCCAATGCATCCTGCACCACCAACTGCCTTGCACCACTTGCAAAGGCCCTAAACGATGCCATCGGTATTGAACGCGGTCTGATGACCACCATCCATGCTTACACTGGTGACCAGCGTCTGCACGACGCCCCGCACAAGGATCTGCGTCGTGCCCGCGCTGCCGCCCTCAACATGGTTCCCACCACTACGGGTGCGGCAAAAGCAGTTGCCCTCGTACTGCCGGAACTGCAGGGCAAACTGGACGGCTTCGCCGTTCGCGTTCCTGTTCCTACCGGTTCCATCACTGACCTGACCTTCACTGCTGCCAAGGAAACCACCGTTGAAGAAGTGAACGCAGCTGTTAAGAAGGCTTCCGAAGAAGGCTCCCTGAAGGGCGTTCTGGGTTACTCTGAGGGCGCACTGGTTTCGACCGACATCGTTACCGATCCGCATTCTTCCATTTTCGATGCACCACTGACCAAAGTCATTGGCAACCAGGTTAAGGTCATTTCCTGGTACGACAACGAATGGGGTTACTCCAACCGTCTGGTCGACCTGACCAAGATCGTCGGCGAAGCCCTCTAAACCTTTGTTACTAGCGCCCGCGCAGCAAATGCGTGGGCGCTTTTAAAAAGGGAGATCAAAATGCTAAAAACTATTGAATCGCTGGGCGAACTGCGCGGCAAAGCAGTTTTGGTGCGCTCAGACTTTAACGTTCCCCTCAAAGACGGGGTTATCACTGACGACGGGCGCATTCGGGCAGCCCTGCCCACTTTACAAAAGCTCACCGAGGCAGGCGCAAAAGTAATCGTTATGGCGCACCTTGGGCGACCAAAAGGGGAAGTGAAAGCCGAGTTTTCGCTCGCCCCAGTTGCCAAGCGTTTAGGCGCACTTGTAGACGTACCAGTAAAGCGCGCATCTGACCTCACAGGTGAAAGCGCACAAGCAGAGATAGCGGCGTTAGGAGCAGGCGAAATCCTGCTTTTGGAAAACGTCCGTTTCGATCCTCGCGAAACTTCCAAAGATGATGCTGCGCGCGCAGAACTAGCTGGCGAATTAGCAAAATTTGCCGACTTCTTTGTTTCTGACGGATTTGGTGTTGTCCACCGCAAGCAAGCCTCTGTATACGACATTGCAAAACGCCTTCCTGCTGCCGCCGGGCTGCTAGTTATGAAGGAAATTGAGTCCTTGTCGCGCGCCACGGAAAATCCAGAACGCCCCTACACTGTCGTCCTCGGCGGATCAAAAGTGTCGGATAAACTGGGCGTGATTGCGAACCTTTTGGGCAAAGCTGATGCACTGCTTATCGGCGGGGGCATGGCATACACTTTCTTGAAAGCCAAAGGATACGAAGTTGGAAATTCACTCCTAGAAGAGGACCAGCTCGAAACGGTCAAAGGTTACATGGAAGAAGCCCAAAAGAACGGCGTCGAACTACTAGTCCCAGTAGACACCGTAGTAGCCCCAGAATTTGCGGCAGATGCGCCAGCCACCATAGTTGCGGCAGATAGCATTCCCGCCGACCAAATGGGACTCGACATCGGTCCAAAGACCGCCGAACTATTTGCAGAAAAAATTGCAACATCCAGGACCGTGGTATGGAACGGTCCTATGGGTGTGTTTGAATTCCCCGCATTTGCTAAGGGGACTGAAGCAGTAGCCACCGCACTATCTGAGTCCGCAGCATTCACCGTAATAGGTGGTGGCGACTCCGCAGCTGCTGTGCGCGGTCTCGGCTTTGACGAAGAGAAATTCTCCCACATTTCTACGGGTGGGGGAGCCTCACTAGAGCTCCTTGAAGGCAAGGTGCTTCCCGGAATCTCAGTACTGGAGGACTAACATGACGCGCAAACCAATGATGGCGGGCAACTGGAAAATGAACATGGACCACCTGGAAGCCATCCACCTGGTCCAAGGGCTCGCCCTCGATCTAGAAGACAATAACTTTGATTCCGAAAAAGTCGAAGTAGTTGTCTGCCCTCCCTTCACCGACATTCGCTCGGTACAAACTCTCATTGAATCCGATAACCTGCCTATCGCTTATGGCGCTCAGGACGTGTCGGTACACGACAACGGGGCTTTCACTGGTGAAATCTCCACCGCGATGCTAACTAAACTGGGGGTCACCCACGTTATCGTAGGTCACTCCGAACGGCGCGAATATCATGGCGAAAGCGACGCCCTCGTAAACGAAAAGGCCCGCAAAGTATTAGCCGCAGAAATGACCCCAATTATTTGCTGCGGTGAAGCACTGGAAGTTCGTCAAGCAGGCAAACAAGTTAGCCACGTAGTTGCGCAAATTAAGGCTGCTTACGAACAGATCAATTCCGAGGAAGCTCTGAAAACCGTAATCGCATACGAACCGATTTGGGCAATTGGTACCGGCGAGGTCGCCACCCCGGAAGATGCCCAAGAAGTTTGCGGCGCCATTCGCCAGTGCCTGAGCGAACTGTACGACCAGGAAACTGCGGACCAAATTCGGGTACTTTACGGTGGCTCCGTGAAATCCTCCAATGTTGCCGACATTATGGCACAGCCAGATGTTGACGGCGCTTTGGTTGGTGGTGCTGCACTGAAGGCAGACGAATTCGGCAAGATTGTTCGTTTCGCCTAGCGGTGCGCTAAGATTAGGTGTTAGTTACAACCCGGAGGTTAAATAAGTGAGCGTGCTACTGATTGTTTGCAAAGTCATTTTGGTGTTGACTTCGCTGCTGCTGATTCTAACTGTGCTCATGCACAAAGGACGCGGTGGCGGTCTTTCAGACATGTTCGGTGGTGGCTTCAGCTCCGCAGTAGCGTCCTCGGGTGTTGCAGAGCGAAATCTCAATCGGATTACGGTGGGGGTATCCGTAATATGGGTACTAACCATAATAACCATTGGGATAGCAACTAAGATCCAGTCTTAAAAAGTTTCGGACCAGCGGTCCGAAACTTTTTTAATCATCTAAACTGTCTAAACGGTAGGGGTCCTCTATGGGACCCCACCCGCAAATATGCGCTGACAGTGGGTCACGGCAACACGGTAAATGCGTCTCAATAAGGTTGGCTAATTCCAGGGTATAATGGCGCACACAATAAGTCGCAGGGCTGGGTCCTTCTGAAGTCACATACAAAATAGTGTGCGTTACGTCCCCGGAACAATAACCACCCTGCCAATCGCAATGACCGCCGCCACCACTGCTTCCCAGCAACTCTTCAATATCATCCCAACGTTTGGTCTGCTGCATCCTCCACCTCGGCAATTTCTATCGCTACTGCTGAAAGCGCGAGCGCGACACCATTCAGTTCCTCTGGATCAATGTACTCGGTTTGGTCATACCAACGCATCCACCGGTCAACGTGCATCCTTGCCAACTGATTCTGATACCCTTGCCACATATCATCAGCAAGTGTCAGTGTTACGTGAGCACCGTCCTCGTCCCAATGCAACATTACCTGGGAACTACAAGGCGGAATTAATGCGTAATAACCCGAGTTTTTTAGTGTCACAGCGTACAAAGCACTATCGAAACCCTCACTGAGCGGCCAGCGCGGCAAATCGTCCTCGGAAATAACATTTTCCCCATGAAAAGCAGAAATAATATTTCCGTCCATTTGCCCTTCAAGAATGGAAAACGGTGGAATATCGGGACCAAAATCGTCAAATCTGGTCACATCCTGAGGGTCTTCTACACGATACTCGGCGACTTGCTCAACTTCCGTTCCCTGGGTTCGGCTAACTGCCAGCAAATGCGGAGCCGTCTGGGCCAAGCGCGCCGCAGAGACCTTAAAAACCTCGAATTTAGCGGGCGTAAGCCGCGTGTGCTCGTCTAACCACTCCTGGAATTTACGGCTGCTGCCAGCAAAAGAATCCGTGTGCGTGACGTCAAAACCTGCACGTGAAATAGACAATTCCACGCGTTTTATTTCTGCTTCTAAAGAATCTCCAGCCCAATCAAAACTTTGATCAAAGTCGTGGTTACGCCGGTGTAACTGACCTTTCGCATCCGAACGGCAAATCCAGTCGTACCACAACGCAAGAGGCTGCACCGAGCCCATTTGCACAAATAAATCGGGGTGAACCATCTGCACCGGAACACCTTTTTCATAGGCTTCCGCATACCAGTCGTCCTCTTCCCAAATTTCGAGGTCGAACACCCGCGTTTTCATTTGGATGTCTAGGAACTCCACGCGATAAGTGGGAAGGTTTTGCCGCGACGCCACTTTAATAAAATCAGTCGGATCCAGCCGCACGCCGGCGACCGGGGGCAGATCTAAAAGTGACTTGGCTGCCGGACTATCTGCCAGTGTTGTCACGGTCTACCTGCGCATTCGAGGTCGACATACCAGGTTGCGGGCAAGCGTTTCGCCGGTAGTTGGGTGGCAGAAACCTGCGGATCTAGTGCTGCCAGCAGTGCTTCCCTCTTCGACTTCCCGAGCGCGACAATGTAAGGTCGCTCAATACTGGCGAGTTGCGGCGGAGTCAAAGACACGCGTGTCGGTGGTGGCTTGGGGGAGTCATACACGGCCATCGCCCCCTGTTCACTGTTATCACTGCTGCTGTGGTTCGGAAATACAGAAGCAACATGCCCATCGGAACCAACACCCAAAATTGCTATGTCTAAGCGAATCCCCTTCAGTGCTTCACTATAACGCGCGGCGGCGTCCTCGGCAGAGGCAAATTCCTGAGAATCCCCGATGCGGTGAACATTCGGAATGAGCCCCGCGAGGATTTCCAGTGCCCGCACATCATTGCGGTCCTTGCTGGAAGGAGCCACGAAACGCTCATCTGCCCACCACAGGTGTACCGCCGACCAGTCTATTACATAACGAAGTTCACTTTTTACCAGTTCTGGCAACACAACCTCTGCCGCACTGCCACCAGAAATAGCCAAATTTGCTGTCTGTGCCGCAGATAACGTGCGCGCCAAATCCAATAAAACTTGCGCAGCGACGACTTTTCCAACCGCCGATTTGGTGGGCAAAACTTGGACAAACATTAGGATTCCTTCAGTAGTTCGAGGACGGTGGCGTAATATTCGTCAGGGTCAAACCGTCGTAGTTCCTCCATTAAACAATCTTGGGGGGTGCGCCTGGCTAATTTCACTAGCGTTGCCGGTTTTCCGGTGCGGGTCAGTTCTGCAATGCGCGATTGCTCGGGACGACTAAGTGCCGTTTCTTCGCCACAACTGAAGAAGAACCGTACACCGCTGATGGTTGCTGCGTTTTCCACATGTTCCAGCTTGCATTCAATGCCGTAACTTTCTAGCCAGGCGCGCGTTAATGTGGGCGCCGGGTGGTGCAAGTTACCGCTAATCAGCGCAGTTTCGATATCCGCACCATCGCATTGATCCATAATCGAGGAAAGGAGGGCGCGCCACAAAGTTATTGCAGACCACGCCAAGTCGTTGTCACCAGGAGAATACACTGAGGCTAAATGTCGCAAAGTAGTAACCGGGTGCTGCCCAGAACGCACATCCGTAATGCGTTTAGTGGCCATTCGTCCTAATGGATGCGCAGAAGGTACTTTGGGAGCGGTAAATGGCCAATAAACTACAATCGGAACGTCAGAAAGTAGCAGAGGCATTACCAAGGTGTCAAGGTTATTCGCTACCTCACCTTTTGGTTCGAGGACGATGACTTCAGAAGCGCCCGCTGATTCCCCAGTGCGAATCTCTGCGTTCAACAAATTAGTGTTAGCTTCGATACCGCCCTCGACGACAATGATGACCCGACACGGATGCTCGCGCGACGCCGCGCTGCATATTTCTCGCGCCGTTCCCACATCAATCATGCCCGGCACACACACCAACAAAGTGAGGACGCGACCTAATACTCCCGCCCCCTGCTGTTCGCGCTGATCGTCTAGAAACGCCGCAATATCTTGGGCGGAGGTGTTCTTCATAATTTTTATCATGGCAGCCTCCAGGCACGTTTACCTAACATTGTTTCGGCAGAGGGCGGACCCCACGTACCAGGTCGATACGGCTCGGGTTGCCCCTGACTTTCCCAATACGCCAATACTGGGTCCAGAATTTTCCACGCCAACTCTACTTCGTTTTGGTGAGGGAACAATGGCGCGTCCCCCGTGAGGGCATCCTTGATTAGTCTTTCGTAGGCTTCGGGGGAATCTTCGGTGAAAGCGTGACCGTAACCAAAATCCATGGTCACGTCGCGCACCTGCAGGTCTGCTCCGGGAACTTTTGCGCCAAAACGTAAGGTAACGCCCTCGTCAGGTTGAATGCGCATAACTAACGCATTTTGTCCCAATTCTTGGGTAGCTTCCTCGTCGAAAGGCATGTGTATTGCTTTCTTAAACACCACCGCAATTTCGGTAACCCGTTTGCCCAGGCGTTTACCGGCGCGCAAGTAAAACGGCACGCCGCCCCACCGCCGGTTTTCAATATATAAAGTGAGAGCTGCGAAAGTATCAGTGGTGGAATCAGGAGGAATTCCGTCCTCGTCTAAATATCCTTTTACCTGTTCACCGCCTTGCCAGCCCGGTCCGTATTGACCGCGGGCGGTAGTTTTATCGAGGTTGGCTGGTAACCTAACGCTGGCCAGCACTTTCTCTTTTTCTATCCGCAAATCGCGCGGAGTGAAGGTGGCCGGCTCTTCCATTGCTGTTAGTGCCAGCAGTTGCAACAAGTGGTTTTGGATAACGTCGCGGGCAGCCCCAATGCCGTCATAGTAGCCAGCGCGCGAACCAATACCGATAGTTTCCGCCATAGTAATTTGGACGTGGTCAACGTAGTTTGCGTTCCAAATAGGCTCAAACATAGCGTTGGCAAAGCGCGTTGCCAAAATATTTTGCACAGTTTCTTTACCCAAGTAATGGTCGATGCGGAAAATGTCCTTCTCGTCGACTATGCCAGTGAGCGTGTGCGCAAGTTCGCGGGCCGATTCCAAGTCATGGCCGAAAGGCTTTTCAATAATTAGGCGCCGGAACTGACCCGGTTCCTTTTCTGTAAGACCAGTAGCTTGCAACTTCTCGCAAACAGTGCCAAAAAATTTCGGTGGAACCGATAAGTAAAACACGTGATTACCGCCAGTACCACGAGTTTTGTCAAGATCGTGAACCGTTTTCATCAACTCCCGGTAACCGTTCTCCTCGTCGAAAGAACCCGGAACGAACCGTAAACCTTCAGCGAAAGTTTCCCAGGTTTCTTCGTTAAACTTTGTCCGCGCGTACTTCATCACGTTTTCACGCACAAAGTCCTCGAAATCGCCTTTTTCCCAATCTCGGCGCGAAAAACCGGTGAGTGCAAAAGCCGGATGCAGCAAACCGCGATTTGCCAAGTCGTAAATTGCTGGCAGCAGCTTTTTTCTAGCCAAATCGCCAGTGATTCCAAAAATAACCAGACCGCAAGGAGGCGCAATGCGCGGAAGCCGGTGATCTGCTGCAGTGTTATGAATTGCCAATTTGGCTCCTTAAAAGGTGGTGGCGGGTTGCCCCGCCACCAAGCCACTTACTTGTTGAGTTCTAGAACTTCTTGGACCACTCTTACGACATTTTCCGTAGTAAAACCGAAGTGGTCAAAAAGCGTCTTCGCATCGCCAGGCAGACCGAAAGAATGCATCGCAATGGCCCGGCCGCCCTCGCCCAAATACTTGTACCAAGGCATGTCGATACCAGCCTCAATAGAAACCCGGGCTTTGACCTGCGGAGGTAATACGGCGTCGCGGTACTGCTTGTCCTGCGCGTCAAACCATTCCATACACGGAACCGAAACGACGCGCACGCGCGCATCCAATTGATCGGAAGCTGCCAATGCGTACTGCACTTCAGAACCAGAAGCCATCAGAATAACTTCCGGTGTGCCTGTGCAATCCTTTACTACATATGCACCCTTACTAACGCCTGTCGTATCCGCAAGACCGCCCTCGCCGCGGGTCAGTACAGGGAGAGCCTGACGAGTCAAAATCAGCCCAGCTGGACCGCGCCGCTGCAAGATCTCTAGCCATGCTGCGGCGGTTTCGTTAGCATCCATAGGGCGAACGATCGCCAAATTCGGAATAGCACGGTAGGCGGCCAGATGCTCCACGGGCTGGTGGGTAGGACCGTCCTCGCCAACCCCAATGGAATCGTGAGTCCACACATAAGTAACCGGCAAATTCATGAGGGATGCAAGACGCACAGCGCCGCGCATGTAGTCCGCAAACACGAAGAATGTGCCCCCATAGGGACGAGTAAAACCATCGAGGGCAATACCGTTCAAAATAGCGCCCATACCGTGTTCGCGCACCCCGAAGTGCAAATTCCGCCCATAAGGATCTGCCGGGAACTTTGCCGAACCGCGACCTTGAGGAAGGAAAGAAGTTTCGCCCTTAATCAAAGTATTGTTCGACCCAGCGAGGTCCGCAGATCCACCCCAGAATTCTGGCATCAGTGGGGCAATAGCGTTGATGACTTCCCCGGACGCCGCTCTGGTAGCAATTGCCTTACCAGGTTCGAACTGCGGCAGTGCCTCTTGGAGTCCCTCTGGTAGTTCGCCCCGCAAGACGCGGTCCAACAACTGTGCTTTAGCAGCGTTGTCCCGTTGCCATTTCGCGAACTTTTGGTCCCATTCCTGGCGAGCTTTAGCGCCACGCGTTGCCGCATTTTCCCGCGAATGTGCCAATGCCTCTTCGTCAATTTGGAACGTTTGCTGTGGATCGTAACCCAAAACTTCCTTCAGACCGCCCAAAGCTTCGGCGCCCAAAGCCGAACCGTGGATTCCCCCCGTGTTCTGTTTGCCCGGAGTAGGCCAACCAATGATGGTGCGAATGGAAATCAGAGAAGGACGATCAGTTACCTGCTTGGCGACTTCAATAGCTTCGTGAAGCGCTTGGACGTCCTCGAAATAGTCGCCTCCGCGCACCCAGTCGACCTGCTGGGTATGCCAGCCATAAGCCTGGAAACGTTTGGGCACGTCCTCGTTAAACGCAATATTTGTGTCGTCTTCGATAGAAATAAGGTTTTCGTCGTAGAAAACGATTAGGTTGCCCAGGCGTTGGGTACCAGCCAACGAGCATGCCTCCGAAGCCACGCCTTCTTCCAAGCAGCCTTCGCCAACTACTGCATAAACATAATGATCGAATGGGGATTCGCCCTCTGGCGCCTGTGGGTCGTACATGCCTCGCACGCGCCGCGCACTCATAGCAAAACCTACTGCTCCAGCTACACCAGAACCCAGTGGACCCGTAGTAATTTCCACGCCATCAGTATGGGAATATTCGGGGTGCCCAGGCATCTTTGAGCCGAAAGTGCGGAACTTTTGCAAGTCTTCAAGTTCTACGCCTATGCCCGCCATATACAACTGAATGTATTGGGTCAAGGATGCGTGCCCAATAGAGAGGACGAATTTATCGCGACCAATCCACTTTGGATCTTTCGGGTCGAAACGAAGATGCTTTTGGAACAGCAAGTATGCTAGAGGAGCTAAGGAAATAGCGGTACCTGGATGCCCGCTACCTGCCTTCTCCACGGCGTCCCCGGCAAGTACCTTCGCGTTCTTCACCGCGCGATCATCTAACTCTTGCCAATTTAGCGCCATAGCTATCGGTATCCCTTTCTTTAACCATGGTTTTGTTTCAATTCTAGGCTAAAGCACTGTGATAGTCAGGGTTGTTCATGTTCGGCTGAGTCGTAATAGTGTTATGACATGAACCCTTTAGAGTCCTTAGTTGGCATGTATCTGACGCACCTGCGCGTGGAAAAAGGGTTTTCTAAGAACACGCTGGCGGCATACCGGCGGGATTTGGCGCGGTTTACGGATTGGGGAAAAGAAAACTTGGTTACTTCGATAGGGCAAGTTAGTACCCAAGGAGTGACCGATTTCCTCATAAGTTTGCGTGAAGGCGGTAGCGGGCGTTCGGCGCTGGCAACTTCGAGTGTGGCGCGGGTACTTTCGGCAGTTCGCGGCTTGACTAAATTTGCTGTTTTAGAGGGCGAAATAGCGGTAGATCCTGCCGCTTCAGTTCCCATGCCGGTTCCGCCAAAGCTGTTACCTAAAGCGTTGCCGGTGGAGACAGTAGCGAAACTGTTGGCAGTGCCCTCGGACTCGGTCAAGGGTTTGCGTGACAAAGCTTTGTTGGAGGTACTTTATTCTACAGGCGCACGTATCAGCGAGGTTGTGGGTCTGCATATTGACGATATTGACGAGGACGGCACGTTTTTGCGCGTTGTCGGTAAGGGGGATAAGGAACGCCTGGTACCACTGGGGCAATACGCGCGCAAGAGTCTAGATGAATACTTGGTTCGTTCCCGCCCCGCGCTGGCTGCAAAAGGAAAAGGCACCTCGCTGCTGTTTTTAAATAGCAGGGGCGCGCCCTTGTCCCGCCAGTCAGCATGGCTGATTTTGCAGGAAGCCGCCAAGAAGGCAGAAATTGATGTTCACGTTTCTCCCCACACGTTGCGGCATTCTTTCGCTACTCATTTGCTTGAGGGCGGTGCGGACGTGCGCGTTGTCCAAGAGCTTTTGGGCCATGCCTCGGTTACCACCACCCAGATTTATACCAAAATCAGTGACGGTACCTTGCGGGAAGTGTACAGGAGTGCGCATCCGCGCGCGCTTTAGTGTATTTAGAGGAAAAACACGGTAATTTAGAGGGGTGAGTAACTTGCAACAAGGTTTAGTGGCTGACATTGACGGGGAGTACCAGAATTTTCCTGAACCACCAGTTTTGGGTGACCACGGTCCGGCGCGCATTATTGCGATGTGCAACCAAAAAGGTGGAGTGGGGAAAACTACCACGACGATTAACCTTGCGGCCGCCCTCGCTGAATATGGTAGACGCGTCCTGATAGTTGACTTTGATCCGCAAGGGGCGGCCTCTGCGGGGCTGGGAATAAGATCCCATGAAATGGACCAAACTATTTACACTTTAATGACTCGCCGGGGTGTAGAAGTACATAGCGTTATTCAAAATACGCAAGTTGAAGGCTTGGATATCATTCCTGCAAATATTGATTTGTCCGCAGCCGAATTACAGTTGGTTAACGAAGTTGCTCGCGAACAAATTTTGGCTACAGTGCTTCGTCCCGTGAGCGAGGAATATGATGTTATTTTCGTAGATTGCCAACCCTCCTTGGGGTTACTGACCGTAAACGCTTTGACAGCTGCGCACGGAGTAATGATTCCTTTAGAAGCGGAATTTTTTGCGTTGCGTGGTGTGGCTTTGTTGGTGGAAACTATTGACAAAGTGAGAGACCGCTTAAATCCACGGTTAAAGACCGATGGAATTTTGGTAACCATGGTGGATATGCGGACTTTACACGCGCGTGAAGTCATCGAGCGTCTCGAAGAAGCTTTCGGTGAACTGGTGTACGAAACAAAAATTCGTCGGTCTGTGAAGTTCCCCGATGCCACGGTCGCTACCGAACCTATTACTGTTTTCGCTCCCACTCACGCCGGGGCGTTGGCTTACAAGCAGTTGGCGAGGGAATTAATTGCCCGCGGCGACGCCGCCTGAGTTTCAGGTTGAGTTAGAATCCTTTTCGGGTCCTTTCGAGCTGCTGCTGGGGCTGTTGGCACGTAAGAAACTGGATATTACCCAATTAGCTTTAGCTCAGGTGACCGGGGATTTTTTGGCATACATGAAGTTGCGCCCAGATTTGTCTCAAACCACTGAATTTTTGGTTACCGCAGCAACTTTGTTAGCCCTGAAAACTGCTCGCTTGTTACCCGGCGATGAACAATCAGACGAGGACGACCAGTTATTTGAAGCTCGCGACTTACTGTTTTCCCGCCTACTTTTATATCGCGTCTTCGCGGGTGCTACCGAGCAGATTAGTAGACGTCTAGACTCCCAAAGTGGTTTTTACCCTAGTGCGGTACCTTTGGAGGAACAGTTCCAAAATTTAGTTCCCGAACTAAAAATCGCATTGCGTCCGGCAGAATTTGCGCAATTAGCCGCAGACGTATTTACTGCAGAAAAGCAAGAAGTCGTCCTCGTCCATATGCACGAACCCACCGCCCCTATAGAACGAGAATTGAAAGAAGTTTCCAAAATATTACGCCTGAAAAAGAGCTGTAGTTTTTCCGAGATAATTTCTGGATGTTCCCGCCCAGTTATAGTATCTAGGTTCCTCTCACTGTTGGAGTTATACCGACATCGGCAAGTGAATTTTATTCAACAAGCACCCTTAAGTGCACTCATAATTAATTGGGTTGGAACAGATACAGATATAAAAATAACAGATCGTTACGAGGGGGCAGAAAATGGATGAAAATACTGTAGAAACAGCAGGAAACCAAAGTGTTTTCGCGGCTTTGGAGGCGCTTCTGTTAGCATCGTCCTCGCCCCGCAGCGCCGCAGAATTGGACCTGGTACTAGGACTGGGCGAGGACGAAATCGAACGCCACCTGCACCAGCTGGCAAAGCACTACGAGGACCGGGGCATACGCGTGCGGCAAGCGGGAGGAGGGTGGCGGTTCGTAACATCCCCCACCTACGCACCTTTAGTAGCCAAACTAACAACGCAAAGCAAGAACGCTAGGTTGTCGCGTGCCGCCCTCGAAACCCTGACGATAATTGCATATAGGGGACCGGTGACGAGAGCGCAAATTGCGCGTATCCGTGGGGTAAACGTGGATTCTGTAGTGCGTTCACTGACAAAGTGGGACCTGATAACCGAAGCTGGTGAATCAGCCAGTGGCGCCATTTTGTACGAGTGCACGCAAACTTTTTTAGAAAAAATGGGTATTAATTCGCTAACAGAATTGCCCCCATTGGCTCCATATATGCCACAATCAAGTGACTTAGAAGAAATGCTCGCCGAGATGGAGGACCATGATGGTTAAAGACCCGCACGTACCCGGAGGAGTTCGCCTCCAAAAACTCTTATCCCAAGCTGGCGTTGCCTCGCGTCGTCACGCCGAAAAACTAATCGTGTCTGGGCGGGTTAAAGTAAACGGACAGATTGTGCGCCAACTGGGCACCCGCGTGGACCCGAAGGCCACTTTGCACGTTGACAACAAACGTGTGTTTAGGGACGAAACGAACCTTACTTTGGCGCTAAATAAGCCCTTTGGTGTGCTATCGTCCATGTCCGATCCGGAAGGGCGCGACTGCCTGGCAAACTACCTCGCGGATTACAATGAACGGCTGTTCCACGTTGGGCGGTTAGACCAAAACTCCGAGGGACTAATTTTGGTCACGAACGATGGCGAATTGGCTAACCGCCTAACTCACCCCAGCTACGAAATTAAAAAAACGTATATGACAACCGTGGCGGGAGTCGTTAATGCCGCGAGCGCGCGTGCCGCCCTCGAAGGCGTGGAATTGGAGGACGGTCCCATTGTGTGTGATGAATTTGTGGTGAAAGATTCGCTGTCTGACCGTTCCTTGGTGCAAATTACCATTCACGAGGGACGCAAACGCGTGGTGCGTCGGCTGATGAAACAATTGGGGCACCCCGTTATTCGGCTGGTGCGCACCCGAATTGGCAGTATTCACTTGGGACACCTCCATTCCGGCGCCACCCGTAAAATTGAGGGTGACCAGCTGGCCGAACTGATGAAGTTGGTGGACCTGTGAAAGACGATGGCTTGCAGTCAGTTCTGATAATCGGAACCGGCTTGCTCGGCGCTTCTTTAGGATTAGCGCTTTCGGCGGCACACATTCGTTGTTATTTACAAGATTCCTCGCCTACTGCGTTGGCGTTGGCGCGCGATATGGGCGCTGGTACGGAACTTTTCGAGGGCGCCCAGCCACAGTTAGTGGTAGTGTGCGTCCCCCCGGACGTGGCGGGAACATGCGTTGGGGCTGCCCTGAAAGCATACCCGCACGCAGTTGTCACAGACGTCGCGTCTGTGAAACAAACTGTGCTGCAAGAAGTGCAAGAATCCGGTGCGGATACCAGCCGCTACGTTGGCTCCCACCCGATGGCAGGTCGGGAACGCAGCGGACCAGATGCCGCAGACCGCGACCTTTTTACGGGCAGACCGTGGATTGTAGTACCTCACGAAAAAACTGATGGGCGTGCCAAAAAAATGGTGCAGGAAGTAATCGACCTCGTCGGTGCCGTTGCGCGCGAACTGGATGCTTCTGAGCATGACCGGGCAGTCGCCCTCGTCAGTCACGTCCCCCAACTAGCGGCCAGTTTATTGGCGGCGCGACTAGAAGGCGCAGACCCGGCCGCCTTGTCTTTAGCAGGGCAAGGTTTGCGTGATACCACGCGCATTGCCCGCTCTAATCCGGCACTGTGGGCGGCAATAATTTCGGCCAATTCTGCGGCGGTGGCGGGCGTCCTCGAGCAACTGCGGGCGGACCTTGACTACCTCATTGAAGGCTTACAAGCTGAAAAACCCGCCGGACTGGACGTGCCGGGGCGAGCCCGGACAGTCGCCACAGTGGTTTCCAGTGGCAATGCCGGAGTCGACCGCATACCGGGCAAACACGGGGGTGCCCCCAAACGCTATACGGAACTGTCCGTACTCGTACCTGACGAACCAGGGGAATTAGGACGGTTGTTCAGTGAAATGGGCGAAGAAAATATTAACCTGGAAGACCTCTCGTTGGAACACTCAGCTGGGGCGGCACTGGGCATTGCGCGCCTCCAAGTACTACCCGCAAATGCCACCCCCTTGGCGCGGGCACTGACCAAACGCGGCTGGCAAGTAGTTTAGGAAAGAACATGAACGGAATAGTTATTGCCATAGACGGTCCTTCCGGGTCCGGTAAGTCCACCGTGTCGCGGGCAGTAGCCCAACAATTGAAACTACAGTACTTAGACACCGGGGCCATGTACCGGGCATTCGCATGGTGGGTGCTAGACCAGGGACAAGACCCCGAAAACGCAGAAAAAGTGGGTGAATTAGCAGACCACTTTCCCCTGCGGATGGTATGTGACCCTAAAGCGCCTGCAGTGGTGGTGAATAACCAAGATATTACGCAGGCAATACGCCAGCCAGAAGTCACCATGGCAGCTAGCACGGTCTCTGCCTACCCGAAAGTACGCCACACCTTAATCGCGTTGCAACGTAAATATATTGAAGTAGGTAAAAAGAACCGGGGGATTGTTGCCGAAGGCCGCGACATTACTTCTGTGGTTGCCCCGCAGGCGCCAGTGCGCATTTTGCTTACGGCATCAGCTGCGGCGCGGCTCGCCCGGCGGTCGAAGCAGACTGGCGAACGCGACCAAGCCGTCCTCAAACGCACTGTTGTTACCAGAGACCAACAAGATGCGCGCACAACATCCTTTATGGAACCAGGTGAGGGCGTACACCTTTTAGATTCGACGGCGCTGACTTTGGAAGCAGTTATTGCCAAAGTAATTTCGTGGGTAGAAGAGGAAACACAACAATGACTAGCTATGACGAAATGCTACGTGGGGGACT
Organism: Actinomycetaceae bacterium; assembly: GCA_030528145.1. GTDB lineage: Bacteria > Actinomycetota > Actinomycetes > Actinomycetales > Actinomycetaceae > Winkia. The sequence goes on from JAUMZK010000001.1 coordinate 106,969, forward strand.
GGAAGACTACGAACTAACTGAGGACGACCTGACTCTATTAAACGAGGGCGAAGACGAAGAACGTTCGCAAACATTTGCCGGAGATCCGGTAGTGGCAATTATAGGGCGACCAAACGTTGGGAAATCAACGCTGGTAAACCGTATTTTAGGCAGGCGCGCAGCAGTAGTCCAAGATACGCCAGGGGTAACGCGCGACCGTGTTTCCTACCCGGCCCAGTGGGACGGCAAGAACTTCACTCTGGTAGACACGGGCGGATGGGAATACGCTGTAAAAGGTTTAGATCAGGAAGTAGCAGACCAAGCCCGCCGCGCTATCGATGAATGCGATTTAGTGCTGTTTGTAGTGGACGCGTCTGTGGGGGCAACTGCAACCGACGAAAAAGTACTAAAAATATTGCGCGAAGTCGGAAAACCCGTGGTTTTGGTTGCCAATAAGGTGGATTCAGACACTCAAGAATCTGACGCTGCAATGCTCTGGTCTTTAGGATTAGGTGAGCCCTATCCGGTTTCTGCGTTGCACGGGCGTGGAATGGGAGACATGCTTGACCACGTAGTGCGATTACTGCCAGAAAAATCTGCAGTTGCCAGTGCGGCAAGCAACGACGGGGTCTTTCACGTCGCCCTCATTGGGCGCCCAAATGTGGGCAAATCTTCACTGCTCAATTCGCTGGCAGGTAGTAACCGTGTGGTGGTCAACGAACTGGCCGGTACCACTCGTGATCCCGTCGACGAGCTCATCGAGTTGGACGGAGAACCCTGGTGGTTTGTAGATACAGCAGGGATTCGCCGGAAAATGCACAAATCCCAAGGAGCTGACTTCTACGCTTCTATTCGCACCCAAAATGCGTTAGACCGCGCCGATATTGGGGTAGTTTTACTTGACGCCAGCCAAGCAGTAAGCGAACAGGACGTACGCATAATCAGCGAAGTCATAGACGCCGGGAAAGCATTGGTAATTGTCAACAACAAATGGGATTTAGTTGACGAAGAACGCCAGTGGGAATTCAAACGCGAAGTAGCCAGCGACCTCGGGCATGTGGCGTGGGCACCCCAAATTAATGTGACCGCAAAAACCGGGTGGCATACGAACCGTTTGACGAGGGCGCTGCATACTGCACTGGAAGGGTGGCTGACCCGCATTCCTACCGGCAAATTGAATGCCGTAATTGGGGAAATAGTAGGCGCGAAACCGCATCCTGTACGCGGCGGAAAACAGCCGCGTATACTGTTTGCCACGCAGGTTCGCGCCGCGCCGCCCCGCATTGTGTTATTTACTACCGGATTCTTAGAACCTTCATATCGGCGCTTCCTGGAGAGGCGATTGCGTGAAGAATTTGGCTTTGCGGGCTCACCATTATTCATTTCTGTGCGGGAAAGACAACGCCGAAAGCGGTGAAACCTGGGCTGACAATACGGTTTGGTGTTTACTAAATCTGTTTGCTAATCTTAGGTGGTCACGGGCTGTGGCGCAGCTTGGTAGCGCACTTGACTGGGGGTCAAGGGGTCGTGGGTTCAAATCCCGCCAGCCCGACAAAATATGGAGCTAAGTTCGGTGATCGAATTTTATAACTCTAGGACTGCCAACTAGGCAGCTGTCGGAGCAAAGGATCGAAAGTGAAAAAGTGGAATCCTGACGGTCCAAATATGGTATTTCATGCTGATAACTTGCCGGTATTAGCTGCTTTGCCCAGTGCAGCGTTTCAAATGATATATATTGATCCCCCTTTCAATACTGGCAAAGTGCAGATGCGTAAAAACGTGAAAACCGTGCGCAGCCCAGAAGGAGCCCGCACAGGTTTTAAAGGACTAAATTACGAAACTGTGCGTGGACAAATAACCGCCTACAACGATGCTTTTGCGGATTATTGGCAGTTTTTGACCCCCCGTTTAGAACACGCCTGGCGGTTGCTAAAGCCTTCTGGCACATTATATTTACACCTAGATTTTCGCGAAGTACACTACGCGAAGGTACTTTTAGACGCACTGTTTGGGCGGGAATGCTTTTTAAACGAAATAATTTGGGCCTACGACTATGGGGGGCGGTCCAAAAAGAAGTGGCCGGCAAAACACGACAATATTCTGGTTTACGTCAAAGATCCAAAACAATACTATTTTGACGCCTCCGAGGTCGACCGCGAACCTTACATGGCACCGGGTCTGGTCAGTGCCGAAAAAGTAGCGCGTGGAAAATTGCCTACAGATGTTTGGTGGCACACTATAGTGTCCCCAACAGGGAAAGAAAAAACTGGTTACGCCACCCAAAAACCCGAAGGCATTTTGCGGCGCATGGTGGCTGCCAGCAGCCAGCCTAAAGACTGGGTTTTGGACTTTTTTGCCGGCAGCGGGACAACCGGTGCGGTAGCCGCGAAACTGGATCGACGCTTCGTCCTCATCGACGAAAATCCGCAAGCTATAGAGATTATAGAAAAACGACTGCAGAAAATAGCGGCAAGCTTTCGCAAGGTCAGTGCGCTCCCGCCTAAGCGACAGACTCTACCTGGTAGCCTTTAGGGGTGGGAAACCGTTACGAAACGCAAGATCGCCTGATTCAGGCGACCAGAAAAATAATTGTCGAAGAAGGCGTTGAAGCAACAACCCTTGAACACATTTGCAAAGTTGCCGGGTTTACCAGGGGCGCATTCTATTCCAACTTTTCGTCCAAAGATTCTTTGCTGGCAGCAATGGCCGAGGACGAATACGCCGATTTGGTGGACAGGTTGCGTGCTACCGTGGACCGGTGGGCGGCGGCGGAAGTCCCCACAGGAAATGAATATCCTCAAATTGAAAACCTGTTATTTGAGGCACTCGATGCTATTGGCATTGACAATTCCTTGTACGTGATTCACTCGGAATTATTGTCGCGTTCCATCCGAGACCCCCAGTGGGGTGCCACTTTGAAGCACATTAACGACGAATTTGTCGCGGAAATGGGCAACGTCCTCGAATGGATAGTGCGCGCAGCCCACCGAGAACTGACTATCCCACTGTTGGCGTTAGTGCATTCCGTTATTGGCATTGGCATTCGCGCGGCAGGCATCAGAGGGTGGCAGCAATCGGCTGCGCAAAGTGAAGCCGAACACGAAAACGGTGGGGAGGATCTAGCTGGAGTTGACGAAATTTTGAAAGTTATCCAAATAGTTATCTACGCCGCTTCAAAACCGCTGTAGCTGGGAAAACAGGACAATAGTGCAACAGGCAGGCGGCAAGTAGCCCAGAAAAATACACAGTTGTATTCGACTCTGATTTTCCGTTTAGGAACAGTAGTTCCTAATGAACACCAGTAGCTTCAGATTTCAGATAACACGCCTAGGAGTCACTTCCTCGACTATGGAAGTGATGGCGGGCGCGGTGCGTGAAAACCCAAATCTGCCCGCTTTCTTCACAATTGTCTCTGACCACCAGATGGCAGGTCGAGGACGAAACGAAAGAATTTGGTTCGACGACGGTAGCGCCTTGCTTTTTACCACTCTGCTACGTCTAGACGCGGCAAGCATGAACTTGGCGGCAGGAATGTGTGGAATTGCGGTGGCGGGCGCCCTCGAAAAATACGGTATTTCAGCCCAGCTGAAATGGCCGAATGACGTATTGGTTTCGGGGCGCAAAATTGCGGGAATTTTGTGTGAACACCTGCATGTTGAACCTGGCGATAAACACGTTGTAGCCGCCGGCATTGGACTAAATATTAGTGGCGTTCCGAAGCCGGTAGAAAACCAAGCGATAGCAGTGAAAAATGCCGCAGAGCTAAAGTTATCTGACGAAGCTTTGCGTACAGAATTGCTGCGCGAAATTTTGCGCGAATTGCAAGAAGTAGACGGGCTAGAACCAGAACAGATACTTGCCCGCTACGCAGAGCTGTTGGCGGGTCTAGGGCAAGAAACTGCTGCCTTGTTACCAGGAGACCGGGAAGTACACGGCACTATATGTGGGCTTGGTGCGAACGGCGCATTGCGACTGAGAACCGCAGGTGGGGAAGTCGAAATTAACGTCGGCGATATTGACCTTGTGCGGGGGCGAGATGCGTAAAATCCGTAAACTTCTGGTGGCAAATCGCGGCGAAATAGCGGTACGCATTATTCGCAGTGCGAAAACGTTGGGAATAGCCACGGTGGCGGTCTATGCTGATGACGATTTTGACTCGTTAGCTGCGCAAATGGCAGATGAAGCGTACGCACTGCCAGGTGGCACGGCTACTGCCACATACCTGAACCGGGAAGCAATTTTAGAAATTGCCTTGCGCGCAAAGGTCGATGCGGTGCACCCCGGCTACGGATTTTTATCCGAGGACGCCGACTTTGCGACAGCGGTTACAGCGGCGAAAATCATTTGGTTAGGACCTAGCCCCACCGCCATTGCTGCATTGGGGGACAAAATATCGGCACGCTCCATTGCTAAATCCCAGGAAGTGCCCGTAATCCCAGGGGAGACCCTGAGTGGGCAAAAGAAAACCGCGAAAGAGCAGACACTGCGTGTTGGATCCGAGGGCGGCTACCCAATTTTGGTAAAGCGCGCCGATTCCGGTGGGGGACGGGGAATCACGCGCCTGGATTCGCCCGCAGAAGTGCGCCGTTACTTTGCAGATTTACCGCGCGGTGCGACGATAGAAAACAGTTTTGTGGAAAAAATGGTGCAACGTGCCCGGCACGTGGAAACCCAATGCGTGCGCGACCAGCACGGAAACTTTGCGGTGGTCAGTACCCGAGATTGTTCGGTGCAGCGGCGCAACCAAAAAGTTATCGAAGAAGCGCCTGCGCCACATCTGCCACCACACCTGTGCGAAAAACTATGTGCGTGGTCCGAAACACTATTTTCCGCAGTCGACTATGTGGGAGTAGGAACCTGCGAATTTTTGGTAGAAACTGACCATGCAGATTCAAATCAGTGCGACCAAACAGATGCGGGTGGCACGCCAGATACACGCGAAAACGCAAACCCAAACGATAGCGGCACCGCAAGCGGGCGTCCTCGCGCATACTTTTTAGAAGTAAACCCGCGCCTGCAAGTAGAACACACCGTTTCCGAAGAAATAACTGGAATAGACCTGGTTTCCACCCAAATTCGCATAGCCGAAGGAACCGCCATAGACCCGGTTCCGCCAGCGCGCGGGCACGCCATCGAAGTCCGTATAACCAGCGAAAATCCGGCAGATAACCTGATGCCCGCAACCGGACAAATTACCACATTGACGCTGCCAGGTGGACCAGGAGTACGCCTCGACACCTTCTTGCGTACGGGAGAAAAAATTGGGGCTAACTTTGATTCACTGATTGCCAAACTGATAGTTAGCGGACCCAACCGCGCCACCGCTATATCCCGCCTGCTGGGTGCCCTCGACGAAATTATCGTGGAAGGGCTACCGACTTGTGTGCCGCTGCTAAAGCAAATGCTCACAGACGCCGACTTCTACGGACCGGACCGACCAGAATACGAGGTTGGACGAGCACTGCTGCTACGTGACGACATTGGGGTATATACCACCTGGCTTGAAGATACGGACCAACTGGGAAAGATAACTAAAGAACGGCAAAGCGCACAACTGGAGCAACCAAATTCCGCCAGCGAAACCGCGAATCTAACGGAATTTGTCGTAGAAGTAGGTGGAAAACGCGTAGTACTGCGCATACCAGCGTCTTTGTGGGAACAGCTTGGAGGCGAAAAGAACCCGAAAAATCAGGGGTTTATAGCGCAAACGACCAACAGTATTTTCAACCAAAACGGCAAATTGCAAACGCTGCTGGGACGCTTCAAACACACTAATCCCAGCGCGGGTGGGAGCGACGAACCCAATATTGTCGCGCCGATTCAAGGAACGATTGTGCGCATACCAGTCTGTGCAGGTGAAACTGTGAAAGAAGGAGATCTGGTAGCTGTAATGGAATCCATGAAAATGGAGAAGCCACTTTACGCCACCATTGCAGGCAAAATCAGCAAGATTAACCTGAATACGGGCGACTCAGTCAGTATCGGTCAGACCATCGTAGAAATTCTTCCAGCTTCCTAACTTCGCAAAAAGGTTGACAATGCAAGAAAACCAAGACGCCGGCCAAACCTGTCCAATTAATCGTGCCAATTTTGCCGCACGTGAAGAAGAAATCATGCGCACCGCCGAAGAACGGGCGCGTCAGCGTCAGCACCCCAAAGGCAGAGGGACAGCACGCGAAAGAATTTCACAGCTGCTGGACAGTGGCACTTTTTATGAAATAAATCGCTTCGCTGGGGGAGATATGGCAAGCGGCGCCCTCGGATCCGCCGTAATAACCGGGCTAGGCGAAATAAACGGTCGGCAAGTTGCGGTCTACGCCCAAGATTTCTCCGTCCAAGGCGGCACTTTAGGAGAAGTAGAAGGGCACAAGATCACCAGTTTGATGGACCGCGCCCTATCGCTGCGAATCCCCGTTATTGCACTGTTAGATTCAGGGGGTGCGCGCATTCAAGAAGGCGTGAACGCGTTGGCACAATACGGGCGCATATTCCGAAAAATCAGTGAATGTTCGGGAGTAATACCGCAAATATCGGTAATCCTGGGACCGTGTGCGGGCGGCGCAGTGTACGGTCCGGCTTTGACCGATTTTATTATTATGACGCGCGAATCTTCTTACATGTTTGTCACCGGTCCGGCGGTAGTAAAGGCGGCTACCGGTGAAGATATCAGTTCAGAGGACCTGGGTGGGGGTAATTTACACAACACCATTTCGGGGGTCGCCCACTTTTTGGCAGATGACGAGGACGAAGCCTTAGAATACGCCCGCACCTTACTGTCCTACCTGCCCTCTAGCTGCGAAGAAAAGGCTCCCCATTTTTCGTTTGACCCTGCCACCGGTTCTCCCTCAGGAGCTAGCCGCGTAGGCGACCTCGTCCCAGAAAATCCAAAGGAAGCCTACGATATGGCGCAAGTAATCTGTGCTCTGGCGGACTACGAAGAATTTTTGGAAATACAACCGTTGTTTGCGCCTTCCATACTGATAGGTTTTGCGGCATTTGAAGGACGGACTGCCGGAATAGTCGCTTCCCAACCAATGAACGATGCGGGCACATTGGACGTAAACGCATCCGAAAAAGCCGCCCGCTTTGTGCAGTTTTGCGACGCATTCGGGATCCCCGTTGTTACGCTGGTGGACGTTCCGGGCTACCGTCCTGGCTCCGAACAAGAACGTGCCGGCATAATTCGGCGGGGAGCCAAAGTGATTACCGCCTATGCCACCGCGACTATCCCCCTAGTAACCATAATTTTGCGTAAAGCCTTTGGGGGCGCATATATCGTGATGGGCTCGAAATCTTTGGGCGCCGACCTAAACTTTTCTTGGCCTGCCTCGCAAATAGCAGTTATGGGTTCGGAGGGTGCAGTAGACATCGTGTACCGCCGCCAACTAGCTAAAACTAGTGCTGCGGGCGGGGACGTTGCCGCAGAAAAGGCGCGCTACCAGGAACTATACGATCGCACTTCCGTAAATCCCACGCTTTCGTTGCGAAACGGGCAGCTCGATGCACTGATCGAGCCCGCACAAACGCGCGCCACAATTATTCAGTCCCTGGTTTCTTTAGCAACTAAAGATCGTCGCGTATGTACGCCCCGCGTTCACGCCAACGCGCCCCTATAGAAGGCTCCGTAACCAGGTGCATCCAAAAGTCACAAGAAAATGCGCAAAAGTAAAAACGAAAGAATAAAAATGACAAAAACCTTCCTTTCCCAGCTAAACTCCAACTTTGCCCTGATATTTGCAGGACAAGGCACCGCCTGGGCAAAAAACCTAAAAGAACTGGGAAGCCTGCCGAAACTCGGGCAAGAACTGCGAGAAATATTGGCGCGCGCCGCAGAAATTACGGGTCTTGTCGCCCTCGAAATGGAAACAAAAGTGCCAGGAGCAACCTGGCGGTTACGCCAAATCTTGGAAGGGGCAGATCCCGAGCCTGCGGACAACAGTCCGGCAATATCTGGACCTGGCATCGCCCTCACACAATTGGGGGCGCTGGCGCAACTATATTCCGAGGGCATCATCCCCAGTAACGCCACCGCGCTTGCCGGACATTCCCAGGGGACCTTGGGCGTATCTTTAGCGCAGACATACGGGGATACAGAGGGCGAAGCGGGAGTTATTGCCCTCGCGATGCTGATAGGACACGCGGCTGCCAGTGCCGGAAATGAGCATAATCTGCGTCCCCACGCCGGTGCCACCCCCATGCTCGCCATCAGCGGTGAAGAGGTGGGCGTCCTCGACCAAATACTGGACGAATTTTTGCCCCATACCGAAAATCGCACAGTTGTGCGGGCATTGCGCAACTCTCATAACGCCGCAGTATTTAGCGGTAACCCAGCAGAACTAGCGGAATTTTGCGAATACGTGCAGAGCCGCCGCACCTTCAGCGAAAACAAGCCGGTCCATGCATCTGCCTTACAATTTGACTGGCTGCGAATTGAGGCGCCTTTCCACAACCCCGTCTTGGAAGGCGCGTACCAGCAGTACCAGGAGTGGGCAAAACGCATCAGCGAAAAACTGCCCGCAAACCGAGACCAGTTGGCACGTCAAATCCTGTTGGAAACCGAAGATTGGGAAAGTCAAGTGCGTGCCGCGCTAAAAGAAGGCGCGCGTTATTTCATCGACTTGGGACCCAGCACCCAACTGGGCAAAATTACGCAAAGCATCATTGAAGGCAGTCACGCGGTAGTGGTAGACGGAACCAGCGTCAGAGCACGGATGTCTTTGGCGATGCCCGGTTACCAACCGCCCAAACCAATCGACTGGTCACAATGGGCGCCAAAAGTTGTGAAGCTTCCAAACGGACGTACCGTAGTTGATACTGCGTTTACTCGCTTGACCGGTAAATCTCCCATAATTTTGCCGGGGATGACACCAACCACCGTCGACCCTGAAATTGTGGCAGCGGCTGCCAACGCGGGAAACTGGGCGGAACTAGCTGGTGGGGGACAGTATTCCGCAGAAGTTTTCGAAAACCACCACAAACAGTTACGAAAGTTACTGAAACCTGGTTGCACTGCGGCATTCAACACCATGTTTTTTGACCGGTTCATGTGGAACCTGCAATTTGGTGTTACGAAAATTGTGCCAAAAGCTCGGCGTGAAGGTTCCCCAATTGATGCGGTCACAATTGCGGCGGGCATACCAGAAGTAGCGGAAGCAGACGAACTGATTCGCGGACTTGTCGAGGACGGTTTTTCTTACATTTGTTTCAAACCCGGCACCGTCGAACAAATTAAGCAAGTTCTGGAAATTGCTGACGCCAACCCGGATTTTCGGTTCATCGTCCAGGTCGAGGACGGACATTCCGGCGGTCACCACTCTTGGGAAGACCTTGACTATTTGCTGCTGCAAACCTATGGGCAAATTCGCCGCACCAAGAACGTGGTGCTAGCCGTAGGCGGCGGTATTGCCACTCCCGCAATTGGGGCTGACTATATTTGGGGCACGTGGGCAGAAAAATACGGAAGAGCACCTATGCCTGTAGATGCCGTCCTCGTCGGAACAGTAGCAATGGCGTGCGCGGAAGCGAAAACTTCCCCCCAGGTGAAAGAGTTGCTGAAAAGCACTGCGGGTGTGGACGGCGACGGCTGGGTTGGGCGCAGTGAGATTCGCGGTGGCATGACTTCGGGGCTTTCGCACCTGGGTGCGGACATGCACGAGATTGCCAATTCTTCCGCGGCTGCTAGCGCCCTAATACATCAGGTTGGGTCGGATCCGCAGGAGATCGCGCGCCGTCGTGCCGAAATTATTTCCGCCCTTGACAAAACTGCGAAACCTTATTTTGGGGATGTTGCGGAAATGACGTACGCACAGTGGCTGCGTCGTTTTGTGGAATTGTCTTCCCCATGGGCGGACCCGACCTGGCAAGATCGCGCTTTTGATCTATTCCACCGGGTTGAAGCCCGCCTGCACCCCGCCGATCATGGCGAAATTCCCACACTATTTGCGGAAATGACGGATTTGGATGATGCGCAGGTGGCGTTGGAACGTCTGTTGGACGCCTATCCTTGCGCCGAGGACGAACGGGTTAGTGCTTCTGATGCTGCTTGGTTCCCAGTACTGTGTCGCAAACATCACAAACCGTTACCGTTCGTGCCCGTCCTCGATACTGAATTGGCGAAGTGGTGGGGAACAGATACTCTGTGGCAATCCCAAGATCCGCGTTTTTCAGCAGATGCTGTGCGGGTTATTCCCGGTCCACGTTCGGTTGCGGGAATTGATCGCATAAATGAACCGGTTGGCGAATTATTTGCGCGTTTTGAGGACGAGGTCGCCCGGCGGGCAGATTCTTTGCCGCGCGCAGTTTTTGCGCGGCTTCGTGCGGCCGAGGACGCCACTACCTTTTTGCGTGCCTGCCCCAGTATCGAATGGGCGGGAAATGTTGTGGCAAACCCGGCTTGCCTCATGCCGGAAGATACCGAGATCGTCTGCCAAGATGGTAAATACTCCATAGTGGTGAATTGTCGTAACACTACGGAGGCAGCAGTAGCAGGGGATACCCATGGCGAGGGCGTACAGGCAATTGCGTTGCCTTTGTTGTTGCCTAGTAGTGTTTCCAGCGGAGGATTGCCCGTAATTGATATGGAACGTCTGTCAGTTAGCGCCTACGACTTGTTGGCAGGGGCTGCTGGCGTGGGAACGACTACGGTAAATGGGGATGAAATCACTGCCTTGCCGGGTGTGGATAAAAATCAGACCGAGGACGGTGCTGCGCCTTTTGGTACAGTTAAGTTCAGTTTCACTTGGGGTCAGAAACTGGGTATTTCCCACCGGGCGGTTACTGGGGGTGCATTATCTGGGCGTCTGGCAGAAATTGTTCCCGACGCATTGGTTGGTCCGGTCTGGCCGGCAATATACGCAGCTCTTGGCAGCGCCAAGCATGACGGAATTCCCGTAATTGAAGGTTTGGTGAACGCGGTCCACCTGGACCACACTGTGCGGCTAGTAGCCGCTTTGCCCAATCCTGGCGAAACCGTTCAGGTCGTTTCGCAATGTGGACAGTTGGCTGATTCTTCTGCCGGTAGAGTGGTTACGGTTCGCGTACAGTTACGGCGGAATGACCGCACGTTTGCACACATGACAGAGCGGTTTGCGATTCGCGGTAGGATCGCCTCGAAACAGCCACCGGCGGCACCACCATCTCCGGCTGATAACCAAGTGATGACTGATACCCCCAGGTCTTTCCTGCGCCGCGTCCTCGTAAATGCCCCGGCAGATATGACGGCATTTGCGAAGATTTCGGGGGATTTCAACCCCATTCACGTGGCGCGCGCTGCCGCCGGCCTATCTGGTTTATCTGCCCCGTTGGTACACGGGATGTGGCTTTCGGCTACTGTCCAACACGCGATTAGTGCCAGCGGAATTGCGGGCAGTGATGTGCCAGCGCGTACCGGACTCATTCGTGGTGGGGAAGACGCGTTGGGAACTATAGCCGGTTGGACCTACCAGATGCACGGGATGGTAAATCTGGGAGATCAGGTAGAAATTACCGTTGAACGTGTCGGTCATTTGGGTACTGCGCCGGTGTTGGAGGCGACTTGCCGCATTGACGGACAGGTGGTTTCTATTGGCCGCGCAGTCATGGCGCCGCCGGTTTTGGCGTACGTTTACCCGGGTCAAGGCATTCAACGCCAGGGTATGGGTATGGAGAAAATGACCCCAGTGATGCGGGAAGTATGGCAGCGGGCAGACCGTTTCACGCGTTCGCGTCTGGGCTTTTCTATCGAGCATATTGTGCGCGCAAATCCCACCGAGATAACCGTAAAGGGGAAGGTTTTCCGCCATAGTGAAGGCGTATTGAATCTAACTCAATTTACACAAGTGGCGCTCGCAACTTTGGCTTACGCGCAGACGCAGCAGTTGCGTGCGAACGGAGTATTTGACGAAAACGCGGTTTATGCAGGGCATTCACTGGGTGAATACAATGCTTTGTCTTGTTGCGCCGGTATTTTCCCGTTTGAACAGGTTTTAGAAATTGTGTTCCAGCGTGGTTCCGCGATGCATCATTTGGTCAGCCGGGATGCCAGTGGTGCCTCAAATTACCGTTTGGGGGCGTTGCGCCCAGACCAGATGGGTATTTCCGAGGACGAAGTCGCCGGTTTTGTCCGCCAGGTTGCGCACCGAAGTGGCGAGTTTTTGCAAATAGTGAACCTGAATTTGGCCGGCAAGCAGTATGCGATTGCGGGGACTATTGCGGGCATGAAAGCATTGGAAGAATCCGCCGGTCAAGCGGCTGCAAAGTGTGGCGGAGAACGTCCTTTTATGCTGATTCCAGGCATTGATGTGCCTTTCCATTCTGAAAAACTACAAGGTGGGGTGGCGTCCTTTAAGCAAAAACTGCAAGAACTAATTCCCGCAGATTTAGACCCGACTCCGCTGATTGGGCGGTACATTCCTAACTTGGTCGCTAAACCTTTTGCTTTGACAAAAGAATTTGCTGAAAGCATTTTGCAAGTTGTGCCTGCCCAAGGAGTTCAGGATCTGCTGGATTTGGGTTGGGAGAAGGCGCTTGAAAATCCGCATCAAACTGCTCGAACACTGCTCATTGAATTATTAGCATGGCAGTTCGCTTCCCCGGTGCGGTGGATCGAAACCCAAGATTTGCTGTTTACTTCGCGCGGCGGTATGGGGGTAGACCGTCTTATCGAAGTAGGTTTGGGAGCGGCGCCCACCCTGGCGAACCTGGCTAGTCGCACCCTTGCCTTGCCTTCGCGGGACTTTTTTAGACACCGGCAAGTAGACATCCTCAACGTGGAAAGGGACGCCCAGAAAGTGAATATGACGGATGTCCAAACCGCGCCGGTGGCATCAGAAACATTAGCGGACACGGTAGAAAAATCCGCAAGTGTGGAAAAACGTGAAACTGCAGAAGCGGTTACATCAGACCTGACTCCTGCCCCGAAAGCGGTAAATAGCCCGAGCGAACCCGTGGCTCAAGCCGCACCAGTGGGACCGGTGCCGGTGCGTCCTCGGGAAGCAATGAAAATCCTGCTGGCATGGTCCAATAAGGTGACCACCGACCAAATTGAGGATGGGGACACCGTCGACGTGTTAACTGGTGGTGTTTCTTCTAAACGCAACCAGTTGCTCATGGACATGGCCGCAGAGTTGGGCGTTCCCACCATCGAGGGTGCCACCGAAGCCACCATGGACCAATTGTTCGACGCTGTGGATAAGGCAGCCAGTGGTTACGTAGCCTTCGGGCAGGTTCTTGAGGACGCCATTACCGCAACACTGCGCAAACTGTTTGGTGGTGTCTCACTAACCCCCGCGCACGTGGAAAAACGAGTTCGCGACATATGGGGGCTAGGCGCCGATTGGACGGAACGTACTCGCGCCCAAATTCTGTTGGGAACGCGTGGGGGAGATTCGGTGCGTGGTGGGCAATTGGCCACTTTGCCTCAAACAGTGGCGAACGAGGACGAAGCTAACGCACTCGTTGACCAAGCTTTGCAACAGGTAGCCGCCGAGTTGAACGTCGCACTCACTATGCCGGGAACTGGCAGTAGTGGCGATAACGCAATGGTAGATAGCGCTGCCCTCGCAAATTTGGGTGAAAAAATATTGGGAGCCGATGGCGTTTTGGCTAACAATGCTCGCCAATTGTTGCATTCTTTGGGTATCGATATGCGGTCCCAGAACGGGGGTGCCGGCACGGAAGGTGAACTGTCGCAGTTGGTGAGTGTCCTCGACGCAGAACTGGGGCAAAACTGGGTGAAGACCGTAACCCCAGCGTTCGATCCGGCGCGTGCCGTGCTGCTCGATGACAGGTGGGCCTGGGCAAAAGAGGACCTGGCACGCGTTGCCAGCGGACAGCTGGACCCGGATACGCTTTCGCTGAACACTTTTGTTGGCGCCGGCGAGCAACTGCGGGATCTGGCGAAATGGTACTCTGTCGGGGCAAATAAGACAGAGCGCGATTTCTTTGAACGCGTCCAAAATGCCGCCATGGCAGATGACGAGGGCGCCTTCGCCGGTGAAGTTGCACTGGTTACGGGGGCAGCGCCGCATTCGATTGCCGCAGCTGTGGTTGCGAGACTGCTAGAGGAAGGGGCGACGGTCATAATCACGGCTTCATCTGTGAATAATGCCCGCCTCAGTTTCGCCAAAGAACTGTACGCCCGTCACGCTCGCCCAGGCGCTGCCCTGTGGTTGGTGCCAGCGAATATGGCGTCGCTGCGAGATGTTGACAGTTTGATACAGTGGATCGGAGCGCCCTTCTATGAAAGCGTTGGAGGGCAACACGCGCTGGTCAAACCCGCATTGCGTCCGAGCTTATTCTTCCCCTTTGCGGCGCCACGCGTGTACGGCACTTTGGGTTCAGATACGCACGCGGCAATTGCTCAAGAACGGTTGCTGTTGTGGTCCGTAGAACGGGCTATTTACCAGCTGGCAAATTTGGATAGTGCGAACAATATTGACCATCGCGTACACGTAGTCTTACCGGGATCACCCAACCGCGGCATTTTCGGCGGAGATGGTGCATACGGTGGCGCCAAAGCTGCCTTCGATACCATTGTCAACAGGTGGCACGCCGAAACCGGTTGGTCAGAAAAAGTGACGTTGGCACACCCACGCATTGGCTGGGTTCAAGGTACATCGCTAATGGGCGGAAACGACCGCCTTGTACCTGCGGTTGAAGCTGCTGGCGTTCACGTATACAAAACCTCGGAAATAGCCTTAGAACTGCTCGCACTTGCAAGCAAGTCTGCGCGACAGCACGCGAAAGAAAGTCCGTTAGTAGCCGACCTCACCGGGGGACTAGCAGAGATCAAACTCGATTTTGCAGAACTTGCAAAAGCCAGCGAACGCGACCCCGCAAACCATATGGATGGCAGTGCAAACGCGAAACCTAGCATTTCGGCGCTGCCGACGCGGCGTCCTCGCAAACTTGCGGAACCACTACAGTGGGGCAAGGTTACCCAAAATCTTGACGAACAAGTAGTGATCGTTGGCATTGGTGATGTGTCGACGTGGGGTTCAGGACGCACCCGTGCCCAGGCAGAACTTGGGGATGGAGAAGTCGAACTTACAGCAGCGGGCGTCCTCGAGCTGGCGTGGATGATGAACCTGGTACACTGGGCAGAAACACCCACTCCCGGTTGGTACGATCAGGAAGAAAAACCAGTCGAAGAAGCGGAAATATTCGACCGATTCCACGACCAAGTGTTAGCGCGCTGTGGTATTCGCGAAGTAGTTGACGACTCTATTTTGGTGGAACGCGGGTCCCATGACGTAGCTAGCGTGTACCTGCAAACCGAACAGACCTTCCCGGTCAACAGCGAGGACGATGCGCGCGCTTACCTCAGTGCCGACTCCACGCACACTGAGATTTTCTACGACACTGCGGCGGGAACCTGGATGGTTACGAAGAAACCGGGCGCCCTCGTGCGGGTTCCACGAAAGGCCACCCTAAGCCGTTTCGTGGGCGGGCAAATGCCCACAGATTTTGATCCCGCAAAATGGGGTATTCCCGCCACCATGGTGGAAGCTTTGGACCGCATGGCCGTGTGGAATTTGGTAACCGCAGTGGATGCGTTTACCAGTTCCGGTTTTAGTCCTGCTGAACTTCTCAGGGCTTTGCATCCAGCGGATGTTTCTTCCACCCAAGGTACGGGCATCGGCGGGATGGAATCTTTACGAAAAGTGTTCCTAGACCGCTTCCTGGGCGAAGATCGACCGCAAGATATTTTGCAAGAAGCTCTGCCTAATGTCGTTGCTGCCCACACCATGCAAAGTTACATTGGGGGCTATGGACAAATGGTCCACCCTGTTGGTGCGTGTGCTACTGCAGCTGTGTCTATCGAGGACGCCCTCGACAAGATCCGGTTGGGCAAGTCGGATTTCGTTGTCGCTGGCGGTATTGACGATATTTCGGTGGAGTCCTTAACGGGCTTTGGGAACATGAACGCAACTGCGGATACTCAGGAAATGCTCGATCGGGGGATCAGCCCGGATCGCATCTCCCGCGCTGGTGACCGCCGCCGTGGGGGCTTCCTGGAAGCCCAAGGTGGTGGCACGGTACTGCTGACTCGTGGCAGTATTGCGGCAGACTTGGGGTTGCCAGTGCTGGGCGTAGTGGCGTACGCGCGGTCATTTGCTGACGGGGCTCACACGTCGATTCCCGCTCCTGGTCTGGGAGCTGTAGCTGCCGGTCGTGGTGGTGATAAATCAGAGCTGGTGCGAGCTCTAACCAACTTGGGGTTAGATGCCGATGACCTTGCGGTGGTTTCCAAACACGACACGTCCACTAAAGCGAACGATCCCAATGAAGCCGAACTGCATTCTTTGCTAGCAAAAGCGTGGGGTCGCAGCACCGGAAACCCACTGTACGTCGTCAGCCAAAAGACGGTAACTGGGCACGCGAAAGGTGGGTCAGCCGTATTCCAAACTGCAGGATTGGTGGAAATATTTACCAACCAACGTATTCCTGGAAACCGCTGTTTGGACTGCTTGGACCCACAAATGCGTCAATACCAGCCATTTGTGTGGTTGCGCCGACCTTTGGACACGGCAAAAAATCCGGTAAAAGCGGGCTTGTTAACATCGCTCGGCTTTGGACACGTCGCAGCTTTGATCGCGTTGGTACATCCCAGCGCTTTTGAAACCGCGTTGCAGGCAGAACGGGGTGTCGAGGACGCACAGCGGTGGCGTAAGAAGGCTAACGCCAGGCTGGATGCCGGCAGTGAACACTTGCAAGAGGCAATGCTCGGACGCAGGCCGCTGTTCGAACCGGTTGCTGGGCGACGGTTGCCAGGACAAAACGATCACGAGGTCGAAGTAGCATTGCTTCTAAATCCCACCGCTCGCCTGGGCATAGATGGTCTTTACCACCTATGAAAACCGGAAGCATTGAGGCTTGGCCGCGCATTGGCAGCGGTGTCGATATCGTCGACATTGCTGCCTTTGCCAGCCAACTGCAACGCGAAGGCAGCGTTTTCGCAACCGTTTTTAGTGATAAGGAACGTGCCGTCCTCGACCTGCACACTAAACAGTCTTTCGTTTTCGAAGGCACTCTTGCCACCACAAATGCGCAGGGTAAAGAAACGGAAAACACTGCGCCGCCTCTCCCACTGCATGCTTCCTTGGCGGCACGGTGGGCAGGAAAGGAAGCTTTCGTAAAGGCCTGGTCCGCACTCCTGGTAGGACGCCCGCCAGTAATTGCAGAACACGATTTTTGTTGGGAGGAAGTGCAGGTACTTTCCGACGTCTGGCACAGACCATACTTACACTTTACTGGGCACCTCGCAAAGTGCCTGCAAAATTGGGAGCACGCCCAGCAAGTGAACGTGAACTGGCAGATAAGCCTAAGCCACGACGGCAACTACGCCATCGCCCTCGTGCAAGCACTGGCAACTGCGCACATTCCACACACAAATTAGATTCGCATAATTTTGCGAAATACTACCTCGAAAGGGAATTAAATGAACACTACTGCGTATGCGCCAGTTTTGGTCGACGCCTATGGACTGACAAACAGCAAGATAAAAAATTGCGCACTGGTAGCAGCGGGAGCGGCAGTCGTGGGATTGGCGGCGCAGGTTTCTGTTCCCCTGTGGCCTGTCCCAGTAACTGGGCAAACCTTGGCGGTTCTGGTTGTGGGGGCCATGCTAGGTGCCCGACGGGGCGCCGCCGCATTAGGTTTGTATGTGGTGGCAGGACTGACCGGGGTGCCGTGGTTTGCCGACTTCGGGGGTGGACCCGCCTACGTTTTACACCCCTCTTTTGGCTTTGTTGTTGGTTTTATTGGGGCCGCTTGGGTGGCGGGATGGGCTGCTGAACGCAAATGGGATAGGGGAGCATTGCGCGCTTTCGGGGCTTTCGCCGTTGCTTCCTTAATTCCTTTCGTGGTGGGAATTCCTTACATGTGGGCGGTTCTTGATTTCGCCTTCGGCAAATCACTTTCCTTGTGGGGGGCACTGCAAGCAGGTTTAATCCCGTTCATTCCGGGCGGCATTATTAAAGCAATTATTGCGGCTCTTATTTTGCGTCTGGCATGGAAGCTACCGAGGATGAAACACTAGTTTTTGTCTCGTCCTCAATTTGCGCCTGGCTGTGGTCCACGAATTCACCGTGGGCCACAGCCAGGTCAGCTAGTTCCGCACCCGCACCGCCGTAAATGTAGACGACCTCGTCCGCGCCGGCACGCAATAACACTTCTTTTTGGTCCGGGTAACGGCAGGCAACTACGAGGCGGTAGCTATCAGCTTTTTCGCTGGTGGGGATTTTGATGCGGCGCGTGGCAAACTGGGTGAACAAAGGAATATTGTCGTGGTCTTCGCAAATGGGGACTGTGCTGAGCACGAACCTGATATTTGGGCAGCCGGCGAAGGCTTCCCACAAGTTGGGGTCGGTGGCATCGCCCTCGAAAACTTTGGCGCCGCGCGAGCGCAACTTTTCCAAGCGGTGCAGGTCCGATTCGATGCCCACGGGTTTTAGCCCATACACGTTCGCAAGACGGTAATAGGTGGCTTTGCCTACGCGTCCCATTCCGAGGACGATCGCGTCAGAATTACTAAAGTCCCACGGTTCCGGTTTGTCACCAATACCGGCAAGGCTAGGAAGTTTCTGGAGCGCTGATTCGGGTAGGTGCAGAGCGTTCAGTTCGGCGCGTCCCGCCTTACTTTGACGCATTACCCAAGTGAGCAAGCGCGAATCGTAACGGAAGACAATGGCTGAGCCCACGAAGGATCCGGCTACTGCAATGGCGATCGCACTGAGCCAATCGGCGCTGAGCCAGCCAGCTGCCACCGCCAGTGACGCTATTACGAGGGCGAACTCAGAGTAATTGGTAAGCGTTGCGGAAGACATCGCGCTGAGGCGGGGCGCTGCCCGAAAAACCCGGAAGAGCAGTAGGAATACCAGTGACTTTAGAGGGAGTACCGCCAGTAACATCAGGGCCATGACAGCGAGCTGAATGTTAGGCAGACCGCGCAATCCGACCTCGACAAAGAAAGCGATGAGCAGCAGTTCTTTAATAGGTCCGATGCGCGCGTTCATCTCGCGCGCTTGGGCGGTATAGGATACGAGGACGCCCACAACGAGCGCTCCGAGGTCGCCTTTTAGCCCGAGCGCCGCAAACAGGAAGTATCCGCCAAAACCCAGTGCTAAGCCCGCAAGTACCAGTAATTCTCCGTGCCCAATTTTGTTCAGCAGCCATTTGATCGGCCAGTACAACAGTGGGGTTGCCAGCAGCGAGAGGGCATAAATTGAGGGGGTAGTTTTGGCGCTAAGGGACATTAAAACTACGGCAACAATGTCTTGAACAACCAAAACAGAAATAGAAACTGAGCCGTAACGGGAGTGCAATTGTCCGCGCGTATCTAACAATTTGACCACGTAAACAGTGGAGGAAAAAGCTAAGGCTAAGCCGATAACCAGGGCGGTAGAAAAATTGAGTGAAGTCAGCAGTGTCCAACCGCTGGCTTTTAAAACCATGAGCATCCCCGCACTGACCAGCGTCCATGCGCCCATGTGTAAAAATCCGACTCCTGCCACCAGCGGGGTAGTGAGTTGTTTTAAATCTAGTTGTAAGCCAATGGTGAAAAGTAACGCGGTTACGCCAAGCCCAGACACCATTTCCAGACCTTCGGTGGTGCGCATTCCAAAACTGAATAACACGTACCCTGTTGCCAGAAACCCAATCATGGGGGGCAGTCCTAAACCTTTCGCCGTCATGCCCGCGACGAGGGCGATTAGTAACGTGACTACTAGTAAGGTGGGCATTTATCCTCCACAGATTGGAACGCTTCTTCAGTTTCTCATAGGTGCGTGCCGACAGGGTGCGCGCTCAGTTTGGCGTCCGCAGTGAGATATGGCATGATCTCACCTTCGGGCTCGGATAGTGGTTCAAACTAAGGCTAAAGTAGTTTCCACTGCAACTAATTGGAGGAATTTTGACTACACCCTTTGAGGTTATTACGAGCCATCGGTCTATTCGCAAATACGCTGATGATCAGGTAAAACCGCAGCATCTGCAACAGATTCTAGAAGCTGCCAAAGCTGCCCCGACTTCGGTGAACGGGCAACAGTTTTCTGTGATTGTTGTGACAGATCCGGAGGTGAAAGCAAAACTTGCTCAGGTAGCAGGCAATCAGGGATACATTGCCAGCTGCCCGGTATTTTTATTATTCTGTGCCGACTTTTCCCGCGTTGCTAAAGCGTTGGATAACCAGGGGCTACCCTTTGGTGCTATGGCTTCGACTGAAGCGACTTTAGTGGGAGCAGTAGATTGCGGAATCGCGTTCGCCAACTCCATGACCGTAGCCGAGAGCTTGGGGTACGGCATTGTGCCAATCGGGGCAGTTAGGCGCGACCCCGCAGAAGTAATCGACCTCTTCGAGCTGCCGCGCTATGTATATCCAATTTTGGGTATGTGTATTGGTGTGCCCGCGGAAGATCCGGGGCAAAAACCCAGATTTGACCGGGGCGTCCTCGTCCATGAAGAAAAGTACCGTCCTATTACTGATCGGGAACTAGCTGAATATGACCGCACTATCGCGGGCTATATGGATCGGCGTACGGGTGGCGAAAGCCGCCGCACCTGGTCAGAAGGTCCGGCGGCTATTTACCAAAGTTCCTACTTCCCTAAGGTCGATCCGACTTTGGCGGAGCAGGGATTCAAGGGCTAACTATTTTTGGAACAGCGCCTTCGACTGGTATTCGGGTTCTGAGGTGACATTCACTGCCAGACTGCGGAAAATGCCCGTGTCCACGGTGCCCAATATAGTGGTGGTATGCACTTCACAGCCTTTGAGTGCATCCAATTTCTCTAAGGCTTTGCGCGCAATCGGATCCGTGTCTGCAGATACTGACAGGGCAATCAGCACTTCGTCAGTGTGCAGGCGCGGGTTGCGCGAACCCAGGTGATCCACCTTCAGGCGTTGAATCGGCGTGATGGATGAGGGCGCCAACAAATCGACCTCGGGATCAATTCCGGCTTCGATCTTCAGGGCATTCAGCAGCATGGCAGCGCTGCAACCAAGCAGTTTCGAAGTCTTGCCCGTGACGATTTGACCAGAATGCAACTTAATGGCGCTGGCTGGCGCTCCCGTTTCTTCTGCCAGGGCGAGGGCGGGAGTCACTACCGGGCGATCCTTCGCAGTAATTCCCTGCGAAGCCATAATCATGGCAATACGGCGGGACTCCACAGGTTCAGATTCGTGACGTTTTTCCTCTACTAGCGCCTTGTAGTAGCGGCGAATAATTTCCTGCTTGGAAGCTTCGCGGCAAACTTCGTCGTCGCTAATGCAATATCCCACCATGTTCACGCCCATGTCAGTGGGGGACTGGTAGCGGGACGAACCCACCAGTTCTTCCAACAATTGCTTGAGCAACGGGAACACTTCGACGTCACGGTTGTAGTTGATGGCTTGTTCGCCGTGAGCTTCCAAATGGAAGGGGTCGATCATGTTCACGTCAGCCAGGTCTGCGGTAGCAGCCTCGTAAGCGTCGTTCACGGGGTGGTGCAACGGCAAGTTCCATACCGGGAAGGTTTCAAACTTGGCGTATTCAGCGGCAATCCCGCGTTTGTGTTCGTGGAAGAGCTGCGACAAACAGGTGGCCATCTTGCCTGAACCCGGACCAGGAGCGGTGACGATAATCAAATCGCGGCTAGTTTGTACATATTCGTTGGTGCCAAAGCCGTCTTCGGAAACAACGTGCGCGATATCGTTCGGGTAACCCTTAATGGTGCGGTGGCGGGCTACTTTCACACCCAAGCGTTCCAAACGACCCTTGAACTCAAAGGCTTTATCGTTGTCGTCCTCGAACTGGGCCAGCACCACATTTTCGGTGAGGAAGCCGCGTTCGCGGAACACATCGATGAGGCGCAAAACGTCCTCTTCATAAGTGATGCCAAGGTCGGCGCGAATTTTGTTTCGCTGCAGATCCTTGGCATTGATGACGATGAGGATTTCGAGCTCGTCTTTTAGCTGCTCTAACATCGCTATCTTATTGTCCGGAGTGAATCCGGGTAAGACGCGGGAGGCGTGCATATCGTCGAAAAGCTTGCCTCCCATCTCTAAGTAGAGCTTTCCGCCGATCTCTTTTCGTCTAGCGTTGATATGTTCAGATTGAAGGGAAATGTATTTTTCTCTATCAAAACCAACAGAAGGCAATGTGTCTCCTCTAAAGAACGGTTATTCGGAAAGTATATACCGGTGTTTTTACTTGCCTTTGGCCGTTTTTGCGGGAGCTACCTCACATATGACGCGTGAAACCCAAAATATTGGCAAAAACTCGTAGTGTCTGTGTTTCGTTTCATTTTTCGCCCTCGCCCAAAAAGTTCGCCAATGCCTCACCCACCGCCTGGGGTTGCTCGACTGCTGCCAGGTGGGCGGCGCCGGGAACGAAATAGGTGCGGGCGTGCAATTGGGTGGCTAGCTCTGCGGCGGCAGCAGGGGGCAAAGTCCCGTCGTACTCGGCGTGAACAATAGCGGCCGGGACCTGTAGATCTTGCAGGTGGGGGCGGCAATCGAGGTCGGCGATTACTTCGCAACATTGGGCGTATCCGAGCGCGTTCGTGTTTTCAAAAGCTGCCACTGTGCGCTGGTAGGCGGGACTGTTTTGTCCGATAAATTCCGGAGTGAACCACCGTTCCATCGTGCCTTGCACCAAAGGGGCAGTACCGCCCGCGCGTACCTGCGCGGCTTTCTCATGCCAAGGGGCGGAGGGGCGAATAGCGGACCCAGCGCACATCATTGTGAGCGAACGGACGCGCTGGGGGTAGTTGATTGACACCCACAGCGCCATCATCGCGCCCAACGACAGACCCGCAATATGGAATTTATTAATTCCCAATTGGTCCAAAGTTTCTATTATGGAATTTCCGAGGTCGGCGGTCCTTGCCATCTTTTGCGGTAGTACATCGGATTTTCCGTGTCCAAAAAATTCGTAACGGATAACGCGAAAGTCGTCCAAATAGGGCAGAACTTCGTCCCACATGTGGGCGTCTTGTCCAAGTGAAGAGCCTAACACCAGGGCAGGGGCATTTTCCGAACCGGTAACAACTGTATTGAGAATCATATTTTCAATGTAGCTCAATTTTGCGGTAGTGGCTAAGCACGCGGCTTTGCTCGCTATTTTGGTACTGGGCGCCCCCTCGTCCGTCAAGGATACTCCTGCGCGTAAGGGAATCTACTTTCAGTCGGTAAAATAGCGGAAGAATGCGTCCTCGTAATAGGAAAAAACATGCCGACAAAACTTGTTGCTTTTGATTTAGATGACACGCTCGCGCCCAGCAAGTCCGCATTATTGCCCGAAAATGTCCGCGCGCTGGCCAAGTTGTTAGGCGTGTGTGAAGTAGCGGTAATCAGCGGAGGGGACCTGCCCCAATTCGAGGCGCAACTATTGGCGCATTTACCGGTCCCGCCCCAAAAACTTGGGCGCCTACACATTCTGCCAACGTGCGGTACGAAATATTTGCGATACGAGGACGATGGTTGGCACCTTCTTTATGCCCAAGAATTGCCTGCAGATTTGGCGCAGCGGGCGCGGTACGTCCTCGAAAAATGCGCCCGCAAACTCAGTCTTTGGGAAGAGCGCACCTGGGGTCCGCGTATTGAAAATCGGGGAACGCAAATTACTTTTAGCGCCCTTGGGCAAAACGCCCCCGGTGCTGAAAAACTAAAATGGGACCCTACCGGCGAAAAGAAAAACCGGTTGCGCGAATTAGTGCAAGAGCAGCTGCCGACGTTGGAAGTGCGCTCGGGGGGTTCTACTAGCGTTGATATTACCCGCAGAGGTATTGATAAAGCTTACGGAATGCGCAAGCTAATGGAAGCAACAGGGATGGGACCAGAGGAAATAATATTCGTAGGGGACCGCCTGGACCCGGCAGGAAACGATTATCCCGTGATCGCCACCGGAGTGAAATGTATTGCCGTTGCCGCGCCCTCGGAAACTCCGGCGGTAATTCGCCAAATCATTGCGGAAATTGTCGGCGTGTAGCCCACATTGTCACGGCTGCTGCAGCTGCCACATTCAGCGAGTCGACTCCGTGCCCCATAGGTATTTTGCAAATTATGTCACTTTGAGCCAAGGTTGCCGGAGTAATTCCCGTGCCCTCGGTGCCCATTATTACTGCCAGTTTGTTTCGCGAGTCGGTAACTAAGGGACTTTTTTCGAGGACGTCCAGCCCTATTGCGTCTTCGGTTAGAGCCATCGCTACCACCGTGAATCCAGCGTTTTTCAAATAATCTAGACCCGGCCAGGCAGTATATTTTGCCCACGGAACCTGAAACACAGTGCCCATGGAAACCCTAATACTGCGCCTGTAAAAAGGGTCTGCGCAAGAAGGCGTAACCAGTATGGCGTCCACTCCCAGCGCGGCGGCAGACCGAAATGCCGCCCCCACATTGGTGTGGTCAACCAGGTTTTCTAAAATTGCGATTCGATGAGCATCCCTTATAACGTCTTCCCAGTGGCGAGGCACAGGGCGTTCCATTGCTGCTAATGCGCCCCTATGCAGGCGAAAACCGGTTATCTGTTGACTGAGCTGTTCGGGAGTTACAAACACTGGTATGTCACCGCCGTCTGGACTGCCTGTAGCTTTTTCCAACACATTTGCCATAGTCAGTAGCCATTTTTCATCCAGCATCACAGACCTGATTTGGAAGCCAGTGTCGATGGCGCGCTCTATAACATTTTTGGATTCAGCCATAAACAGTCCGTTTTCAGGTTCCAATTTGCGCCGCAACGCCACATCGGTCATATGCGTGTAGTCGCAAAGGCGCGGGTCCGCAATGTCGGTAATGTTAATCAGCACGTCCCAATTGTTTCAAAGGTTTCCCCGAGGCAAAAACTCCCGTGCATCCACAGCCTTAACATGGCGTAACATCTGCGCCGCATTTTTGCGTTTAACTGAAATCGAAAGGAGATCCCATGAAAACAACTTTCGAGAGGTTATATGGTCCCGCCGGGTGGACTAATGGTCAGGTGCGCAATATCTTGCAAGGAAACACTTTCTTTTCGGGGCGTTTTGCAAGTTCAGACTACGACCCATTTTGCGATCTACAAGCAGACGCCGCTGCCGCCTTGTTGAAGTTGGTACCAGAACCGCAACTGCAAGACCGCCAAAACTTTGCCCCAACTTTCAAGCAGCTTCTGCAGGCCACGTGCGCGAACCCTGAACAAATGGCACTTGACGGATACTTGATCGGTCCAGGCAGGTTCGATGAGCGCGTTACTATCGAGGCTTTTACTTGGAAATTAGGCGAGGACGATCCTCACAGTACGGTCGCCCCGTGGCAGTGGCTAAAAGAACGCGTCTTTGGGGACGCAGAAATTGCCCCACCTGACGAAATTTCGCCGGTCTATGTGGACCAAAAGCTGCACGGGTGGTGGGTGTGGTGGGATTAGGCGGCAGAGCAAGCCTGCGCTTAGCTGATTTTTTCGCCGCGCCGAACCATGGCTTTGGGTTGGCGCCAACGCCTAATCATGAGCATACGTGAAGACACGTAGAATCCCTGTCCACTGGGAATTTCGCGGGTTGGGAAGTCTTCGCGCAAGCGCCGTCTAATGTACCGGTTGGTAAGTATTATTTCGAGCAGTGCCAGCAGCATCATGCCGTAAACCACTATAATTGGTCCGTATGCCCATGCTGAATTTCGCGGAATAACCATAGAAGGAACCAGCGAAAAAAACATTATTGGCAGCATCCATTCGGACAGTGTCCACCGGGAGTCAATAATGTCACGCGTTTTCCGTCGTATGATCCCCTGGTCTTTAAGAGGAAGATAGCGTTCTGGGGCTTTACCTTCCATCGCCAGGCGCTGCTTTTGGTAGATTTGGTCGCGCTTTTTGCGTTGCTGGGCTTTTTCTTCCTTGCTCAGTTTTTTGCGACCGGTCACCAAAGGACGCCGGTTTCGTGCTTGCGCGTCCTTGCGCTTGGGGGTAGGGCCAGTTTTCTCACGAGCTTCTTTATTATTGGTCACGCCCTTACCTTATCTAAAATACGTCTGCCGAAAAACTATTAGTCTGTAAGCATGAATAATGTTGAACAGTTGCGCGCCCAGAATGCGCAGATTTTTCCGTCGGTCGTTGAAGACTTGAAAAATATCATTCAGATTCCGTCTGTCAGTGCCATTCCAGCTCACCAGCAGGACGTGGCTCGCAGTGCTCAGTTCGTGGCTGATTTGTTTGCCGCAGAAGGATTCGACGTGGAGATTTGCCACGCTAATTACGAGGACGGCACTCCCGGCAGGCCGGCTGTTTTGGGACACAAGCATGTTTCCGAGGACGCCCCTACAGTATTGTTGTATGCGCACCACGACGTGCAACCGGTGGGTGATGAGTCGCGGTGGCAGAGCGCTCCTTTTGACCCGGTCGTGCGTGGGGACCGGTTGTTTGGTCGCGGCAGTGCAGACGATGGTGCGGGAATTATGGCGCACGTGGGGGCGGTGCGTTTACTAGGAGCAGATTTGCCGGTAAACGTCACGGTTTTTATTGAGGGCGAAGAGGAAATTGGTTCTGGGTCGTTCCAGAACTTCTTGGCAAAATATCAGGATCGGCTGCAGGCAGATCTGATTATTGTTGCGGATTCGGGCAATTGGCAGGTGGGTACGCCGGCTATTACCACTTCGCTTCGTGGCGTCGTGCAAATGGACGTAACATTGAAGGTGGCAGATCATGCCAGCCACTCGGGTGGTTTTGGCGGTCCCATGATTGATGCCGTGTCTTTGGCAGCGATGCTTATCTCCACTTTCTGGGACGAAAATGGGGATGTCGCAATTGCCGGTTTGGGAGGTAACGATAAGGCTGAAGTGGATTACACTGAACAGCAGTTCCGCCAAGATGCCGGTTTGTTGCCGGGCGTGAAGCTTGCGGGCACTGGCGATTTGGCAGCACGCTTGTGGACGAAACCAGCGGTGGCAGTAATTGGTTGGGACGTGCGCCCTCTGACCGAGGCATCTAATACTATTGCGCCCGAAACTACTTTCCGCTTGTCGGTGCGTACTGTTCCTGGGGAGGACGTGGCTGCTGCAGCTGCAGCGATTTCCCGACACATCAAAGAAAATGTGCCTTTTGGTGCCGATGTGCAGGTGCGTATCAACGAACAGGGACCATCCTACTTGGCAAATCAGAGCCAGGCAACGCAAAACTTGCACGACGCGCTGTCTAAAGCCTGGCAAACCGAAGCTGTCAATATTGGTCAAGGTGGTTCCATTCCGTTTATTGCCGATTTTGCCAGCTTTTTCCCGGACGCGGACGTCCTCGTTACCGGCGTAGAGGATCCCGATTCGCACGCCCATTCCGAGGACGAATCTGTGTCGCTTTCCGACCTGGAAAATGTGGTCCTCGCAGAGGCATTGTTGTTGCAAAAAACCGCCGGAAGATGAAAGTAACTATTCACGCGGGCTGCTATCAACAAATGGCAGCCCGCCAAGTTGCCGAAGAGGTGGCGCGCGGGTGGCGCGCGGTTACTACTGATGAAGTATCTGTGGTGGTAGCGGGCACCAGCCCCCGCGAAATCGCGGAACTATTTGCCGCACCCACGAGCCACGTAACTGCTACTAATTTTTGTGGGCAAGTGACCACTATGCCACTGTACGAATCCGCCGAGGGCGTTTATTTAGACCCTTCAGATCTGCTTGACCCAGGCGGCACCGCGCAAAAAGCAGACGGCGCATACGTCCTCGGAAAAGGCAGTGCCGGTCTTGGGCAGGCGCTTTGGCAACTGCGGGATAAACCGCATATTTACGTGGGGTTAGCTCACGCGGCGGCAGTTGATGGGGGTGCGGCTATGCTGGCGGAACTTGGCGAGGACGCCGCCCCGATTCTCGCTAAAACTACCGCCATCGTGTCTTTCGACAGACCGCTACTCGGGCTGGACGGTTCAGCTGCGGACGTGCGCCCAGTTCGCGAGGACGAAAGGTGGAAAGCGCAAAAACATGCGACTGCGGTGGCAGCGTTCTTCCGGGATTTAGAAAAACGCTACCCACGCCCACTCAAGGGGCAAGATTTACTGCGCTCTCGCGGTTGGGGAAGGCGAGACGGATCTGGTATGGGTGGGGGAGCTGCCGCCCTCGTAGGACAACTGGGAGGCGAAATAGTTTCGGCAGCCACCTGGGTACGAGGACACGTTACATTGCCCGAAAGCGACCTAGACATTGTGGTGACCTCGTCGCTGCATCCGCAAAATATGGGTTTTTCGTGGGCGGCGGCAGTAGCTGAGCAAAGGCAACCTCAAGGAACTCCTGTGGTAGTGGCGTGCGCAGAATCATCGCTATCACGCCACGAACTGGCTGCCTGGGGCGTACACGGACAGATGGTGGCCGCATCACCGCCGGGTGACATCGGTATACGCTTAGCGCGTACCTGGTCACCAAATAAGGTAACATGCTCCTAATTCGCCTAAAGTAAGAGAAGAAGAAAGGGGTTAATATGACTACCCAAGTTGAACACGAAGTAACTTTGACGCCCGCAGCCGCGCAGAAAGTACGCGCACTTTTGACCCAAGAAAACAGTGACGAAACTTTGCGTCTGCGCGTCGCTGTGCAACCCGGTGGGTGCTCGGGACTGATTTACCAACTATATTTTGACGAACGCGTCCTGGATGGGGATGCCATTCGCGACTTTGATGGTGTCGAAGTAATTGTCGACAAAATGTCGGTTCCTTACTTGGCAGGTGCCACCATCGACTTCGCGGACACCATCGAAAAACAAGGTTTTACTATCGACAACCCGAACGCAGGCAACAGCTGCGCATGCGGGCAATCCTTCCACTAATAACTACGACAGGTGAAAATGATTAACGCGACCATCGTCAAATTTAGCCGCGTCCTTGCTGTATTGGCCGTATTCGCCTTCATCGCAGTGTTTGTGACCGGTTGCGGTTCTGCCCAAAATTCTGCCAGCGGAGGTTTTCCAGAAGTAACCGGAGCCGCCAATAAGGAACCAAATATTGGTAAAGGCACGCAGGGTAAAGAACCCAAAGAAACCATTTCTCGCGTACTTGCCTCCGGTAAAGGCAAAAAAATTGGCGAAAAAGACACGGTACTGGTCAATTACAAAGGACAACTTTGGAACGGCACTAAGTTCGATTCCAGTTGGGATAAGGGTCGTACCGCCACCGCTTTTGGTTTGAACCAGGTGGTGAAGGGCTGGCAGATAGGGCTCGCGGGCAAGCATGTTGGTGACCGCGTTCAGATTGTCATCCCTCCCAAGGACGGCTATGGAGACCAGAATGCCGGTTCTATCCCCCCTAACTCCACGCTGGTATTTGTAGTAGACGTCAAAGACAGTGCCAATATGGACGATTCGGCGGCGCTAAAGAAAGCAAAGCCGCTGAACCCACAATTACCTCAGGGAGTAACTGTGGCAGGAGCGACAGGAACTGAACCAAAGTTGGCTGTCGCGGATACTTTCAAAATGCCCAGTGAACAAACCATCACAGTAATTAACGAGGGCGAAGGCAAACCTTTAGGTCCAGACGACTTTTGTTCCTTCCACATTGTTGCAAAGATTCACGGTAAGCAGCCTCCGGGTGGGGGTCCTTCTGAATTTTCCAGTTGGAAGCAAAATCAGGTCCAACGTACGCCCAATCCAATCGGGGCAAATAAAATATTCCTCGGACAAAAATTGGGCTCGCGAATACTTTTGCAACTACCCGCAGCGGGGGACCAACCAGGGCAAGTTGCCGTCATAGACATCGTCGGAGCTTTAGCTTCCAAGTAGTCAAGTGCTTAAATTAGAAATGCTGCCAGCCGACAGCATTTCTAATTTAAATCGTCCTAGGCAATGATGCCGCTGTAATTTTCTTTTGCCTTCTTCAGGCGATCTGCAACGTTTGCCCAGCTGACGATGTGCCAGAATGCTTTCACATAGTCACCTTTGACGTTTTGGTAATCCAAGTAGAACGCGTGCTCCCACATGTCCAGCATTAGGACCGGGATTACTGCTACCGGCAATTGGTTCGCTTGATCGTACATCTGGTAGGTGATCAGGCGTCCTCCCAAAGTATCCCAAGCAAGCACTGCCCAGCCGGAGCCTTGAATACCAAGGGCGGCAGCCGTGAACTGGGCTTTGAGAGCATCTACACTGCCGAAGTCCGCCTGAATTTGTTCCAAAAGGTCGCCTTCTGCTTCGCCGCCTTCGGGGGAGAGGTTGGTCCAGAAAACAGAGTGGTTGTAGTGACCACCCAGATTGAAAGAAAGGTTCTTTTCCCACAGGTTGATTTGCGCAAAATCGTTCTTTTCGCGTGCCTCAGCTAGTTTTTCCAGCGCCGCGTTAGCACCAGAAACATAGGCTTGGTGGTGCTTATCGTGGTGCAATTCCATGATTTTGCCAGAGATATGGGGTTCAAGGGCTGCGTAATCGTAAGGGAGTTCAGGTAGTTCGTATTTAGTCATTTTCACTCCGTAAAAGTCGAGTATTGCGGACAGTCCGCCTTACTTCCACTCTACCGACTTTGGTCCTATTTTGCGCAATGTACCCATGTTTACGCTCACAGCGTCAAAGCGGCTATCATGGACAGGAGACACGTAAGGGAAGGGAAAAAATGTCCGAAACGATTAAGCTGCTGGTTTATTCAGACAACAAAGAAATGCGTTCCGCAATCATGGAAGCAATCGGACATCGTCCTGGAAAGGGACTACCTGCAGTCGAGTGGGTGCAGACTGCTTCCCCCCTAGTTGCTCTTGATGAAGCCAAAAACACCAAATTCCCAGTGGCAGTTTTGGACGGAGAAGCCGCCAAAGCTTCTGGCATGGTTGTTGCCAGAACTATCTCAGACCGTCTTCCCCAAGACCACGTACCAAAATTCGTAATCACAGTCGCGCGTCCCCAAGACGAATGGCTGGCAGAATTTAGTGGGGCGGCAAAAATCGTCCTCGAACCCTTGGATCCACGCGAAGTTCAGCAGGCAGTAGCGCAACTGTTGCGGCAAGCCTAATTCCAGTTTTAGTGCCCGCAACACTAGCATCCCATGGCAGGGTTGGTCTGAGTACCCAACGCTAATACCTGGCATTTGGCAGAGTCGGTTTTGATTCTGCGGATCTTTTGGAAAAGCTCTAGGAACCTTCCGGGGTTGGTTATGTGACCGTCAGATTTGGCGATGCACACTCCAGAGTACGGGTCTGCTCCTTTTTGTGACTATCACACCTGTTTCAGTGGCGTGAACTTTTTACTGCCAACGAAATTGTTACCGGCGTTAAACAAATAAGCGCCGTAACAGCAGCGGCCAGAGGTGCCGACATTTCGCTGCCAGTAGCCACGTAAGAAGCGCAGATTGCCACGATAATTAGCCACTGCAACGCCAGTACGCCCCACCACAGCTTCCACTTACCGCGACTGACTTTAGGAGGACGCCACCGTGAATCATCTTCGGCGAGTGAATAGTCGCGTGGTCCGCTTCCAGCCATATTTCCGACGCCTGCATGTTGCGAATTAAGCCATGAAGTATCTAGGTCGTCTAGCCCAGAAACGATCTGCGAAAACTCTTTGTTTACTTGCCTTTTTGAAAGTTTTCGGCGGCGATTCCCGGGCGTTTTGTTACTGTGCGTCATACCATGAAGACTAACGCCTACTACGCACAAAATGTAATACGAAGGAGCGAGAGTGTTTTACCGCCTGCTAAAGGTTTTACTTGGTCCCGTCCTCAAGGTCGTGTACAAACCTTGGATTGAAGGTGCGGAAAATATTCCCACCGAAGGGCCCGCAATTTTGGCATCGAACCACTTGGCAGTGGTGGACTCCGTATTTTTACCGCTCATGATAGACCGCGAGGTCGTGTTCATGGGCAAATCTGACTACTTCACAGGCACCGGCTTGAAGGGACGCCTCATTGCGAAATTCATGAGGGCGGTGGGTACAATACCGGTGGATCGTACTGGGGGGAAAAAATCCGAGGCAGCCTTGCGCACCGGTTTAAAGCGGTTGGAAACAGGCGAATTGTTCGGAATATATCCAGAGGGCACGCGCAGCCCTGACGGTCGATTATATCGGGGAAAGACGGGTATCGCCCGCATGGCTTTGGAATCGGGTGCGCCCGTAATTCCCGTGGCAATGATCGACACCAATGTAGCCCAACCCATCGGTCAGGTAATACCAAAGCCAATGCCTATTGGTATTCGGGTGGGCAAGCCACTCGATTTCTCCCGTTACCGCGGTCTAGAAAAGGACCGATTTGTTTTACGCGCAATTACCGATGAAGTCATGTACTCGCTAATGTCACTGTCCGGGCAAGAATATGTCGACCTGTATGCTGCGGACGTAAAAAAGAAGCTGGCTGAGGAAGGCAAGTTCGATGGTCCCGTACCGGGGGGCGCAAAATAACGTACGTATCTTTAGGTACAATTTAGCTATTACCGAATGGAAGGAAAAACATGCGTCGCGTTGCTGTGCTAACTGCGGGTGGGTTCGCGCCCTGTTTGTCGGCTGCTCTTGGTTACTTAATTGATGCCTACACGAACCGGTGCCCGGACGTGGAAATCATTGCTTACCAGCACGGTTACCATGGTTTGTTGACGAAAAATTTTGTGGTAGTAGACGATGATGCTCGCGCAAATGCGCTTACTTTGACTGAATACGGGGGTTCACCTATCGGCAACTCGCGCGTGAAACTGACTAACAAGGCAGATTTGCTTAAACGTGGTCTTATTCCCGAGGGCGTCGACCCGCTGGAATTTGCGGCAAACCGGTTAGTTGAGGACCAGGTAGACGTTCTGCACACTATTGGCGGAGACGACACTAACACTACTGCTGCTGATCTTGCCGCGTACTTGCACGAACACGACTACGAACTGACGGTTGTAGGGCTGCCAAAAACTATTGATAATGACATTGTGCCCATCAAACAGTCGCTGGGGGCGTGGACTGCAGCCGAAGAAGGCGCAGGCTTTGCCGAACACATTATTGGCGAAAACCGCTGTGGTCCGCGCATGCTCATTGTTCACGAGATCATGGGTCGTAATTGCGGCTACCTTACTGCTCAGACTGCGTTCGAATACCGTAAGCGTCTGGAAGGCAAGAAGTGGGTTCCGTCTTTGGGATTGTCACGCGAGCACTGGGACGTACACGCGGTTTATGTTCCGGAAGAACACATCGACATTGACGAGGAGTCAACGCGTTTACGCGCCATTATGGACACGGTCGGTAACGTGAACATTTTCCTTTCCGAAGGCGCTGGCGTAGAGGACATTATTGCCGAAATGGAAGCAGCTGGCGAAGAAGTTGCTCGCGACGCATTCGGGCACGTCCGCTTAGACGAAATTAACCCTGGTAGGTGGTTTGCCCGCCAGTTCGCAAAGCGCATTGGTGCGGAAAAAGTTATGGTGCAAAAATCCGGTTACTACTCGCGTGCATCACGGGCAAGCAAAGAGGACTTGCACCTGATTAAGACCATGTGCGACCTTGCGGTTGATTGCGCTATTGACGGTCGTCCCGGTTTGATTGGTAATGATGAAGAGGACGGTGGCGCCTTGAAGTCCATTGCTTTCGACAGGATTGCCGGAGGGAAGCCGTTCGACGTTTCCGTCAGCTGGTATCGGCAGATGCTTGCAGAAATTGGTCAAGTTAGCTCCGCAAACTAAGTTCTAGGAATTACCCACGGACCCTTGGTCTGTGGGTAATTTTTATTACTAAGCAGGTGAAATTGTGAAAATTGACGACTCGTGGCGTTGCGCGCCCGCGCTCCAACAACCCGTTTACCCGGACCCGCAGGAATTGCAAAAAGTAGTTGCCGACCTCGAAACCCGCCCGCCTCTGGTATTCGCAGGGGAAGTGGATCGTTTGAAACAGCAAATAGCTTTGGCGGCAAAAGGAGAATCATTCATATTGATGGGCGGTGATTGTGCGGAAACTTTTGCCGACTCTAACGCAGATCAGATCCGTTTAAAAATTCAAACCATTTTGCAAATGGCAATTGTGCTCACTTATGGGGGCGCCATACCGATTGTGAAAATGGGCAGAATGGCGGGTCAGTACGCCAAACCGCGGTCGCGCGCGGTAGAAGTGCGCGATGGTGTGACTTTACCCGTATACCGCGGTGATGCGGTCAATTCTCACGAGTTTACTGCTTCAGCGCGGACCCCTGATCCCAGGCGGTTGTTGGAAATGTACACGCACTCTGCCAGCACCATCAATTTGATAAGGGCATTCACCCAAGGTGGTTACGCCGACATTCGTGAAGTCCATCGTTGGAATAAGGGCTTCACCAAGAATCCGGCTTACGCGCGGTTTGAAAAGTTGGCAGGCGGAGTCGACCACGCATTGCGTTTCATGCGCGCCGCAGGAGTCGATTTTGAAACCCTGCGCACTGTCGATTTTTACAGTGCCCACGAAGCCTTGTTGCTGGAATACGAACACGCTCTCACCAGAGTAGATTCACGCACCTCCAACGTTTACAATACTTCGGCGCACATGCTTTGGATAGGGGAGCGCACCAGGGATCCGCAAGGCGCGCACGTGCAAATGCTTGCCCATGTAGCCAACCCCATCGGAATAAAAATAGGTCCTGGTGCGGCGTCCTCGGACATAGGACGCTTGCTGGATGAACTGAACCCACAAGGCGAACCGGGACGCATTACCCTAATCACCAGGTTCGGTGCTGACCAGGTCGCAGATAAACTGCCGCCCCTCATCGAATTCGTGAGGGCCGATGGACGCGAAGTCACCTGGCTTGCAGACCCCATGCACGGAAATACCATTACCACCGCTACGGGGCTGAAAACACGCGTATTTGGCACCATTTTACGGGAGGTCGAGGAATTCTTCCGGGTACACAGGCTGATGGGCTCTGTTCCCGGTGGCATTCACGTCGAACTGACTGGCGATGACGTGACAGAAGTAATGGGAGGCGGAGAACCTATTAGCGAAGACGACCTCACTGATCGATACGAAACTCTGGTAGATCCCCGGCTCAACCACCAGCAGTCACTGGAATTAGCATTTTTGGTTGCCGAGCTGTTAAACCCCACCCTAGATGTGGATTAGTGTTACGACCTCGCCGCGTTTCAGTTTCGTACCAGGATGCGGCGACTGATCGTAAACCCGCGAAGGGTCAATTCCTAGCAGCCGCGATTCAATATTTACTTTGAACCCCATGTTTTCCAAGGTGGATTTTGCATCAGTCATAGAAGTGCCACGGAGGTTTGGCACTATAGCAATTTCGGGTCCGCGCGAAAGTATGTAGGTTATTTGATCTCCACGTAGTGCCTGGGCACCCTCTGCCATGCTTTGGCTAATTACCTTGCCTTCTGGTACCGAATCGCTGTAGCTTTCAGTGACTGTAGCTTGTAAACCGACCTGAGAAATTAATTTAGTTGCTTCTTCTGCTGTTTTTCCCACAAGTCCAGGCACTTTCACAGGTTCGCGCCCCTTGGAAACTGTCAGTTTTACGGCAGTGCCGTGTTTTAGCACCGCGCCCGCGCCAGGGTCAGAGGCAATTACCTTCCCTTTAGGCACGGTTATTGAATATTCTTCCTTGATATCTCCGACCGTCAGCTGATGGGTTTTCAGATCTGCTATTGCTTGGTCTTTGTCTTTGTCGAGGACGCTGGGAACCCTCACCATCCGCACGCCTTTGGATACCACCAAAGTAACAACCGTGTGGGGCTTTACCCGCGTGCCTTGGTCAGGTTTGGAAGCTATCACTTGACCACGCCGCACTTTGTCAGAAAACTCATACTTAGTTTTCGCTTGCAGCTCAGCTTTTTGCACTACTTGGACCGCTTTGATCTCTTCTATACCAGTCACTACCGGCACCCTAACGCGCATACCAGGACCAGCAATAAACCACCACGCCACACCGCTGGCGATAGCGACAATCAGCAGCACGATTGCCAGCGCTAACACCCAGCGAGGCTTTTTTGGCGGCGTCGGTTCATCAATGGCGCCCACCGGCAGTGCGGAGGTAGCGCGCCCATAGTTTATTGGTTTCGTATTCGCCAACGACATGGTGGATGTCTGTGTTGGTGGCGGAGGAACCTGCGGTTTCACGTCCGCACGCCGGTCCAAAACCTCAGCTGGTAAACTCTCTAGCACCGCACTTATTGCCTCACTGGCTTCGTTCCCATTTTGAGGACGTTCCCAAGGAGAACGTGCCGCTAAAGTGCAAATTAGGTTGTCGACCTCGGCGGGAATCCACCCCAAAGATTCCGACAGACGCGGAATATTTTCGTGTACGTGCGACCAGGCGATAGAAATTTGGCTCTTACCATCGTAAGGAGGCGTTCCCGCAATCAATTCGTACAGCAAAATGCCCACAGAATATATGTCACTGCGAGCATCAGCTTCACCTTGAGTAACCAATTCGGGGGCAATATAGGCAACAGTTCCAAGCACCGAACCAGTGGAAGCTAAAGTGGCGTCCGAAATCGCCCTCGCTAAACCAAAATCGGCAACTTTAACTTTGTTATCTTCGATCAACAAAATATTTTCTGGCTTTACGTCGCGGTGAATCAGCCCAGCCCGGTGTGCAGAAGCTAGTGCTCGCAAAGTATCGCGCACAATTTCCAAGGAACGACGTAACGAAAAACTGCCCTGCTCTATGAGCAATTGCCGCAAATTTTTTCCCGGAATATATTCCATTACTAAATAACCACAGCCATCCACGATGCCTTGGTCAAACACGGCCACTACGCCAGGATGTGACAGCCGGGCAGTAGCACGGGCTTCGCGACGAAAACGCGCTACCAAATCTGCAGATTCAGCCAGATGCCGGTGCATAACCTTGACGGCAACCAGGCGGTCTAAACGTTCGTCGTGCGCCTTGTAAACGGTAGCCATGCCACCGCTTGCGATCTTATCCAAAATTAAATAGCGCTCATCGACAATGGCACCGAGCAGAGGGTCCGCTGGTGGAGTTTGGTCCGCGTACATTGTCGATTCTTCAGCCATGGGCTAATTCTACGATAGGTGCGACTTTTCCGCGTTTACCCTCTAGACTACAACCATGGATCACAAGTTAATTCCAGTAGAAGAAGCAGCCCAGCTGTTGCAGATCCCACTTTCACGGCTGAAAACCCAAATTCGAAATAATAAGGTTGGGTCTATGCGAGACGGGAAAACATTGTGCGTTCCCGCCGATTTTTTGCATCAAGCGGGTGGTGGATGGGAATTCGTTCCGGGGCTGGAAGGCGTTATGACGGTTTTAATTGACGCCGGATTTACTCATGCAGAGGCGACAGTATGGCTGTTAGAAGGCGATCAGAATTTCCCAGAATCCCCCGTGTTAGCCCTGTTACATGGGCGAAAAAAGGAAGTTAATTCCTACGCCCGTTCCCTCGCATACTAACTTACCGCCCGCTAATACCGCCTTTTTGTGAGGCGATCGCGGTAGTTAGAAAGCATTTGTTTGTTCTGTATGTCGAGGGCGAAAAGGCAGTTTTCGCCCTCAGTAATCTGGGTTTCTATTAGTTTTTCGTGCGCTGCAAACGCGCCACATTCGATTATCTCCGTGCGCATCCAGTGAACTTCGTCGAAGGATAACTCGGTGCCAAGCAAGCGCAAAAATTTTGCTCTGTTCTGCGATTTTTGTAAGGTGAGCGCAACCAGCGCGGTGCGTTTACCTTCCCGCAAGTCGTCCCCGGCCGGTTTACCGGTAACGGTAGGGTCACCAAAAACTCCCAATTCGTCATCGCGCAGCTGGAAGGCGCGCCCCCACGGTTCGAGGACGCCTGCTAACGCTTCAGCATTTGTGTTACCCGCTAGTAGCGCCCCAAATATGACCGGGGCAGATACCGAATAGCGGGCTGACTTATACGTAATCACCTGCATAGCATTAGTGAACGCAACCTGCGGATCATCTAAGCGAGGATCGCCCTCAGAAATACAATCAAAGAACTGACCTGCCCCCACTTCGGTGGTCATTTTGGCGAAAAACAGGCTGGCTGCGTGCATGCCAGAGAGCATGACTGCTTGGTGTGCTTGCTCAAAAGCTAACGACATGAGCAAGTCACCAGCTAGAATCGCCAAATCTCGTCCCTGAACTTGGGCATTTTGACGCAAACTACTGTTTCGCACTGCCGCCTCGAAATAGCGGTGCAAAGACTGTTTGCCACGACGCGTGTCAGCATTATCTACTATGTCATCGTGGGCGAGGGCGCTGGCTTGATAAAGTTCTACGGCTGCCGCTCCTGACAGCAAGGCTGCCTGGTTGGTCCCCGCAAACAGTTCGTATCCCAACGCTAACCCCTGGGCGCGCAATCGCTTTCCGCCGAAAACGTAAAGGTCAAGCCCGCCTCGCAGTAGGGGAAGGAGGGGTTGTTCAACCCACAATTCCTGCCAGTGGTTCAATATTTTGTTCAGATGGGAATCGAGATTTTGCACAGAAAATCGCATGGAAACAATGTAACAAAAACATTCAGGGAGTAAAGGTTGTTATAATGTCTAATTAGCGCTCAAGGCAATCTAAGCGAAAGGGCATTCGTGGCGACCTCCAAAAAGTCTCGCGGGAAAACAGCCGCCAAATCCAGTGATTCGGTAAAGACCAAGACTAATAGTTCCGCAAAAAATGCGGCTACTACTGCCAAGGCAGCGGCACCTGCAACCGGTGAAGCTGCCGCATTCGGCGAAGTCAAGGAAGAGCAGACCGTAGTCAAAGCTGCCGCTCCAGGAGGGGGACGCAGAATGAGCGCTCGTCGCGTCGGAAAGAAGGTCCGTTCGGAAAAGTCCGGGTTCACTATCAGTGAATCTGATGAGGCTGACGAACCCGCACAGCAAGTTACTGTTGCAGGCGCGACCGCAGACCCAGTCAAGGACTACCTTAAGCAAATAGGCAAGGTTCCACTGCTTAATGCAGAGCAAGAAGTAGATTTGGCCCGGCGTATCGAGGCTGGTTTGTACGCAGAACACAAACTGAAAGCAGACGCCGAAACTTTGACCTCCAAGGAACGTCGCGACTTGCACACCATCATGGTTGATGGGCAGTACGCCAAAAACCACTTGTTGGAAGCCAATTTACGTCTGGTGGTGTCGTTGGCAAAGCGCTACACCGGCAGGGGCATGCTATTTTTGGATCTCATCCAAGAAGGCAACTTGGGGCTCATTAGGGCGGTGGAAAAGTTCGACTACTCTAAGGGTTACAAATTCAGTACCTACGCGACCTGGTGGATCAGGCAGGCTATTACGAGGGCGATGGCAGACCAGGCTCGTACCATTCGTATTCCTGTCCACATGGTAGAAGTAATTAATAAGTTGGCGCGCGTGCAACGCCAAATGTTGCAGGATTTGGGTCGCGAACCAACTCCCGAGGAATTAGCTAAAGAATTAGACATGACTCCTGAAAAGGTAGTCGAAGTGCAAAAGTACGGGCGGGAGCCGATTTCTTTACACACTCCGCTGGGTGAAGATGGGGACAGCGAATTTGGGGATCTAATTGAAGATTCCGAAGCGGTGGTTCCGGCTGATGCCGTGTCCTTTACGTTGTTACAAGAGCAGTTGCACCGCGTTCTTGACACTTTGTCAGAACGCGAAGCGGGCGTAGTTTCTATGCGCTTCGGTTTAGGCGATGGTCAGCCCAAAACTTTGGATGAAATTGGCAAAGTTTACGGGGTTACCAGGGAACGCATCCGGCAAATCGAGTCAAAAACAATGTCGAA
Organism: Actinomycetaceae bacterium; assembly: GCA_030528145.1. Lineage (GTDB taxonomy): Bacteria > Actinomycetota > Actinomycetes > Actinomycetales > Actinomycetaceae > Winkia. Next base: position 146,483 of record JAUMZK010000001.1, read on the forward strand.
GTTGCGTCACCCGTCCCGTTCCCAAGTTTTGCGTGACTACTTGGACTAGTAGGTCACCGCAGTACTGGTGAGCACACAAGAATAGCGGCGAAATCGCCGCTATTTTCACATCTGCGAGTCTAAGGATCCAGTTGGGTCTTCAATGCGCGCCCCTTGACTGCGAAGTTTTTCGTGAAAGCGTCTACCATGGTGGGCGCAAAAGAGAAGATCCCCGCTGTTTAGATGGGCGCGAATAACCGCCTGCGCGCCACAGGCATCACAACGGTCAGCAGCAGTGAATGTAACTTCTCTTTCAATAGTTGCAGTTTGCATAAAGCTATTGTGGCAATTCCTGAACATAAAGACTGACAATTACGCCAGCGGCACAAAGCCGCGTCGGTGCAAATTCAGTAATGTTTTATTACTAAACTGTTCTCGTGGCTAAATCATCTGAATACACCGCGCGACACCTGACCGTCCTCGAAGGATTAGAAGCGGTGCGCAAACGTCCAGGTATGTACATTGGTTCGACTGACCACCGGGGACTAATGCACTGCGTGTGGGAAATTATCGACAACTCGGTTGATGAAGCAGTCGAAGGGCATTGCCACAATATTGAGGTGGTCATTCACGACGATCACTCCATTTCAGTTTCCGATGACGGTCGGGGTATTCCAGTTGACGAGGTCGTTGGGACTGGACTTTCTGGCGTTGAAGTGGTCTATACCAAACTGCACGCGGGGGGTAAGTTTGGTTCTGGTAATTATGCGGCGGCAGGTGGGCTGCACGGGGTAGGCGCTTCGGTGGTCAATGCGCTCTCGGCACGTTTAGATGTGCAAGTGGACCGTGGTGGCAAGACCCACCAAATGAGTTTTCGGCGTGGCGAACCGGGAGAGTTTGACGATAGTGCCGGGCGTACCCCAAATTCACCTTTTGCGCCATTCACCGAATCTTCCCGCCTCAAAATAGTGGGCAAAACGAAACGTGGAGTAACCGGCACTCGTGTTCGCTTCTGGGCGGACTTTCAGATATTTCCAAAAACTGAGGGTTTTGATTGGGAAAAATTAACCCAACGAGCACGCCAAACTTCTTTCCTGGTCCCCACCCTCACTATTACATGTGTAGACGAGCGCGAAGGTCAGCAAAATAAGGAAGTTTTCCACCACAGTGGTGGGGCCGTCGACTACGTCGACTATTTAGCAAAAGATAGCCCAGTAAACAAAACCTGGCATTTCACGGGCGCCTACGATTACAAAGAAACTGTTCAAGAATTGGGTGCGAACGGACATTTAACGCCAGCAGAGCGGACCCGCACGTGCTATGTCGAGACCGCAATGCGGTGGGGCAGTGGGTACGAAACGACAGTTCAGTCCTTCGTGAACATTATTGCTACGCCCAAGGGCGGCACGCACGTTAGCGGTTTCGAGCAAGCCTTGCTGCGCCACTTACGCAGCGAAATTGAAGATTCTGCGCGTCGCCTAAAACTCACAAAAAAAGATTCTCGAGTGGAAAAGGACGATGTTTTAGCTGGTCTTACCGCAGTTGTTACCGTGCGCATTCCCGAACCACAATTCGAGGGGCAAACAAAAGAAATATTAGGAACGCCCCAAGCCCGGACGGCGGTCGCCAAAATAGTTGGCGACGGACTCAAAGCCCAATTGACTTCCACAAAACGCGACCAAAAAGCGGAAGCCTTGGCGATCATGGAAAAAATTGTCGGCGAAATGCGCGCCCGCATTTCAGCACGTACGCAAAAAGAGATTTCGCGGCGAAAAAACGCCTTGGAAGCCTCCACTTTGCCGGCAAAACTGGCTGATTGTCGCAGTGCCGACGTAGCAAAAACTGAACTTTTCATAGTAGAGGGGGACTCCGCCCTCGGAACGGCAAAAGTGGCGCGCAATTCCGAATTTCAAGCGTTGCTACCGATACGCGGCAAAATTCTGAACGTACAAAAAGCCTCCACCGCAGAAATTCTTTCCAACGCTGAATGCGCTGCCATTATTCAAGTTATCGGTGCTGGTAGTGGGCGCAGTTTTGATTTAGATGCAGTGCGATACGACAAAATAATTATGATGACGGACGCGGACGTTGACGGCGCTCACATTCGAACCTTGTTACTCACGCTATTTTTCCGCTACATGCGCCCACTAGTGGAGGCAGGCAGGGTATACGCGGCAGTCCCCCCACTGCACCGCATTGAAGTGGCACGGGCGCGAAAGAAAGAGTACATATACACTTACTCTGAAGCCCAATTACACGAGAAAATCAGGGCGCTAAAGAAGGCAAGGAAGACATACAAGGAACCAATTCAACGCTACAAGGGTCTGGGAGAAATGGACGCTGACCAGTTGGCAGAAACCACAATGGACCCCACCCACCGCACTTTGCGCCGCATAACTGTAGCTGACGCGGAAGCCAGTTTGAAAGCTGAGGAGACCTTCGAGCTGCTGATGGGATCGTTAGTTCCGCCCCGCCGCGATTTCATAGTCGATGGCGCAAACCAATTTGATCGTCAAAAGATCGATGCGTAACAGCTGAGTTTTTGACAAATCCCGTACAATAGACATTGTGACCGCACTAAAAGAACGCCTGAAGACGCCCCAAACAGCTCCTTACCCAGGGGCGCACTTGGGTCTGACCTGGCGGGCGGCCCGACCTAGCGACGAACAGTTAGTGTACGACTTCATTGCTGCGTGCGAAAATTCTGAGGGCGCTATCCGCAATACTTCTCGCGCCCAAATTTCCGCTATGGTTACCCCTTCGCGAGCTGTAGACGCTTTGCTCGGTTTTACTCCGGGCGGCGAATTGGCTACTTTTGCGGCAGTGGAAGTTGAAGAAGGCAACGAGGACGTTGCGCGGGCAGGGATTTTCGCTTCCGTAGATCCCACATGGCGAGGGCTTGGGATAGGGCGCGCGGTGTTGCTATGGCAGGATGCGCGGGCACGGCAATTGCTAACAGCAGTCTATGGTGCTGATGCACAAATACCAGCAAGCATTTACAACATTGTCGAATCCAGGCAAGTCGACCGGCGGCGCATGTACATTGCGGGGGGATTTTCTGCGAAAGCTGAGTTAGTGGCGTTGACGCGCGATCTGTCGGCTCCCCTTTCGCGTATTTATTACGAGGGCGGACACACGGTTTCGGCTGCTTCGTTGCAATACGATGCACTGGAGCGATTGGTGAAAACGGGGACGTCCTCGAAAGCTGCCACGAAAGCGCAAGTCGTTAGGTGGCTTCGCCAGCTGTATTACGAAATGGACCACGACCTGTCCAAAGTGATGGTAGCGGACGGTCCAATTGCCGCTATTTTGGCGGTTCGTCCACAGACGCCTTTTATTGAGGACGCCGACGTACACTGTCGTATTGTCGCGGCTGATACTAATGCTCGCTCCGCAGTGGTGGGGGCGCTAATGGGCGAAATCGGCACTGTTGCTGCTGCTTCCGGGGTAAGATCACTCAGTCTCGAAGTAGAGTCGGAAGCGGACTGGGTTATTGACCCATTGGTGCAAATGCACGGGTTTATCGAAGTCGGTCGGCGTAAGCTTTATGCAATTGAGTTCTAATGGCGGTTTGGCGCACTCTCAACGAGAAAGGTGTAGATGCACTGGCACAGCTAATTGCGGCATGCGAGAGCTACGATAATCCGCCCTACCGCACTTCGCTGGCAGAAATAGAAGAACTGTTTTCTCCCCAAACTAGGTGGCAGGCAATAGCGGCATATGATGACGCAGGCGAAATGATGGCTTACAGTTACGTGCATCGTACAGAGCAGGGGGCTGGCAGAGTAGTTTGCGGAGGCGCAGTACACCCGCGCGCGCGCGAACTAGGTCTGGGAACTTACGCGATTAACTGGCAATTACAGGCGGCAAAGACCTTGCTGCCTACGAGCGGCACTATTGTTACGCACGTGGATGATGGTCACGACGATTTAGCTACTGTTTTGGACGAACTTGGTTTTGAGTGGACGCAAACCTTTTACGAACTGCGAGCGAAACTCGAAGAGGAAGTGCCTTCCCCGGAGCCGGTACCGTTTGTAGAAATTGCCGCGTGGAACGAAGAATTAGACGAACAAATTCGCACCTATGTGAATAATTTTACCCCTGACGGTCAGGCGTTATCACTTGCAGCTTGGCAGCTGGGACGTTCTGCCTTCGCAGCCGACGCATCTTTTGTGGCTTTGGACAAAAATACGGACCGCAGCACTATTGCCGGGTTTGTTCTGTGTTCGAGGTACGAACAAGATTGGGATGCCTTGGGAATTACCGAAGGGTACGTAGACATTTTGGTTGTGGACGAAAAATGGCGCGATACCTCGCTGGGTAAGCAATTGCTCACCCAGGTAATGGGCAGCTTTCAGACAGCTGGTCTAGAGGCAGTGGCAGCTGCGGTTGCTTCCAACACGGACGGAGGAGCCACCAGCCTTTATCACGAACTCGGTTTTCGCACGGTAGGGCGTACGCGCACTTTCACCATGCAGTACGCGCCACCGCGTGCTAACCAATAAAACCTACCTGTTCCGCGAGCTCCTGCCCGGATCCGTCACGCCGCGAATCGACCTCGGGCAATTCAATTACTTCCCCGTGCAAGGTGGTGGCGCGGGGAAGGCTGGTGGTGATGGCAGCCATTTCGAGGATGTCTTCGCCTTTTAGGAATCGATGCGCGCGCACACCTTGACCGCCTCTTCCTTTGGGTGGGAAAACGTCCAGGGGGCTGATTTTGATACTGCTTTGCCCGGTTCCTGGCAGGGCTTTTGAGCTGGCGGCGACGGTTGTTATGTAGGCGTTAGGACCGGTGAAAGCCCCGGCAATAACTTGGGAGTCGCTGACGTTCATTCCGGCGATTCCTTGTCCGAGGACGCCTTGGGGACGGATTTTGCTGGCGTCGGTGCGCAACAATTGTGCGTTTGCCGCAATGAATATTGCTTCGCTGTTATCGGAGGCATGCCCGGCGTAGATGACCTTATCTCCAGCTGCGAGTGTGATTACGATCCATTCGTCTTTATTTGGGGGGTACTCGGGGCGGACGCGTTTTATGGTGCCGTTTTGCGTGATTATTCCCAACACGTCTTTTTCTAGGCGGGCCAGTCCTACTATGATTTCGTCCTCGTGTAGTTCAAGTAGTTGATTTGCTGCAGTACCACCTTCCAGAGGCGGTGCGCTTTCGCTACGTGCAATTGCGGGGATTTCGAGGACGCGAAGCCGCAGCATTCTGCCCATAGAGGTTACTACTCCCACTTCGGAACGGGATGTGGTGAGCAGACTAGTGACCATAGCGTCGTGGCGTACGCGCGGACCGCTGCGCGATAGGGGCTCGGCACCCGGAATGCGCAGCAGTGTTTGTTCTGCCGACAGTATTAGGCACGTTGGTTCGTCGGGAATTTCCAGGGGGACGGCGGTGTCTGCCGAAATGGCATTCATGCCTTCTTCAGCTACTAACGTGGTGCGACGATCATCGCCAAGGCGGCGGCTTACTTCGCGCAATTCGCTGCGCACGAGGGCGTGCAGTGTGTTTTCGTCTTCGATTATTTGGGTTAGTTCTGCAATTTTCTTTACTAGTTCGTCGCGTTCGGTCTCTAGTTCAATGCGACTAAATTTCGTGAGGCGGCGCAATTGCAAAGCCAAAATGTGTTCAGCTTGAATTTCGGTCAGATCGAAGGCGGTCATTAGGCGTGTGCGCGCTTCTGTGGCGTCCTCGCTTTGGCGAATGATTGAAATGACGTCGTCAATGTCGAGGACGGCTATCAGCAGACCTTCAACCAGGTGCAGTCGGTCTTTGGCTTTGTTGCGCCGATGTTTTGAGCGCCGCAAGGTTACTTCCAGGCGGTGGTCTACGAATACTTCCAAAATGCGCTTTAGGCTGAGGGTTTGCGGTTGTCCGTCCACGAGGGCGACGCTATTTATGCCGAAGGATTCTTCCAGTGGAGTGTGGCGAAATAGCCCGGCTAAAACTGCTTCTGGGTTGTATCCGGCTTTTACTTCTACTACTAAACGTAACCCGCGTTTGCGGTCTGTGAGGTCGGAGACATCAGCTATTCCGGCGAGCTTCCCGTTTTTTACGCCGTCCTTTATTTTTTCGATTACTTTTTCTGGACCAACCAGGTAGGGCAGTTCAGTAAAAACGATGCCGCGCCTCCGGGCGGAAACTTGTTCAATGGAGTATTTGGCGCGGGTAACAAATTTTCCTACCCCGGTTTCGTAGGCTTTTTTGATTCCGTCGAGCCCTACAATGGTGCCGCCGCCGGGCAAGTCAGGACCAGGCACGTACCTCATAAGTTCGCTAGTGGTGGCTGCTGGGTGGTCCAACAGGTGAATGCCCGCAGCAACTACTTCCCGGAGGTTGTGTGGGGGCATTTTAGTTGCCATTCCTACAGCAATACCCGCAGCGCCGTTTACCAACAGGTTCGGGTATGCCGCTGGCAAAACTTCTGGCTGCATTAGGGTTGAGTCGTAGTTCGGCACCATTTCTACGGTGTCTTCGTCAATGTCGCGAACCATGTCGAGGGCGCCTGGTGCCATTCGTACTTCGGTGTAGCGCGAGGCCGCCGGACCACCGTCGAGCGATCCAAAGTTGCCGTGCCCGTCAGCTAGGGGCAGGCGCATGTTGAAATCTTGGGCTAAGCGCACTATTGCGTCGTAAATAGCGCTGTCACCGTGGGGGTGGTATTTACCCATGACTTCGCCTGCTACGCGCGAAGATTTTACGTGTGCTCGAGTTGGTTCTAGCCCCATTTTTGACATTGTGAACAAGATACGCCTTTGGACGGGTTTTAGTCCGTCGCGGGCATCTGGTAACGCGCGAGCGTAGATTACCGAATACGCGTATTCCAGAAAACTGTTTTGCATTTCTGTGGAAACATCAATATTCACAATAGTGTCGCCTTGCATATGTCTATTATGTTGGTAACTGCTGGTTCAGCATGCATCCACGCCGACTAAAGGACAAACATGGGGGATAACCCACATTCATTTGTTACCGACCTGACGAAGCGTCCTCGTATTTTTGACATTATGGGGTCAGCTTTAGCCGCAGTGGGGGCGGCGCATGGTCCCAATAATTTAGATTTCCCAAAGGCTCGTCAGGTGGTTTTCGTCCTCGTTGACGGTATGGGGTACAACCAGTTATCAGCCCGGCGTGGGCATATTCCTTTTTTACGAGGACGCCTGGGTCCTGACGCCCTCGGCTACACGTGTGCGCCTTCGACTACTGCGGCTGCGATCACGTCTTTTACTACGGGGCAGGAACCTAGTCGTACCAAAATGGTTGGTTATGAAGTAGTCCACGCTGGTGAACGGCTCAATCTGATTACCTTCGCGGGGCACGAAGATCTGCCAGAACGTTGGCAGAGCCAACCTACATGGTTTGAACGTATCCACGACCCGGTGGCTTTCGTCGGTCTCCCAAAATACGCAGGATCAGGATTGACGCGCGCAGCTTTGCGGGGCACAACCCAAGTTTGCGCGCCCGATTTAGAATCTTCTATCGACGCTGCGGTCACGCTAGTGCGCGGCGGAACGAAAGTGTTGTACCTGTATTGGGCAAAGTTGGACCATATTGGGCACCATTACGGTTGGAAATCTTCCCAGTGGACTAGCGAACTTGAAAGGATTGATGCCGCTCTTGCTGACTTGGCACGGCGCCTACCCACCTCCACATTATTAGTTATTACCGCAGATCATGGTATGGTTGACACGCAGAGCTGGAAACGCTTTGACGTGCGGGCGCACGGGCTGATGGACGGTGTTACGGCTTTGGGCGGGGAACCGCGCGCCCTACATCTGCACACTAATGACCCCGAATGCGGTAGGCGGTGGCAGCAGATCTTAGGGGAGCGCGCCCTGGTTGAAAGTAACGAAAACTCGTTGTTGGGGCAGGTACCTGACCAGGTCGCTGGGCAGTTTCGAGTATGGATGCGGGAAAACTGGGTAGGTATAGACCCGCTCACGCATTCACCAGGTGCCAGAGCATTAGTGGGGGTTCACGGCTCTTTGACCGCCGCAGAGATAGAGATTCCGATTATTTCCGAACTGGTGTAGCACTATTACGGTTTAGCACCAAAAACTATTTCGTCCCAAGAGGGCATCTCTCGGCGCCCGTTTCGGCGTTTATTGGCGGACGCGCCCGCTTTTGGTAGTTCGGCTATTTCCAGTATGGGACGGGGAGGTTCCATACTAGGCGGATCTTCAGCTTCGTCCTCGAACATGTCTTCCAGGTCTGAACTGGGCTCTTGACGTTTGCCCCGCTGCTTGTTTAGTTCCTCTAAGATGTGTTCGGTACCGCTGGTGATCTCTGGAATAGTTTCCGGTTCCTCTTCAGGTTCCATAACGTTAGGCAGAGGACGCAGCATCCGGCTGCCTCTGGAAGGTCCGGCAGGGACTGCGGTTTCTGTCAACCACATGGATTCACTGTCGAGGGCGGTAACACTTTTCGTGGTAGTGTCCACCTGCCAGGTTGCTAATACTTCTGCACCACTTTTTACGTAGGTAAGGTGTAACAGCCAGGTTTTTCCGGCTTCGCGGGTAGCATCCCAAGATATTAGCGAAGTATCTATGCCGCGCGCTGCCAACCGGTTTATTACCAGCTCTTCGATGGTAGGAGCAGTTTCGTCTGAACCAATATGGTAGGACAGGGCACGGGCGGCGAAATAGTTTCGCTCGGCGACTATGGGACCTTCGAGGCGTTGCACCATTTGCACATCGACTTCGTGTTCTTTTGCTATTTCTTCGGCGCTGCGTCCACTGCGCAAAAGGGCTTGAATTTCCCGAGGACGTATGTGTGCCTGCGGTGGTGGCAGTCGCGGTTCCGTCCGCGAAATTATGGGGCGGCGTACGGCAATGCGCAGTTCGTCTGAGATAGGGAGCGTGTAACGCTTACCCTCAACATCAGTGAGAATAACGGCGTTACCTTCAGGGGAGGGACCAAGCAGCTCCAACTCCAACATATTCACTCCTTTATGTCCGTTAAAGCCGATTTTTGCACACCCTTGCGCAGAATTGGGCTATCTTGACGGTGTGTTGGTACTTCAGTATTAGTAATTGTGTTTAAATAATGCTAGTATCCGTGCGCAACGGTTTTTACATGAAGAAGGGACAGGCTATGGCGACTGACTACGACGCCCCTCGCAAACGCGATGAGGAGGAGAACGAGGATTCGATTGAAGAATTGCAAGCCCGTCGTGCGGAATCTTCCGGTTCTTCCGAAGTAGAGCAGGACGAAAACGAGGCTGCGGAATCTTTTGAACTGCCCGGTGCGGACCTGTCCAACGAAGAACTGTCGGTGCGTGTTCTGCCCCGTCAAGACGACGAGTTTACTTGCTCTGTTTGTTTCCTCGTACACCACCGTAGTCAATTGGCGTACGAAGAGGACGGTCAACCCGTTTGCACTGATTGCGCTATCTGATGGGGGCATTATCTGGCAACGGACCTTTTGACATTGACGAGGTCGACCCCCAGGACTTCTTGGATTTTGGGGTAATTTTGGTTCCACCCACGCCTGGGTTGCAGTTGGCGCCGTTACAAAATGGCGAACACGTGGTGTCTTTGCGCCTGCAAATGGGGACCGCAGTAGCCGACTTGCAAGTATTTGCCGCCCCCAAGAGCGGCGGACTTTGGGACGAAAGCCGCGTGGAATTGCGTGAAAACTTGGCGCGCGCAGGCGTTGAAAGCGAGTATGTGCAAACCGGGGCGGGCACGCAACTGTTAGTGGCGCCCTCAGAAAATACTGCCGACATGCCGCTGCTGATCGTCGGATATGAAGGTCCGCGTTGGCTGTTGCGCGTCCACTACATCGGTGTGGCGGCAATTGACGAGGACGAACGCGAGCCTTTGGCGCAAATCGTGCGGCAGCTGGTGGTGCGGCGTGGAACTAACCCGATTGCTCCTGGGGATCAGATGGCGCTGACTATTCCGCAACAGGTGTTGGATGCGATGGAATGAGTTTTTTCCGAAAGTTTTTTCAGCTAAAGTCGCGAGACCAATTGCAGGCCGATGACGAAAAGGCTTCCAGTGGGGAAATGCTCGCAGACCAAATTTGCGACGTTGCTCCGCGCCAACGAGTGCGCGTGAGTGGCACGCTGCGTTCTATCACTTACCCGCCGCAGGGGCGCAGCATGGATCTAAGTGGCATACTTTTCGACGGTACCGGCAGTATTGAGTTGGTGTGGATGGGACGCCGTGATATTTCTGCGCTACGACCAGGGGCGCGCATGGTTGCCAGGGGGATGGTCAGCGGATCTGCGGAACATAAACGCATCATTAATCCAAATTTTGACGTGATAACGAGGTCGCGGTGAAGAACTTACCGGGGATAACTGCGCAAGGGAATTTTTCACTTCAAGAAGCATTTGGGGGAGTACGCGGATTAGTCGAGTCCGTGCTGCCGGGGCTGTTGTTTGTTGTTGTCTACGTGGTTACATTCCGTATTGACTATTCGGTTTATGCCGCCGGTGCCGTATCTTTGCTGGCACTAGTGATGGCGCTGGCGCAAAAACAGTCGGTGAAACAAAGCAGCATCGGTTTGCTGGGCGTTGCAATTGGGGTGGCGTGGGCATTATGGAGTGGTCAAGCTCGCAACTTCTTCGCATTCGGTCTGTACATTAATACTTTTTATTTCGCCCTATTGTTACTTTCGGTTATTTTTAAAAATCCTGTCGTGGGATGGTTGCTGGCAACAATTGTTGGTAAACCGAAGTGGCGCGAGGACGCCGTCTTTTACCACGCTACTTTGGTTGCGACGTGGCTGTGGGTGGGTATGTTCGCTCTGCGGTTGGTCATTGAGGTTCCGCTGTATTTGGCGAACATGGTTACCGCCCTCGGCTCTATGCGTCTGCTTTTAGGTTTGCCACCTTATATTTTGTGCGCATACCTTACTTGGCTTTGTCTTCGTCCTCTCGGACTAAAGCGCTAACTTCCGCCATTATTTGCGGACTCTGTTCGCCAAAGAGCAGCAGCAGTTCATCGCCTGCCTCAATAGTGTCGTCGTCAGAGGGATTGAACGGAACGGCGTCGCGCAAAATGGCGGCGAGCACCACAGGCATGGGCAGCTGCAAATCGCCGCACCTTATTCCCGTAATTTTTGCCTTCGGAGGAATGGTTACCGAGTACATGGCAGTGGCAGATTCGTGAAAATAAAACAATTGCACCAGATTGCCCACGCTCACGGCTTCTTCTACGAGGGCGGTCATTATGCGTGGGGTCGAAACCGACACGTCTACGCCCCAAGTGCTGTCAAACATCCACTCGTTTTTCGGGTTGGATACGCGGGCAACCGTGCGCGGTACCCCAAATTCAGTCTTTGCCAGCAAAGAAATAACGAGGTTAGCTTTATCGTCCCCGGTGGCGGCCACCATAATGTCGCACTTATCTGCCTCGGCTAACTGTAAAGCTTCTAGGGAACACGCATCCGCTAAAATCCAGTCAGCTTCAGCAACGGAGGCGACCTGCATTTTGTCGGCTGCGCGGTCCAGCAATTTCACTTCGTGACCGTGGGACAAGAGTTCGCGTGCAATAGAACGCCCTACAGAACCCGCGCCTGCTATAACTATTCTCACTTTTCCTCCTTAACAGGTCGCGTCAGGGCGAAACGAACTTCGGCAACTTGGTCCCTGTTTGCCATTACATAAACTTCGTCATTTTCTTGGATAACCATATTCTTCATGCGAAATATGGGTTCGCCCATGCGCATCACGTAGGCTACCGATGCCCCGGTTACGTCCTCGATATCGGAAAAAGGCTTACCCGCCCACGCGGCGGCGAGGCGCGCCCGCAACAAATCCACGTTCGTTTCCTCATCAGTGAATACTACGTCCGTGTTGTGCGGCATCATGTGCCGTAACACGGCTCGGGAAGTCCATCGGACCGGTCCGACTGTAGCTATACCTAACTTTTGGTAAACGTCGGCGCGACGTGGGTCGTAAATGCGGGCGACCACTTTGCCTACCCCAAAGGTCTCCCTGGCTACCCGCGCAGACAAAATATTTGAGTTATCACCCGATGAAACGGCGGCGAAAGCGTAGGCATCCTCAATACCTGCCTGAGACAAAGTGTCGCGGTCAAAACCGATCCCTTTTACTTTTTGTCCCGAAAAGCCGGGTACTAAGCGCCGAAAAGCGGCGGGATCCTTGTCAACTATGGCCACCGAATGACCCTGCTCGTCAAGCCTGGTCGCGAGCGCTGCCCCGACCCTGCCACAACCCATAATTACAAAGTGCACACAAATAAAACTACCGGAAAGAACGTCACAACTACAGTTAGTCGCGAAAAAGGAGTAGATTATCGGCGTGATTGATTATTTTGATCGGGCTCGCCGGTTGTTAGTTGGCAGGCCCATGCGTTCGGAGGCTCTGGGGCAGACGTTGCTGCCAAAACGGATTGCATTGCCCGTATTTGCTTCTGATGCGCTTTCGTCGGTTGCGTACGCCCCCGACGAGATCATTTTGATGCTGTCATTTGCAGGTTTGGCCGCAACCCAGTTTTCGCCCCTAATTGGGGTGGCTGTAGCGGTTTTGCTGATGATTGTGGTGGCGTCTTATCGGCAGACCGTTCATGCTTATCCTTCGGGTGGGGGCGATTACGAGGTCGTCACTACCAATTTGGGTCCCACTGCGGGGTTGATGATTGCAAGCGCGCTGTTAGTGGACTATGTGTTGACGGTGGCGGTTTCTATCAGTTCGGGGGCGAAGTATTTAGCGTCTGCAATGCCGTCACTGGCGGGTTACGAGGTTCACGTTTCGCTAAGTGTCATTGCGGTACTGACACTGCTGAATTTGCGAGGGATGCGCGAATCTGGGCGCACTTTTGCGTTTTTCACCTATTTGTACTTGTTTGCCATTGTTTTAATGCTGGTAAGTGGCGTATTTCAATCCCTCACTGGAAAATTGGGCACTGCGCCAACCGCGCAATATGACATTATTCCTGACCCCGCATACCAGGTGGGACTGGTTGGCGTAGGCGGGTTTTTCTTGGTTTTGCGAGCTTTTTCTTCAGGCTGTGCGGCACTTACTGGGGTGGAAGCAATATCTAATGGTGTACCTACGTTTCGCAAACCGAAATCGAAAAATGCGGCCACTACTTTACTGATGTTGGGCACCATCTCTGCTTGCGTGATGCTCACAATTTTGTATTTAGCACGCAATACAGGCGTGCGCTACGTGGAAAATCCTGCCGAAAGCCTCGTCCTAAACGGCCATCCTATTGGGTCGAATGTGCAGGTAGACCCGGTTATGAGCCAGCTTGCGGCAACGGTTTTTGCTGACGCCAAACCGTTATTTTACTTGGTGGCGGTAGTGACCGGGTTAATTTTGGTTCTGGCAGCAAACACGGCATTTAATGGGTTTCCTCAATTAGCGCAAATACTGGCGCACGATTCATTCTTGCCGCACCAGCTTTACAATCGGGGTGACCGACTGTCTTTCAGTAACGGCATTTTGGCCTTGGCTGGGGCAGCATCTGTGCTGATAATAGCCTTTGATGCGCAAGTAACTCGGCTGATCCAACTGTACATAATTGGGGTATTTATCAGCTTTACCCTGTCCCAATTAGGGATGATTCGGCACTGGAACAGAGAACTGGCAGTTTGCACCGACGGGCGGCGGCGCCTGCAAATGCGTCACTCGCGCGTGATAAACATGTTCGGATTCGTAATGGCAGGACTAGTATTACTGGTAGTTCTGGTTACAAAATTTACGCACGGGGCATGGATGGCACTGTTGTTCATGCTGTTGATCTTCTTGGTAATGCACCGCATCCGCCACCACTACGAAAGTGTCGCTGCGGAACTGGAAGTACCTGACTATGTAGAGGCCGCACGCCTTCCCAGTCGCGTCCACGCCATTGTGCTACTGGCAAAACTGCACAAGCCCGCCATGCGCGCTATTTCCTACGCTCGCGCAACCACACCGTCCTCGTTAGAACTGGTAACTGTCGACATTAACGAGGACGACACGAAAGCACTGTTAAAGCAGTGGAAAGACGCGGATATTCCGTTGCCACTGACCGTCCTCGCATCACCATTTCGCGATATCACTGGTCCCGTGCTGGCGCACGTCCGCCAAGTTCGCCGCCAAAGTCCGCGCGAACTGGTAGTAGTGTACATACCCGAATACTTGGTAGCTCGTGGCATTGAGTCAATACTGCACAATCACTCTGCCACCAGGTTGCGCGCCCGCCTACAATACGTACCTGGTGTAGTTTTGGCAACCGTACCGTGGAAACTAGATGGCACCAAGGACCCCACCAAATTAGTAAACAAACAAATCATTGCCCCCGAAAGCAGGACCAAAAATGATCGTCACCATTGAGGCTCCCGCAAATAATGGTGAATGCGTTACCCACGTAGACGGAAAAGTCATATTCGTTTCCAAAGCAATATGGGGCGAACGCGTTGAAATTGAAATTGTTCGGGAAAAGAAAAAATTTGCGTGGGCAAAAACGGTACGCCTCCTCGATCCCTCCCCGCTGCGCAGACCGCACATCTGGGCAGAGGGCGAAGCGAAAGGCATTGGGGGCTGCGAGCTAGGGCACGTCACCGTGGATGGTCAGTCCCAATGGAAAACCCAGGTAATCGCGAACCAAATGCGCAAAATTGGGGGCCGCGTCCTCGCAGAACAATTCCACAAAATTGGCAGTGACGTACGCGAACTAGGGGAGGACCCACGTACCCGCACTCGCGTGGAATTTGAAGTTCATGCTTCTGGCCAGCCCGCCATGTATCGCGCTGGCACCAAAGAACTTGTACCCATCGAGTCGATGCCACTGGCAGCACCCGCTTTCACGGACTTGGAAGTATTTTCCGAGCGCTGGCAAACGCTTTGGGTACCGGGGGACCGCTTGCGTGCAATAATGCCTGTCGGCGAGCCGCGCCTACTGATTGATTCCGTCGCCTACAGTGCGCAAGGTGAGCGTGCAAAACCGAGCGTTATTTACGAGGTCGACACCGGCACCAAGAAACTTCCTTTTGAAGTTAGTGCCACCGGTTTTTGGCAGCCTCACAGAGACGGTGCCAGTGCGCTGTACCAAACTGTCATGAAGAGCGCACGGGGCGAAAAAATCCTTGAACTATTCAGTGGCGCTGGATTATTTAGCGTCGGTCTTTCCAAAATAGGACAGTTAACCACCATAGAGGGCAGCGAAAGTGCGGTTCGTGACGCCAAAAATAACCTGCAGAAATTGGGCGCCCAAAACGTTCAGGCGTTTAGCGGCAAAATATCTGCCCGCACCCTTGCCGAATTTAGCAGCAAAGATGGCTTCGACCTTATTGTCCTCGACCCACCTAGAGCGGGGGCAGGGATACCCCTAATTCGGCAAATAAGTGCGCTTTCACCTGCGCGAATAATATATATTGCGTGTGATATTGCGGCACTTGCACGGGATGGTAAGGAACTACTTACGCACGGGTACGAACTGAGCGGGCACACTGCCCTCGACCTGTTCCCAAATACCTACCACGTTGAACAAGTAGCGGTATTCGACAAAGCAAAATAGTAGCTTCTATTTCTCCACCAAAGGCTAGCGCCGCCTATAAACTATTCGCGACTGGATGAGAAACCAACAATATGTCTCGATATGGTGTATCTTGATATCGAGATATCGACTAGGTTCTACTTAAGGAGCGAAAGTGGCCAGTTTGGATAGTTTCGGGGCAAAAAGAGTCCTCACAGTTGCCGACAAAACCTATCAGTTTTATTCCCTCGACGCAGTTAAAGGCACCGAGAAACTGCCCTACTCGTTGAAAGTACTGGCAGAAAACCTGCTGCGCACCGAAGATGGGGCTAACGTCACCAAAGAACATATTGAGGCAATCGCCAACTGGGACCCACAAGCAAAACCCAGCACTGAAATTCAGTTCACTCCTGCGCGCGTGGTAATGCAAGACTTCACCGGCGTCCCTTGCGTTGTCGACCTCGCCACCATGCGCGAAGCAGTGAAAGAACTAGGCGGCGATCCCGCACAAATAAACCCGCTGGCCCCCGCCGAAATGGTAATCGACCACTCCGTCATAATTGACCATTTTGGCACCCCCCAAGCACTCGAATTGAACATGGACATGGAATACAAGCGTAACCAAGAGCGCTACCAATTCCTGCGTTGGGGGCAAAACGCCTTCGAAAACTTTCGCGTAGTACCCCCTGGTGCGGGCATCGTCCACCAGGTAAACATTGAATATCTGGCGCGCACCATCTTCACTAAAGAAGAGGGCGACGAAACTATTGCTTATCCCGACACTTGCGTTGGCACCGACTCGCACACCACCATGGTCAACGGGTTGGGCGTCCTCGGGTGGGGGGTTGGCGGTATCGAAGCCGAAGCGGCAATGCTCGGTCAGCCGGTATCAATGCTCATCCCCAACGTAGTCGGCTTCAAACTGAAAGGCGACATACCTGCGGGCGCGACGGCCACCGACGTGGTGCTAACGATCACGCAAATGCTGCGCGAACACGGTGTGGTTGGTAAATTTGTCGAATTTTATGGCGAGGGCGTAGGGGCAGTTCCGCTGGCAAACCGCGCCACTATTGGCAACATGTCCCCAGAATTTGGTTCTACTGCTGCCATATTTCCCATTGACCAGGTCACCTTGGATTACCTGCGCCTAACCGGCAGGAGCGAGCAGACCATCGCCCTCGTCGAAGCCTACGCCAAAGCCCAAGGCATGTGGCATGACCCCAACAATGAAGTAGCCTATTCCGAATATCTAGAACTCGACCTTTCTACGGTTGTCCCCTCCATTGCTGGTCCGAAGCGTCCTCAAGACCGTATCGAACTAAGCGATGCGAAATCTGCATTCCAAAAGATCATCAGTCCGACCTATGCTGATACGCCTAAGAATCCGCAAACTATCACTATTGACGGGACGGAATGCACTATTGATAACGGGTCCGTTGTAATCGCGTCCATAACCTCATGTACCAACACTTCCAACCCAGAAGTAATGGTTGCTGCAGGGCTGCTGGCAAAGAAAGCTAACCAACTCGGTTTGACCCGCAAACCGTGGGTAAAAACTACTATGGGTCCGGGCTCACAAGTAGTAACCGACTACTACCGGAAAGCGGGGCTGTGGCCGCACCTGAACGCCCTCGGATTCAATCTGGTGGGATACGGGTGCACCACGTGTATTGGGAACTCCGGTCCGATTATTCCAGAAGTTTCTCAGGCGGTAAACGCCGCAGATTTGGCGGTAGTTTCTGTGCTTTCGGGCAACCGTAACTTTGAAGGGCGCATCAACCCGGATGTGAAAATGAATTATTTAGCATCCCCACCCCTGGTTATTGCCTATGCCCTGGCTGGTACCATGGATTTCGATTTTGAAACCGAGGCTTTGGGAACAGACAAGAACGGCAACGAAGTTTTCTTACGAGACATTTGGCCAAGCCCTGAAGAAGTTCAAAAAACTATTGATGCCACTATCGATTCGGAAATGTTCACAAAAGATTACCAGAACGTGTTCGAGGGCGATTCTCGCTGGCAGTCTTTGGATACGCCCTCTGGCGCTCTGTTTGCGTGGGCACAGGACTCCACTTACATTCGGAAGGCGCCGTATTTTCAAGACATGCCCGCAAAGCCCACGCCGGTTACGGACATCTCCGGGGCACGTGTGTTGTTGAAACTGGGCGATTCGGTCACAACCGACCACATCAGCCCGGCTGGTCAATTCCAAAAAGACACGCCCGCCGGTCGTTACTTAAGCGCCAACGGCGTGGAGCGCAAAGACTTTAATAGCTACGGTTCCCGCCGGGGCAACCACGAAGTAATGGTACGCGGCACTTTTGCGAATATTCGCATTAAAAACCAGCTACTGGATGGGGTCGAGGGCGGTTATACGCGCGATTTCACCCAGGCGGGGGGACCGGTAGCGGCAGTTTACGACGCCGCAGAAAACTACCAGGCAGCAGGCGTGCCCTTGGTAGTTTTGGGTGGAAAAGAATACGGTTCTGGTTCTTCGCGCGACTGGGCGGCAAAAGGCACACTATTGCTGGGGGTGAAAGCTGTCATTGCGGAAAGTTTTGAACGCATTCACCGCTCGAACTTGATAGGTATGGGGGTATTGCCGCTGCAATTCCCCGCGGGTGCATCTGCCAATTCGCTCGGTTTGGACGGGACGGAAACCTTCAGCATTAGTGGTATTACCAAACTGAACGAGGGCGAAACTCCGGCAACTGTTACCGTGACGGCCAAGAAGGAGGACGGTGGCACCGTAGAATTTGCGGCGGACGTGCGCATTGACACGCCCGGTGAAGCCGACTATTTCCGCCATGGCGGTATTTTGCAGTACGTGCTGCGCAGTCTCGTGCGTCAGTAACGACAAAACTATAAGGCGGCGAGGCGAGCTACGTCCTCGCCGCCTTTCCTATTTTCCGAAGTACTTCGCAGCCCCAGGATGGCGTTCAATCCACCGCGAACCCCACGAAGACTGCTGACCAGCCGCCAATGCGCGGCGTTGTTCGCGGTACATCCTACGCACCAACGCGTGCTGGGAGATCCACCCGATAGGTTGCTTGCCGTCCAAAACGGGCACCGCATCCATGCGTGAATCCAAAATGGTAGCCAGCACTGCGGAGGGTAAATCCTCCGCAAAAACGTGGGAGGTGTCCAGGGATGCTTGCCCCACGACGCGCGCACCTTCCAAGTTTTTTGCGCGAATTAGCGGTAAAGCAGTGGCAATTCCGTAATATTTGCCGTCAGTATCTATTACTACAGCACTGGTTTCCCCACTGGAATGCAATAGCCTCAAAGTGGTACTGATGGTGTCGTTCGTAGTGACGGTCAGGGGAATAGGTTCCATGAGTTCGCGTGCGCTCATACGACCAACTAGGGTGCGGTCGACAGGTTCGTCTAGCCGGTCGCCACGGCGGATCAGTTTTGCGGTATAGATGGTTTCTCTGGTGAGGAAGCGGCTTACTCCGACGGCAATTGCTACTGCCAACATTACCGGCAAAATGAGGGCGTATTGTCCCGTCATTTCCACGATTATCAGTACCGCTGTTATTGGGGCGCGAGCGGCACCGGCAAACGCTGCCCCCATTCCTATTACGCCAAATGTCGCAATAGTTTCGGGGGATGTGGGGGCGAGGATTTGTCCAACGAAGGCGCCTATTCCCGCACCAATAAAAAGGCTCGGCGCGAAAACGCCGCCACTGCCGCCGATGGCAATAGTAAATGAGGTGAACCACATTCTGCCAACTACTAGTGCCAGCAGGAAGACCAGTGAATAATCACCCAGCAGCATTTGCGTGCGAATAGGTCCACCGTCACCGAACATGTGTGGAAATGCGAACAGCATTATTCCTAGTAGCATGCCCCCAAGCGCGGGACGTGCCCACTCTGGACCACGGTAAATTTTGTCGACCAAGCTTTCGGTGCCATATAACATTTTTGAAAATAGTAGCCCACCTAGACCAGCAATAACGCCTACAAGCATGGTCACAGGCAACATGGTAGTTGAGGGGAGATCTAAAATCAGAGGCAGGTCAACAATGGGCGCGTTCCCCCACATGGCGTGCGCAACCGTGCTGGAAGCTACAGAGGCTACCACGGCCATTCCGAAAGTCTCGGCAGTAAAGTTCACCAAAATTACTTCCAGGGCAAAGAGGGCGCCTGCAAGGGGAGCGTTGAAAGTGGCTGCCACGCCCGCACCGGCCCCACACCCTGCCAGCAAAACGACGCGTGAAGTCGGCAGACCCGTGCGCTGAGCAATAGCCGACCCCAGCGCGGCTCCAACTTGCGCTATGGGACCTTCGCGACCCACCGATCCACCGCCGCCTAAGGTTAGTGCCGACCCGATTATTTTCACGAGGGCGACTTGTCCCGGTATTTGCCCACCCTTGCGTCTAACTGCCAACATGATCTCGGGAACTCCATGACCGCGAGCAGTAGGTGCCCATTTTTGAATGAGCGGCCCATACAGCAGCCCCGAAATAATGGGTACAAACAATAAGAACCACGGCGAAAGGCCCAGTTTTCCGTGGGCGGCACCGGCATGGGCGGAATAGTTGAAATAACCCGTCATTACCCAGGTCCAACCCTCTATGCATAGTTGGAACAGGATTGAGGCTAGACCGCATATTGCGCCTACTATTGCAGCGAGTATCGCCAGGACGGAACGATGATTTTTAACCAAACTACCGATCATTTATCCGAGGTTTCTTTTCGCTCAAATTCGTCCGTGTTGTTTGTCATGTTTGCCGGTGTTGTTCCGATTTCTTGACGCAGCACACGCACCGTTCCACGTTTTATTTCAATGAGGGCGCCACGTCCGTCTGTGTCTTCTACCACCGCAACAGTACGACCACCTTGACTGTCGACATTTCCCAAGGGTCTCCACCCAGTTTCCCAGGTTTCCAATTGTCCGTTATCTAGGCGAATACTTCCTAAATTAGCTTTCTCGTTATCCCACCAGGTGGCAACCAGATGTGTAATATCGAGGTTGCCAAAGCTGGTGGTGCTAGGCGCCATGGTGGGAAGCGAAAAATTCTTTGGGGTAGGGTGCAATGCCCGAGTTCGCAAATGACTTTGCCAAGATGACGAATTGAAACCTTCAGTGCGGTACAGGTTCGCCCACCCACTGGAATTGTCTATGTGAATTAGGTCATCTTCTAATGTCCAGCGGGGTTGGAAAACTGCCACATTTTCGGCATCTACCAGATTATGCACTTTTACAAAATCGCCCATAAAGCCCAGCTCAGCCACGCAGAGTTTGCTCCTGCTAGGAGTATTTGTGTTCGTAGAGGCGCACACAAACGCGAGAAAATGACCAGCAACCGAAAGAGCAAGTGAAGTAGCGTGGGCGTCCTCAGAAAATAAAACCTGAATGTTACTATTTTCGCGCGCAGCCGCACCATCTAGTGGTACCGCCACAATTTCGCTACCCCCATCCCCACCGGCGCGAACCGCGAAAACCACACCGCGTACCAGGTCGATAACCATATCAGCAAAGTGATACGCAACTTCAGGGGTGAGACGTAAAGCACCGCCCTCGGGATGATTCACGTCAAAACGGTAAAGGCATCCGTTCGCGCTGTTACTAAACACCACTACACCTTCACAAACGGCATAAGCCCGCCCGCCCCTAATTTGGGTACGCACATCCGGCAGCGCACCCCCAGGCAGTAACGGCAAAATTTCCCTAATCTGTCCCCCGCCGCGCCGGAGCAAAGCATTTCGTGCTGACTTGGTCGAAAAAGTCTCTACCCAGTAAGTATCTGCACCATCGCAACTGACCTGGGCAAACGGTGCCGCATGGGGGACACTCGATTTACTGACCCCGAAAGAAGAAGACGAAAAACTCTGCTGGTTCACACTCATGCCACCAGTTTATGTCCGATAGCTTTCGTGCCAATGCATCTACTTGGCATTCAAGATCAGTATCATTGAATATTGGTTGCCTTTTGCGAATGGAGGAGCAGTGTCAAAACTTGAGCAGATTTGTGGTCCAGGCGAACTCAAACGAATGTCATCTGCAGAGCTAGTAGAACTTGCGTCCGAAATTCGGAATTACCTAGTGGAATCGGTGTCTAAAACCGGCGGACACCTCGGCCCTAATTTAGGAGTGGTAGAACTCACTATTGCTTTGCATAGGCAATTTAACTCTCCTCGCGACATCATAATTTTTGACACCGGACACCAATCCTACGTTCACAAATTACTGACCGGTCGAAAAGACTTTTCCATGCTGCGCCAAAAAGGAGGACTGTCAGGATACCCTTCGCGCGCGGAAAGTGAACACGATGTCGTAGAAAATTCTCACGCCTCCACCGCCATTTCTTGGGCTGAAGGCATTTCCCGCATACGCAGTGCCGAGGGCGATTCCGGCTACGTTATTGCAGTTATTGGGGATGGCGCCCTCACTGGGGGAATGGCGTGGGAGGCCCTGGACACTATCGCCACAATTGCCGGTAAGCGACTGATTATTGTTGTAAACGACAACGGGCGCTCGTATGCGCCCACCATTGGGGGGTTGGCCCACCACCTGGATGCGGTGCGCACCAATCCTGCCTATGAGCGCGCACTCAATTGGGGGAAAAAACAGCTGAAATCACGGGGTTTGCCCGGCGAAATCGCATATGATGCCTTGCACGGTTTAAAAGCCGGCGTTAAGGACGTACTAGTTCCCCAACCCATGTTCGAGACGCTGGGGATCAAATACACTGGACCCGTGGACGGTCACGATATTACCGCCCTCGAATTTGCCTTCGCCCGTGCGAAAGAATATGGCGAACCAATAATTATTCACGCAATCACTCAAAAAGGACGCGGTTACACCCCCGCTGAAAACGATAATGCGGACCGTTTCCACGCTGTCGGCAAGATTCATCCGGAAACCGGTCTGCCCATAAAGCCCGCACGCTTCGGATGGACTTCAGTATTTGCCGAAGAAATATTGGAAATTGCGCGCACCGATGCCCGCATTATCGGTGTCACTGCCGCCATGTTGCAACCAGTAGGTTTTTTGCCTTTGCAAACCGAGTTTCCCGACCGCGTAATTGATGTGGGTATTGCGGAACAAAACGCCGTGGGAATGGCTGCGGGGATGGCCTATGCGGGTGCACACCCAGTGGTAGCAGTGTATGCGACTTTCTTAAATCGCGCTTTTGACCAGGTGTTAATGGATGTGGCACTGCATCACGCGCCGGTCACTATTTGTTTGGACAGAGCCGGTATTACGGGCGATGACGGTGCTTCGCATAACGGCATGTGGGATATGGCTCTGTGCTCGTTAGTGCCTGGGTTAAAGATTGCGGCACCGCGCGATGAGCAGTCGTTCCGGCGTCTGCTGCGCGAAGCTACCAGTTGGCAAGGCGGTCCCACTTTGGTGCGCTATCCCAAAGGCAGCATTGGTGCACAGATCCAGGCGCTGCGTACCTTAAGTGCGAACACGGATACTTTCGGTGACCATGTGCGCGCTCCAGAAGTTGTTTACGAAAGCGGGGAAGGTCCGAGCATTACCCTGGTTGCGGTAGGCGCGTTTGTGCCACTCGCTATAGAAACAGCGAAACTTTTGCCAGGTTGCGTCACCGTAGTAGACCCAGGGTGGGTGGTGCCTTTGGCAGATTCCGTTGTGGAATTGGCCGGGAACGCCGACCTCGTAATCACTTTAGAGGATGGACTGATAGCCGGAGGCGTTGGGTCAAGTTTGCGTGACCGCCTTTCCGAGGACGGACATTTCGTTCCGGTGAAAAGTTTCGGTATTCCTAAACGCTTTTTAAAGCATGCCAGCCGCACCGAAATTTTACAGGAGCTGGGTTTGACTGCCCCCAGCATTGCGGAGGAAACGCTAAAGGTCCTCAAGCAGCTCCAAGCAGCTCAGAAAATAGGGGAGTAATCAGCTCAATCTGCCATTGGCGGGCGCCCGCCGCTAATAAGGTCTGCTCTATCTGCTGGTTGTCCGCGCTTGCTAGCGCTTTTTGGGCGCGCGGCGACAGCAGATTCTCTGGCCAAATACGCAGTTCTGTGGCGAGCTGCCGAACTGCCTGTTTAATTGTGACCAGTCGTCCTTTTGCCTCTTTACTAAAATGTTGCCGTGGTGGTCTTGTCACCTGTGGCAAGGCACTTTGCGGTGTTTCGGCGGCGCCGCGCACGGCTCTTGCCCACGCACTAAGGTTTTGGCGCGCGGTTTTATCGCGAAATTTGCCGATATTTAGCAGTTCTCGCCTATTTTTTGGACGCGCTAAAGCCGCCAGAATGAGTGTTTTATTAGACAATATTTTTCCTGGCGCAATATTTTGGTAAGCGGCTATTTCCTCGCGTTCTAACCACAGGCGACGCAGAATTTCTAACGATCGCCTATCCGATATTTTGCCTATGCCAGGGGTATCACGCCAAGTTTTCGGAATGCCCACGTGGGGCGGCGCGGTACGAACATGCTCCATTTCTGCTACCGCCCACTGCCACTTCCCGGCAGCTACCAACGCCTGCGCCATTCGGTTGCGAAGTGGAATTAGCAGTTCTACGTCTAATGCGGCGTATCGCAACCAATCTGGGGGAAGAGGACGGTAGGACCAGTCATTTGCTTGGTGGTCTTTCACTAATTCTTTTCCGAGGACGAAACGCGTGCATGCTGCCAACCCGATAGATTCAAATCCCAGCAAACGTGCCGCAATTTCGGTATCGAATAGTTTGTCGGGAACCATGCCTACCGCTGCTAAACAGGGCAAATCCTGGTCGGCGGCATGCAAAATCCACTCTGCGCCGACCAACGCGCTCCCGATTGCGCTTAGATCTTTGTTCAGTTTAGGATCAATGAGGACGGTACCTGCCCCTTCGCGGCGCAATTGAATCAGGTACGCACTTTGTGAATACGTGACTCCGCTGGCGCGTTCGGCGTCTATTGCGACCGGCCCCTTACCGTTCTTTAGTTGCTTGGCAATTACCGCAATGTCCGATGCGCGCCGTGTCAGTGGTGGAATTCCGGCGGCAGGCTGAGTTAGTACTGTAGTGTCGCCCTCGAAGGCTGCCACCGCCAAACCTTTATCGCCGTCAATACCTTGACCGACCGCGGTCGCCCTTACTTGGCCGTAAAAACGCATTTCACCTCGCGTAATTGATCCCCTGTATTGATAAATTCCAACAGGTATTCTAACGCACGCAAATGTGCCCCCAAGTTCGGGTCCAGGGGAGTCCATGAGGCTCTGATTTCCAACTCACTACGTTGATCCAGTAAGGAAATCTCGTCAAAAGTATGGGACTGCGTAGTGGTAACAGTACCGCTGAGCAGCTTATACCGGGTTTCAGCAAGATCTAAAGACTCTTTAACCCAGGTGTAAGTGACATCTGCCAACAAAGGATCCACCACCAATTCGCCCTCCAAAGGAGCAGAGGCAAAAATGACTAGACGAAAATTACCCAGCCAGTGGCGGTCGACCTCGTCGTTATGTAAAACCACGAATTGGGCTTTAGCACTGCCTAATTCCAATTCGAGGGCGGCACTTCTGCGAGCCAACCCGGCGGGCGAGGGCACTTCGCGCATAATGCACCGCGAATTTTTCGCGTGCTCTCGCAAAGTGTACAAAGCTTCGACAAATTCTGCCTGTCCCACATAAAAAGACTATGCCAATATTGTTAGCTTTGGCGCGCCGAGCACAGATAGGCGCGGTATGCTGTGGAAAACCACAAAAGAAAGGCTGTTATGACCGTCCTTAGTGAACTTTTTATAGTTGTTGGTATTTCGTTTTTAGCACCGCTTATTAGCAAAGTAATCTTGCGCGGCGTCGTCCCGGAAGTAGTATTACTGCTGATCGCAGGCACACTCATAGGTCCTCACGTGCTCGGAATCGTGGAGTTAGGCGACGAATTGCGGCTGCTTCGCGAACTAGGGGTAGCATTTTTGTTCTTGCTCGCAGGTTTCGAGATCGACCCGAAAGATTTACAAGACGGCAAGGGCGCCAAAGCTGGTTTAGTGTGGCTGATCTGCTTGATTTTAGCCTTTTTAGTAGTAAGTTTCGGTTTTGATGCAACCCCTTGGCACATTCAGGGTGCGGCTGTGGCGATAGCCATGACTTCCACAGCCATAGGTACGCTTTTGCCGGTTTTGAAGGACCGCAACTTGACTACAGAACCAGTGGGAAAGCTGGTTTTAGCCCACGGCGCGATAGGCGAAATGGGGCCGGTGGTAGCTATGGCACTGTTGCTGTCATACCGGGCAACTTGGGCGAGCGCGCTGATGCTGGTCCTATTTGTGATCTTGGCAGTGATGCTCGCCGTCGTGCCGAGACCTTTTATCCAAACCGGTTCCAAAGTAGTGAAAGCTTTACACTGGGAGTCTGAGACTACTGCACAAGCCACCGTACGCTTGACCGTATTATTGCTGGTGGGATTATGTGCTCTGGCCGCATCTATGGGACTTGACCTGATTTTGGGAGCGTTTGCGGCGGGCTTTATTTTGCGTCAGGCGGTACCTGCTGGGCGCGAAGAATTGGAACAAAAACTGGACGGTATTGGTTACGGTTTGCTCATTCCCATTTTTTTCACGCTGTCAGGGGCCGAGGTCGATCCTTCAGTTTTGGCTAAAGATCCGTGGACTTGGTTGGCATTTTTTGTGTTACTAATGGCAGTGCGCGGAGTGCCGGTACTAGTTGCCACCTTTATCAAACCCAATGACTTAGAGGCACAGCTGAGCGTTCGACAAAAAATCACAGTAGCTATTTACTCCACAACGGCATTGCCGATAATTGTTGCAGTTACTCACATTGCGGTTTCTGCAAAAGCAATGTCCGCCCAGGAAGCCTCCACTTTGGTAATTGCCGGCACGGCATCGGTCCTGGTAATGCCGCTGATTGCTTTCGTAATCGACCACGCACCGGCACCAAAATTGGGTCGCGGTCATGGTAATCTGAAATCTTCAATGCCTGCCAGCGGCAACGCCCGTAAAGCCGGCAAAGAAGTAACAAAGAAAACCCGCACATCGGTGGGTCGCAGCACAAAGAGGAAATCGTCCCATGACAAAACTAAGTCGGATCGAAGCTCGGCGTCGCAGTAATACGCTGAAAGTCAGGAGCCAAAAAGTTTTCCTAGACCTGCGCGAGGCACCAAGTGGAACACCGACGTTTTCTGTGCAAACCGTCCTCGAAATAACCACCACTGACCAGGTCATGCTGGATGTCCAAAACGGAACAGTTCATCGGGTCACGGTCGACCACCAGGAATGCCCGTGGAATCAGGACGAACACCATCTTTACATCGAATGTTCCGAGGGCGACCACCAAGTTTGCGTCTGGGCAGAAATGTCTTACTCCAACACCGGACAGGGATTGCACCGGTATCGGGATGCTGCAGGAGACACGTACTTGTACACCCAATACGAACCGGCGGACGCGCGCGCAGTCTATCCGTGCGCCGACCAGCCAGATATGAAAACACACTGGCAATTCACAGTCCACGCGCCTGAAAACTGGACTGTGGTAAACAATGGCGCAACCCTATCCCACCAGCACGGTCAGTGGACTTTTGCCCAAACCCCCCTACTGTCGTCTTATTTGACGGCTATCGTGGCTGGTCCTTACGCCGTATTCGACCTTGGCGCTTGGGATGGGGAAGAAGCGCCCATACCGTTGCGGGCACTGTGTCGTAAAGAGCTCGCCACCGCCCTCGACGCCGAAAAAATAGCTAAGTGGACCAAGGATGGTCTGAAGTTTTTCCACGAACGCTACCAATTCCCCTACCCGTGGGGAAAATACGACCAGATTTTTGTTCCCCAATACAATTTGGGGGCGATGGAAAATCCTGGTTGTGTCACCTTTAACGAAGAATACTTACACCCCGGTGGCGCCACAAAAAGCCAGGAAGAACGCCTGGCAAATACACTGTTGCACGAAATGTGCCACATGTGGTTTGGGGATTTAGTTACGCCAAAATGGTGGGAAGATCTGTGGCTGAAAGAATCCTTTGCCGACCACGAAAGTTATGCGGCGTTACGCAGCGGCGGTTTCACTGAAGCCGATGCCGCGTTCGTGGTGGAACGAAAGGCGTGGGCGTTGCAAGTCGACCAGATGCCCACCACGCACCCCATTCAGGCAGACATTGTGGATGTGGAAGCGGCCAGTCAAAATTTTGATGGCATCAGTTACGCCAAAGGCGCTGCCGTGCTGGCTCAACTGGTTCACTACGTTGGCGAGGACGCCTTCGTGCAGGCTACTCGCGAATATTTTCAAAAACACGCATTTTCTACTGCTTTGATGGCAGATCTGGTGCAGTGCCTAGAAAACGCCAGCGGACGCGACCTGACCCACTGGCAAGAATCGTGGTTGACAACCAGTAGTCCCAGTGTGCTGCGCCGCAGTGGTGAATGCGTAGTTCGCGGCAGCCAGGATATGCGTCCGCATGTTTTTGATGTGGGGTACTACCAGGCAGATGGTACTGCTACTGGGCGCGAGGAAGTTCGTTTAGAAGGCGCATCTGCGCCTCTTTCGGGCGGCAATATTGCTATTTTGAACGACCGCGACCGCACTTACGCAATTTGTGAATTACCAGCGCAAATCGTCCTCGAAAAATTTGTGCCTGGGGTGAAAAATAGTCTTTCTCGTGCGAGCGTTTGGGCTAGTGCCTGGCAGGAATTACGCCGAGGACGCCTGGGCGCCCAATCCTTCGTCGACGCGGTTCTGACGGGCGGTACTTGCGAGGTCGGTACCGTACGGGCAAAGCTACTGTCACAGGCGTTGGCGGCACTCACGTATCTACCAAACCGACAGCAAGCGGCAACAACTGCGGCAGCGGCGGGTCTGGATAATGCTTTTTCGCATAGTGGCGAGGATGCCCGCGCCTGGGCTACTTTTGCTTTTGAAGCGGCGGGAATAGCAGGAGGCATACCCGAAATTTATGAGACCGGGTCTAAGTTCCCTTTAACTACAGATGAAAAGTGGCGTCTGCTCGCACTGAAATGCGCATGTGGAGTGGGGACCGAAAGTGATATTGCCCGGTTCCTTTCCGAAACAGGCACTGGTCGTGACCAACTACGCGCAATACAGGCGCGCGCGGCTTTGAACCCGTCTGCCGCACTGGAACAGCTCCGCACCGACGCCAATTTAGCCAACGTGGAAATCGAGTCCTTAGGTGCCGGTATCGACTTAGCGCGCACCGTCCTCGAAATGGACGAATTGGCACGCGACATGCGACTTTGTCAAAAGCTGTGGACTATCCGTCCTATACAAATTGCGTCCCGTTTGGTGCGTGCGTTAGTGCCTACATCATTGCAGGGGAGCGCAGGCGAAAAAGCACTGTCCGTAATTGAACAGGCAAAAAATGGGACGCCCACATTTGACCGGCTGTTAACCGAAATCGCATGGGAAGAAGCTTTACGGCTACGATTACAAAAAATCAGAAAAATGTGGGCAAACTTTGATATGTCACACAATAGATCGTTATCATCTAGTTATAACCAAAATAGTGAATGAGGACGAAATGTCTGGAGTAGATCCAAGCGCAACAGCCATTTTCGGCGCCCAAGTGAGCGAACCGGAGATCGAACGGGTAGCGCTGTCTGCCGTTGCACAACAAGCAGTTGATGCCTTGCCGCCCGGGAGCGCACTTTTAGTAGTGCGACGCGGTCCAAATGCGGGGGCACGCTTTTTGTTGGACCATGACGACACCACTGCGGGTCGTTCCACCAAGTCGGATATCTTTTTAGACGACGTTACAGTTTCGCGCCGCCACGCTATTTTTACTCGCGAGGACGGTTTGTGGGTAGTTCGTGACGCGGGTTCTCTTAACGGTACGTATGTGAACCGGGAGCGCACTGACCACGCACTGTTACAAGCTGGTGATGAAGTTCAAATTGGCAAGTTCCGTATGACATTCCACCCTTCGCAGGCAGGTAATTCCCAGTGACTTTAGCGGCGCAGTCGCTACCCCATAAGCAACCAGGCGCGACCATGTCTATTGGCGCAGTGGTATCTGTGCTGCGTAAAGAATTTCCTGCCTTAACCCTTAGTAAGGTGCGCTTTTTAGAAGATCAGGGTGTGGTATCGCCGATGCGTACCGGCAGCGGTTATCGCAAGTATTCAGCAGACGATTTGGCGCGCTTGCAATACTGTTTGACCCAGCAGCGCGACCATTACAAACCGCTTAAAGTTATTGTTGAAGAACTAGACCAGCGCGGTCAGGGCTTCGATATTGCTGCCCCTCCCACTCCCAGGGTGGTCGCTAAGGATGGCGACCTGGTTTTTTCCCGTCCCGACAAAACACTTACTCTAACCGAATTACGCGATCTATCTGGTGCTAGTGCCGCGTTAGTGCAGCAACTATTGGATATCGGGATTATTAGCGTGGGGAGTACGGGCAGGTTTTCCCCCCGCAGCCTAGATGCCGTGAAAGCAGCAAAAGCTTTGGTGGAAGCGGGGCTAGATCAGCGTAATCTGCGGCAGGTAGTGGCGGCTGCTAATCGGGCAAAAAATTTGGTTGACCAAGTGGGGGTTCGAGATCCAGAGGCGCGTTCCGAAGTCGCCCGCGAGCTTGGGACGTATTTGCTGACTCTAATTAAGCACGTCCTTTTAGAACCTTCCAGTTAAGGTTTAGACTTATCGGCGCGTTCCGTTGACCGCGTTAGCACTACAGTTTAAGCTACTTATGTACCCCTGAATGTAGGAGACCTAATGAATGAATCACGGCGCCAGCCTCTGCTTTTTGAAGATGGGCTACCTCAGTTGAGCCCTAATGCCGGCTACCGTGGTCCGGTCGCTTGTAATGTTGCCGGTATAACGTATCGGCAACTGGATTATTGGGCGCGCACCGAATTAGTTTCTCCTTCTATTCGCGGTGCGAAAGGCTCGGGTTCGCAGCGGCTTTATAGTTTTCGGGACATTTTGGTTTTGAAAGTTGTGAAACGACTACTGGACACGGGTGTTTCTTTGCAGCAGATTCGCAAGGCAATTGAGGCACTGCGCGAATGGGGAGTAGAGGATCTTGCCCAAATTACGCTCATGTCCGATGGGGCGTCCGTGTACGTTTGTACCAGTGCGAACGAAGTAATCGACCTCGTGCAAGGGGGACAAGGCGTTTTCGGTATTGCCGTGGGGCGGGTATGGCGCGAGGTCGAAGGCTCACTTTCGCGCCTCGGTGCAGGCGAAAGTCCCGAAATAGTAGACGAATTGGCGCAGCGGCGAGCACGCAAACACGCGGGGTAATTTACGGGTTATAAAAATGTGGCGGTTAGAAACCGCCTCATTTGTTTTGGTGTTGTTATTCGACCTCGGTGAATTTTCTGTCCCACGCAGACTGGATGGGGTTGGCGTCAGCCAAAAGGAGGTCGAAACGGTCGTTGGCGACCTCTACGATTTCACTGAGGGCGACCCGCCTTTCTTGGGCAGCCGAGTTTGCTAGGCGGCGCACCCCTTGGGCAATTACTTGCTGCACGGTGTCTGTGGTGCCCAGGCATGCTACAAACGGCATTTTGAAGCGCTCTTGATACTGCTTCGATAGTTCTTCGAGTTGTTCTCTGGTGGCGTCATTGAGGCGCTCCAACCCCAAAGAACCGCGATCTTTAGATATTTTCGCCGCCTCCTCGGGGCGCGCTAACATTAGTGTTGCCATGTCGGGATAATCGGCTATTAGTTCGCGTTGCAAATTATCTGGACCAGTCAAAACTGCGGTTTGGATGGCTTCGCGCAATTGTTCGACGTTTGCGAAAGGACGGCTTTCCCACGCCGTCTCCAAAGGCCACACCTGGTTGTTGAATAAAGAGCGGAATGTAGTTACGAATTCTTCGCGTCCCATTTGCCCCACCTCGGCGAGGGAAATGCCCGCCCCCTTATCATCTTTCGCAACCTCGGTGCCCGCCGATTTGCCGAAGTGGAAGAACAGCAGGTTCAGCGATATGGCTGCAATTGCTCCGATGCTCATGCCTGAAGAAATGAAAATGCGTGCCCACGCGGGGAATGCCTCAGCCAATTGGGGTTTGAACGAGACCAACATTGCCAGTCCCAATGCGGTAGTGACAATGACAATATTGCGATTGTCATACATATCCGTCTTCGCAATGGTCTGTAACCCAACCCAAGCCACATTCGCAAACAGTGCTACAGACGCCCCACCCAAAACCGGTGCGGGAATGGAAGCCACAATAGCGCCTGCTTTAGGCAAGATGCCCAGTATCATCATAAATACTGCTGCTACAGCTGCAACCCACCGCGACTTAACGCGAGTAATGCGCACCAATCCGACGTTTTGCGCGAAACACGTGTAGGGGAACGAATTCATTACCCCACCGATCAACGTAGACAAACCGTCGGCACGCAGCGCCCTCGTAATATGTGCCCGCCTGATACGCACACCCACAATTTCACCAGTTGCAAATACGTCGCCGGTAGTTTCTACCATGGTTATAATCATTACGATAATCATGGAAAAACATGCAGAAATATTGAATTGTGGGGTTCCGAAATAAAATGGTGTGGTTATCCCAAAAGCATCTGCCTTCGCCACATTATCCCAAGTCGCATCTCCTAAAATAAGTGCCACCGCAGTACCACCAACCAAACCGATCAGCACGGCAATAGTACCCAAAAAGCCCCTAAAGAATCGTTGAGCTAAAACGATCACAGCGAGAGTACCAAAAGCGTAAGCTAAATCGCGAACTTTTGGTGCGTCCTCGGCATAATTAGTGAAATCTCCAGCTGAAACTGCCAGCAGAGAAGTACCCATTACTAGCAACACACTGCCCGTAACAATAGGGGGAAAGAAACGCAAAAATTTAGCAAAAAGCGGGGCGGCAAAAAATGTAAATAGCCCTGACACGATGATGGCGCCATAAATGGTGGGTAAAGAAGGTAGACCACCTTTACCGCTGGTAACACCTAACCCGATTGCAATAATGGGTGCCACCGCCGTAGTAGTGACTCCCTGGATTATCGGTAAACGCACGCCCACATGCTTCGATATGCCCACCACTTGAATTAGGGTGGCAATACCGCAAGTCAGCAGATCTGCGTTTATCAAGTGGATAGTAGTTGCCGTATCCAAATGCAAGGAACTGGCAATAAGTAAGGGAACGATTACTGCACCGGCATAAAAAGCAAGAACATGTTGTAGACCAAGAACAGCCAACTTGGGGGCAGGCGGTACCTGATCGACAGGATGCTTCAGAGACATCAAAACTCCGTCTGAGAGGTAACAATAGAGCTATTTCAGAATAATATTTGCCTGGGTCTTCGACAAAAATGGCAGTGTGATAACGGCGGCAACTAACGTCACGGCGCAACAAACTGCAACCGCAACTAGTCCTCCAAAAGACTGGTGGCGGGAAATCAGGTCACCAGCAACGGCTGCTCCCACAGAAGAACCGATAGAAATGGCGGTACTCATCCACGCAATAGCCTCTGTCAGATTAGTTTGTGGTACCGCCCGCGAAACCATAGTCATAATATTCGTTGCAGTGGGCGCAAAAGCCGTCCCAGTTATGAACATGAGTACCGCAAAAGTCCAAAAACCAGTCGCAAATAGCAAGCAGGCGCCACCCACGCAAAGCACTGTGACGCCCAGAATGTACAACTGGGGGAGAGACCACACCCAGGTGCGCGAACCGTATATGACACCGGCAATTAAAGAACCTAAAGCGAGGGCGGCAAGCAGCACACCGGTACCACCCGGCCAGCCAGATTCTTCTGCAAATGCAACCGTAACCACGTCCAATGCGCCAAACATGGCACCCATCAGTGAATACACGATCATGAGTACCACCATGGTGGCGTTCGCCAGCAAAAACCCGGAATTGTGGGGAACTTCCGTTAGTTTTTTGGAAGGAACTGGCTCAGTTATTCGTTGGCAAAAAAATAGGGTAGAGCCAACCAAAGAAATTATGCCTGCCGCCATGATGCCCGCAACTGGATGAATGGAAGTACACAAAACGGTGGCAATTAGTGGTCCAATAATGAAGATTACTTCATCAAAAGTGGCTTCCAGTGCAAACGCAGATTGTAGGCGTCCTGGTTCGTGATCTTTCAAAACGTAAACCCAACGTGCCCGCACAAGTGCCCCAACGGATCCCGAAAGCGCGGCAGTCAGAGCCGTAAGCACATACAGCACCCAGTGGGGCTGGCGGTGCAATACGGCCGCCACCAAAGCAAATAATGCAATACCTGACATGATTATGCAGGGGTACATGATGCGGGCTTGTCCATAGCGGTCCACATAGCGTGAGATTTGGGGGACAGCGAGGGCGAAAGACACCGCCCCTACCGCAGAAAGGCGACCAGCCAACGAATAGTCAGAAAACATTAGCGAAATCATCATGATTATCGCCAAATTGCTCATTGACATGGGGAAACGTGCAATTATTCCAGCCAGTGAGAACCCTGCTGCACCGGGGATGCGGAAAAGTTCCTTATAAATAGTCATCTTCGTATAATCGGGTTGTGAATAATTTTTCGTTGACCCCGGTTGCGTTTGCGAGGACTGATTTTTCAAGCAAATTTGGGGTACCGCGCCAGTCCGGTCTGGTTTCGGATTTGGTCGCTTCAATTGAGTTTACATCTGATTTTTGCGCAGGCGAGTTCACACGCGGACTAAATAGCTTTTCTCACGTGTGGCTAATATGGGGATTTTCGAAAAATGTGGGGAAGTGGCAACCGACTGTGCGCCCTCCCAGATTAAACGGCAATACGCGAGTGGGAGTTT
The DNA here is from genome assembly GCA_030528145.1 of Actinomycetaceae bacterium. Lineage (GTDB taxonomy): Bacteria > Actinomycetota > Actinomycetes > Actinomycetales > Actinomycetaceae > Winkia. Next base: position 180,548 of record JAUMZK010000001.1, read on the forward strand.
TTGCATCCAGGTCGCCGTTTCGCCCAAATTCTTTGGGGCTTTCGTCGGTAAAACTGTTGGAAGTAACACGCGGCAAGCTGTTGGTCGGGGGCGCAGACCTGGTGGATGGTACGCCCATATTTGACATTAAACCTTATGTCAGAACCGATGTTCACGAGGACGCTAACTTCAGTTACGCCACCGGTGCGGATTACCGGATGCGCGTGGATATGTCCGAGGACGCATTAGGCGATTTTCCACGGGCGAAAGTATCTGCTTTGCGCGGCGTCCTCGCAGAAAATCCGCGACCTGCAATTCATGATGATCCGAACCGTATCTACGGATTTGGTTTCGCAGGATTCGAGATAAAGTTTCGGTGTGAAGACGGTGTGGTGCATTTAGTAGAGACGCAGCGGCAAGTAGCGGGGGAATGTTAACGAGGGCGGCAGTGCCGGGGAAGACGCGACTGAAAGTGAGCCAAAATCAAGAGTGACGTCCTCGTAACACAATCTGACATAATGTACATTATCGGCATTATATGTTGTGGTGCTCTGATAATCACTGCAACTTGCCTTGACCTGTATAATGGAACCTATTCAAAAGAAAGGTAGCAAATGGCTGATCGCGCGCTTCGCGGAACTTCAATTGGTTCAAAATCATTAGAGACAGAAGATGGTGTCGTATTTGCCGAGCGCATTGAAGCCACCTACGAAGTACCAGAAACTGGCGAAACCTTCACCGTGGTTTTTTCTGCAGAGGCTGAACCGCCCGCTGTTTGGGAATCTAAAAATGGTGAAGAAGCCGTTCTGAAAGGCGCCGAACGTCCCGCCGAAGAAAAACCTCTAAAGCCTGTGCGTACACATTGGGATATGCTGCTAGAACGCCGTTCCCTGGACGAATTAGAGGTGTTACTTAACGAGCAACTCGAGGTCTTGCATTCCGGGCGTTTGCGCGAGGGCGTCCACTACCAGCACGGATAAGCCTTGCCGTAGCGGCTACAAACCACACAGAGAGCGTGAACAGTATCGTTCCGCTCTCTATTGTGTTGCCATAGCGGACAGCGTAGCTGACATAATTATTTATCGTGATTTTTTGGCGCAGTACCGACTCCTCATATAGTTCGGCGCGACTTTCTATCTGACCGTCTGGATTCACGAAGCCACTCATGCCCGAGGTAGAAATTTGTACGCCACTTTTCACCATCTCCCGGGCACGAAATTGCAGTATTTGCAGTTGCTGACGCGACTGCGCGGTAGAACCAAAAGAAGAATTGTTTGACGGCACTATTATCAGCCCACCACCTGACATGACCGGTGGGCGCAATAATTGGGGTTTGGCGACCTCGAAGCAAATCGGGGTAATCACGCTTATGTTGCCCTTGGGCGTGTTTACTTTTAGCAGTGCCGGCGTCTTCCCTGGTAGCATTTGCCGAATCTGGTCCATGACGGGACTGAGGTGGCGAAATAGACTCTGATATGGGACGTATTCACCAAATGGAACTGGCGCTTGTTTGGTGTAAACCGGTCCTACTCCGTCACTGCTGACAGCAACGTAGTCGTTAAAACGGTGGTCGTCCTCGTAACGCACCGTCCCAGTAAGCACTGGTCCGTTTTGTTTTACAATCTGCAGGTATCCGGCTAATCCCGAGGATGATACGCGCGGGTCTTCCCCGGCGTTCTCCCCCATTACCACCAGGTCCGCGCCTTTTACGGTGCGTCCCAAAGACATGTGGGCACTGGCTGTTGCCACTGGTCCTTGGTTGTAAACCTTTAGTGGCACTCCCCCTTGTATAGCCGCTACTTCAATTTCCTGGTCCGTTCTTGGCACTTTAGCGAAATAGCTATCCCTAAATCCCGCCTCTCCACGACCAACACCTGGGGCAGGTAAAGCCAACGGTAAAACCAATGCGCATATAAAAACAACCAAATTAGAGGGACGACGAATCGACGCCAGTGCCCCACCGGCAAGGTAGGTTAAGGCAGAAACTCCCGCCGCGCCAGCGTAAGGCGCCACCGCCCCCACCCACGAATCCGCCCACGGGTATGCGGCAAAACCCCAAGCGAATCCGCCAAAAGGCACCAAACCGCGTATTAGTTCCACTCCCGCCCAAGAAACCGCCGCCACCGCTAGCGCCAAAAAAGCGGGCAACGTCCTCGAAAACATGTTCACAAAGTGGGCCCACAACCCCACAAATGCCGCCTCAACTGCAGTTAAAGCAATCCACGGTAGGTAACTTTCAGTAGCAAGCGACACCCAATATGTCAAGGGCAGGAAAAAGCTCAACCCCCACAAAAAGCCACAGAAGAACGCGCCCTTCGCCCTCACACTCACGGACGCGTACAACAGCGCAAATGCCGGCAGTACCAGGGGGTAAAGGTGGAATGGCGGAAAAGCTCCGGCCATACATAAGCCGCCTACCAGGCATTTTAAAGTTCGCTCCACGCCACCACTCCCCGTCGAATCAACTCGGTAGCTTTGCGGGCAGTGGGCGCCAACTGCGCAGATATGACGCGAATTTGCCCCAATACGTCTAAAATAATCTTTGCCCAGCGCACGAAATCCCCCGCCGACATCTCGGGAACACTTTCCAGCGCAGTAGCCAAACTGGCGCCATTGACCCAGGCAAATATTGCCGCCACTAAACCCGCGTCCACCGGCGCCATAACCGGCAATCCCTGTTTTTCTTCCAGGCTGCTAATTACCACCTGCAAGTCCGCCACCTGTTGGACTAACGGCGCAAGTTGAGTGGGAAAATCCCAATTTTGGACCCGATCTGTGCGCGGAGTGTAAATGCACAGCGCTATTGCACCGGCCAGTTCCGCCGGGGAAAGCTTCGTGAAAATGTCATGACGAATGCACTGGGCTAATAGCAGGTCGCGTTCACTGTAAATTCCAGCCAAAGTAAAACCGGCTGCGGTGACTTTCCCACAATGCAGATAACCCAGTTGTTCTAAAATCTGGGTTACCCCACGGTATTGGGTTCCGAGGGTATCCGTCTGTTTTACCACTAATCCCGCTAGGCGTTCATATTCGCGATTGGCGCGCACCCATTTGTGAGCAGTGGCGGCGTGCATTTCCCGTCTGGGGCAAGCATGACAAGGATGGTTTACCAGGCGTCCGCGTAGCTCCTCGACGGTTTGGTCCCGACCAGAAGGATTTTTTCGTTTCAAGTTTCCGGCTCGCACTTCTTGACGCAGCAAGCTGGCTATTTCTTTTCTTTCCCGAGGACGCCTTCCGTTCATTTTCGGGTCCAAACGTATGTGCCCCACCGCGTTAATTCCGCCAGGTGCTTCCCCCGCGCTGATCAGACGCACACGGGCATCGCTGCTAAGTACAAGGACGGTGGGATCGCCATATTTGCGGGCGGGTGAAAGTACTACGCCGTAACGCTCACGTCTGGCGTTTTTGTACCAAATAATGTCACCTCGGTCTAGTCCCGCGATGATCTCTTTGGCGATGAATGTGCCGCGCCTGGACCGGGCTGCCTTTTTTTTCGTATTGGTTAAGTTTGTCTCTGATTTTCAGGTATTCGCTGAAGTCCCCTCGCGAACAGCTGACTGCGTGTTTCTTAGCTTCCGCCCGCCAGAAGGCGGCGGATTCGGCAGCAGCGCGGGCTTTGCGGTCAGCTTGAAATTGAGCGAAAGACTTTTCCATTACCAGGCGGGCAGCGTTTCCATCCATCCGCATCAATAAACTGACCACCATTGAATAGGTAGGTCGGAAGGCAGAATTTAGCGGATACGTACGGTTGGAAGCTAAGGATGCCACAATTGCAGGTTCATTACCGACCCGATATGGCACTACGGCGTGCCCCACCCGGTCCATACCCCGGCGCCCAGCACGACCCGTCAATTGTGTGTATTCACCGGGAGTAAGCTGCACATTTTCGGTCCCGTTCCATTTTCGCAAGCTGGTGACAACCACTGTTTTCGCGGGCATGTTAATTCCGAGAGCCAATGTTTCGGTAGCAAAAACAACTTGCAGCAAGCCTTCACGGAACGCACGCTCTACTGCTTCTTTTAAAACCGGCAGCATACCTGCGTGATGTGCCGCATACCCGCAGAGGAATGCCGCACGCCACTTGTCTAATCCGACCGCGTAGTGATCTGAGGCGGGAATTTTACATTCGACCTCGTCAACAATTTGGAGGACACGTTGACGTGTTTCTTTGCCGATAAGAACTGTTTTGCTTCGCAATAATTCGCTGATGCAACTGTCACATCCTTGGCGTGAGAAAACAAATACTATGGCGGGTGTTAGTCCCTCCCGCGCCAAGTTATCTACAATCTTATTTGCTGAGGGCAGTCGACGCTGATAGTTCAATTCTACTGCACGCATTAACGCTGGATTTGCGCGCCCTTTTTTCGCCCCATAAAGGTCGAATAGTTGGTCTTTTACAAGCATATGTTGGTAAAGCGGAACGGGGCGTTCTTCGCTTACTTCTACGTAGCAATCTCCGCGTGCTTCCGCAATCCAAGCCCCAAATTCTTCCGCATTAGACACGGTTGCTGAAATCGCTACCACTTGCACGCCCGATGGCGTATGCAGTATTACTTCTTCCCATACGGGTCCGCGCAGTCGATCTGCTAAATAATGAACTTCGTCCAAGACTACGACGCCAAGTTCGCCCAGTTCCCGGTCTTCTTGATAAAGCATGTTTCGCAGCACTTCAGTGGTCATCACCACTATTTGAGCATTCCCATTTATGACGTTATCGCCAGTTAGTAAACCTACGTTTTCAGAACCAAAAGAAGCACAAAAATCATTATATTTCTGGTTAGAAAGAGCTTTTATTGGGGTCGTATAAAAACTGCGTTTTCCCTGTGCAAGCGCCTTATAAATAGCAAATTCTCCGACAATAGTTTTACCGGCTCCGGTAGGTGCGGCAACCAAAACGGGTCGGTCGTCCTCGACGGCTTCACAAGAACGTATCTGGAAAGGATCTAACTGAAATTCCAACCGTTGTTCATACTGCCCCACTAAGGTTTTTTGGTGCGCGCGGCGGCGTTTAAAATCTCGATATTTTTCCGAGGGTGTTTTTTCAGTCATTTAACAAACCCAGCTGTTTCCAGCGGGCAAATGCCTGCTGGGCGCGTTCTTCGCGTTGATATTGTCGGGCGGCGGCAATGCGATACTTGGTTTTTCGTGCTGTCGCCGTGTCCCAGGGAGTATGCAATTTGGGCGCTTCTAGGTGCGGAATGTCAGGCGGGGTTAGTGCCTGCAAAAACTGGCGCAAAGGAATTTGTTTCGTCTTGTCATAAAGCCATTTTGCCAGCACCACTGGGGTGAGCGCAGAGACCATTACCAGCATGACCCAAATAATCATGTTCCCAGTTTACCGTTTCGGATGCGCCTGTCCTCTTACTGCTACACCAAAACGCAGTGATGCCGGGGCGCCTAGATGTCGTAGTTTAAACTGTAATCATGATTTATCGCGACGGCGAAGTGCAAGAAATTCAGGGAGCATGGGCGGGCGCACAGGTCGTCCTCGTGAAAATAACGAAGGCGAATAGCAAGTCACTGTTGCCGGTGGGGAGCTTGGTGAAAGCTATTTCCTATACGCGCATTTGCGGGGATATTTCCGAGGGCGAAAGCGTGCGTTTGGAGTGTTCAGCGCTCGCTCTCCGCCTGGGTACAGGTGGTATGGCGAACGTGGTAACGGTGTTGGATCGTTTGCCACAGGATTTTTTGCCAGATGGTCACATGGTGAAAGCGCGGTATACGCCCACGCAAGTGATGGTTGCTGCGGCCGACGAACAGGATGCTTTTCTGCACGAGCATTTGACGGGAGCGCGCCTTCGTGGCACCCCGGTGGTGGCTACTGATTTGCACTCGCAGTTGCCGGCAGTAATTGCGGGCGCGAAATCCATTAAAGCAGATGCAAAAGTGGCGTATGTGATGACTGATGGGGCCGCCCTCCCCTTGGCATTTTCGCGTCAAGTCGCGGCTTTGCGGGAGGCGGGGTGGATAAAAAGCACGGTTACTTGTGGGCAGGCTTTCGGGGGTGACTTTGAGGCGGTGTCAATCCCTTCCGCATTGCAAGTGGCGAAAGTGGCAGTGGAACCGGATGTGATTGTGATTGGTCAAGGTCCCGGAAATCTGGGTGGGGACACCGAATTTGGGTTCACGGGTGTGGATGTGGCGTGGGCACTGACTGCGGCCAAGGTTTTACAGGGACGTCCGATTGCGAGCCTCCGCATTTCTGATGCGGATAAACGCGCGCGCCATTTCGGGCTGAGCCACCACACCGCCACCGCCTTGCAACATTTGACCCAAGTTAGCGTTGAGTTGGCGCTCCCCCACATTCACGACTCACAGTTTGCGACCGAGGTTCGCAGCCAAGTATTGGCTTGCGCTGCTCCTCGGCACGCGGTGGTAAATGTTGATGTCGAGGACGCCACCGCATATTTGCTTTCTTCCCCGGTTCCGCTGCGCACTATGGGCAGGTCTTTAAAGGACGATCCCTATATTTTCATTAGTGCTTTCGCCGCCGGTAAGCTCAGCCAGCTGGCGCCTGCTAAAAACGACTAAATCGCATCAATGATTATTTATGCGAAACACTAATACCCCCATCTGCTTAGGAGTACCATATATCTAAACAAGACAAGCATCACTTAGAACCATTAACCATTAAGGAGGTTCCATGTCTAAGAAAACGCGACTAATCGCCATACTTGTGTCGATGACCGCAATTTTTGCAAGTATAGTACCTGCCCTGCCAGCCATTGCGTGTGGTTATGATGGAACCTCATCGCTTGATTTCACTCAACAGTACGTAAAATCATCTGAATCTAAACTACTTCGACTGGCGAGCAAAGGTCTGCTTCCTCAATCCCTAAAGACTGAAATATCGCGAGGGAACTACACCATTTTGGATGGAACCAATCAGGCGGGCAATGAGAGTGTAAAAATTCTTTTGCATGATCAGGTTTACGTGCTTAGCACTCTGAAGGATAGCCCTAATTTGGTTTCGTTTGCGAGGATTCAGGCAAACATGTTCGGTGACGTGTCTCAAGAAGATGCACTAATTGAGACGCCAATCACCGAAAGAGCGGTTGTTTCAGTAGCTTCCACTTCTGGATACTACGGGAACGGTTGCGTTAAATGGAAGACTACTTGCCTAAAAAACCTGGTTAACAACGCATGCAACAGCGCTAAATGCATTTTTATAGCATGGACACCTTGGCTCACCGCATCTTGCTTGTCAATCCACTGCAGTGTTGCAGTGAGTAAGTGCTGTGCAAAGTGGAAAGACGGGTATTGGCATGAATGGTAAAGAGTCAGGTCTGTTGTCGATTCTGTTCAGATTACATAAACCAATCGAACGTCGTTACACGTACCTTCCTTTTTTTGGAATATTTTTTGCACTAACGACCTATCATGCGACAGCTAACACCCTGGCGCACACTCCCCTAAAGTCGCTTCCGATCATTCACGGAATTGCATTAATGTTGGTATTCCTCTTTCCGGTTGCGTTCCTGAAGCAGGTTCCAAGCCGCATGAAATTCACCGCTGCCTACGCTTTTATAATTGCTGGTCTTACTTTAGACGGAATTGGTTGGGGAACAGTAATTGGTGTCGAAAACGCCACCGGTATAAGATCCATACTTTTAAAATGGTTTGACTCTACGACATCTCCTTTAATTGCTGTTGCATTTTTAGCAATACTGTTCCTTATAATGCTTCGACGCGAGGAGTTCTTGGCTACTACCACTTAGTGGCAATGCCTCCCCGCCAGGTGGCGCAACACTTCGATTTCTGCGTGGGCGTCCTCGGCACCAAAAACCGCCGACCCAGCAACGAACGTGTCCGCGCCGGCTTCTGCTGCCATTTCAATGGTATTGCGGGAAATACCCCCATCTACCTGAATCGATATTTGTAAATTCTGGGCACTAATCGCCTTCCGGGTACGCCGAATTTTGCCCAGCATAGAATCCAAGAATTTTTGCCCCCCAAAACCCGGTTCCACCGTCATGACCAAAATCATGTCAAATTCTGGCAAAAAGTCGATGTAAGGGGTAATGTCGGTAGCGGGGCGCAGCGCCAATGACGCCTTGGCGCCAGCCCGGCGAATCTCCCGCGCTAACCGGATGGGCGCCGCCGCAGCTTCCGCATGGAACGTGACCGACGCACACCCCGCCTCCGCATAGGCTACCGCCCACCGGTCGGCGTCCTCAATCATTAGGTGGGCATCAATGGGAATAATCCCCGACTTTACTGCTGCCTCCACAATGGGCAGCCCCCACGACAAATTGGGAACAAAATGTCCGTCCATCACGTCCACGTGGGCAAAATCGGCACTTTCAATTTTGCGTAATTCACCGTACAAGTCACCGATATCGGAATTCAAAATCGAGGGCGAAATAGTAACCATTGCAACTCCTAGTTTTTCTTTTGCAACACGACCATGAACATGCCGTCAGTGCCGTCACGGTCCGGCCACAGCTGCAGCAGCGGACCACTGCCTATTTCCGCAGAAGTGAACTGACGAGCGATCTGCGCCGCATCTAGCAACTGCATTTCCGGACACTTTGAGAGTATTTCGCTGACAATCATATTGGTCTCGCTCAGATGTGGACTGCACGTACTATAAACAACAATGCCCCCAGGTTTAACCAATTGGGTTCCTCGGTAACACAAACCACGCTGCAGTTCCGTAAGTTCAGCTAAATCTTGCGGGCTCTTGCGATATCTAGCTTCAGGACGCCGCCGCAGCGCTCCTAATCCCGTACACGGCGCGTCAATGAGTATGCGGTCATAGCTACCGGAAAGTTCGCGTCCGTCCTCGCATATCACTTCCATATTCAAACCGGCAGTGGCTTTGCGCACTAATTCGGCGCGATGCTCACTAATTTCATTGGCGAGGACGGTGGCACTATTTTGTTTCCCGAGGGCGCCCAGTAGCGCCGCTTTACCGCCCGGACCAGCGCACATATCCAACCATTTTTCGCCCGCAACAATTGGTTTGGCACCTACCACCAGGGCTGCCACCAGTTGGCTACCAGCATCTTGGACTGCCGCCGCACCCTGACGTACGGGGGCAAGACGACCGGGGTTACCGCCCTCAATAATTAGCCCCCACGGCGAAATGGGGCTGTAAGCAACCCTAGTTCGCAACTGCTCCTCGGCAATATCTGCCAGTTCTTCCCGGTCTATAAGACCGGGCCTGGCAACTAAGTTCACGTACGGCGCATCGTTATTGGCGCGCAAAATCCGCGGCAATTCGTTCGCTCGTCCGTACGCAGCGGCTGACTCTTCCAACGCCCGCACAATCCAACGTGGGTGCGAAGTGACCAATGCCAACCTGTCGATCTCGGAAAGTCCTTCGGTGATGGTCTGGTTCCACTGCTGACTGGTGGACTCGCTGACCCGCCGCAATACCGCATTTACCATTTGCGCCGGACCTGTAGAAGTGCGCAACCGGGCAATATCCACCATTTCTGCCACGGCGGCGTGCGCGGGAACCCGCATATTTAACAATTGGTGTGCACCAACGCGGCAAATATTGCGCACCCACGGGTCTAGTTGCGGTACTGGACGCGTAGACACCACAGACAAAATCGTGTCAATGCGATCCCGGTCCCGCAAAGTACCATAAGTCAACTCTGTGCAAAAAGCCGCATCCCTCCCCCGTAAATTGCGTTGACGCAACCGGGCGGGGAGCAACAGATTAGCGTACGCGTCGTCCTCGTCAACTGCCACTAAAATTTCCACAGCGAGTTCGCGTGCGGAGTCAACATACCAACGTTTTGCCCGATAGTTCATAGTTGTACGTCCCCTTCCAAACGCGCCCCGCGCGCCCAGTCAGCTGCCCGCATTTTTCCCTTTCCCGCAGGTGAAAGCCGGTCCAACTGTACGGCCAAGGTGGAGGTTCCAACCAGCACGCGGTGTTTTTCCACGACCAAGCGTCCAGACGGAATCTGTTTATCACTAGCACTTGCCGCCCACACCTTAAGACGTTTACCGTCTGGTAACTGTGTCCATGCGCCGGGTTTTGGCGAAAAAGCGCAAATTTTCTGCACGATTGCTTCTGCGGGCGTTTCCCAATCAATCTGTCCTTCGGAAACACTGAGCATTTTTGCGTAAGTCACTTCGCCCTCTTGCGCAACGCCCACTATAGAACCGTCCGCGATTTTGCCTAAAACTACTGGCAGAGCCTGGGCAGCAGTGGCATTTAGGGATTCAAATAGTTCAGCAGCAGTATCACCAGGCTTAATAGGCACGGATTCTTGCCAAAAAACCGGTCCCGTATCTAGTCCCTTCTCGATTTGAAAAATACTCACACCCGTTTCACTGTCACCTGCTTCAATGGCGCGCTGCACGGGGGCAGCACCCCGCCACCTCGGTAACAATGAATAATGCACATTCACCCACCCGAATTTTGCCAAATTTAGCATCGACTCGGGAATGATCTGTCCGTAGGCAACCACCAAAATGAGGTCTGGTCGCAGCTGTTCCAACTCCGATTTCCACCCCACTAATTTCGGGGGTTTAAACACCGGCAAATCCATCGCCTGTGCGGCTACCGCAACGGCAGAGGCAGACAGTTTTTTTGAACGCCCCTTGCGAGCATCGGGTCGAGTGAGGACCCCTACAACTTCATGTTCGGTCTCAAGTAGAGCTTCAAGCAGGGGCACTGCAGTTTCTGGTGTTCCAGCAAAAAGTATGCGCACACCCCCATTTTAGCGAAAAATACTCACCACAGATCCGCCGGATTTACCACCAGTTTCAGTTTCGGCTCTTTACTGGCCGAGCGACGCACCATGAGCGTGCGCAACTGTTCCAACACTGCTTCGTTGCGGCTGCGGTCAAACCGCAAGAGCAAGTGTTCCTCGCTATCACTAGGGGTCGGCCCTAACACCGACACCCCATCTTGTGCCGAAAAAACGCTGCTTATTTGCCGTAACTCGGCAGCCGGACCGCTAATTGCTACAAACGGAACGGCAGGAGGCAACAAAAGCTCTTGACGTTCCGCCCATTCCTCTAATGCCCACCCCAAAGGATCGTTGCGCACAAACGCCCCCGCTAAGTTGCGTTGTTCCACGCCCAGCAGCATCACGCGTGCCTCCGGCGAAGCCAGCGCCGCCGCACTAAGCCACCGCCGCAACGCCTCCGTAGGCGCCCACAACTCGCCCCGTCCGGCCACCGCCGCACCGTCTAAAATTATGACCGCTTTGTATCCACCCTTAGCAACCGGTTCTGCCCCAGCTGTAGCGATAACAATCCGAGGACGATCATCCACTTGTGGCACGAGATTCTTCCCGCCCCCCGACAGCGTAACTGCCACGCCCGGAAAGGCCTTACCTAAATCCTCGCCAGTACGCCTTGCCCCCACTTTGATAGAAACTAACCCTACTTCCCCGCAATGTGGGCACTTTTCCCCTGTGCAAGACCTGGCACACCACTTACAACTAACATTGCCTGCCCCATCTTGAACCAGTGGTCCCGCACATGCCCGACAGCGCGCTTTCTGCCTGCAATTTTTACACGCCAGCGCCTCCACATACCCCTTATTCGCAGTCTGCACCAATACCGGACCGGACGCCAACCCCTTGCGCAACAGCGAAAAGGCACGCCCCGGTAAGCGTCGCAAAGACTCACTATCTCCAGCTAAATCCGCGGCCGCAGGCGCCTCTCGAATCGCCAACAATTCTCTGACGACATTTTTGCGAGGACGCAGGGGCACCACCCACTGATTCTGCACCAGTCCACCGGCCTCCACGCTGCACCCAAAACCGCCAATCAGCAACCCGCATTTTTCCGCATAAGCCCGTTCCGTAGCAATCTGCAAACCATGAACGTAAGGACTACGTACCCCCGCGTACGCATCCGAGCCCTCATCCCAAACGACGATCAATCCTAAATCTGCCAGCGGCGCCCACAGTGCCGAACGCGTCCCCACTGCCACCTGCACATTACCGCGCAAGCAGTCCAAAAAGCTCCGATAGCGATCGGAAGCTGCCCGTTCAGAAACCAACAGTGCAGCGCCCTCGGACCCTCCCAGAAAAGTATGAAACTGACGTGCCTGCACAGTAGTTGGAAAAACCACAACCGCGCTACGCCCAGACACCAAAACCGCTTGCACAGCCTGACCAATACGCCGAAAATGCCCCGGCAACCCCTGCCAATACGCACGCGGACTTTGCCCACTACGCAAACGGGACAAAAACGCTTCGCCCCCCACGTATTCCGCCCACAAATCCGCACCAAAATCCGGTAAAGGTCCGCCCTGACGACGCACATGCTCCTTTTCTGTGCGCACGTGACGGGGAACAATAGCCTCACGTAACAAAGCTGCACACTGACCCAAATATTTGTGTGCCAACGCGCTCGCGGTCTGGTAAACGCCGGGAGTAACCACCGGGTAGTTACCCACTACGCTTAAGACTTCGCCCAAACGACCCTGGTGGCGGGTGGAATCTGAGCGACCCACAATCCACCCATTTTTGCGCTCTGCACCTAGGCGTACCGTAACCGCCATGCCAACTTCCGCTGCCTGCGTCCTTTGGTTAAGCACATAATCAAGGGGATGGTTAAGGTGCGGCAAAGGGGTATCCACCAGCACTTTTACCACAGGATTAGCTACCCCCGGTACCACGATCTGACGGGATCTGGCGGGTAAGTCAGGTAATAAGGTCGCCTGTTCCACGCCTCTACAAAGCGCTTTGCAGATCCGCGACCCGGTTAGTTTGCTCCCAAGGGAAACATGCGCGACCGAAATGCCCGTACGCAGCAGTGTCTCGGTAGATCGGACGCAACAAATCCAGGTCCCGAATGATAGCTGCGGGGCGCAGGTCGAAGACCTCGGTTACCGCCTTTTCCAATGCCGCGGGGTCGACTTTATGAGTACCGAACGTGTCAATATACAATCCGACCGGACGCGCCTTACCGATAGCGTACGCAGTTTGCACCTCTACGCGATCAGCAAATCCCGCTGCCACTATGTTTTTCGCCACCCAGCGCAACGCGTAAGCCGCAGAACGGTCCACTTTCGACGGATCCTTACCGCTGAAAGCACCCCCACCATGACGCGCCATCCCCCCGTACGTGTCGACGATAATCTTTCGTCCAGTCAGACCACTATCGCCCATGGGACCGCCAACATTGAACACGCCCGCCGGGTTAACGTAAATGTTCGGCGGAAGGTCCCAACCAGTTTCTGCAAGTACCGGCGCAATTACGACTTCACCAATTTGCTTGCGCAATGCCTCTAACCCCAGGTCCACGGAGTGTTGCGAAGAAACCACTACCGAATCCACGGCGACCGGGCGGTCGTCCTCGTAAACCATAGTCACCTGTGATTTACCGTCAGGGCACAGCCCTTCAATTAACCCGCTTTTGCGAACTTCGGTGAGCCGTCTTACTAATTTGTTCGCCAACCAAATTGGGGTGGGCATGAAATCAGCATTGTCATTGCAAGCGTAACCAAACATCAGCCCCTGATCGCCAGCGCCCTGCAAGTCCAACTCGTCTACTGCCGCAGTGTCGCAGCGCGCTTCCAAAGATTTCTCTACGCCTGCATTAATGTCGGGACTTTGCTGCCCTATTGCAACCAGTACGCCACACGAATTCCCGTCAAACCCCATTTTCGAGGACGTATACCCAATCGCGTTCACTTGCTCGCGTACTACTTGCGGAATTTCCACGTAAGCACTGGTGGTAATTTCCCCAGCGACAAGAACCTGACCAGTGGTAACGAGGGTCTCTACGGCGACGTGAGCGGTGGAATCTTGCACCAAGACTTCGTCTAAAATGGCATCAGAAATGCGGTCACAAAGTTTGTCCGGGTGACCTTCGGTAACAGATTCAGAAGTGAACAGTCGCACTATAATTCCTCTACTAGGCAACGAACTTGATCGACAATCCCCCTGGCGATGACGAATTTTTCGCCCTCGCAATGGGAAAGTATGTTTCCAGACTGATCCACAATGGTGGCACTGGAAGGGCGGTCTCCAAAACCAGTTTGGGTTCCCACTTGGTTTATTACCAGCAGGTCAGCTTTTTTCTTTTTCGCTTTCGCAATACCCAGTTCGAGGACGCCTTCTGCGGTTCCGGTTTCCGCTGCGAAACCAACGATTATTTGTCCTTTACGACGCGCGGCAGTGAGTGCGCGCAAAATATCGACGGTAGGTTCCAGTGTTAACGTTAGACGCTCATCTTTAATTTTGTCCGCGGCAACTGGTACGCGGAAGTCCGCGACGGCAGCTGCCATAACAATAATGTCCGCATCCGCATGGTCCTGCATTTTTGCCATCAGTTCGCCATGCGTTTGCACGGGCTCAACGCGGACCCCTGCCGGATATATTTCTGCGGAAACATTTGCTGCCACCAAAGTCACGTCGGCACCCCGGTACGCAAATTCTTGCGCGATTTTTGCCCCCATATGCCCGGAGGAACGGTTGCCTATCCACCGCACCGGATCCACAGGTTCGCGAGTACCACCGGCAGAAACTACCACCTTTTTGCCAGCAAAATCCTGTTCGCGCAGTGCCTTTGCGATCTCAAAAAGTTGCACGTCCAGACCAGGCAGCCGCCCTGTACCAAAATCTCCAGAGGACAATTCGCCCGTAGCCGGCTCAACTACCGTTATTCCCCACTTTCGCAACGTGTCCACGTTTCGCACTGTGACCGGCTTATTCCACATTTGCGTATGCATTGCTGGGACGAGGACGGTTGGGCAGGTCGCGCTCAAAAAAGTAGCAGTCAGCAGATTATCCGCAATACCGCACGCAAACTTTGCCAAAGTGTTAGCGGTGGCGGGAGCTACCACAAACAAATCTAAGTCTCTGGCAAGCTCAATGTGCGGCGCGTGAGCATCGTCCTCGAACAAGCCCGCAGTAACTGTTTTCCCAGTTAACGTCTGCCAAGTAGTAGCCCCCACCATTTGCAGTGCTGCCGGCGTTGGGATTACTTGGACCTCCCAGCCCTCTTTTATGAGGGCGCGCACTAACCCAATAGTTTTATATGCGGCAATTCCACCACATACACCTACCGCTACTTTCCGGCTCAAGTATTACTCCGCTGGCTTTTCTTGATCCATTACCAACAATTTCTGTTCAATTTCGCGCAGCGCAATTGACAGCGGTTTGTCTTCGGGACGGACATCAATTAGCGGACCAGGCGTACTGATCATGCCATCTGCCAACTGTTGCGTGTAAGTGTTAATTTGGCGTGCCCGCTTGGCAGCGTACACCACCAAAGCATACTTTGATTCAACTTGATCCAGTAATTCGTCCACCGGTGGGTTAGTAATCCCGTGCGGCTTAGCAACAACTCCGGACATTTGTTTCCTTTCAGTCTTCCGCCTAATTCTATGCCAATCCCATAGCTTCAGCCAGCCTGGTTACTGCGGTCTCGACCTCATCGTTTACTATAGTGAGGTCAAATTCGGAGGCGGCGGCTAATTCGACTTTGGCAGTTTCTAAGCGCCGTTGTTGTTCTGCTTCGTCTTCGGTACCGCGCCCACGCAAGCGTGCTACCAGCTCGTCCCAGCTGGGAGGTGCTAGAAAAATAAATTTGGCTGCGGGCATAGTTTGGCGAATTTGGCGCACCCCAGCAAGATCAATCTCTACTAGAACCGGCTGTCCCGTCGCTAAATGTGCTTCAACTGCTGCTTTGGGAGTACCGTAACGGTATTGTCCGTGAACTAACGCCCATTCCAATAACCCATTATTGCAGACCAGCTGGTCGAATTGAGCGTCGGTTAAAAAGTGGTAATGCACGCCATCAACCTCACCTGGACGTGCCGGTCTGGTAGTAGCACTTACTGACAAATAAACATTGGGGTATTTGCGCAACAAGGCGGCAACCACAGCCCCTTTCCCTACGGCAGTGGGACCAGCTAAAACTGTCAAACTAGCCATAATAACTCGAAACTGGGGTAGGTTTCCCTACCCTAGCCACGCTTTCAAAGATTATCCGAAACGTTCGATCAGCTGGTTAGCCTGGTGAACACCCAACCCACGAATACGACGGGATTCTGCGATGCCAATTTCTTCCATGATGGCTTTCGCGGTCGTGGTGCCTACGCGAGGAAGAGATTCTAACAGGGTAATGACCTTCATTTTGCCCAAAGCTTCGTTTTCTTTCGCATCAGAAAGAACTTTCGACAGCTTAGTTTCGTGCTTTTTCAAAGCAACCTTTACTTCGGCGCGAACGCGGCGAGCTTCCGCTGCTTTTTCCAGAGCCGCAGCGCGTTGTTCCGGAGTGAGTGGTGGCAGAGCCATTTGTACCTCTTTCGACTGAAATATTGTTCTAAGTTAGTTTATGTTTTTCTGGCGTATTATCCAAAAGTGGCATACCCCGTAAATAGCCGCAAAATGTTACTATTCCGAGGTTTCGTCCTCAGCAAAGACAACTTGAGTGTCCTCGCCAAAAGCCTTCGCTTCATCCGGTGTCTGCGATACCTTTAGAGGCTCCGGTACGCCGACCCCTAGTTTCACTGCTTCTTGGCGAATTCGTTCGTTCTTTGCCAAACGGTCGAGCACAGCATTGATAAAACCTGGTGATTTGTCCCCACCGATGACTTCCGCAATTAACAGTGCCTGCTTAATAGCGACCGGAGTATCAATTTCCGAGTTGTACAGGATTTCCCAGGCGCCAACCCGCAAAATTGCTAAATCCACACCCGGCATACGCTCTAAAGTCCAATTAGTGGCGCATGCCGCAATGGCGTCGTCAATGCGCGCCCCATTTTTGGCGACACCGTACACAATTTCGTGTGCATAAGGCGGGATCCCAGTTTGCGCAGTCGAAACTGTCCGCCGTTCATCTGCCAACCGCCGCAACTTTTCGGCGTTAGTTCCAAAGCCACGCTGATCGGCCTCGAAGAGGACGTCAACAGCCCGGCGACGCGCCTTTGTGCGTGAACTAAAACCTTTTTTCATCAGACTCGGGAAAGGTATTCGCCGGTACGGGTATCGACCTTGATCTTGGTGCCCTGCTCGATAAACAGGGGAACCTGAATTTCGTAGCCCGTTTCCAAGGTAGCCGGCTTGGTACCAGCGTTCGAACGGTCCCCTTGCAATCCTGGTTCTGTGTAAGTAATTTCGAGGACGACATTTGCAGGAAGCTCAATAAACAGCACGTTTCCTTCGTTGAAAGAAACTATCGCGCGCTGGTTTTCCAGCATAAATTTCTTGGCGTCGCCAACTACTTCTTCGGGTACTTCAACTTGTTCGTAAGTGTCGTCATCCATGAACACGTAGGCAGAACCGTCGTTGTATAGGTAGGTCATATCCCGCCGATCCACAGTGGCGGTTTCGACTTTAACACCGGCATTGAAGGTTTTATCCACGGTCTTGCCAGACAGTACGTTTTTTAGTTTGGTGCGCACAAACGCCGGTCCTTTACCGGGTTTGACGTGCTGAAATTCCGTAACTTGCCACAGCTGGTTATCAATTTTTAGGACCAGACCGTTCTTCAAATCGTTAGTTGTTACCACCAGTGTTCCTTTCTTTCCTCTGTTAGCCTACAGGTTAAAGCGCATTTGGGGATATTTGGCAGGCAATCTGGTGAGCAATATCTACCGTTTCTTTGCCGTTTCCGTCAATTTCGAGGTCGGCAAGCTGGGAATACGCTTGGTCGCGCTTTTTGGCAAGCTCACGGAAGGTGGCGTTGGGAGTGCCCAATGCGAGCGATCGGGGCGCATTCAGACCGTTTTTTCGCGCTAGTTCAACCAGGTCTTGGCGCACGTAAACGTAGGTCATTTCGGGGATTTTTTGGGGACGTTTTTCGAATGCTCCCGAGGTCGGTGCGAAAATCCCGCCTTCAGCACCAGCTAGTTCTGTAAGCACGTGGGACGTTAGTTTTTGTTCCAAAGCCCGGAAGTCGTCCTCGCCATATTCCAATATGATTTCGCCGGGTGTACGCCCCCACGTTTTGCGAGTAAGCTCTTGTCCGTCTACGAAAGCTAACCCCGTCAGACTTGCCAAATGTGTCCCAATTTGTTGCACGTCGGTACCTGGAAGCGCTAGCAAAATTATTTTCATACGGTGAGCCCCACTTTGCCAGCACTCCTTGCCAAGACGTCCTCGGGAACCACCTGGACCGTGGTATCACCTATACCTTGCAGTAATACCATGCGAATTTTCCCCTCCCGATTCTTTTTATCAACTTGCATGTGGTGGAACAAGTTTTGCCACTTTCCATGGGCGGTGGTGGGCAAACCTAGGTGAGTTAGCAGCCGATAGTGGCGCTGTAAGTTTGCCGCACCAATTAATCCCAAATCGTTCGCGACGTGTGCCGCAAAAACCATGCCTACTGCGACCGCATGCCCGTGGCGCATATGGTAATTGCTCTCTTTTTCGAGGGCGTGTGCAAGTGTATGCCCATAATTCAGGATTTCGCGCACCCCCTTTTCTTCGAGATCGGCAGATACAATTCCCACTTTCACGCGCGCACT
Source organism: Actinomycetaceae bacterium (assembly GCA_030528145.1). Lineage (GTDB taxonomy): Bacteria > Actinomycetota > Actinomycetes > Actinomycetales > Actinomycetaceae > Winkia. The sequence goes on from JAUMZK010000001.1 coordinate 198,930, forward strand.
CGCCTCGATCACTTGTCGTAAATGCTTTTCCCAATCGGCAGCTTCCAGCAGGGAAAGTATTTGCGGATCGGCGACGAAACCGCATTTGGCAGCCTCGGCAATGCCCGCTGTTATTTCCGCTTGCGGCAAGGTAGTCAAGTGCGCGGTGTCTGCGATAACCTTACGGGGCGGATAGAAAGAACCAATCAGATTCTTTCCGAACTCGCTGTTTATAGCCGTTTTACCGCCGATTGCGGCGTCTACCATAGCCAGCAGCGTAGTGGGTAATGCAAGCCACGCAATACCGCGCAACCAGGTTGCCGCCGCGAAACCCGCCAAATCCGTGGTGGCGCCCCCACCCAAACCGACTATCAGATCGGTGCGAGAAAAACGTTCCTGACCCAGCTGGCGCCAAATTTGCTGCAAGATTTCTATGGTTTTTTGAGCTTCGCCGTCCGGGGTTTCAAAAGTGAAAACTTCTGCGTCTGTCTGGCAGACATGCCTTATTTCCAGAGCGACTGCACGCAATGTAGGGGGATGAATAATCAGAACTTTCCGTACCTGCCTTCCAATGGCAGTAGGCAGGAATGCGTTTAATTTAGTGCCTATTAGGACCTGGTAAGGTTTCGGACCTTCCACAACCATGGCAGTGGGCAAATGCGCACAAATTTGCGCCACCAATTCCTCTGCCCCTTGCGCTGCTACTTGCACAGTAAACGTCGCTGACTCTAGGTAATGCGGTCTTCTAGCTGCGGCGAGCTGCCGCATTTTTTCCAATCCTCCCCTTTGCAGCAAAGGACGCCCCCTATCACCACCCACGCGTTCGTAGGCAAGTTCTGGGGAAATGTCCAAAAACACTACTGTTTTGCCCGCAAGTTGGTGGCGCACTTTCGCAGTAGTTAACGCGCCGCCGCCAACGGAAAGTACGCCTACGTCCTCGGCGAATGCGCGCGAAATAGCGCTGGCTTCCATATGCCGAAATGCCATTTCACCTGAATTTGCAAAAATTTCGTTGATGGATGTGCCACTAGTTTTGACTACTTCTTCGTCACTATCTGCAAAGGAGGTACCCAGTTTTTGGGCCAGTAGCCTCCCTACCGTAGTTTTTCCGGCACCTGGCAGACCGACGAGGACGATACTCACGCCATTCCCCTTTCTGCTAATGCGCTCTTGTATGCACCCACATTTTGGCGTATCTGCGCCAGAGAGTATCCGCCCGCATGGTCAAGCAAAGCATCAGCTAAAGTAAGGGCTACCATTGCTTGGGCTATAACTGCCCCTGGCACAACCGCGCACACGTCTGACCTTTGGTGGATTGCCCTACTTGCTTCGCCGGTTTGCAGATCGACGGTTTGCAACGCTTTGGGCACTGTTGAAATTGGTTTCATGGCAACGCGCACACGGATTATTTCACCGTTGGAAATGCCCCCTTCAATTCCCCCCGCATGGTTAGTTTTGCGTACTATTTTCGGGAAAATCTGATCGTGTGCGGTGCTGCCGGGCACGGCAGCTATTGCCATACCATCACCTATTTCCACGGCTTTTACAGATTGGATTGACATGAGGGCGCCGCTCAGCTTGGCATCTAAGCGCCGGTCCCACTGCACGTGGGTGCCCGCCAGCCCCAAAGGTACGCCATAGGCTAGCACTTCCACTACGCCACCCAAAGTGTCGCCGTTCTTTTTCGCTTCGTCTATGCGCATTTGCATCGCGCGACTGGCAGCTTTGTCTAGGGTACGCACTGGATCTGCGTCCAACGCTGTCACATCGGTGGGTTTCGGCCAGGTATTTCCGGCGCGCACTCCCCCGATTTCACGCACGTGCGATACTAAGCGCACACCAAATCCTTGTTTTAGAATTTGTTCGGCTACTTCACCGAGGGCGACGCGCATTGCGGTCTCTCTGGCGGATGCGCGCTCTAACACCGGACGAATGTCGTCTAGGTCGTAGGCGGCCATACCGGCTAAGTCAGCATGTCCGGGGCGGGGTTTGCGCAAGGGACGGTTGCGGGCAATTTCGCGGCTGTCGCCCTTGCCGGCGTCGACCAGTAGATCTTGAGGGTCTTGCGGGTCTGGATTCATAACTACTGCCCATTTTGACCATTCGCTATTTTCGATGATTATGCCAATTGGTGCACCGGTGGTAAGTCCGTGTCGCACTCCGCCAGTGAAACGGACTTTGTCTTGTTCCCATTTTTGTCTGCTGCCGCGTCCGTATCCCAGGCGGCGTCGGGCTAAAGCGGCGGAAATATCCGCGGTCTGAATGCTGATTCCTGACGGAACTTCGTCGATAATTCCCACTAGTGCTTGTCCGTGGGATTCTCCTGCGCTAAGCCACCTCATTGGTCCATGATCTCACATCCACACAATTAGTAGTTTGCGAGCACCCCCGCTACCACCGGCCCAATTACCAGGTATGGTCCCAGCGCAATGTGTACTTTCGGGTCTTTTCGTATTGCTAATATTACGAGGGCGACCGCCCCGGCAGTTATGGCACTCACGTAAAGCGCTGGTATCAGGGCGCCTGCCACGAAAGCCCATCCGAAGGTCAGTGGCGCAAGACGAACATCTCCCATACCAACACCGGTTGTAAGACGCAACAAAAGCATTACTGTCCAAGTGCAAATAGCAGCGATCACGAACGTGCCTACAAACGCGGGAGTTTCACAGGCAATCCCCGTAATTACGCCTATTGCCATTGCATACACCCATTTAGTAGGCAGTTTGTGTACTGCAAAATCGGTGCAGATCAGCGGCGCACTCAGTGCCCCCAATAGGACCCCAGACACGGGTAACGCGCTTTTAGCCCCGCCCACCACCAAGAGTAGCGCTAACGCGGTTTGCGCAGCCCTCGAGTTATACCAAGTCTTTGCCTCGTATGCAGTGGCCGTGCGCGGTCCGAAAACTATCACTAGTGCCACGCCAATTCCACCTGCAATAACGACCACTGCGCGTAACCTTACTGCAGTGCTTGACGCATTATTGTGAGGGCGATGCGCCGACCCGTCATTAGGCGCACCTGTTCCCTGGCTTGCCGTAACAGCATTTCGGTGCCGGGGATGACGCGACCCCTAAAAGCTTTAACTAAGTCGGACTGCCCGGCCGCGTACGCAACATCCAATAATTGTTTTCCGGTGGAGTCAGCACCAACTATTTTTGCCAAATAGTCGGCCACACCCACTGGCAGCGTAGAAATAATAATGTCGCTCTCGGAAACCTGAGTCCTGACAGACTCAGTACTGAGGTCTGTCCCCGTAATTTTTATGCCATTTCTCTTTGCCACGTCTCCCGCTTTGTTTCTGCCCGTGAGGGTCCTGGCGCACACACTAATCTTCTTAATCCCTAGCTGCGAGAGCGCGATCAGGGCAGATGAGGCAGTAGCACCGCTCCCTAAAATAACTGCAGCAGTACCGCCCTCGGGAAAGCAGCCCACGATGCCCGCAACATCCGTGTTATACCCCCGCCCAGCAGGCAACACCGTGTTTACCACGCCAGTTTCTTGCGCTACGGGGTCTAAATACTGCAAGTAAGGGATAACCGTCTGCTTGTGAGGCATAGTTACAGATAGTCCTGCCAAGTCCGCGTCGCGCAACGCAGTTTGTAAAAATCCTCCTAGTTGCGGTGGCGGAACCAGACACTTGCGGTAGTGCCAATCTAATCCCAACTGCCGATACGCCGCCCCATGCAACACCGGCGACAGCGAATGCGCTATCGGATCTCCGATTACCGCCGCCCACATTTACTTACAAATTCCTGGGTTTGCCTCGCAATATTTGCGCAGCTCACCAACCAATTTGTTTTGCTCTGCCATGGTCTTTGCAAACTTGGTCTCACCCGTTTGCAAATTGACCGTAGTGTAGAAATACCAGTCGCCAGGAGCTGGATTCAAAACTGCGGAAATGGCACGCGCCCCAGGGGCACCGATAGGCGTTGGCGGCAACCCTTTATGCAAGTAAGTGTTGTAAGGGTTATCGTTCTTCATGTCGTCCTCACTGGGAATACCGCCAGACTTTCGCACGCCGTAAAGGACCGTAGAGTCCATATCGAGTTTACCTACAGTCGGTCCGGTGACATTTTCCAAGCGGTTCTGAATTACGCGAGCCACCATGGGATAATACTTGCCAATGTTCACTTCGCGTTCCAAAATCGAGGCTTTAATCAGCACGGTCTTCCACTGAGCGCGCGGAATATTTTGCTTTTCCAGCTCCTTTACCGTGCCCGCAACCATTTGTTTTATCAAACTGGTCGGGGTTTCGTCGACGCTGACAGAGTACGTATTAGGTGCCAGCCAGCCTTCTGCATTTCCGCCAGCTTCGGCGGGCAGACCAATGGCACCGGGGTTTGCAAACGCAGCCTTCACATCGTCATCGCTAAAGCCACACACGTTTTTCAGTCGGTCTTGAACTTGCCACAGCGTGAACCCCTCGGGAATAGTAACGGTCTTTTCCGCCTTATTTGCGGGGTCCAACAGTGCTGCCACCGCCCCAGCTGCGCTCATTTGTTTTTGTAAATTGTATTGCCCAGCCTGGATGGCAGCCGAACGCGCGTTTGCTTTAAAAGCTTGTTTGAACGCTGCCGCCGACGCAACCACGCCTTTTTTCTTTAGTATTTCGCCAATTTGTGTCCCACTCGAACCGGGCGGAATGGTAACTATTACGTTACCTTTACCCGGACCGGGGTAATCTGGAGCGCTGAATATCAAACCGGTGCCTTTAAATTGCATAACTGCCACACCAAAGCCGCCGACAACTATGCTGAGCACCGCAAAAATTACCAAAAATGACCTAATGCGCTTCCGTCGCCGACGCTTTTGCCTCTCTGCGGGTCCGAGGGTGTCTGCGCGGCGAGACTGTTTGCCACGCGGCGCCCGCAGATTTCGGCGATGCGGCAACTGACTAGCCGCCTGGGTTTCGGCATAGCCGAAGGGCTCTTCAAAATAACCGTCCGTTTGCTCATTTGGTTCAATTCGAGGATGAAAACGCGGTCGCGGCAGCTCGAACGGTTCCGGCATAAACGTCTGCGGTGACGCAGGTGCAGAAGAAGGCGAAGGGGCGTCATATTCGCTCGAAAAACTGCGGGACGGTACAGGCGATGGAGGGGGAACCTGTTTGCGATTAGAAGGGGGAACTTCTCGAGATGGACCTATTGAAGCTTCGCGTATCTGCGCCCTTTGATGCCGCTCTTGAATGCGCGAGGGAAACTTGGGAGATTTATTTTCTTTCGCCACTACTTATTGGTCTCCTCTGTGTTTGCCTTGGCGCGTTCCTTTTTCAAGGCTTCTTCCAATATGATCACTGCAGCTTCTTGGTCGACAATACTACGATGACGCTTTTGGGACAGACCTGCCTGGGTTAGCCGAGAATGCGCGCTAACAGAGGTTAGTCTCTCATCAACTAATGTAACAGGCACTGCCACCTTACGAGCCAGTTCGCGTGCCCATTTTCTCGCCAAGCTAGAACTTCTACCGACATTGCCGCTGAGTAACAACGGATTTCCGACATAGACGTGAACAGCAGATTCGTCCTCGACAATATCTGCCGCCTGGTCAATATCGACGCCGTATTTGTCTGCGGCAATAGTACAAAGTGGAGTACACAATATGCCCTCGGGATCACACTTGGCTACCCCAATTCGGCGTGTGCCGTAATCAAAAGCTATGCGTACTCCACTTTTCATCTACACTTCCTGACCTCGCACGCTCGCTAACGCAGCTGCAATAGCATCGACGTGTTGTCCACCGCCTTGGGCAAGGTCGGGTTTGCCGCCACCGCCGCCACCTAATATTTTGGCAGCCGTACGGACAAAGTCTCCGGCACACAATTGTTGTTCACGGGCAGCAGCGTTAGTGGCTACCACTATTTGGGGCTTGCCGTTGGCGTGACCGGCGAGGGCGACCACGACCGGATCGGCTTCACCCAGGCGCCCTCTGACTTCGAGGACGACGCGCCGCAAATCTTCAGAAGATGCTTCCCCAAGGTTGGCGGTAACGTATTTCACTCCCCCGCTGATAGTAGCCCTCTCTACCAATTTGGGAACTTGAGTTAGAAGCTGTCCGGCGCGCATTTGTGCCAGTTCCTTCTCGGCTTTCTTGAGCCGTTCCATCATGGTTTCAACGCGACTTGCCAATTCATCAGGTTTAGCACCGGTCAATTTGGTCAGTTGCCCAACGAGGGCGTGTTCTTTCGCTTGGAAGCCTTGCGCAACGTCGCCAACCAGGGCTTCGATGCGGCGAATACCTGAACCTACCGAGGATTCACTGAGTACGGCGATACGTCCAATGTGTCCCAGTGAGGGCACGTGCGTACCACCACATAGTTCCCGGGACCAGTCCCCACCAATTGAAACGACGCGCACGATGTCACCATATTTTTCGCCAAATTGAGCTTGCGCCCCCAGTGCCTTAGCTTCCGCAAGCGGCATTTGCGTGTCGGTAACTTCCAGGTTCTGCCCAACTCGCATGTTCGCGGCTTCTTCAATTTCTTCTATGCCCCCAACAGGTAACGGGTCGGGATTGCGGAAGTCGAAACGCAACCGGGAAGGTGAGTTTTCAGAACCAGCCTGACTGGCGCCCTCGCCCAGCATTTCCAACAAATTCTGGTGGACCACGTGGGTGGATGTGTGTGCGCGCGCAATTTGCAAACGTCGATCCGTGTCAATGCTGGCGTGTGCGGGTTCATCTAACACGATTTGACCATCGGTCAGGTTCCCTCGGTGAACGCTCATTCCTTTGACCGGAGCCTGCACGTCGAGGACGTCGATAACGCCTCCGGATGACGTGCGGATTTGTCCTTGGTCGGCTAACTGACCGCCAGCTTCGGCGTAAAACGGAGTCTGGTCCAAAATGACTTCGACGTTAGCAGGCGCAGTAGCCGCAGCGGCAGGCTTTCCGTCCACGAGCAAGCCCACGACGGTGGCATCAGCGGCATTTTCGGTGTAACCCAGGAAGCGCACCGAGCCGCCAATTTTCGCTTGCATATCGTGGTACACGCGGGAATCAACATGCCCCGTTTTCTTGGCGAGGGCGTCTGCGCGCGCTCGTTCCCGCTGTTCCGCCATCAGTTCGCGGAACTTCACTTCGTCAACGCTGACGCCTTGTTCGGCTGCCATCTCTAAAGTGAGGTCAATGGGAAAACCGTAAGTATCGTGTAATGCGAACGCGTCTTGTCCGGAAAGCACAGGGACTCCCCCTGCGGCCTTCGCCTTCTTCACTGCAACGTCCAAAATAGTCGTGCCTTGACCCAAAGTGCGGCGGAATGCTTCCTCTTCGGCGTAGGCTACCGCCGCAATATTGTCCCAATTTTGCTGTAATTCTGGATAAGAATCCTTCATTACATTTTGCGAAACCGGCAACAGGTGTGGCATAACGGGTTCGTCCACGCCCAGCAGCCGCATCGACCGCACAGCCCGGCGCATGAGGCGCCGCAACACATACCCGCGCCCCTCGTTAGAAGGACGCACGCCATCGCCAATTAGCATCAGCGAAGAACGAACATGGTCTGCAACAACGCGCATCCGCACATCATCTGCTGCCGTAGAGGTTGTGCCCACCGAATACTTCTTGCCGGACAGCTCTTGTGCGGTTTGAATTACCGGGAAAACTTCGTCGATTTCATACATGTTGTCGCGGTCTTGCAACAAGAACGCTAAACGTTCCAAGCCCAAACCGGTATCGATAGCCTTGGAGTCTAGTTCGCCAAGCAAAGGATAGTCGCTGCCTTGACCTGGACCGCGCAGATACTGGTCGAACACCAAGTTCCATACTTCCAGGTAACGATCCCCCTTAGTGTCCATCAAAGGACCACCCTCAGGACCATAAGATGCCCCTCGGTCATAATGAATTTCCGCACAAGGACCGGCCGGTCCTGGCTGACCCGTATCCCAGAAAATTTCCGAACGCGGCAGTAATTGGACTTTTTCCTGGTCTAAACCGATTTGACGCAACCAAATGTCTTGCGCTTCATCGTCCTCTTCCCAAAGAGTGACCCACAATTTGTCACCGTCTAAACCGTATTTGCCTTCACTGACGGGACCAGTGAGCAAATCCCAGGCAAACTTTGAAGCGCCTTCTTTGAAATAATCTCCAAAACTAAAGTTGCCGCACATCTGGAAGAAAGTACCATGGCGAGTGGTCTTACCGACCTCTTCAATATCATTAGTGCGAATGCATTTTTGTACGGATGCAACCCTTGACCAGGGCGCTTTTTCGGTACCCACAATATAGGGAATAAACGGCACCATACCGGCGATGGTGAACAAGATTGACGGCTCAGGGCTGACTAAGGACACTGAAGGACGAATTTCATGACCATTCTTTTGAAAATAGTCGAGCCAGCGCTGACGAATTTCGTAAGTGCGCACTTCTAGCCTCTCGGGTAAGTGGACGCGTGCCGTCCAGGAAACGAATCTGATACTTCAGTCAGTACTTTGGCAGTTATTTCGCGTTCAGCGCTAACATAATATTCACCAAACTTAGTTGCCAAGGCACTTATTCTACTGCGAAAAGGTGGATATGCGCATAATCCAGCTACCACTACCGTGGCAATAATTACTTTTTTCATTTCCGCTCCTGCCACATTTTTTGTGCCGCCACGCTAAAGGCAGCGAGCTTTATCAGCGGGCGACCGACCGAGGACGCAACTAACGTTGAGACTGCAGACATGTCCTGAGCCACTTGCGCAGCACCGCGCGTAACATCGTCGACACGGTCAAGTTGGGCATTTACTCCGGCTACTGTTTTGGTGGCTTCATTTACGGTAGTGCGGGCATCGACGGTTACATCTTTGACGCTCTTGCGCAGTTCGTCAATTAGTCCCCCCAATTTTATTAGTGGGATTGCCATTAGCAGTACCAATATTGCAAACGCCACAGCGGCTATCATTCCCGCCACAGTTCCAATAGTCATGTTCATCCTTTCTGCCTCTAGCCTATCGCGAGTATACGGAACGCCCCGACGCTTTGCGCCGGGGCGTGCATAGTTACAAATTAGCGCGAGTAGTATTCAACGACCAGTTGAACATCGCAAATAATTGGAACTTCGTCGCGCTTAGGAGTTTCACGCAGCTGAGCATGCAACTTTTCCAATTGCACATCTAGGTATCCGGGAACGTCAGGCAGTACGTCGCGGTGGGAACCAGCGGCAGCCACCTGCCACAGTTCTTTAGTTACCGAGGACGGCTTCACCTGAATGGTTTGTCCGGGACGAACTTTGAAGCTGGGGCGGTCAACGATCTTGCCATCAACCATGATGTGACGGTGTACCACAGCCTGGCGAGCCTGGGCGATAGTGCGGGCAAATCCAGAACGCAGTACCAGTGCATCCAGGCGGGATTCCAGCAACGAAATCAGGTTATCGCCAGTTGCGCCCTGACGACGCTTCGCATCGGTGAAAGCCCGCCGCAGTTGCTTTTCGCGAATGCCATATTGGGCGCGCAGACGCTGCTTTTCCTTCAGACGTACCGCGTAGTCGGATTCAGAGCGGCGCCGTGCACGACCGTGTTCCCCCGGTCCGTAAGGGCGCTTTTCGAAGTGACGTTGAGCTTTTGGCGTCAGCGCAATACCCAGAGCGCGGGAAAGACGAACCTGGCGCCGGGCGCGAGAAGAAGTAGACATAGTTTTCTTTCTGTCGATTATTTCGAGCATGCCTATTGGCACGGGACCAACACAATGGCTAAGATCCCAGCGTTGCCTAAGCAACTTCTACACTCTACCTCATTTGTGAATATTTTCTGAGTTCGCTGAGGGTTTTTTGAATGTGTGATTCGTTACCACGACTGGTGGGCTGGTAGTAGGACGCGTCCTTCAAATCGTCGGGTAAATATTGCTGTGGTACTACCCCTGTTGGCGCATCGTGTGGGTAAACATACCCTTGTCCGTGTCCTAGACGTTTCGCCCCACTGTAGTGAGCATCTCGTAAATGTGGCGGTACGACCGCGCCTTTACCAGCACGAATGTCAGCTAGTGCGCGCTCTATCGCTTTGTATGCCGCGTTAGATTTGGGGGCGACGGCTACTGCGAGGGCGGCCTGGGACAAAATTATGCGGGCTTCTGGCATTCCCACTAATTGCACTGCTTGCGCGGCAGCCACCACTACCGGCAGCAGCCCTCGGTCGGCTAAGCCAACGTCCTCGCTGGCGGCAATCATGATTCGCCGGGCTATAAAACGGGGATCCTCACCAGCTTCAATCATGCGCGCCAAATAGTGTACCGTCGCATCCGGGTCTGAACCGCGCATAGACTTTATGAAAGCCGAAGTCACGTCGTAGTGTTCGTCCTCGTCATAACGCACCAAAGCCTGGTTGGCACTGCAAGTGACGTCCTCGGCAGTAATTTCCGTACGCCCATTCGTAGTTGCCAGGCCCGTGGCGGCTTCCAACAGGGTCAGCGTCCGCCGCGCATCGGAACCACCCAGGCGCACCAACGTTTCCTTCGCCGATGACGTCATAGAAAATTTTCCGCCCAGCCCTCTGGTGCTAGTGAGTGCCCGGTCTATTACTTCGCCCAACGCTGGCGGCGTGAGCGGACGCAAAGTCAGCAAAATAGACCTGGACAGCAACGGAGAAATCACAGAAAATGAAGGATTTTCCGTGGTAGCCGCAACCAAAGTAACCCACCGATTTTCCACAGCTGGCAGCAAAGCGTCCTGTTGGGCCTTCGAAAAACGGTGTACTTCGTCCACAAATAAAATTGTTTCCGTACCGTCTTTCCCGAGGGCGGCACGCGCGAAATCAATAACGGCTCGGACTTCCTTAACTCCCGAGGTAACGGCGGACACTTCGCGAAAATGCCGCCCCGAGCTTTTTGCCACCAAATACGCCAACGTAGTTTTACCGGTGCCGGGCGGACCCCACAAAATCAGGGAAGAAACCCCCACTTCCCCTTTCCCTTGCGGTTCCAATAAACGCCGTAATGGCTGACCGTCTTGCAATAAGTGTTCTTGACCTACCACTTCGGAAATGCTGTCGGGACGCATTTTCACTGCCAGTGGCGCAGCCTTTTGCAGCGCCTCTGTGGGTTCCGATGCCGCGAATAAGTCCATAAAGTCAACGCTAACGAAAACTTGGCAGAACTGCGAGTTTGTAGGCGCGCGACCGCATCTGAGGGTTTATAGAACCTGAAGGTGCCCAACTTTTGGTGGTGCTACCAGACCTTGGGGCGCATTTTCCCGAGGACGGTAGTCAAATAATTTGTTATGCTCCGGTTTCGCCTGTCCCCGTTCCTTGCTGTAGCAGATGCTCTAAGGGGGTGGGGAATTCCCCACCCCCTTAGCGGGTGTAGTCACCGAAACGGTTACTGGAACACGGAAATGTCGCCGGCGCCCTCGCGCTTGACCTGCGGATAACCTTCTGTAAGATCCACCACAGTAGTGGGTCCGGATTCGCCCACTGGACCATCAACTATCACGTCAATCAGGTAGCCAATTTCGTCGCGAATTTCCCACGCATTCTGCTCGGGGTCTTCCCGCCCTGGCATTATCAGCGTTGAAGACATCAGTGGTTCACCCAATTCTTCCAGCAACGCCAAAGCAATCCTGTGGTCTGGGATGCGCGCACCAATAGTGTGCTTTTTGGGGTTCAGCATGATGCGCGGGACCTCCTTGGTACCCTTCAAAATGAAAGTGTAAGGACCCGGCGTCAAAGATTTAATAAGGCGAAAATTCGTATTGTCCACTATTGTCATTTGCCCCAACTGGGCGAAATCGTGGCAAACCAACGTGTAGTCGTGCCGAGGAGGCAACTTGCGAATCTTACTGATTAATTCAATGCCCTGCTTATTCCCCAGCGCACACCCGATCGCGTAACCAGAATCCGTGGGGTATGCAATAACCCCACCGCCGCGAACCGTCGCAATAGCTTTCGCAATTTGGCGTGGCTGCGGATTTTCTGGATGAACTTCTAAATACTGAGTCATTGCTCATCTTCCTCTGGGACGTAGTCAACCCCGGTTTCTGCGCGCTGCTCGTCCGAAATAGGTGCCGGGGCGTCCGTCAGCGGATCCCACCCTGCCCCAATCTTCGGGAACGCAATAACGTCGCGAATCGAGGGCGCCTTGCACAGCAGCGACACAATACGGTCCCAGCCGAAAGCAATCCCACCGTGTGGGGGGGCGCCAAATTTGAAGGCGTCCAGTAGGAAACCGAACTTTTCTTGAGCGGCGTCCTCGTCAATACCCATCACCTTGAACACGCGTTCTTGCACGTCACGGCGGTGGATACGAATAGAACCGCCCCCAATTTCATTGCCGTTGCACACAATATCATAGGCGTAGGCGAGGGCGTTTTCCGGATCTTGGTCGAACTTATCGAGCCATTCCGGTTTCGGAGAAGTAAACGCGTGGTGCACCGCAGTCCACGCACTGGATCCCAATGCCACGTCACCCTCGGCCACAGCCTCACCAGCGGGCTTGAACAAGGGGGCGTCTACTACCCAAACAAAACTCCAATCGTCTTCGTCAATCAGACCAGTGCGTCGACCAATTTCCAGGCGGGCTGCGCCCAGCAGGGCGCGCGCCTCCGTTGCCTCACTGGCTGCGAAGAAAATACAGTCCCCTGGTTTTGCCCCTGTAATGGCTTGCAAACCGGCGCGTTCGTCCTCGGAAATATTCTTTGCCACCGGACCGCCCAGTTCACCTTCTGGGGAAATAGTGACATAAGCCAAACCTTTTGCCCCGCGCGATTTTGCCCAATCTTGCCACTTGTCGAAAGTGCGCCGCGGCTGCGAACCGCCCCCAGGCATAACCACAGCGCCCACATATGGGGCTTTGAAGACGCGGAACGGCGTGTTTTGGAAGTATTCAGTCAAATCTGTCAGTTCCAAACCAAAACGCATGTCCGGCTTATCCGAACCGAAACGTTCCATGGCGTCTTTGTACGTGATTCGCGGAATCGGAGTTTGGACCTGGTAGCCAATCAACGACCAAATTTCCACTAACAGATCTTCGGTTACCGCCATCACGTCGTCTTGGTTGACGAAACTCATTTCGACGTCTAACTGGGTAAATTCAGGTTGCCGGTCGGCTCGGAAGTCCTCGTCACGGTAACAGCGCGCAATTTGGTAATAGCGTTCCATGCCCGCCACCATGAGCAACTGTTTAAACAATTGGGGCGATTGCGGCAAAGCGTACCAAGAACCGGGTTTCAGGCGCGCTGGTACCAAAAAGTCGCGGGCGCCCTCGGGCGTAGAACGAGTCAAAGTGGGGGTTTCAATTTCTACGAAGTCGTGCTTTTCTAATACCCTGCGCGCGGCCCTGGAAACTTCGGAACGCAACCTGATGGCGCGTTGCTGAGAGGGGCGTCGCAAGTCCAGGTAGCGGTATTTCAGGCGGGTCTCTTCAGATACGTTTCCTGAGTCATCCAAGGAAGTAGACACTTGGAAAGGAAGCGCGCTGGCGGGGTTCAGGATCGTTACTTTATCTGCGAATACTTCTACGCTGCCGGTAGCAATGCTCGGGTTTTCGTTGCCTTCTGGGCGTTTTTCCACCGTGCCTTCAATTTCGAGGACGAATTCGGCACGCAAATCGTGGGCCACTTTTTCGTCGTGAATAACCACTTGGGCAATGCCCGAGGCATCACGCAAATCTATGAATGCCACACCGCCGTGATCGCGACGCCGATCTACCCAACCAAAGAGCGTAACTTGTTTCCCTACTGCAGATTCGTTCAGGGAGCCAACCATAGTACGCATGTAATATTCCTTTCTGACTGCGCACCGCTAAACAGGCGGGCGCTAGCTCAGTCTACTCGCCCAGGGGATGGTCGTGGCAAACTGTAATTGTGGCGGAAAAGAAACTTCAGAAACTATTTATTGTTTGCGCACTGCTCACAATTACGATTGTTGCTTTGACAGCCCTGTCTTTGACCACTATTGCCCCGCTTATTGCCAGCGATCTGCAGGCAGGAAGTATATTCCCTCTGATCTTTGGGTTGCCCGCTGCCGCACAGGTTGTTAGTACGGTGGTAGCAGGCATTTACGTCGACGCGAAAGGGACGAGGGCGCCTTTGCTTCAAGGTGTTGCCTTTTTGTTTTTCAGTATTGTACTTTCCGGTTTGGCACCAAATATTTCTACATTTTTAGTAGCGCGTACGCTGGATGGAATTGGCAATGGGTTCACCTTAGTTTCTTTGTACGTACTAGTCACCCACATATTGGACGAAGGCATGCAGGCACGCGGAATTGCGGCTTTTTCTTACGCGTGGGTAATTCCTTCTTTTGGTGGTCCTTTTTTGGCGGGAATTATTGCCGACGCGTGGCAGTGGCGCGCAATATTTTGGATTTTGGCAATTGGATTTTTGCCAGTCATTTTGTTTTGTATGCGGCTGATTCCGAACCTCACCACTAAGGATGGTGCGTTCACACCAAACAGGCGACTGATTTGGGCGTCTGTGGCAGGGGCAGGCATAGTTATGTTGCAAGTGGGGGCGCATGCCACTTTCGCACCTTTTTATATCTTCCTGGGTGCAGTGCTGGGGATTGTCGGGATAGGAATCTTGTTGCCAACGGGAACTTTGCGCGCTCGCCCAGGCATTCCCGCTTTGCTTGGCAGCCGCGGTCTTATCAACGGCGCCTTTATCTCTGCAGAAGCATTTATTCCTCTGCTATTACAGCATGGGCGGCACTGGAGTACCGCCATGTCGGGAATCCTCATTTGTATAGGTGCGGCAACTTGGGCGATTGGTTCTGCAATCGCCGCACGCGTGCAAAAACACCAGCAGGCGTTACCCCTGGCGGGAATCAGTTTATGTACCTTGGGGCTTTTTCTCACCCTATTTACCTCTTGGAACGGGACTCCAATATGGTTCTTGGTACTCGGGTGGACTTTGGCAGGTTTAGGGGTGGGACTAGCGTATCCAATTATCGCGTTGCTGCTTTTACGCGCCGCCCCAGAAAATCGCAAGGGCGAAGTTTCCTCCCAAATGCAAGTTGCAGACGCAATGGGAATGGCGCTACTTATGGGATTCATTAGCGCAATTTATGCAAGCGTGGCACATTTGCCGCAACCTTGGCAGTACTTGCCAGTCTTAGGGCTGAGCTTCATAGCTGCTTTCCTTTCCGCGATCTGCGCTTTACGTGGGAAAACTCACCGACGTCAATATCAATTATGAACCAGGATGCGCGCTAGAATCGTGTGTTGGTCCAAAGCGATAGGAAATTAATGCTAAATTTTGCCGACCTCGGTTTACCTCAAAATATTCTGCAAACCATCACGGATCTAGGTTTTTCTACTCCCACTCCCATCCAGGAAGCTGCTATCCCAGCACTGCTTGCCGGACGCGACGTTATTGGTATTGCCCAGACGGGAACAGGCAAAACCGCAGCTTTTGGTCTGCCGTTACTCACCCAAATTGCTGGACCAGGCGTACAAGCCTTAGTGCTGGCACCCACGCGCGAATTGGCTTTGCAATCTGCCTCAGCACTTGAAGACTTTTCGCAAAATAGCGCCCATATTTCGGTGGTTCCCGTATATGGAGGGAGCCCCTATGGGCCCCAAATTAACGCGCTGAAAAAAGGCGCACAAGTTGTCGTCGGCACTCCCGGACGGGTTATCGACCTCATCGAAAAAGGTGCCCTGGACCTTTCGGCGGTACGTTTCTTCGTCCTCGACGAAGCCGATGAAATGCTGCGTATGGGGTTTTCCGAGGACGTCGAAACCATTGCTTCCAGTATTCCCGAGGGCGGTATTACAGCACTATTTAGCGCTACAATGCCGCCAGCTATCGCCGCCGTTGCAGAAAAACACCTGGTTGACCCCGTAAATATTTCTATTGCCCCCCAGTCCTCCACCGTAGAGACGGTACACCAAACGTATGCGGTAATTCCTTTCAAATTTAAATCCGAGGCTTTGGCCAGAGTCTTAGGGACAATGGGTGAGGCAGCCACTATCGTGTTTGTTCGCACTCGCCTGGATGCAGATGAAGTAGCCACGGACATGACCGCAAAAGGTTTCCGCACTGCGGCCATTTCCGGTGACGTCGCTCAAAGCGAACGCGAACGTATAGTCGAAAGGCTGCGCAGCGGCACCTTAGATGTGTTAGTAGCAACGGATGTGGCAGCTCGCGGTCTAGACGTCGAGCGCATCGGACTGGTAGTAAATTACGACGTCCCCAGAGAAACCGAAGCCTACGTACACCGCATTGGTCGCACCGGTAGGGCCGGACGCGAAGGTCGTTCGCTAACATTCTTCACCCCCAGGGAACGTTCTCGCCTGCGGCAAATCGAAAAACTGACCGGAACTGCCATGGAAGAAGTGCGCATTCCCAGCCCCGACGACGTGCGTATCCACCGGGCTCGCAAAGCCATCGAATCCGCCACCATGCGCAGTGAACGCGGCAGCCTCGACATCTACCACAGCTTGCTAGACAGCTTGCGCGAAAGTACGGGCGCAAATTCTGCAGATGTGGCGGCAGCACTCTTGGCGCTGTTAGTAGGTGATAACCGCCAGCCCATTACTGGTCGCGTCGATGGTCCACGCATTCGCCGCGAAGAATTCATTAACGAAGACGGGGAATTCCTGTACGCGATCTTCGAAGAAGGACGCGAAAAACCCACAAAGAAGGGGCGCAAGACTCGCCGGGAACCGCTCACAGGTATCCGGAAGTACCGCGTCGAAGTGGGCAAACGAGACGGGGTAAAACCGGCTTCTATTGTGGGGGCGATAACCGGGGAAACAGATTTATCAGGCTCCGACCTCGGACGTATAGAAATATACCCATCGTTTAGTTTGGTGGAAATTGCTGGTGGGCTCACCCCCGCCGCAACGAAACGTATTGCGCGCGCAAAAGTACGCGGTCGCTTACTGAAAATCAGGGAAGACCGGGGTCCCAGGGGGGGCTCGGCGCGGTTCTAGAGGTTCTCGCTAAGCCTTTTGTAAAGCCGCATGCGCCTGTCAAGCGGTGCGATCAGATTTTCGGTAAGCGACTGTCGCACTGCTTGGCGCAATTTCCTCAGAGATTTTTTGTAGGCGCGTTTTTTCCCTATATTTGCAACGAGGACGCCCACTACCGCCACCCCCCATCCACCCAGGAATCCGCTCAGTCCCAACCACACTGGGACGGGTATTTTGTGCCACAACGGGAAAGACACCACAAAACCATATGACGCCCCAATCCATGCCAGGGCAAACCATCCCAGTGCGCATAGTCCGCACAGCAGCAAAATCGTTTGCAAGGTAAAAAAGACTCGCCACCACCACGGCACATGCCTTGCCTCCAAGTCAACTTTTGCTAATGCCCGGTCCAATAGGTCCGGCAAGTTTTGCCCTAACTTGCTGGCGAATGTGCGCAAGTCTAGTTGCCACAATCCGGTTGTTTCTTGAGGCACGACCAGGCGTCGCAACGCGCGTTGCAACTGGGCTTTTTGCACTTCGCTAAGAGGCGGTAGGGACGATTTTCCAACCACTTCACTGCCCGCATCTAGACGCAGACGAACCAGCGGATCAGGACGCAACTTTTGCAGCCACGACAGTACTGGCCACCCCGTCCACAGTCGTGCTTTCTGGTAGTAGGATTTTTGCCGCGCCAAAGCAACCTTTTTCACTCCACTGGCAGCGACCACGGCGTCCTCGCAAATTCGCATCTGCGCGGCAGTGACGACAGCGGGCACGGTGGCTCCTAAATGGTCTTTTATGCGCTGACGCAAGTGTTTATAGTCGGCTTGCAGCCTGGCTATTGCCGCCTCTTTTTGGTCGGCGAGGGCGAACAGTGCGGTTTTTAGCTGCGCTACCTGTCCCGGCGTCTCCCAGATTGGCGTATCAATCCCGTCGCTTGTTAAAGATTTTTGTGCGGCAGCTAATAATTGGTTTGCTTCGTCCTCAGTAAGCGTATCCAGGTGCGTCATTACCACGAAAGTCACGGCACTATGCCCGGAAAAGTGGCGCAAAAAGTCTTCGTGCAACAATCGGTCATTATATTTTTGGGGGTCTAACACCCACACTAAAACGTCTACTTTTTGCAAAAATTTGCGCACGATTTGTTGGTGCGTTGCACGAATGGAGTCGATGTCTGGCAAGTCTACCAATATTAGGTTTTCCAGGGCATCGTCCTCGACAAAATCGCATTCATCCAGCCACTGTAAGTGGCGGGTGTGCCCGACAGGAATAGCCGCCAAAGGGCGCGCAGTGGTGGGGCGGCGCAAACTCGTAGCCGCCACTTGTCTACCTACAAGCGCGTTAAACAAAGTTGACTTGCCCGAGCCGGTAGCCCCCAACAAGCCCACTACGGTCAAATCAGTTCCCGCTTGCACGCGTCTTTCAATGCGAGCACGCAATTGCGCAAATTCTGGGGCAAATTCTGGGGCTAGCCCGGCGGCTAACACATTTTCTACGGCGCTCAGGTCAAAGCTCATTGCCACTCCTTTTTCAAAGCTGCAGTAGCTTGCGCGCCCAGTTCCACCGGCAGAGTAGGCGGCAGCACCTCCTGAAAATCCGCCAGATACTGTGCCACTAAAGCATCCATGCGTTCCAGCAAATCCAATTTCGCTTTTTTCGCCATATTACGCACTGCTTGATCTCCGAAGATAGCTTCCAAAGTGCGCTGGCTGGCTACGGCAGCGCCCCCTGCCACACCCATTTCCAACCCCGTCAATCCCCCAGTTGACGCAAAAATAACCAACATTAACGCCACTGCGAGAATGTTTATTCCTACTGAAAATACTCGTGCGGTGGTCTTTCGTGTGGCTGCTTCGGCGCGGATTTGTGCCAGCAGCTGCCCTTGCCAGGAACGCACCAGGGTAACAACGTCCTCGAAAACTGTTTCATCGCTGCTAGGACGCAAATTTTGAACCAGAGCACGCAGCTCGGGATTGTCCCGCCAAGAATCGAAAATTCGTTCCTGCGCGCCCAAAACCTGTTGCACAATAACCGTGGTCAATCCGTCCTCCAGGGCTTTCTCGACGGAAGCAGTGGGCGCGGGAGCGCCGCGCCAAGCCCGCCATAAACGGTCACGAAAGAGCGCGACGCGCGCTTCAAAACCACGAAATAATTCAGAAGTACCGACGATGTCTTGCCACCTAGCTAAGACTTCTCCGCGCAGCAGCGTCCCATCTTGAGTGGCAGCATCGAGGGCGCTACGAGCGCTCGCCCGTACGCTGTCGATAAACGCATGGGCTTGTTCTATGACCTTGTTTTCAGTTTGTGCTAGCTGCAGAAGTTGTTCTGCGCGTGCAGTGACTTCGCGAATTGCCCCTTGTAAAGCCCTTTCTGCAACGTGGCGGCGGGCAGCTTTATTCGCGGCGATCTTTTGCAACCACTGCGATAGCGGCTGAACTTGCGCAGTTTCGATGATCCCAGCGTGCGGCTGCTCCTCAACACAAAAAATGGGGGCAGATAGTCCTGCTTCAACTAACATTTGCGCTAAATGTTCCTGCACGGACCGGTCTCCCGCAGGAAGACGGTTGAGGACGACCGCTAAAGTAAGGTTTTGCCGCGCTGCCTCGCGCAAATACTGCCATGGCAAGGCATCTGCGTAACGCGCCGTCGAAGTTACGAATATCCACAGATCCGCCGCAGCCATCAACTGGGTGGCGAGTTCGCGGTTACCTGCCTCAACTGAATCAATGTCGGGCGCATCAATCAGAGCTAAACCAGGTGCCAGCTGCGCAGTGCGAAGTTCCAAACTGACCCAGGCGTCCGCAGGATTAGGATCCGAAGGTGGCGCGGCGGTCGCAACCTCAACGCGGCGCAGTGCAGGCAACACATTTGCCCTACGAAAGTATTGCAGATCAGTATCCGCCACCAATAACAGTGGTCGTTTCGTGGTTGGACGAATTACCGAGGACGCCGCCACCTGCCGCCCTACCAGCGCATTTACCAACGTGGACTTGCCCACACCTGTGGACCCGCCTACTACTGCCAGCAAGGGCGCATCGAGGTTTTGCGCTCGCGGCAATATGTGGTCATCTAAGCGATCTAGCAGGGTCCGCACTTGGGCGCGCGCCCCGGCAGACAGCGGGAAATCGAGTTTTTCAAAGGCACTTCTAAAATCCGAAATCGCCGCTGCCTTCATGTTTATCCTTCGATTTGCGGACGGAGGTATTGGGGTTCTGGCTGCCAGGTATCAACGTTGGCGCTTTCCTGGTGTCCTGTAATAATGTTTTTCACTTCGCTGCTTTCACTAAACCACACGTAGGGTATCCCACGCTGGTCGGCACTGCGGATTTGCTTGCCGAATTTAGATGCTTTAGGAGCAGTTTCGGCGCTGATTCCTCGTGCCCGCAGCTTGTCGGCAATTGCATCTGCGGCAGTGCGCGTTTCTTCACTGGTGACTGCCACCATTACACAGGTGGGTACGCCCCGGCTTGCCGTTACCATCTGTTCTGCCAAAATGCGACTTACCAGGCGGGAAACCCCAATTGACAGCCCTACACCAGGGTAGGTGCGTTTGCCGTCGCTGGCCAAAGAATCGTAGCGTCCCCCACTGCATATAGAACCCAAGTTTTCGTGCCCACTGACGGTGGTTTCGTAAACCATCCCCGTGTAGTAGTCCAGTCCTCGCGCCACCGACAGGTCGGCTTTAACTATTCCGGGCACGCGTATTTCGGCTTGTTCTAGCAACGCCAGCAATTCTGTCAGCCCCTGAGTAAATAAGTCGCTGACAACTCCTAAGCGGCTGGTCGCTGCTTGGACTTGCGCCGCAGAGCCCTTAATTTCCGCCATGTCCAATAGTTTCTGACTTTGATTCTTGCTAAATCCCAGTTCTGCCATTTGTTCGAGGACGCCTTCTGGACCAATCTTTTCCAGCTTATCCAAACACCGCAAGGCACCTTCAATATCTTCAATACCCAAACTTTCGCAATAACCTTGCACGATTTTGCGGTTGTTTACCCGAATTGTAATTGGGGGAATGGGCAAAGCACCCAGCGCCCTCGCCATTACTACTGCTACTTCGACCTCGTTGTGAAATGCCAGTTCACCGTCCCCAACAATGTCAATGTCGGCTTGAATAAATTCCCGGAAACGACCGTCTTGGGGGCGTTCGCCGCGCCAAACTTTTTGAATCTGGTAACGCTTGAATGGAAAAACCAGTTGCCCGCGGTTTTCCAACACGTAGCGTGCAAATGGTACGGTCAAGTCAAAGTGCAGACCCAATTGTTTTGGGTCGTTTGCGGCTTCTACGGGGTCTTGTTGCAGCCGGCGCAGCAGGTAGATTTCTTTAGAAGTTTCGCCTTTTTTCAGCAGTTCCCCCACCGGCTCTATAGCGCGAGTTTCGATTTCGGCAAAACCGTGCAGTTCAAATTGGGTCCTGATGGTTTCGAGGACGAAGCGTTCAACCAAACGTTGCCCTGGTAACCATTCTGGGAAACCGGAAAGCGATACTTTTTTAGCCATTTTTTCCTTAACCGTCGATCCGCGCTTGGCGGAAATATGGATTGGTGTTGTTTTCTGTGCCCATTGAGGTGATTGGTCCGTGCCCAGGCAACAGTAAGGTTTCTGGGTTGATTATGTTTTGCAGTGTCCGCAAGGTGTGCATCATCTGCTGGCTGTCGCCGCCAGGTAGATCAGCGCGTCCTACGGATCCGGCAAAAATAACGTCTCCGGCGAGGGCGAAGAGGTCGCTTTTTGCTAAACCTTCTAGTGGACCTTGTCCCAAGAAAATGGTCGATCCCTCGGTATGACCGGGGGCCGGTACTGCTCGCAACGGCACCCCCGGCACCAGTTCGTAACCACTGCTCAACATTTCTGGCGGCAATGGCTGTAAGTTACGGGGCTTTTGCCAAGGCGTAGTCACTAAGTGCGTCAGTTGTGAACGCACGCCCCCAGTAGGCGAAAGCGGGTCTTCCATACGGTACATGTCCGGTCCAGGTAAATAAACTGGCAGTGCTGCGGCAATTTGGGCCGCGTCCCAAACATGGTCAGGATGACCGTGAGTCAATAGCACAGCCGCTAGTTCTAAGCCATTGTCGGAAAGTGCGCGCTCTATCTGTACTTTATGACCGGCGCCAGGATCAACCAAAAGCGCGCGGTCGTCCTCGAACAAAATATAAGTGTTGGCGGCAAAAACTGGGGCAACCAAATGTAACAGACGCATGGTCTCATTTTATCGCTATATTTCAAGATGTATTTACCCGAAGTTTTTTAACCAAGTAGAATGGTTTTAGGCCTTTATTGGTTGGAAGCGAAAACACTGCGGGCCCACCCGCCAAGACGATTAAGGATTGACTGTGAATAAGTCGCCCCTTACACCCCAGTCCCCTGCCGGCAGCTCAGACGAAACTGCCGCACGGGAATTTGGACGCGTAGATGACAACGGAACCATTTGGGTTAAAGACGGACAGGACGAACGTGCAGTTGGTCAGTTCCCCGAAGACCTCCCTGCTGATCCCCTGCAACTTTTTGTGCGCCGTTACCTCGATTTGAAGTCGCAAATTGATCTTTTTGCAGAAAGGTTGCACAATCTGAATGTAAAGGAGATCGACCAGACTTTACAAAATCTTGCGGATTTGGTTAAAGAACCTGCCGTCGTGGGCGACATTCCGGCGCTGCGCACGCGACTTGCAGAGCTAAAAGAGCAGGGCGAAGCGGCTAAAGAAGCGAACCGGCAACGTCGCATCGAAGCAAAGCAACAGGCAACATTGCTGCGCACTGACATTGTGGAGCGCGCCGAGGCGGTAGCTGGTCAGGATCCCCAGCAGACTCAGTGGAAGCACTCCAGCCAAGCGTTGCGCGACTTACTAGAAGAATGGAAGAGCGCACAGCGCAACGGTCCACGTTTGGACCGGGGTACCGAGGACGCTTTATGGAAGCGCTTCTCTGCCGCTCGCACCACTTTTGACCGCCATCGCCGCCAATTCTTCAGCCAGTTGGACGCGTCGCAGGCGGAAGCTAAGCGTACTAAAGAAAAGTTGGTGGCGCGCGCAGAAGAACTGTCAACATCAACTGATTGGGGTCCAACTGCGGGGGCTTACCGCGACTTGATGAACCAGTGGCGGCGCGCGGGACGGGCTGCTCGCAAGGACGACGACGCGTTATGGAAGCGCTTCCGCACAGCGCAGCAATTGTTCTTCGACGCCAAAAACGCGCAAGATGCCGCCCTCGACGAAGAATTCGCCAACAACCTGGTAGTAAAAGAAGAAATCTTAGTCAGGGCAGAAGCCCTGCTACCTATCACCGATGTTGCGGTCGCGAAAGAAGCATTGCGTCCTCTGCAGGACGCATGGGATGCGGCGGGTATGGTTCCACGCAAAGATAAGGCACGGATAGAAGCCCGGATGCGTGACATCGAAGAAGCTGTTCGGGCTGCCGAGGACGCTGAGTGGCGTCGTACTAACCCGGAAACTAAGGCGCGTGCCGAAGGTTTGCTTGCACAGCTTGAGGAACAGTTGGCAGAACTGACCGAAAAATTGAACAAAGCGAAGGAACGCGGCGACCAGCAAGCGATAAAGAAGCTAGAGGAGTCTTTGACCGCTCGCACGGCATGGTTCGAACAGATTAAATCCACAGCTTCCAAATAGGGTAGTTTTCCACAGGGCGCGTGTTTTCAATGGACACGCGCCCTTTTGCCGCGCAGAATCTGTGGTATGGATGTTTTCGTAACCGCCACCAATACCTTGCAATTGGACGATGCGTATTGGGCGCTTTCCAAACAACACTCCGACATGTTGGCGCTGCGCTCCGGTTTATTTACTAATACATCCACGCTTGCTACAACCTTAGGACGACTGCGCTTGGCGTGTTGGGGAGTTTCAGAAAATACGTGTCCTACTGGTCCCTTACTTGCCTGGGTCTTCAACCCGAACATGCCTTTGAAATGGTGGTACAGCGGGAAAAGCCACCCTTTGCACGCGCACCGGTTCATTCATCGAAAAAGTTTTCCTATTTTGCGCTTACACGTGGGCACACTTTTGCCGTTTTCGTTGGCACTTGCCGACCTAGCCAGGTTAGGTAGCGACGAAGAGTTTGCCGAAGTGGCGCCCTCGTTATACGCGTTAGGTGCCAGTAAAGTGACGGCTTTTCAACACTTGCACCGTTCCCGTTTGCATATTGACGAACGGCGGCGCATCCGAGAGCGCCTAGTCACCGATTGACCAGCCTGTCGTTTTAACTAGACGTATTAGTGACGCGGGTTGCCGAAAACACCCCATCAATGCGTCGCAATGCCGCCAAAATCGCAGAAAGATGCGCGGTACCAGCCATTGAAAAGGACCATTGTTGCGTTGCAACGCGGTCGGCATTGGTGCGGGCACTGCCCGAAATAATGTTCACATGATAGTCCGACAGTACCCTGGTTACGTCTGTCAGCAACCCTTCACGGTCGAGGGCGCTTATCCGCACTTGCACTTGGAAGCTGGCAGTAGTGTCTACCGCCCACTCCACCGGGATCATTCTCTCGGGGTGTTTTTGCAGGTTTTTGACATTATTACAGTCACTGCGATGAACGGATACACCTTGTCCCCTGGTAATAAAACCGACAATGTCGTCGCCAGGAACTGGGGAACAACACTTTGCCACGCGGGTCCACACCGTGGAGTCTGCCCCGCTAACTATTACCCCCGAAGATCCGGGACGTACGGTGTGGGACTTGGAGGGAACCACGGCTTCTGCCAGAGTTTCTTCACTACCGACTTCACCGCCGGCTTGCTCTATGAGTTTTGCGACTACACTTTCAGCACTAATATGGCGTTCCCCGACTGCCGCATACAGTCCGGATATGTCTACGTATCCTAATGCGGTGGCGAGGGCGACAACCGACTCGTGGTCCATAAGCCGCCGCAGTGGTAAATTTTGTTTACGCAGAGCCGCTGCAATCTGATTTTTGCCATTTTCGACAGCTTCTTCGCGTCGTTCTTTGCTGAACCAGGCCTTAATTTTACTGCGCGCCCTCGCGGTGCCTACTATGTTCAACCAGTCGCGCGAAGGTCCAGCGCCTTGCGCGTTAGAGGTCAAGATCTCGACAGTATCCCCGTTTTCCAACTTTGTTTCCAGTGGAACCAAACGACCGTTCACCTTGGCTCCTACTGTCCGGTGACCGACCTCAGTGTGTACTGCGTAAGCGAAATCCAAAGTGGTGGCCCCACTGGTCATTTCCAGCACTTCCCCACGGGGGGTCCACACATATACGCGGTCCCCAGACATTTCGTAACGCAATTGGTCCAAGAACTCTGCCGGATCTTGCGTGTCTTTTTGCCAGTCAACTAGTTGCCGCAACCAGTTAGAGTTTTGGCTGCTTTGGGTGAGGGCGGTGGCATTCGGATTTTGTTTGTAACGCCAGTGCGCAGCCACCCCATATTCGGCGCGGCGGTGCATTTCGTGGGTGCGCACCTGAATTTCTACAGGCTTGCCTCCCGGTCCCATGACAGTAGTGTGCAGCGACTGGTACAGGTTGAATTTTGGCATAGCAATGTAGTCTTTGAAGCGCCCCGGCATGGGTGTCCATTTAGCATGCATTGCCCCTAAAACGGCGTAGCAGTCGCGTACTTCTTCTACTAAAACGCGTACGGCCACCAGGTCGTAAATGTCGTCGAAGTCCCGCCCCCGCACGATCATTTTCTGATAAATCGAATAAAAATGCTTAGGACGTCCGGACACGCTGCCGCTGATCTTGTTCCGACGCAGCTCTTCTTCGATGTCCGAAATGATTTTTGCCAAATATTCTTCGCGCGCCGGCGCACGTTCAGCAACTAAATGTTCAATTTCTTCGTAAATACCGGGATAAAGAGTTTTAAAAGACAGGTCTTCTAGTTCCCATTTAATAGTATTCATGCCCAGGCGATGTGCCAACGGAGCATAGATCTCCAAAGTTTCGCGGGCCTTCTTTTGTGCTGACTTGGCGCTGACATATTTCCAGGTGCGGGCATTATGCAAGCGGTCACCAAGTTTAATCATGAGCACCCGAATGTCTTTCGACATTGCCACAATCATTTTCCGAACGGTTTCGGCTTGCGCTACGTCCCCATATTTCACTTTGTCTAGCTTGGTAACACCATCTACCAGCAAAGCAATTTCTTCACCAAAATCTGCCGTTAACTCCTCTAAAGAATACTCGGTGTCTTCTACAGTGTCATGTAAGAGGGCGGCTGCTAACGTAGTGGTAGTCATACCAAATTCCGCCAAAATGGTAGCTACGGCTACTGGGTGCGTAATGTAGGGTTCACCTGACTTACGCATCTGCCCTTCATGATATTTTTTGGCAGTTTCATACGCGCGCTCGATTAAAGCAATATCAGCTTTCGGGTGGTTGGCGCGCAACGCTCTAACTAGTGGTTCAATGGGTGCGGCAACTGTTTTTTGGCGGGCACCGAACCAAGCCAAGGACGAGCGCACGCGGGATGATGATCCTATACCGTGCGACTCGTTCATGGCTTGATTTTACCGTTAAATCAGAATGAAACTAAGGCTTGGAATGGAGTTGAACCTAATTTTGTTCGTCCCCTCAAACCGGTCAATTCCATCAGTACCGCAATTTCCGCAACGTGCCCACCGGCACGTTCGATCAGAATACGTGCTGCATTAGCCGTGCCACCTGTAGCAAGCACGTCGTCTACTACCAGGACGCGGGCGTCCTCGGGAACAGAATCGGGACGCAATTCCATACGGGCGGTCCCATATTCCAAGGAGTAGTCCTCCCCTATGACAGGACCGGGCAACTTCCCGGCTTTGCGAACTGCCATCATTCCCACACCCATGCGTACTGCGAGGGGTGCTGCCAAAATAAAACCACGCGATTCCAAACCCGCAACGGCGTCGATGCGACCTTCGTAGTGGTCTGCAAGACCACTAATCAACTCGCGAAACGCACTGCCGTTGGCAAGCAGCGGAGTGATGTCACGAAACAGCACACCGGGGTCTGGAAAATCGGGAATTTCCCGCAAATTTTCCAATACTAATTGACCAAGACGGTCCGGAAAAGCGCTCATCGTTTACTCCTCGAACGCCGCTTCGGCTGCGCATCTTGACCTAAGTGGCGACCGGGAACCACGGGTTTAGCGACAACTGTTTTGCCGTCCTCGTTCTTCACTATATCTACATCTTCACCCCGGCGACGGGCAGCCACGGCTTCATTGTGCGCCGCAAAATGCCGGTTCCTAATCATTACCAGCATTGGGGACGCAATTAAAATTGAGGATGCAGTGCCCACTATGGTACCAACGAACAACGCGAGCGAAATATCGCGCAACGTACCGCCACCCAAAACAATAGTGGAGACAACCAAAATTGCCCCCACAGGCAATATTGCCACCACCGAGGTATTGATAGAACGAACCAAAGTTTGGTTAACCGCCAAGTTAACCAATTCACCGTACGTGTACTTGCGTTGGTCTTGGAAGTCTTTAGTCAATTCGCGTACCTTGTCGAACACAACCACGGTGTCGTACAGCGAATACCCCAAAATAGTGAGCAGACCGATAATAGTTGCCGGCGACACTTCTACGCGGGCGAGCGCAAATACGCCCCCAGTAATGGTCAAGTCGTGTAGTAACGCAAACAGCGCAGAAAACGACATTGCCCACGTGCGGAAGTACAAGGTCATAACGATACCGACCAGTACCAAGAATATCACTAAAGAAAGCAAAGCTTTCTTAGTTACATCCGCCCCCCATGACGGACCGATAGTAGTTGCGGTTACCTTTTCTGCATCCAAGTTGTATGCAGCTGCCAAATCCTTGCGGGCTTGACGTTGGTCCTTCGTGTTAAGTTGTTCGGTCTGGACGCGCACGCCACTGGTTCCCAAGTCAGTAACCTGAGCGTTTTCCCCACCCCGGTACTTGGAAATCGTTTTGCGGGCAGGTGCCAACTGGTCGACCGGCGCCCCAGAAATTTGGAACTCGGTGCCGCCCTTGAAATCGATTGACGGGTTCAATCCCGGAAACACCATGAGGATTAGCGAAATTATAATTACGCTCAGACCGATGGTGACAAACTTTTTCCGGTTGCCAATAATGTTGTAGGAGGTACGCCCGGCGTACAGATCGTTACCCCACTGCGCAAAACTCCTCATTTGGCTTCTCCTTCTACAGTGGTTTCAGTGCTTTCGACAGCCTGCGGTGCCTTCTTTTGAACTCGCCTTCTGCCTACTGGGCGGGTGCGCGTGTAAGTTGCACGAGTGGCGCCTAAGTGTTCAGGATCCAAACCGGACCACCTGTGTCCGTCCCCAAAGAAAGGAACGCGAATCAGCAGTGCCATCATGGGGTGGGTGAACCAGAATACGACCAGCAAGTCGATTACCGTGGTGACACCCAGTGTGAATGCGAAACCTTGCACCCCGCCTACTGCCAGCATGTAAAGTACGAGGGCCGCAAGCAAGTTAATAGCGTCAGAAGCCAAAATGGTTTGCTTAGCGCGGCGCCAGCCTTCTTCTACAGCGCCAGCTAACGGGCGTCCTTCGCGTACTTCGTCACGAATACGTTCAAAGTAGACGATGAAAGAGTCAGCTGTCACGCCAATAGAGACAATCAAACCGGCAACCCCTGCCAGGGACAGGCGGTAACCCATCCCCCAGGACAACACTGCAATTGTCAGGTATACCAACAGTGCCGCAACCAGCAGCGACCCGATTGCCAGCATTCCCAGCCCCCGGTATTGCCACAGCAAGTACAAGGCGATTAACGCCAAACCGATAATGCCCGCAATAATGCCCCACCGCAGTTGGTCGGTACCCAGTGTTGGGGAAATGCGTTGTTCAGACTGAACCTCAAAGTTTAGGGGCAGCGAACCGAACTTCAATTGGTTCGCCAACGCGGCCGAACTGGCCTGCGTGAAACTGCCAGTAATGGAGGCGCGCCCATCGTTGATCGTGGCCTGCATACGCGGGGCGGACACTACTAATCCGTCGAGGACGATTGCGAACGCGTTTCGCGCCGGGTCACTTTGTTGGAAACCGATGAGCCGTTTGGAAACTTCCGCAAACTTGTCAGTACCTTCACGGTTGAACTGCAAAGCGACTTCCCATACGCCGGTGGAACCGCCGTTTTGGGTGTGCTGCATGCCCGAATCGGCTTGTGCAATGTCGGTACCGGGCACATCTACCGGACCCAAAATGTACTTTTGGGTGCCATCTTGCGCACAGGCAACTAGCGGTTTTTTGGGATCCCCAGCGCTGCCGCCCTGACGGTTTTCTTTCTTTTTACAATCCATCGTGAGGAAGTCAAAGAGAACTTTCTCGCTGACATATGCCTGGTCGGAATTATTCGCCGGTTTACCCGCCAATTCCTCGGAAAGCTTGCCATCATGGTTAGTGTCGGCTAATTGCATAGCCAACGCTTTGGGATCGCCTTTGGCTTGTTCAGCTGCTTTTCCTTCCGGGGAATCCTTCTTCACGTCCGCCGCGCTAATTGCCCTCGGTGCCCCAATTTGAATTACCGGACGGAAATCGAGCTGAGCGGAAGAACGCACCAAATCTAACGTCTCTTCGCTTGGTTGACCCGGCAGTGACACCATAATGTTTTGTCCACCCGCAGAAGTAATCTCTGCTTCAGCAACACCAGAAGCGTCCACGCGTTGACGGATAATCGAGATCGCTTGATCCAGATCCTCCTGGGTGACAGTCGCCCGCGCCGCCCCCTTCTCTGCTTTAGGAGTCAAAATCAATTGGGTGCCGCCCTCCAAGTCCAATGCCAGGTCGGGAATCCCATCAGTTTTTTTACGGAACATTCCAACGCCGAGAGACAGCGCGAGCAGCAAAATAACCACTGTCAGCGTGGCAAGCACTCGCTTCGGCCGGTACCGTTTTGTTTTGTTGGCCACAGTTCTTCCTTTAGCGCTACCAGCGCATTACTTTTCGGTATTTTCTGGGTTCTCTTTGCCGCTAACTAGCGCATCCACCGAGTCCTGCGAGTCAGTTGCAGAATCGACTTTCGCCTCGGTGTCAGCCGCGCCACCGTCCTCGGGAACTACCGCAAAAGGCGGCTCTTCAGGACCTACTACGGCACGGGCCGCAAAAAACAGTTCGTGCCCTTCCGGTGTTTCCAGTACGAGGACGTCCCCGTCGCGGTCCACGAAACGCAAGTAAAGCCCACCAATAGTGCGAACCCATGTTCCCGGTTCCAAGGAGGACTGGATCCGTTTTTGCTGCTCCTGCTGCTTTTTGCGCGCACGAGAAGAACTCCACATCATGAACGCCAAAAAAGCGACCATGATCAAAATGATTGTAATCGGATCCAATTTTTCCTCACTTCGATTCCGGTAACTCTTCGATTGTAATGGTTACCTGTAAGATTCTAAGAATTACAGTAAAGTTTCATCCTCGTGGGCGGGTTTAAGCCCTAAGTGCTGCCATGCACTTGGCGTTGCCATACGTCCTCTGGGTGTCCGGATAATGAAACCTTCGCGCACCAGGTACGGCTCTGCAACGGTCTCTATGGTTTCGGCTTCCTCCCCAACAGACACCGCCAAAGTTGTTAGCCCCACCGGACCGCCCCCAAAGCGCTTACACATGGTCTCTAATACCGCCCGGTCGAGGCGGTCCAAACCGCGCTTATCAACCTGGAACAAATCTAAAGCGGCGTGCGCCGTCTGCAAGTTCAAAGGCTGTTCATGGACCTGGGAATAGTCCACCATTCTGCGCAGTAGACGGTTCGCAATCCGCGGCGTACCCCGCGACCGCGAAGCCAATTCGCAAGCGGCGTCCTCGGAAAGTGCCATTCCTAAAAGCGCCGCCGAACGTTTGGCAACTAGCACTAACTCCGCAGTTTCGTAATATTCCAAGTGCCCGGTAAAACCAAAACGGTCCCGTAACGGAGCCGGCAACAAACCTGCACGCGTAGTTGCCCCCACCACCGTGAAAGGCGGCAATGCCAAAGGAATGGAAGTAGCCCCCGGTCCCTTTCCCACCACTACATCCACGCGAAAGTCTTCCATTGCTAGGTACAACATTTCTTCGGCAGTTCGCGACAAACGGTGAATTTCGTCGATAAACAGCACATCGCCCTCTTGCAGAGCACTCAAAATTGCCGCCAAATCGCCAGCATGTTGAATGGCTGGTCCGGATGTTAGCCGCAACGAAGTCCCCATTTCCTGGGCGATAATCATTGCCAAGGTAGTTTTCCCCAGCCCCGGCGGCCCCGAAAACAGCACGTGATCGACCGTAGTTCCACGCCGCCGCGCCGCATCCAACACCAACTGCAACTGGCTACGGACCGTTTGCTGCCCCACGAACTCCGCCAACGATTTTGGCCGCAACGCAGCTTCAGCCGTCACTTCACTTTCGTACGCCTGCGGGGTGACAATCCGTTCATCCATTGTGCTTCCCTAAAGTTTGTAACGCCAAACGCAATAACGAGGACGCATCCTGGTGACCGTCATCGTGCATACTAACCGCCGCCTCAGCAGCACTTTCATGCCACCCCAATTGGACCAAACCAGCAACCACTTCGGCGCTGATTCCACTGGAAGGGCGCGCAATCGCGGTCGCTGTTGCCGGACCTAACTTGTCAGCAATTTCCAGTATCATGCGCTGTGCCGTACGCTTTCCCACACCGGGAATTTTCACTAGCAGCTTTTCGTCTTTATTTGCCAAGGCAAGGCGCAACTGGTCAGGTTCCAAAGTGTCGAGAGCACCGAGCGCTAGGCGCGGCCCAATCCCCTTCGTTCTTTGCAGCACCTCAAAAACGTTCTTTTCGTCCTCGTTTGCAAAACCGTAAAGCGTAAGGGCGTCCTCGCGAACAACCAGTGAAGTAAACAGGCGGACGGTACTGCCTAATCGCAATTCCAGCAGCGTTTTCTGGGGAGCAGAAACTACCAACCCCACCCCACCGACCTCAACTAATGCAAAATCAGCGCCAATAGATGCGACTGTTCCCGACACAGAACCGATCATTCCACCTCCCATAATCGAACACTTGTACGATATCAGTTTTTCCGGGGTTTTTGGCGGCGCGGATCGACTGCGCCCGTCTGGCGTATGCGGGCTGCCGCCTGTGCCCACTGCTGCTGTGCCGGAGTCAGCTGGGTACGGGAACTGACTTTTCCAGACAGCGACACCGAAACTGTCGAATCAGAAGTTTCCCCAGCAATACCTGTCCCCCGCCAAGCGTGAGTAATTGCAATTGCGAGGGCATCCGCAGCATCTGCAGGTCGTATCACTTTCCGCTGCCCCAAGATGCGTTTTACCATTTCTTGCACCTGGGCTTTACCTGCGGTCCCAGACCCCGTAACAGCCGACTTCACTTCGCTGGGCGTATGGATGGCTACAGGTAAGCCAGCGCTGGCAGCCACATACATCGCCACGCCCATGACCTGCATGGTAGTTGTTACTGACTGTAAATTATCGTGTGCGAAAACCCGCTCAATAGCCATAATTTCCGGTTCGTACACACGAATCGCAGCGGCAATCGCGTCCCCAATCTTTTTTAGGCGAAATTGCCACGCCAAATTTGCGGCGCTGCGGGCGACCTCGACATGAACAAGCTTTGCGGTGCGGTCTGGCATTGAATCGATAATGCCAATTCCGCACCGCGTAATACCTGGGTCAATGCCCAAAATGCGCATTAGCCCTCTTCGGCTGCGAATTCTGCGTGAATTTCAGGGGTGACGTTCATTGAGGTGTAGACGTTTTGCACGTCATCCGAATCTTCCAAGGCGTCAATCAGGCGAAAGTTCTTCTTTAGACCTTCCACATCAACATCAACCAAAGTAGAGGCAACAAACTGGACTTCTGCAGAGTTATAGTCCAGACCTGCCTCCTGCAGTGCTTTACGCACTGCTACCAGGTCGTTTGGTTCGCAAACAATGTCGAAGTTTTCGCCCTCGTCTTTAACTTCTTCGGCGCCCGCATCCAAAACTGCCATCAAAATGGTGTCTTCGTCAACGCCTTCGCCCTTAGTAACTTCTACGACGCCTTTACGCGAGAACAGGTAGGACACCGAACCAGGATCAGCCAAATTTCCCCCGTTGCGGCTGAAAGCTACGCGCACGTCCGACGCCGCCCGGTTCTTGTTATCAGTCAGGCATTCCACCAAGAACGCAACCCCGGCTGGACCGTAGCCTTCGTACATGATGGTTTCCCAGTGGGCACCGCCGGCTTCTTCACCACTGCCGCGTTTTACTGCGCGTTCAATATTGTCGCCTGGAACCGAGTTTTTCTTCGCTTTTTGAATGGCATCGTAAAGTGACGGGTTGCCTGCGGGGTCGCCGCCACCCGTACGTGCCGCCACCTCAATGTTTTTTACGAGGCGAGCAAAGAGTTTGCCGCGCTTGGCGTCAATCGCCGCCTTCTTATGCTTGGTGGTTGCCCACTTAGAGTGTCCCGACATTGTTTGCCTTTCTAAAATTCTTTTTCGACTTGCATTTTAACGAAATTGCAGTGTTAGCGAAAATTTTACCTGCCTGTGTCTTCCAGGATAACCACTTCTCCGTCCCAGGTCTTACTCCATTTTTCTACCAAATCGGGCAGTTCCGGGGGATACACGGCAATTTTTTGGTTGCGCAATTCGGTTGGCGTCAACCATTTTGCTCCGTCGAGGACGTTGCTTTCTGTTTCGGTCCAGCCTTCCTCTTTCGGGGTAAATGGCGCATCTACGTGCAGCAGGAAAAATTGTTCGTACTGGCGACAAGTGCGGGCTTTGAAGTCGAATATTCCCACGCGCCGCACTACTGGACCTACCAACTGTGTCTGGGGCACCCGCATGCCTACTTCTTCTGTCAGTTCGCGCACAGCCGCAGCCGTGGGGGTTTCCCCTGTCATTATTCCCCCGCCTACTGTGAATAACCAGTGTCTGCCGGGTTCGTCTTTATCGTGCCCTTCCATAACCAAAGTGTGGTTCGACCTCGAAATAATAATTATGCGCGCCGCATGCCGAGTCCAAATGCCGTCCTCGCCCTGTTTCCATTCATTCATTTGTATCCGCAAAATTCGCTGTTCGGGTTTTTACGCTCCCGCTCAGTTTCAACCACCGGGCAAGGCGCGTATTTTCTAACTGTTTACATCTGACTGCGGTGGCGTTGTGCATGGTTCTAATATATTTCGTTTGCAGGCATCTCACTTTCAGTTCTTTTACGAGGACGCCCTCGCGGGTCTGCAGTTCGGCTAATGCGCCGTCTATCTGGGCTGAAAGTTCGGTTTCGCAAAGCATTTTGGCGGTGAAAGTGGCGGTCTTCTCGGGGGCTTGGGCCGCACGCAGCAGCGCTTTTGCGCGTTGCGGTTCTAATGCGGCAGAGCGTGCCAATGCCACTGCGGCTCCCGCACGCCTAGCCAGTGCTAATTCCAAAAGCCGCTCGCTTTTTTCCAGGCGCCGGTGGTAGGAGTCGAGGACGCGTGCGCGTCGAATTGCAACTATGGCAACGAAAAGCACTACCACCAGTGCTATTACAAGTGCAGTTATCACCTGCGCTCCAACCATGTGTGGTAAATCAGTTCGATCTTATCGGTAACGTTTTGCCAATCGAATTCTGCTGCCCGTTGCAAGCCTCGCTGCACCAGAGAACTGCGCAACCTATCGTCCTGTGCTAACCGGATCATTTTTTCTGCTAGATCCCGGCTGTCGCCCGTGTGAAACGCCAGTCCGCCATCGGATTGCATAACATCGGTGAAGGCTCGCAAATCTGAGGCGATTACTGCCGTCCCGGCCGCCATTGCTTCAATGAGCACAATTCCGAAGGACTCCCCACCGGTCTGTGGCGCAATGTAGGCGGTGGAACCCGCCAGCAGAGAAACTTTTTCAGATTCGGATACTTCACCCAAAAAAGTTACCGGCTGATCGCGCAGTGACTGTTGTAGTTCACCCGTGTCCCCCCGCCCGGCGAAATAAAACTTTGCTGCGGGCAATCGGCCTGCTACCAGCGGAATTGCGGCGGCGAGGACGGCTGCGCCTTTGCGTTCTTCGTCTAAACGACCCAGGAAGGAGAAAACGGGCACACCTTGCCCCTGCATGACATCCGTCACCGGGTGGGCGAATGTGGTCGTGTTAACCCCATTTGGCACTATTATGGCGTCCCCACCGTAGTGGTCTACGACAGTGCGGCGTGCTTCTTTAGAAACAGCTATGCAAACATCAATTTTGCGAAAGGCGTCCCCCAGTACAGGTGCTGATAATTGCAGGGTGCGTGAACGGGCAATATTGGAATGAAAAGTAGCTACAGTAGGACAACGAGATTGCTTTATGGCTGCTAGTGACAGCGACGGGTTAAAAGGTTCGTGTACGTGCAAAATGTCGAAGGCGCCCTCGGAAAGCCACTGGCGCACCACCCGGTTGCCGTGGGGCCAAAGCGATAGGCGCGCAACTGAGCCGTTGAAAGTTACTGGAATTGCCTTGCCTGCGCTGGTAAAACCCGGAAAGGTACTGCGCCCTGGCGCAAGAATCTGCACATCGTGACCGCGCCGCCGCAATTCCGTTGCCAGGTCTCGCACGTGTACCTGCACTCCGCCGTCGACGTCGAAACTATAGGGGCAAACAATGCCTATTTTCATGTGCCCGCCCGTTTTCGCGCCCGTGCCAAACGCTGCGGGTCTAAGTCGTCAACAAAAACCGGTTGCAGCATGTGCCAATCCGTGGGGCTTTCCCCTATCATTTCGGACAATACCTGTGCCCACACCCGAGTCTGCTCTGGGACCGAGCCGGTGGGAATGGGGCCGCGCACCTCTAACTGGTAGCCGACAGTAGTGCCCGCAAGACTCGCGCGTGCTTTTCCTAACGGCACTTCCTTCATGTAAATAACGTACAAGGGGCGGTGCAAGTCATTGGCGAGGGCGGCGGGACCGGCAGCAACCAATGCGCGCTGTCCGCCTAAGTCCACTTCAATTCCACTGCCGGTAATGTCCCTGTCTGCCAGTAAGGGCACCACTTGGGGGGATGATCCAAGGGATGCTTTCAAGCGTTGGAACGCCCCTTTTGTGGCCGGAATGATAGTCATATTTGCTTGGTTGCGTAGGCGCACGAACTCTTCAAAAAGCGCGGTCGGTTGCACCACCTCTGCGACTGTGGTTACTGGTGCCAATTCTAAATTTGCCCAGTATGCTGCCAAATCCCAATTGCCGCAATGCGCCATGGCGCACACCACCGGACCATCTTGCAAATGCGTATAAAACGAGTACGGAATTTTCGGTATCACTTGGGCGCGAATTTGCGTAGGCGAATAATTTTCCAGGGGACCTAATTGGGAAAAGTAATAATAGTATTTTTCTAACGCGCCAGCCGCATCGTCCTCGCCAAAAACCCCTAAATTTCGACGTAACTGTGCCATATTTGGCAGCCCGGTCGCGATCGCTAGTTTAGCCGCAACGCGCGCAAGCGTCCTCGTTCTGGGAAACAAAGACAATATTTTTAGTATTAGACGGTATCTATTCATTCGCATTTGTCCAGGTCACTAATATGCGTTGAATTACCGTAATCAGTGATAGCAGCGCGACTATTACCAATCCAGCCACTACCATCCAGGCATGTCCCGTAAATGCGTATAAAATTGCGCCAATCCCCACTATTACTAAGCGGTCAGTTCTTTCCGCTATGCCTTTCGCCGCATCCACCCCGATGTTCTGGGCGCGGGCACGCGCATACGGTACAGTCGCCGCGAACACGCTCGCAGCAATTCCCGCAAAAATACCCACAACCTGCGCGCCCCCTTGCAAATGCAGTGCCGCCCACGCAGTCAACGAACCGAACACGGCACCATCGGCAATACGGTCCAAAGTAGAATCCAAGAAAGCCCCGAACTGGCTGGTTTTGCCCGTCAGGCGGGCCAAAGTGCCATCCAAAGAATCAGCTGCCAAAATAATAGACAACGCCAGTGCCGCCCAACCTAAATGGTCTGTGGGAATCAGCGCGAACGCCGCCACTACCGTGACCATGGTTCCCCCCACGGTCAGCATATTTGGGGTCAAACCAAGCTTTTTTGCGACCTGCGCAACCGGGGTCAAGACAGCTTTAGCTACGCCACGACCGTGCTCACCCAGCATCTCCCCACGCTTTCGCCAAACGCCTGCGGGCGTCGCTGAGCATTTCCGGAATAGCTTTTACGCCTGCCACCAGTGGGAAAAAGTTAGTGTCCCCAGACCACCGTGGAATAATGTGCTGATGCAAATGTCCGGCTACTCCGGCACCCGCAACTGCCCCTTGGTTCATACCCAAATTAAATCCATGCGGTGAAGCTGAAGCCTGCAAAACGCGCATGGCTGCGGCAGTCAATTCCCCAAATTCAGCGCGCGCCTGTGGGCTCAAATCCGTATACAGTGGCATGTGTTCATACGGGCAAACTAACAGATGCCCACTGTTATATGGAAATAAATTCATAATTACATAACAGGTACGTCCACGGTGAACTATAAGGGCATCCTCGTCAGATTTATCTGGTGCAGCGCAGAACGGGCATTGCGAAACGGATTCGTCCTGTGGGCGGGCATCCCCAGAAATATAAGCCATCCTATGAGGGGTCCACATACGCGAAAACGCGTCGGGAACCCCCACTAATGTGCGCGCATCTTCAAATTCAGATGTCATTTCTGCGGGTCCTTACCGCCTCGATGATTTCGGTAACAGCGTCCTCAAGTGGGACACCGTTCTTTTGTTTACCGCCCCGGTAACGGAACGACACTGCGCCCGCGTCCGCATCCGTGCCCCCGGCAATGAGGA
The DNA here is from genome assembly GCA_030528145.1 of Actinomycetaceae bacterium. Classification (GTDB taxonomy): domain Bacteria; phylum Actinomycetota; class Actinomycetes; order Actinomycetales; family Actinomycetaceae; genus Winkia. The sequence goes on from JAUMZK010000001.1 coordinate 236,392, forward strand.
CGAATGGGACCCGTTCCTTGGCAGCATTGCGAATTTTCTTGCTAAAGCGGTCGCTGGAAAGGTCCACTTCGACGCGGATGCCAGCGGCGCGCAATTTGTCCGCTACCCCTTGCATGTAATCGTAGAAAGCTTCCGCAACGGGAACCAGACGTACCTGAACTGGTGCCAGCCACGCCGGGAAAGCGCCCGCATAGTGTTCAGTGAGCACCCCAAAGAAGCGTTCGATAGACCCGAACAGGGCACGGTGAATCATCACCGGACGTTTACGGGTACCATCAGCGTCCTGGTATTCCAGGTCGAAACGTTCTGGCAACTGGAAATCTAGCTGGATAGTCGACATTTGCCACGTGCGCCCCAAGGCATCCTTGGCTTGTACCGAAATTTTCGGACCGTAGAACGCCGCGCCTTCTGGATCTGGCACCAAAGTCAGCCCCGAAGCGGTAGCCACATCTGCCAAAACATTGGTGGCTTCTTCCCAAGTTTCGTCATCACCAACGTACTTTTCCGGGTTTTTTGTGGAAAGCTCCAAATAGAAATCGTCCAACCCGTAGTCTCGTAACAAGTCGAGGACGAACTTCAGCAAACTGGTCAGTTCGTCTTTCATTTGTTCGCGCGTGCAGTATATGTGGGCGTCGTCCTGAGTGAAACCGCGTGCCCGTGTCAAACCGTGAATCACACCGGATTTTTCGTTGCGATACACGGTACCAAATTCGAACAGCCGCAATGGCAAATCGCGGTAGCTGCGTCCTCGGGCTTTATAAATAAGGTTGTGCATGGGGCAGTTCATGGGCTTTAGATAGTAGTCCTGCCCGGCTTTAGTGATATTGCCTTCGGCGTCGCGTTCTTCGTCCATGTGAATGGCCGGGTACATGCCGTCCTTGTACCAATCTAAGTGGCCAGATACTTCGTACAATTGCCCCTTGGTAATGTGCGGGGTGTTCACAAAATCGTACCCGGCGGCAATGTGCCGCTGGCGCGAATATTCTTCCATTTCGGTGCGAACAATCCCGCCTTTGGGGTGGAATACTGCCAGTCCAGAACCTAATTCGTCCGGGAAGGAAAACAGGTCCAGTTCTACGCCCAACTTTCGGTGGTCGCGTTTCGCGGCTTCTTCGAGGCGGTGCAAGTATTCCTTCAAATCGTCTTTACTGGCCCAAGCGGTCCCGTAAACGCGTTGCAAACCGTCGTTGTTTTGGTTTCCGCGCCAATAGGCTGCAGACGATTTGGTGAGGGCGAAGCCGTTCCCTAAATACTTTGTGGAGGGAACGTGCGGTCCGCGGCACAGATCTTTCCACGCCACTTCGCCGTTTCGACGCACGTTGTCGTAAATGGTTAGTTCGCTGCCACCAACTTCCACAGAGGCGCCCTCAGCGTGTTCGTCAACCCCGCCTTTTAGACCGATAAGTTCCAGTTTGTAAGGTTGGTCTGCTAATTCCTTTTCTGCCTCTTCAGCACTGACAACCCGCCTACGGAAGGTCTGGTTTTCTTTGACGATTTTTGCCATCGCCTTTTCTAACTTTTTTAGGTCTTCGGGCGTGAATGGCTCAATATTGCCGAAATCGTAGTAAAAACCGTCCGTGATAGGCGGTCCGATTCCCAAGTTGACTTGCGGGTTAATGGCTTGGACGGATTGGGCAAGGACGTGAGTGCAAGAGTGCCGTAAAATTGCCAGCCCTTCTTCGGAAGCGGTAGTAATCGGTTCGAGGACGTCGCCATCGTTAATGGTGGTGACAAGGTCTTTGGCTACCCCATCCACTTTCATGGCCACGGTAGTTCGATCTTTGCCCCAAAGGTCGAGCCCTGTCGTTCCCGCTTCAATTTCACGCAGTTCGCCCGATACGGTGCATTTGATCAAACTCACCAGTTTCTCCTTTTGTTGTCGATTTCCTTAAAGTCTACAAGCGTTTTTGACGTCCTAGAAATGTGCGCGAAAGAATCGGCGCATTTTCTGAATAAAATGATGCGCCTGCTCCATGCTTGCAAATATGCGACCGTAGATTGGGTAGTCTCGTGGGGGCGCTACTTCGGTAATATCGCGCGCAAATTTGCGTTTAAATTGGGTAACGCCTTTCAGAGTGGGGGCCATTTCTGAAGCAATTCCCATGAAGTCGTATGTGCGCACTCCCTCAGCTTTAAGGGTGCGCATTATTTGCCAATGCAGCAGGTCTGCAGCGTAAAGTTTGTGCCCAGTGGGGCTAGAAGCACCATAATAGTAAACGCCTTCACTGCCGCTGACTGTAACCATTGCCCACGCCAGGGGCACGCCACCGCGCTCGGCTACAAATATGCGGCAGTGTGTTGACCCCAATGCGGTGAGCATCCGCATGTAAGTATTCAACGGATGAATCCCGAACTTGCCACGCACGGCCGTTTCTTGCAATACGGCGTAAAGTTCACCAAATTTGTGGGAGTTTATGTCCTGGTATTCACGCACGTACAGATCTTTTTGTCGCAGCGCCTTGCGGATATTGCGCCTACCCCCTGGACGCATATTGGCAAATATTTCTTCTTCCGTTCCGCTCAGGTCAACTGTAACTGTGCGGTTGTGGGCAATGAATTGGATGATAGGACGCGAATTGTCCAGCGGCGCCCAAGTGTGTAAACGCACAAATACTACGGTTTTGTCCTGGCGATGTACGTATGCTAACAGTGCTTTTACTAGTTTTTGTTCTTCGAGGACGCCCGGTCGGTTTTCCGTCCACACCGGACCGGTCCGCGCCCACAAGTACGCTATGCCTCGCACCCGGTACTTTGTCAGGGAAATGAGGGCTAGGAGGCGTCCGTCCTCGGAAAAATAGAGGAATTTACCCCAAGGACGGCGCCCACTTTCTGTATCAAAGCGATCCCACGCATCTGTTTGTTCAATCGGCAGATTCACGCCGACCGCACGCGCACTGTTCGCGAACTCGGCAGGCGTAACTTGACGCAAACACGTCATCGTCTTAATCGACCTCATTCTAAAAAGATGTTTCAGTTGCCTTCTTGTAGTGTTTCGCAAATTTGCGATATTGGTTAAGTTTTTGCAATGCCAAAGTAAGGCGGCGCGAAAGCGAGCGTTCGACCGGGCTGAGGGTTGGGTCGAACACTTTTCGGTTCCGCACCAGTTTTTTAATGCGGGTGCGAAGTTGCGGGTCGGCGACATACCGAAGCAGCAGCGGAATGGGCACCAGGGAGTACAAGATTTCGTTAGTGAGCTGTTTGGGAGCAAGGCGACGCCCTCGAACCAAATCTTCAACTAAAGGACGCATCGGATTCATTCCGCCCGCCGCCAAGTAGTACGAATTGCGCCCAATACGAGTATTAACTTCAAAGAACACGGCGCGCCCGGTGCGGGCATCGACCTTCACATCAAAGTTGGCGAAACCCCTGTAATTGGTGGCTTTCAGGAAACGCTTCGCGTCTTGCCACAGTTCCGGAAATTCTTCGGTAATCATTGCTACCGGGTTGCCTATCATGGTGGGCAGGTGATCTTCTAGCAGCACCCTCGCAGAACCTATCATCGTTACTGCGCCCGCAGAATCCACGTACGCAGTAATGGAACGCATGGCGGTGTCGTCGCCATAAATGAGCTCTTGGACCAGGAAATCGCCCTCGTAACCCGCGCTCTGCAGGTTTTCCCACAGCGCGTCCAGTTCTGTCTGGGACTCGATGAAGTAAATCTTCTTTTTGCCTGCGAAACTGACATTGGCGTATGCTGCCCCACTGGCAGTTTTCGCTACCACAGGAAAGGCAATTTGTGTCGCTTCTACTGGTCCTTGGTGCGGGAAAGAGACGATTTCACTGCGTGGGTATGGAATATCCAGTTCGGCACAAATTTGGTTGAATTGGACTTTGTCGGAAACCCGTTTCACTACGTCCACATCAGCGAAAGGAATAATCCAGTTCGAGGGCGCCGCTTCTTTTAATGCTGAAAGGAGCTCGGCGTATAGGTCAGAATTTGTGAGGATGAGCAGTTTACCTGGGTGTTCCCGTTCAATTTCGTGGAAGAGAGTTGCCAGTTCCTCTGTGCTGCGGGTGCTGTGGCCGGCAATCACTTTGCAGAACACTGATTTTGAGACGACCGGAGCGGGAGCAGGCGAAACCACTACGGAGTGTACTTGGTATGCCTCGAATAGTTCGCGCGCCAGCGCGTAAGAACCGATATCGCCACCGATGATTACTGGAGTGAAATCCACGTTTTTGCCTTTGCTGTAGCGGTGAATACCTTTTTTGCAGCTGGTACAAAAAAGTCCCAGCACTGCTGGGATTACTGTGGGCGATACTGGATTCGAACCAGTGACCCCTTCCGTGTCGAGGAAGTGCGCTACCGCTGCGCCAATCGCCCGAGGTGGGTACCGGACTCGAACCGGTGTATACGGCTTTGCAGGCCGCTGCCTCGCCTCTCGGCCAACCCACCCAGGTTTAGGAACCACTGGTTCCCTGGAGCGGATGACGGGACTCGAACCCGCGACCCTCACCTTGGCAAGGTGATGCTCTACCAACTGAGCCACATCCGCAAGGACAAGAAACAGTCTAGCCATAAAAGCGCGATTTCAGCAAATCTGGAAACCGACTTCAAAAAATAGCTCTCACCTGCCCAAAAATGACTATTTCGCCAGAATCGGCACGCGAAACAGCTGTGGGGATGCTCTCACTCAATTTCGCGCGTGCTCTGCCACATGCTCGTCTAATTTCCAATCTTAGGAAACGTTCCCCTACCGCTACCCCGGCATTACTTCTATGTGCAGAGCGCGTTGCTACGCAAACGAAGGCACGCGAAGACGTATATTGCGGGGCCATCAAACACCCCACCCAGCCAGCGCGATCACCTACCCTTACACACATTCCAAAACGCCTGCTATAGCCACATCGCAAAACTGAAACTGCAGTTTGGCAACGTTAGGCACGGGAAAACGAACACAAAATCCATAAAAGTGATCTATTTGAAAAATGGTGGGCGATACTGGATTCGAACCAGCGACCCCTTCCGTGTCGAGGAAGTGCGCTACCGCTGCGCCAATCGCCCGAGCGGATGACGGGATTCGAACCCGCGACCCTCACCTTGGCAAGGTGATGCTCTACCAACTGAGCCACATCCGCGTTGCACTTTGTGCGCAATGAACATTATCAGAATTTCTGAACCTATCCAAAACAAAAAGCAAGTGAGACCCTTCACTAGCGAAATTTTGTCCGGGGTGGGCACCCTCGAGGACGCCATATCGCTTATTCACCACAGTTTCAGCACGAAAACCCCGGTATAGCAGCCCCTTCACGAAATTTCCCGTTACCGTTACCGTCCAAATTGCCAACAGAGCAATTTCCTTGCTAAAGTTTCTAAGCGCCGGGCCATTGGCGTAGAGGTAGCGCGCTTCCTTCACACGGAAGAGGTCACTGGTTCGAATCCAGTATGGCCCACCGGTAGCAGTGTTCATACTCTTTTTACGGTCGTTTCCTGCGGAAACGCGGAAACTACCCATAAAAACGACTTATTACAGCAAACGTGAGAACCTAGAAGCATGAAAATTTTGCCTGGTCGCCCCTACCCGCTTGGTGCCCATTATGACGGTGTGGGTACGAATTTTGCGTTATACAGTTCCATTGCCGACAAGGTGGAGCTATGTCTTTTAAGCGATGACGGTCAGGAAAACCGCATCAATATAGCAGAATGTGATAACGGCGTGTGGCACTGTTATTTGCCAACAGTTGCGCCTGGTACGCAGTACGGTTACCGCGTCTACGGTCCTTACGATCCGTCTGCTGGGCACAGGTGTGACCCCAATAAGTTTTTGTTAGACCCTTACGCGCGTACTATTTGCGGTCAAGTGGACACTTCCAACGCGATGTATTCCTACGATTTCGCCAATCCTTCGCGGCGCAATACCGAAGATTCTTTCGGACACACCATGGTTTCGTTGGTTACTTCACCATATTTTGATTGGGGGCATGATCGCCCTCCGTTGGTGCCAAATGACGAATTGATTATTTACGAAGCGCATGTAAAAGGTTTGACGCATTTAAACCCGGACGTGCCAGGAGATATTCGGGGTACGTATGCTGGCATTGGACATCCCGCTACCATTAATTATTTAAAAGACTTGGGAATTAATGCTCTGGAATTAATGCCAGTACACCAGTTTGTTAACGATTCATATTTGCAAGAAAAGGGATTATCGAACTACTGGGGTTACAATACTATTGGTTTTTTCGCACCTCAAAACACTTATTCTTCTACTGGTGCAGCAGGTGCAGTCCAGGAATTCAAGCAAATGGTTAAGGCACTACACAGTGCCGGCATTGAAGTTATTTTAGACGTTGTTTATAACCATACAGCGGAGGGAAACCATATGGGTCCGACGCTGTCTTTCCGGGGTATTGATAACGCGGCATACTACCGACTGGTAGATGGCGATCAGGCACATTATTTTGACACTACGGGTACGGGAAACTCGTTGTTAATGCGCTCGACTGCGGTATTGCAACTGATTATGGACTCGTTGCGGTACTGGGTTGAAGAAATGCACGTGGATGGGTTCCGGTTCGATTTGGCTTCTACTTTGGCACGCCAATTTGACGAGGTCGACCAGCTCTCTGCGTTCTTTAATCTGATTCATCAAGACCCGGTTTTAAATAGGGTGAAACTGATTGCGGAACCCTGGGATGTGGGGCGAGGCGGATATAATGTAGGTGAGTTTCCGCCGCTTTGGGCGGAATGGAATGGGGAATATCGGGATAATGTGCGCGATTTTTGGCGGGGCAATTATTCTACATTAGCCGAATTTGGTACGCGCCTTTCAGGGTCTTCGGATTTATATCAGGACGATGGGCGCAATCCTACTGCTTCTATCAATTTTGTTACCGCACATGACGGTTTTACGTTGAACGATTTAGTTTCTTACAACGAAAAACATAATGAAGCCAATGGCGAAGGTAATGCGGACGGTGAGTCCAATAACCGTTCGTGGAATTGTGGCGCGGAAGGACCTTCGGATAATCCGCAGGTTCGCCAGTTGCGGGCGCGACAGCGGAAAAATTTCATTGCCACTATGATGATCAGTCAAGGCGTGCCCATGCTCAGTCATGGTGATGAAGTTGCGCGCACCCAAGGCGGCAATAACAACGTATATTGTCAGGACAATGAAACCGCATGGATGAATTGGAATTTTGACGAGGACGCCCGCGACCTTTTGGACTTCACAAAGCGCGCTATCGCTTTGCGTAAGTCCCACCCGGTGTTTCGACGACGTGCCTATTTTAGTGGGCAAACTGGAGACGACCACCACCCAGAGATCGAGTGGTTCACGCCGGAGGGGCAGCTGATGACGCCGGAATCTTGGCAAGAAGAGTCTGCCCGCGGAATAATGTTTTTCCTAAACGGTGACACGTTCAATTATGTTGATCCGGCAGGGGACGAAATAGTCGATTCTGACTTTTTAGTGCTGTTTAATGCCGCTCCTGAGGACGTCCAGTTCGCATTACCCTCCCCCAGCTATGGGCAAAAGTGGGGGTGCGTCCTCGACACGAAAGAAGAGTACACAGGGAAAACGTTTACGGCGCAGCAAAAAATGAGTATTTGCAACCGGTCGGTAGTAGTTTTGGAACGGATGCCACAGTCCGAAGAATCAGCGTCAGCTTAACGGCAGAAAAACCGCATGTGCCACTGCCGTAGCCTCTCCGGTCCCACCGCGCGTTCCAAAAATTCTTGCATTTGCGGCAGCGACACGGTACCTCCGCGCACCATAAAGTCGTATATACCGCCCTGTTCGTCGGCGGAAAATGGCGCAAATTCAAACCCGGCACGCTTGTAAAATTCTGCCCGGCGGATCCTTTGCCGGTGGTTGCCAGATTCCACGGTGGGACTTTGAATTTCGAGGACGCACGTCCGACCCGCATATTTTTCTTCCAGCAATTCCAACGCTTTTGTGCCATAACCGCGTCCTTGATGCCCAGACGCCACTGCCAGGAAGGCGATGTAAAGGTATGTGGAGTCCAAAATTACGAACGCACCAGCGACAGGTTCGCCTTCGCCCTCGTCGAAAAAAGCAAGCACATGCCCACTGCCACTTTTTATCAACGCGTCAATGTCTGTGAGGGGAATTTTTTCAGAAACCTCGAAGTTTTCGGCATACAAATTCAACAGTGACAAGCCAGCGTCGCTGCCCAGATCAGTAACCTCAACAACGTTCACATACATCGTTTATCAAATCCTTCTTTCTGATTCAAGAAAATAGCACAAATTAGCGGAAAATAACGAAAATCAACGTGCATTTTCGTCTTCGTCCACGGTGTTTTTCGAGGACGCCTAGCGCACCAGGAAGGTCCCGTGTGCGCCACGCTCGGCATCGCTCATAATGTGGCTGACAAAAGCGTAGTGGCCCGGCTGCGGGAAGGTCATTTCCACAAAACCGCCTTGGGCGGGCAATAGGGGCAGCATTTGGGCTCCCACGCCCACTTGCCGGTTTACCCCGTAGATGCCCTCGGTCCAGGTCACGTCGAATTGGGTGCCGATAACGTGAAATGCGCTGGCACGGTTAGGACCGGCATCTAGGACCCATACGCGTACGCGTTCGCCCGGTCGCACTTGCAAGGGTTTTTGGTCGTATTGGTTGGCTATCCCGTTGAACGCCATGCGGTCGGGCATGCCTGTGCCCACTTTGGCATCAGCTACCGCCCGCGCGTCTTTGGGGGTGCGTGCCACGTTTTGCAGGTAGATTTCGGATTGCACCATCACATAGGTATGGTCGACGGGCGGCATGTTCGGGGGTTCTATTACTACAGCGCCATGCATTCCACCGGCAATGTGCGCGCTCATTGGCATGGTGCTGCAGTGGTACATCCAGATGCCGACGCGGGGAGCAGTAAAACGATAGACTAAGGATTTTCCGGGTGGTATGGTGCGCATGGGTTCGTCTGGCGACAAGACTCCCGCATGGAAGTCTAAGGAATGCCCCATGGTGCCATGGTTTACCAAGGTCACCTCGAATGTGTCGCCTACGCGCCCGTGCAGAGTGGGTCCTACTGAACGTCCGTTGAAAGTCCACCGCTGCTGCCACACTCCGGGGGCGACCTCCAGTGGCAGTTCGCGCGCTTCCAGGCGAATTTTGTGTACACGCTCCTCACCCAAGGCTGGCAGTTCCGGGACGATCGTGGTCGAAAGTGGGGTGTCGGCTGGGGGCATAGCCAAAGCGTTCGCACCGCCGCCCATTTGGTGCATGTGGTGACCCTGGAGTTCTCCGCCCTCACTACCGCCTACCACCTGGTTTTTCAGTCCCGTAACTTTGATTTGTAGCACCATTCCCATGTTTTCGTGACCGACCACGCTACAGTGTGCAGTCACAGACTGGTTTAGAACCCCCACGTTTACGGTTGTTTTTTCACCGGGCGACAAGCGTTTACTGGAAACTTCGCCTACTACCAGATCGTGGACCTGCGCCGAGTCTGAATTTTCGAGGTCGATTACCAGGTTGTCGCCTGCCGGTACGTCTATTGTGGCGGGCGTAAAACGCATGGCGTGAGCCACCACTTTTACGCGCGTAGTGTGCCCAGTGGGAGCAACCGTGACGGTGGCAGGGGCGCCCTCACTACCAACAACTTGGGCATTTCGCCGCGGTCAACCACTGCCCCTACCGACAGTACGACGGCAATTATTGCGATGGCGCCTATCATTTCGCTGCCCGCCCACTGCAACTGTCCCCAGCGGCGGTCAATTGCACGCTGGCTTGCTTGTTCCCCTGCCGTTGGTGCTTGTGATTTTTCCGAGGGCGATGTGTCGGTAGCAGTTTTCGTGGCGCTGGTGGGTGCCTCTTTTTTCGCTTTGATAAATGCGGAAAGTGCCCTTTTGGTGGCGCTAAAAAACGCCAGGAAGCCAATTCCTGCCAGGACTATACCGGCAATGTGGAGGGCGGGGCGGTGAGAAAAAGTAATCGCCAGGATTAGCCCCGCATTAGTGAGGATCACGCGGGCTACGCCGTAGCGATTCATTTGCGTGTTCATGGCACGCGAAACTGCCGGTCCCCCGCCCATAACCATTGGCATCAGATACGAAAGGGCGCCGATCAGTAGTTGGAGGGCGAATCCTGCCACCAAAATGGGACTAAGATTGCGCACGTTGGCGTCGAAGTCTGACCAGGTGGAGCTACGGTAGATGACCAGTAACACTCCGCCTAGTCCCACCACCGCCCAAGTCAGACCTGCCGCCACTGATGCGGGCGCAAATTCTCGCAAACTTACCTTGCGAAGGGGGGTCCACATGGTGCTCGCCCACACCACCAATGCCAGCAAATAAACCGCAAATCCACCCACTGCAAGGGGTAGCATCCCCAACAGTGCCCCCGTGATTACCGTCAGGTCGCTGGCCACGAATACGGGAAAAAGTCGGGCAGAAAATCTGGCGGTGTGCGGCGCCATTTGGGTCCGCAGCATGGTAGACCAAAACGTTATCAAAGTGCCTATAACGGTCAGTCCAATCCACCCCAAGAAATTGGCTGCCAAATGGGCTGCCAGCAAACGTGCCTGCGTTGCTTCGCCGACTCCGAAGGAAATGCTCGCCCCGAATATGTTACCTAAAATTAGGAATAGGGATGCCGCGCCATAGTAGCGCGTAACAAAATTGAACCGCCCAGGAAGCGCCCTCGTAAATTCCCGCCAAATAAAAACGGTATGCCACCCAATAGCGGCAATAATAATGCCGGCACCTGCTGCCACTATCGTCCACGCAGACCGTAAGTGCCCACCGCCGTAAGCACTGGTCAGTGGTATGCCCACGAGTACCAGGAGCGTGCCAATAATCAGAACTATTATGCGCTGGCGTGCCCGGCGCACCTGCATGGGTGTGGCGCGAGTGCGTAAAATAGCGTGCGTAAAGTATTCCGACCAAACAAACGCCGAATGCGTTAGCGCCCCGAGCATGACCAGGTGAACCATCAACCAGGTCGCAGACGGCACCACAGGACGCATGATTAGTACCGCGCCACCAGCAATTAACCAAACGAAAGCCGTGTAGTCGCGGAGCGAAGAACGTCGTTTCATCGTTTCCCTTTTACGCAAAAATAAATTGAACTTACTAAAAATGCCAGCACGGCGAAAATAATCAGGACTGCGCCAACTTGCCAGAGCGCAATTAGACCCACGAAATCACCGCCCACGCGCACCGCCAATGCAATATTCATTACTAACAACGGCGCCCACGCGAGACGGTGAACTGACAGCGAGCGGTGGATCACTGCTGGCAAAATAACCGGTGCATGCGCCATTATCATTGACAACCCGAACCCCACAAAAACGCTATGGATAACTACATCATAAACGTTGATCTGCGCCGCGACTTCAAGTGGGGGCACTCTTGCAGCGCATAGTGCCGTCACTAACCACGTTCCCGCTGCGATGAGCAACCAGAAATATCCGATTAGTAGTGCCGCCCCAATAAAGCGGTGAATACCGGGGCGGCGAATGCTGGTTTTTGCCACATCGTTTGCCGCTAGCCAGAGTGCTAAAGCGGCGAGGGCGAGGGCGCCAAAAACAGAGGCGGTCACCGACAATACCAAATATAGTGCCGCTGCCAACGCCAAGGCGACTACTAGTGTAGCGATTACTTTTTCGCTAGTTTTTGGCAAAGTGAGCTGGGCTAATTCTGCGCGTTCCGCCGCGATCGTAGCCACTAAAAACGTACACAGCATCGGAACCAGTGGTTTAATCGTCAAAAATGGCGCCAGGGCGGTAGCTAATACCAGCATTACTGCTGATAAACCGAACACTGCTAGCAAGGTTATTGGCGAACGTTGCCACAGCGCCACATAGGTAGCAAATAGCAAGAGGGCGCCCTCGAACTGAAACAAATGTCCCAGCGGTGCCCACCCTCCCAGTAACGCTATTCCGTCAAGACCGAGCAAAAATGGTGTCCCAAAAGCCCACTTAGCCCGCAGTGCGATAGCGCGCTCTAGACTAATCGCGGTGCCCATAAAAGATACGACCATGACTAAACCATGCGGGTTTGTGCCCGCTAATCGGGCGGTTCCAAGCGGGAGGAATGGGAGCGCTACTACGCCTAACAACGGTGCGTCGGCGCTCATTCCCCCAATTAGGTTTATTCCGCCCATTCCCAGCAGGAACAGGCGGTGACCGATTAGTGTACGCGAGCGAAGTTGACGGTCCAAGGATCTTCAGAAAGGTAGCTAATTTCGATGTCGTCGCCGAACTGGTCGCGCACTTGCGCCAATAAAGGTACCGGATTGTGCGGTGCCACTAGCGCCATGGATCCTCCAATTTGCAAGGAGGAAATTGCTCCCAATACAGCCGTCGCGGATCGCATGTGGAATTTGGGTGGCGTCCAAAGTGGGCAGTGCGTTATCTGAATTACCGCAGGAACAAGAATGCTGTCCAGTTACGGGCAAAGTATTTTGTACGGGTTCCATGTTTCCTCCAATGTGCAGGCATTCGTTAACAAACTAATTATTACACTTTTCCCGTAGAAAATAAGGTAGAGGTGGGTAACCTGCTGTAAGTGGTGCATGCGCGCGCTCCCCATCTGACGCCTCCTACTTTCCACTCGGTCACCCCAGCACTTACCGCCACAAACCGACCAGCTTGCCGCCTTGAAAAGCCTCCCGAAAAAGCCTGAAACAATCACTCTGAAAGTAAACGAGCGCCAAACTCCCTCCACCTTCCACAAGAGCCACTGAGTACAAAGTCCTGAATTTGGGTTACACAAATTTTATAGCTGTCAAACTTCAAGAAAAGTGATAGAGATAACCACAGCTCACGACGCTGAAGCCAAGGCTCAGCAGGAGTTAGCTTCCGCCAAGGCAGCTTTCGAAAAAGTGAAAAACGCCGATGCGCAGTCTCGCGCGAACATCGAAACGGCTAAGAAAGCTTTAGATGAAGCTAAACAGAAGCTCGCTAAAAAAAGAAAGCGATCTAGAATCAGAGAAGCAAACCTTAGAAAAGGCACAGGCTGACGCGAAAACCGCAAAGGAAGCGCATAACCTCGCAAAAAGCGCCTTACGATGCGGTGCTAAAGAAGGTTGGGCAAAGGTACGACTTTGCAACCATGACCCAGCAACAAAAGAATGCTTTCCTTGCTAACAGGTTGCAAGAGTACATTAATGAGTACCGCCGCGAAGCGGGCTTACAATCGCTGCCGCTCATTGATAAGTACAACGAGATCCTCACGGACTGCTCTAAATTCCAACTTGAACACAACTTTAACGATCACGTTCACGAGAACTGCACGTTTGATGTTACACGTAACGTTACGTTGACACAGGACCAGTGCAACAAGTTCTTCATGAACCGTACAAGTAGCAACGACCGGTTGGGTGAGCTAAATGATAAGTTGAAGTTTGGTAAGGAAGCCTACATTACGTAAGCAGATCCTAAAGGTGGCGCTACCGTTAAGGAAGCTGAAGAACTAGCTCGAAACATGTTCTACCTATGGACTAGCAGTCAAGGTAACACCTCCCGTCTGTTAGACGCGGATGTCTCAGGTGCCGCTATAGGCGTATGGTACGACGAAACCACGGGCGGACTTGTCGCCACTTGGCGCAGCTATCAGGCAGACAGTAACGACGCGGCGTCCTCGTACGATGTCTACATGCCCAAGAACAACAATGAACTAATCGGCTCTAAAGTGTATAACTATGTCTCATTCGATGCCGAAAAGTGGAACAGTCAATTCAAGGGCTTGAAGCAGAATTCGAAGTTCCCAGTGCTTGCGGACAGCGGCGAAAAGATGACTGGGGACGTACCTACGGTGCCGAAGATGGAGACCGAGGAAACCAGGAAAGCTAAAGAAACGTTAGTTAATGCGGAAGCTTCACTGGATCACGCCAACAAGCGAGCCGGCGTTGCCAAAGAGAATGTTACGAGCGCAACTGCTGAAGTTGAGGAGACCCAGAAGCAGGCAGACGCTGCGGCCAAAATTTTAAAAGCTGCTAAGGCAGGTGCGGTTTCTCCGCAGGATGTGGTCGCTGCCGACGAAAAGCAGAAAGAAGCCGCGAAAGTCGCTGAAGCTGCAAAGGCTGCTGCAGCAGAGAAGGCTAAGGTGGCGGAAGCCGCTCAGGCAAAGACTGGTGAAACTCAAGCTGCTTTCGATAAGGCGCAGTCTGATGAAGCGAAGGCTAAGGCGGGCTTGGACACTGCCAAGAAAGAACTGGATGATTTGAAGAATCCTCCGGCTCCGCAGCCAGCAACGCTGTAATAAAACCCCTGGGCGGTTCACTATAACTATTTGTGAACTGCCCCCAGGAATACGCGAGTCGCTAGTGTCATGCTGGCGACTTGCGTTTTTAACGATCCTTAACCTTCTGGACTTTCATATTTAGGATCGCTAAAGCAAGAAATAAAAAAGAAATAAAGGCGAAAATCACGGAAACGTTAACCAATGAGAGAAGGAGAGAAAACAGGGCATACGAAACAAGAATCGCGCCATAAGAAAACAAAGAAAAAGCACTAAAAGCAAGAACGCCTTCCACCCCATCGGCGGAACTAATAAATCTATTAGTCAAAAAAGGCGCGATCAATGAACCCAATACGCCGAATATAAAGAAGCTACATAAATAGATAGGCAAAAGGTCAAAAATGCAGATAAAAAATGCTATAGAAAGAACCAAAAGAGCGACCGGATAAAACATATGATAATCAACGATAGGTTTATAGAACTGCAGTAATAGACCGCCCATTATACCCCCAAAGACAAAGAGGCATATAGCAACACTAAAGAATAGTGAGCCATATCCCGCCTGCGCAAAGTGAGAAGGAAGTAAAATATTCAAACTACCCGCCAGCATCAATTCTAGAATGAAAATTTGAAGAAGAATCCTCAAAACATTAGGAATTTTCCTAATACTCTTGAAGTATGAAACAATTGAAAAATATTCTGGAGTAATCGAAACTTGACACGAATCAATAATTCCAACTTTCACTTTTAAGAAGTAAAACAGAGTCACGCATCCGATCACCAAAAGAATTAACGTGATTTTCGAAGGGCTCAAGAACATAAGAGCACTTCCACCAAAAAGCGCAGATAAAGCTAGAGATAAATTCAACGCAATTTGCATCCCACCTAAACTAGTGACATACTTCTCGTCTAAAGAAATCTCACGAAGTACCATCGAGGATGCCGGAATTAAAATACCGTCACTAATTGCAAACAAGCACAGCGGAATAATGTAGAGAATCCAGTTTTTCGAAAACGTGAGTACAACAAAAGTCAAGAGAAAAGAGACTGTACGTCCCACTAGACCTGAAGAGACACAATACAAACTTCCTGAACGACGAGCTACTAATGGCGAAATCAATAAGCCAAGCAGCCGAAGAAAAGAAAGCAAAGTGAGAAGGGAAGAAGCCACACTTACCGAAAAAGATGAGAATAGGATCCAATTGAGACAGACGAAATAGAATTGATCCATTAAAGAGATGAGAAAACCAAGCAGAATCCACTTTTTGACGACTTTATTCATTTGATTGATACTTTCTCGATAAAGCGGAGCCATTTATCGTAAGAGGGGACTGAAACAGCATCCATTAGCATTCCGGTGGAAAGTTCTACGCATCTTGAAGATTCTTGCCAAACTCGCACTCCCGATTCAATAAGAGTTGCCACATTCCGCTGTACCACGGGAGCATCCCACATAGAGGGATTAGTTGAAGGAAAAATACAGTGCCTTGAAGCAAAAGAAAGAGCAAGGCAATCAATGAGATCAATACCTAACCCCGCAGCAAAGCGCCCGATCCTACCAGCCGAAGCAGGTGAAGTTACGAGAGTGTCAAATTCCTCTGCAAGCGTTATATGCCACGGATGTACTTGCACTTCATCGGCATTTATGTAAATCTCACAAAGATTTCGGAGCAGTG
Organism: Actinomycetaceae bacterium; assembly: GCA_030528145.1. Lineage (GTDB taxonomy): Bacteria > Actinomycetota > Actinomycetes > Actinomycetales > Actinomycetaceae > Winkia. The sequence continues at coordinate 252,217 of JAUMZK010000001.1, forward strand.
TTTCTGAAACGAACATTCTTGCGTTTTGACTGACTACAACGCAAAAAGTGGCATCTTCATACGCATTTCGCAGTCGAGCAAGATACTCAGGCATCCGCGATGCTGCAGGCGCACCAGTCAAGGCAAATACAATCTTCATTCGTCTTTCTCCAGTCCATGCTTTTCTGCCCACACATCAAGAAGCGCCTGAAAATGGATGCGAAACTGTGGGCATGCAGACTCCCCATCAAACCACCGTTTAGGGCACGTACCGCCACACGCTGGTAGAAATGTGCATGAACGACACTGCTGCGCTTGCTTCGTTTCCAACCAATTATCGAATTTCCCAGATGGTCGAAGATGCCTCAGCGGTATTTCCCCGATATTTCCGAGTACTTCCTCTCTTTCATACTTCGGAACAATCGGATATTCTGTACAGCTATAGAGTGCACCATCAGGAGATATTACCTCTTCTTGTCTCGAGACTGCGGAACATATTCTTCCTTTCTCATTCAAGGGGAAAATATTCTGAGATAAATTTGTTTTAGCTAGATCACGCACAGCTTTAATATAAGGATCACAGAGTTGTGTATCTGATTCAATTTTATATCTAGAGTTATCATTTCCCCAGTCATAAACGGGCACAATTGAAATTCTAACTCTCGGATGAGCAGCTCCTATTTCCATTAACTGTAAAAATAGAACTTCGAGGCTTCCGGAGGAAGTTTTTGACAAATTAATCCGAATAATGAGTTGCAGTCTGGGAAGGTCTTCAAGAGCGCTAAGTATAAGAGTCAAATTCGAAAGAATATCATCAAATGATCCCCTACCAGATTTACGCAAGCGCATCACGTCATGGCTACTTTTCGCACCGTCAAGTGTGATAACAATGAGACGCAGATTTGCAATTTCATATAGCTCACGGACTCTTTCCAACGTGGCAAGTGTGCCATTTGTAGAGATCATCGAGCGGAACGTCAGATTCCTATTCTCAGTTATATGTTTAACTTTCGCGCTCACCCGCTTTAGAGAATGAAAAGCCATCAGAGGCTCTCCCCCGTACCAACGAAACTCAATTGTTCTCACCCTTGGATTCTCAGATGCTTCAAGTACACGTCCAAGTAGGCGTTCTGTAATCTCTTCATTCATGAATTGAGGGCGAGTCCGTTGACCACAGTACAGACATGCTAAATTACAAGCAGCAGTCATCATTGGAATAAAGACTCTTGTTTCTTCACTTAAATTAGCTTCAGAAAGTCTTTTGATTTGGATTCTTTCTTCATTTTGAGGGCTGGTATTAGTTATGACACCTAGGTCTCGCAAGAGCCCTAGACTGCCTTTCGAATAAGCTTCGAGAACTACCTCTTTTCTGTCATTGACAAGGAGGGCGACGACCTTACATGTTGTCGCAACAAAAGCAAGACGGTACAGAGAGTTACCAACTCTGTAAACCGCTTCACTTAGATTACAGTACTTCGACAAATGCATGACCGCCGCCTCCAAGTTAGCTTCTAACTCAACAAACGATGTTGAGATCACGTGCTTCAATCTCCTGCTCTGACTGCTCTTCAAAGGTTATTACCTCTGCCTCTAGCATGACACTCACCAGCTTTCTATTACTTGTTGACCGAAAATCGAAAGAGGAATTTCTTTCGATTGGTGCGATTATATTCACCTTCTCTAAGTAGAATTATGCAATGTCTCACATCGTGATACTTTCTCCTATTCTCCTCAGAGACTTTCCGCGCGATAGAAACTGCTAGAAGTCATTGGAAAATAGCGGGAAACGGGGTGGATTGTTGGGCGGGTGTACGGCTACACATACGCAACAATTCGCCCCCCCCAACCGAAGTCATCAACGCTTACAATCAAACTCGTTACCTAACACCGGCACCCACATAAAAAGCAAAACAATACCCAGGACAGTTCAAAACAAGAATTACTGCAACTCCGAATTGGGGTAGCTGAGCGCTTTTCTTAGCGCCAAAGTAGCTTTTCCTCCGCCGGACAGTAGGTGAAATCGGTGATGTCCCCGCTGATTATCATGCGTACGGCTTGGTCAATTACCTCCAGGGGGACCACGAACCATTCGGTGGCATCGTACTCTTGCCCGCACGGATCCATATGATGAACTTCCAAACGCACCTGCGCAAACACCCGATGTAATAGGTTTTCTAACGCTGAGGGGCGCACGTTATAAACCCGGTAATCTGCCACTATTTCCACCGGTGCCATAAGGTAGGTAGGCGAGGACGCTGCCCCAGCTATCCTTTTTTCCACACTCTCCCGCGTGAAACCTATCTTGTACAGATTTTCCAAACTTGCAATGCTGGGGTCGCTGCTCTTGGATTTGAGGACGTAAATGTGTCCGCTTTCCACGTCGGCGTCCTCGATATCCACCATATCGACTGCGCCACTGCGCACCAACGCGCGCCCGCCTTTCTCCCCCATACGCCCAGCCAGAGACTGACGGTACATGGATGATTCAGTACCATTTTCAAAGATGACGCGCAAGCGTTCCTTGTGCTTGACCCGATTTTTGTGTTGCAATTTCTCGGTTTCGCCCACTTCGGCGATAAATAGCAGCATCCCACCCAGTTCGAAAAAACGTCCCACCTGTATCGTGGAAATGCCGCTAAAGGGCACCAAACTGTATTCGCCCATCCGCAACTGTTCTTGCTTCTGCTTGAACAAAGGTTCAAATTGGGCAAAGTTTTTGACTTTTTCACGAATCGCTACATCAAATTCATCCGAATCGCGAGGGATCTTTGGCAAGGACTCCACGTCAAATATATCGACAACGTCGTCGGGATCGTCCTCGAAAATATCCGCATACTCACTGCTTAACAGTTCCTCAATGCTGGAGGGCACGGTTGCATCAGGGATAGCAAACTTTCCGGTCAGCAAACCCAACTCGTCCAGATGCGCAAGTGCCGCCACCTTGTCCGAGTTAGCCAAAATCCCCTCTAGGCGCGCCCCCAGTTTACGTTCGCTTATTTGCCGAGTATCCGGATTCGGGGCACGCCCTTCGCGCTGAACGAATTCCACAATTTCCCAAAAACCCCGCTCCAAGCGGTCTGTGGCAGTAAGCTTACGGGGCTGTTCGTCCTCCGCCAAGATACCGTCGGTGTCCTGGTCTACGACCACACGTTGACGCACCTCTTCGACCTCGTTTTTATTCAAATCCGGGTAGCGTTCCCGGATAATTTTGGGAATCAATTCTTTGTTTATAACGTGCGGTTCAGCATTACCAGCAGCGGCGCGCGCAAAATTATCATCCTGTAATATGGTGGCCTTCAAGTCGTTCAAATCGTTATTGACGATTCGTGTAACCCGCAGGGTTGACGGTTCCTTGTATCCAGTAATATAGAGCGTTGGCGCATTCCCCTCACTGGTGGTCGCGCCTTCGCCTACACTGCTTTTGCCGCCCCTACCACCTCCAATTATTACGTCGGTACTACCGCTTTCATTCTCGAAAGTGCCGCCCTTTCCTGCATCGCGTTTTTTGGTTTTGAACTCAAAATTAGGCGCTAAAACCTGTTCCATCAGTAATGATGCCGTAATCGCCTTCAGAATGTTATTTACTGTAATTGTCACTTCACCTTGACTGGCGTCCGGTTCTGCTATTAGATTTGTGAACTGAGCATGAGATTTGCCCTCACTGTCGCGCGTCACCCGTCCGATTATTTGTATTATTTCAGTCAGCGAGGCGCGATATCCCACGGTTATCGCGTGTTCGGCAAAGGGCCAGTCGAAGCCCTCTTTGGCCATTCCCAGCGCAATTATTATATCGACGGCATCGCGTTCTTTTTGGGCGACTTCGGACAGGTACAGCAGGGTGCGTGCGCGCGCTTTTTCGTCGGTGTCATCCACCAAGTTGGCAACGCGTAAAATTTCGCCGCTGTCTTTCCGGCGTACACTAATAATTCCGGTGTGGGCGTCCTCGGATTCTAAATGTCCAATTACGTCCAGGATTTGACCTACTTCTTCGTACTTGTCCTTAGTGGATTCGCTGGAATTCACGTTGGGTATGTGAATAATGGTTTTGCGGTCCAGGTCCAGCACTTCCCCTATGGCGTCCGTGTAGCGTCCTTGGTAAAAGTGGTGCCCAATGCCCAGAGTTTTCAGGTGTTTGTAACCGTTTAGTTGGTCGTAATAGTTGAAAGTGACGGATACGAATTTGGCTTCGTCCTCGGGAAGAAGCACAGGGACCGCGTCACCCCGGAAATAGGTGCCGGTCATGGCCACAATGTGCGCGTCACTGCCCCGCATTATTTTCCTGAGGATGGTTCCCAGCCTGGAGTTTTCGAGAGCGGCTGAAACGTGATGAAATTCGTCTATCGCAATTACTGTGCCGTTTAGCTTTTCGACTTCCACTGCTTCCATAGCGAAACGGAGGGTTGCGTGCGTACACACCAAGGTTTTGTCCGCGGATGCCAGGAAATGCTGGAACTGTTCGACTTTGCTTTTGCTGCTAGCGTCGGTACAAAGATTATTTTCGCTTTTAATTTCCCAGTTTGCGAAGAAACCGTGGGTTTTCAGGTCGGTGCTGGCAAAGCTAGCGCCAATGCTTTTTTCAGGAACCGCCACAATCACTTTGCGTCGCCCTTGGTTTATGAGCTTGTCCAGTCCCACAAACATGAGGGCACGCGATTTGCCGGACGCTGGGGGTGCTTTTACCAGTAAGTATTGGGAGTTTCGTTGCGCGTACACGCGTTTTTGCATTTCCCGCATGCCCATATTGTCGGTGTTTATTGACGTACCTGCCTGGGCGTATTTGACGTCCACAACGTTTTGGAATTTTCGAAAATCAGCCATAATTATGCTTTCTTTTTTGCCCCAGTTTTCTTTTTCGAGGACGCCGCTTCTGCCTCTAGAGCCTGCTGGTACAGGGTGAACAGGTGGGTAAGACGCTGTTCGTCAGTATTTTGTGGACAAATGCCGTAAAGTTGGTCCACTAATTCGTCGATGTGCCGGTGGGCTCGGCGTAGGTTTGCTGGCATGTAGTCCGGGTCGTACAACTGCGCCAAAGTTAGTTCGCAGTGGTATTCGCGCACATCGAGGACGCGCAACGCCGCCACCGTCAGTTCCTCTTTGACCTCCTCAGTCAGTGGTGGCACCGGAAATGTGTTGTAAACCAAGGTATTAGAGTAGCGGTAGTTCGTTTTCAGCCTCCCGCCTACTGCACGCACCCATGTCATATGCATACGGGAGGTAAGTAACGCAAATAACCACGGTTCTGCGTCATAAACCGCAAATGCGGCATCAGATACGACCGTGTCCTCGCCCAAATAGCCCAAAGGAATGTAATCGCGTCGTTCGGAAGATACCCTGGGCACAATAATCGAGTCCGTCGCCTTGTGCCGTGGTTCTGCAAAACGATAGGGAAACTCCGCGTCCTTTTGAGTTTGCAATTTTCTGCTAGCCCGACGCATCGCTGCGACTCTTTCAAAGCGCTTAGCTAAGGGTTCTATTTTGCGCGCTTGCTTAACTTGATTGTCCGTCACCCAAATGCAGTAGCGTTCTCTGCCATTTATATAATCGTCAGCTCCGGTAAACTTGCGCAAATAAGGTGCCGCTGCCGGGTAATTAGTAAGCAATTCTTCCTGTTCCATAGAGCTCAGTATCAAATTGCCCCCATCAGTTGGCTTGGAGCCAAAGAGCATTAATGGCAGATTATCGTTGAACGGCTTTTTACGAGCAGTAACAATAACATCTACACCATTACCAAGGTATGGATTTATATTTTTTACTTTATGTGCAACTCCCTCACTAAACAAATATTTAGGCGCCTTACTTTGGGGGCGCAAACCGATTATCACTACCGTTACTCCAGCATTATATTTAGCGTTATTCACCCATTTGAAAGAGGTGTGGGCGAAGCCAATCTCTACCCCGCCTTGCAAAATGTGGGGAAACATAAGTCCAACGTGTTCCCCCTGTGCTACAGAGTTAGTACTAACAAACGCGAGCTGGGCGTTTGTTCCCCGAATATAGTCTGCCCCTTTTACGAACCATAACGCTATGTAGTCGAGTTTTTTAGAGTACTTTCGGTCCTTAAAAACGAAAGAAAAATCCGCTTTTTGTTCCTTAGTTTGCATGCTAGAACCCACGTATGGTGGGTTCCCAATTAAATATATTTCCTTTTTGCCATCATTGGGGCATACTTCGTTCCAGTCCATGCGTGCGGCATTAGCAGTGCGAATGCGACCGGTTTCTTTTAGCGGAATCAAAGGAATGTCAATGCCGAACTTTTCCTTAAACTCGATATTCATCTGGTGTTTGGCAATCCACAGAGACAAGATGGCGACTTCTACGGGAAAGTCGTCAATTTCCAGACCGTAAAAGTTTTCAATGTTTATGCGTGAATATGTGAATAAGGTTTGGTGTTTACCGTCAAGTTCACTTAGGCGCTCCAATATAGCATGCTCCAGGCGCCGCAATTCTTTGTACGCAATAACCAAAAAATTTCCGGAACCACACGCCGGGTCGAAAACTCTAATTTTAGCGATACGATCCCACAATTTTGTCAGACTATTTTTATTTTCATACGCGTTTTCAAATTCTGCTCGTAACTCCTCTAAAAACAACGGCTCAATGGTTTTTAAAATATTTGGCACCGACGTGTAATGTTGCCCTAAATCGGAACGCTGATGTGGCGTAACCACTGCCTGAAACATAGAACCGAAAATATCCGGATTGATCTCCTGCCAAATCAACGTCCCCAAATTAATCAAGGTCTGGCGCGAATGCCGGTTGAACCGCGGCACACGAAAACCGTTACCGGCGCTAAACAACCGCCCATTCACGTACGGGAAATCTGCCAAATAAGGAGGCTTATCCGCCCGCTCTTTCGTGTCGAGGGCGGCAAACAAGTCCGTCAGGAGCTCTTGCGTATCGCTGCCGTCAGGGAGCGTGCGCGAACCCAACACATTCGTAAACTGATTATCTGCAAAAACTCCCGTATCCTCAGCAAAAAAACAGAACAACAGGCGCGTAAAGAAAACATTCAAACTGTGGCGGGCGCCCTCGTCCTCCAAAAAATCCGGATTAATTTCCACCAGTTCGTCAAACAGCTGCCCCATGCGCTGAGCCGCCTTCACATCCGCATGAGCCTCAGAGATATACTGCACCTTCTCAATTCCCGCCCACGGCAAAAAGAAAGTGAAATACTAGTCGATATCCTGCACCGCAAAAGAAATGGTCTCGGATGTTTTAGTGTCGTGCGCCAACATTTTTACATAATCAGTTCCATCACGAACCGGGGTGACACCCTGGTAACCCGCGCCGCCACGCGCAAATGCTGCAACTGCGCCAACAAATCCGCATCCGCATCGACCTCGCGAAAATACACGACATTAGGGTACGCCACTTCGCAATCTTCCACATCCGGGCCAACCTTCATACGCATGCGCAAGCGACGCACATAATTCTTGGACTTACCGTACGCCACCAACAAGTCAAACAAGAACTCCCGGTCATAATGGCGACGCCCTGCCAAAGATTCCACATGAGCTTCAATGGTTTTCAAACTGGACTGCGCCATTCCACGCCCTTCCGCGTTCCGCCCTCGGATATAACTCGGATACAACAATGCCCTGTTTTCGCGACAAACCACAGAAAACAGGGACAAAATGTGGAGCTAGGGGGATTCGAACCCCCGACCTCTTCCATGCCATGGAAGCGCGCTACCAACTGCGCCATAGCCCCGCTGCCCTTTCGGACTTCTAAAGCTTATCGGACCTACCTAGCAGAGTCCAAATTTACGGCACGTGCGACGCCTCACTTTTAGCGTGCCGTATCTTGCGCCCCCACATTGTGTGCTACCAGACGCCACCCCGGTACCCTTTGACCCTGCTCCAGCACCGACCAGTGGCAGTTATCGTTGCCCCCAATACCGTGCCAATCGGTGGCATCCATGCCCAACAGCGCGGTAATCCCCGCCGAAATCGCCGCCCCATGCAACACCAACAACACATCGACCCCGCGGGCGTCCTCGTTATCGCCATGATTTGCCTGCGCCAAAACCGCCGCAGCCCGGACCGCCTCCGCAACACGCTTGCCCACTTCCCGGCGCGGCTCAATGCCTGCCGCCGCACATTCCCCCACGCGTCGATACTCATCCAGTTCGCGGGAATACTTTTGCGACATTTCAGTATAAACCTCGCCTTCCAGTACCCCGAAACCGCGCTCCACCAAACGTTCGTCAGTTTCCACCGGCAAGTCCACCAGATCCGCCACCGCCTGTGCAGTAACCACCGCGCGCAAAAGCGGCGAAGCCACAATTCGCCCGAACCTAAACCCTGCCACCAACGCCGACGCCGCCGCCCGTGCCTGCGTCACCCCTTCCGCGTTCAAAGAAATATCCACGCGCCCCTGAAAACGGTGCTGCACATTGAAATCGGTCTGTCCGTGGCGCAACAACACTAACCTACCCAAACCAACCCCTCCTTAGCGGGCAAGACACAACGCAACCTCTAAACCTGTGAGGGGGCTACGTCCCCGGAAACCAAATCCCCCACCCCAACGGCGCGAACGTCAATATCCGCACTAATATCAATGCGCGGGCAATCTTTCCACAAGCGTTCCAATCCGTAAAATTCACGGTCCTCAGCCTGGAAAACGTGTATGAACAAGCCCCCGGCTTCAAACGCCACCCACCGAGCTTCCTCGGTGCCTTCCCTAGTCCCAGACTTCACGCCTACCTTCGCAAGTTCGTCAATAATCTCGCTGACAATTGCGCGCAACTGCCGGTCAGTATCCGCACTGGCAATCAAAAACGCGTCCGCAAACGGCAACCGACCAGTTACATCAATTGCCACAATGTCATCTGCTAACTTGTCCGCTGCCGCCTTCGCCGCCACGTGTACAGACCGCAAAACGTCTTCAGAAACGCTCACTATTCTCCCTCTTGTTTGGTCGACTCTACGTCCTGGTATAAACAGTACTTCCAGATATAACGCACCACCCCATCTGGCACCAGGTACCAGATAGGCACGCCCCCATGCGAACGCGCCCGCACATCCGTCGACGAAATGGCAAGCGCCGGAATTTCCACCAAAGTCATAACATCCTTGCGCAACACCTCTGCCGGCAGTTCGTGACCCGGACGGGATACGCCCACAAAATGAGCCATCTTGAACAGCTCCTCGTGGTCCTTCCACTTCGCAATGCGCGCCAACGCGTCCGCGCCCGTAATGAAGAAAAACTCCGCATTCGGGCGTTCTCGGCGCAAATCCCGCAACGTGTCAATAGTGTAAGTGACCCCACCGCGGTCAATGTCCACCCGCGACACCGAAAAACGCGGATTCTCTGAAGTAGCAATGACCGTCATCAAATACCGGTGCTCCGGGTCACTGACTTTGCGCCCCCGTTTGAAAGGTTGCGTGGCGGTAGGGACAAACACTACTTCGTCGAGGGCGAAGGCGTGCTGTACCTCGCTGGCAGCCACCAAGTGCCCATTGTGGATGGGGTCAAAAGTGCCCCCCATAATGCCCACGCGCACTCGCCTGTTACTGGGACCAACCTGCCCGCCTGGTTCTACTTCCTCAGTTCGCATTGGGGTCCGCCCACAAGCCTTCTTCGCGTTCGCGTGCCAACTGGGCGCGTGCCGCCGCCTTCGCGTCCATGCGCTCGTAATATTGGCGCCGTTTCTCTTCACGAGTAGTACGTTCGTTCTGGTTCAGGCGCAAGTCCTCCCCGCGCGCCCCCAAAAATTCTGCGCCCGTGGACACGGTGGGTTCCCAGTCAAACAGGACGCCCCCCGATTCGGGACCAATGACTACTGCGGATCCCGCCACCGCGCCTGCCTTGCGCAACAGGTCCTCGACTCCGGCAGCATTCAGTCGATCCGCCAAATAACCCACGGCTTCATCATTGGAAAAATCGGTTTGCACGATCCACCGTTCCACCCGCTTGCCGCGCACTTGGAACAGCGGTTCGCCGCCACGCTCTAAGCGTTTGACTGTGACTTCGTTAGTTTTCCCCACCGGGGTGGGGCGCAAAATTGTCCGCACCTTCTTTTCCGCTTCAGGTTCTAGCGCGCGTGCTTCTTCTACGGCTTTCCCGAGGGCGAAAGCGAGCTTATCCAACCCGGCATGCGATACCGCCGACACCTCAAATATGGGCCAGCCCTTTTGCGCCAATTCTTCGCGCATCAGGTCTGCCATGTCCTGCCCGTCGGGAATATCCACCTTATTTAAGATGATTACGCGCGGACGCTTCGCCAAGGGAATTACGCCCTCGACCTTTTCCAGGTCGCTACGGTAATTCGCCAGTTCCGCTTCAATGGTTTCGAGGTCGTCAAGCGGGTTGCGTTCCGGTTCGAAAGAAACGGTATCGAGCACGTGGGCAATAATTGCGCAACGTTCAATGTGGCGCAAAAAGTCCAGCCCCAGCCCCTTACCTGCGGATGCCCCCGGAATAAGCCCCGGCACGTCCGCAACCGTGTAGCGGTACTGACCCGCCTGCACCACACCCAAGTTAGGTGCCAAAGTAGTAAACGGATAGTCGGCGATCTTGGGGCGCGCCGCCGACATAGCCGCAATAAGCGAAGACTTCCCCGCCGACGGGTAACCCACCAACGCTACGTCCGCCACAGATTTCAGTTCCAGGGTAATTTCGGCTTCTTCGCCTGGTTCGCCCAGCAACGCAAATCCGGGTGCTTTGCGTCGCGTCGACGCCAACGCCGCATTTCCCAAGCCGCCGTGACCGCCCTCGGCAATAGTAACTTCCGCGCCCGGTACGCTCAGGTCCGCCAACACCTCGCCCTCATTGTCGAGGACGACTGTTCCTGTTGGTACCTGCAGCACCATATCCGTCCCGTCCCGACCCTCGCGAAAATCACCCATTCCGGGCGTACCATTTTCGGCTTTGCGGTGCGGCAAATGGTGAAAATCCAGCAAAGTAGTCACATTTCCGTCCGCCCGCAAAATGACAGACCCGCCGTGACCGCCGTTACCACCATCAGGACCGCCTAAAGGCTTGAACTTTTCGCGCTTCACTGACACGCACCCGTGCCCCCCGTTGCCGGCGGTAGCGTGAATAACCGCACGGTCTACAAATCTAGCCAATTTCCCCTGCCGTCCGTAGTTTGCACCTGCCCACCGCAACCACCCAGGCAAGTACCTGACCCAAAGCGAGGTTCCCAACCGGGGCGGTCGCCCTCGAAATTAGTTCAAAAGGCATTTGGCGCGCCTTGTTTTTACCATTTTTGCACAGTTAACGAACTTGGGGGCGGACAGACGTCCACCCCCAAACAATTTCAGCTTCTATTAGGCTGAAACGACGTTTACAACCTTGCGACCGTGGTGGGTACCAAATTCAACAGAACCAGCAGCCAACGCGAACAAGGTGTCATCCTTTCCACGACCGACGTTAGCACCGGGGTGGAATTTGGTGCCGCGTTGACGAACCAGGATTTCGCCAGCGTTTACAACTTCGCCACCAAAACGCTTCACGCCCAGACGCTTCGCGTTCGAATCACGGCCGTTACGGGAGGAACCGAGCCCCTTCTTTGTTGACATGTTTCACGCTTCCTTACTTTAGGCAATCGCGGTGATCTTAACCGAAGTGAGCTTCTGGCGGTGACCAATGCGCTTCCGGTATCCGGTCTTGTTCTTGTACTTAATGATGCTGATCTTGGGACCCTTGGTGTCCTCAATAACTTCCGCCTTGACGGCTTTTTCCGCAAGTTCTGCTGCGTTAATGGTGACCTTGTCACCGTCGCCGATCATGACGGGCTGGAAAGTAACCTCGTCGCCAGGGTTGGCGTCCAGCCGGTCGACGACGATTACGTCTCCGACGGAGACCTTTTCTTGGCGGCCACCGGCCTTGACGATCGCGTAGACCACGTTATTGCTCTTCCTCTAGTACTTATTGGACAAATTTTCTTGCGTATATTACGCACCGACGATCCAGCATACGTGTTCTACCCTAATCTGAGCAAACACTAAGACGCTGTTGTTGGTAACATCACGCGTTAGCGGATTATCACACTGCTGGAACCGCTTTCTACGACAGGCGCAGCCACGGAAACTGCCCGCCTGCGTGGACGCTTCGTCGGTGGAGCTGCCTGCTGTGCAACTACCTGTGGCTGCTCTGCAGATTGCTCCTTCGCAGTAAGCTTACTACGTTTCTTTTTCCCCTCACTATCAGCCGCCTTGCGGGTCCGTTTTTCGCCAGCGTTAGTTTTGCCACGCTTAGCGGTGGTGCGCACCTTCGTGGATTTATCGGATTTAGTGGATTTTTCCGAATCTTTTGGCTGTTCAGCAGCGGCTTCCGGAAAAGTGGTCGAGGTCGGCGCATCGTCCTCATTACCCACCGCAGCTTTCGCGCCACGCTTTTCGCGCTTTATCACTTCTTCGTGCTTGGTGGCGGCGGCTTGCGCTATCGCGGCAAGAGTTTCTTTATTCTTTTCGTCCTCACGGTGAGCCTCTGTGGTTTCACCTATCGCCTCCACTTTCGCCTTGACCTGCTTCGCAGCTTTCACTTCCGCTTTCACGTCGACCTTTGCTTCAGCTTTCGCCCTGCGCGCGCGACGATCCTTCTTTTCCGCACTGGCGTTAGTTTCGCCCTTTTCTATGGGGTGTTGGTGAACGATAAAACCGCGACCTTCACAACATTCACAAACGGTACTGAATGCCTCTACCAAACCCTGCCCTACGCGTTTGCGGGTCATTTGTACCAGTCCGAGGGCGGTTACTTCCGTTACCTGGTGGCGGGTTCGGTCCCGGCTGAGGCACTCGATTAGCCGCCGCAACACCAATTCCCGGTTGTCTTCCAAGACCATGTCCACAAAGTCAATGACTATAATTCCACCAATGTCACGCAGACGCAGTTGGCGCACTATTTCTTCGGCTGCTTCCAGGTTGTTCCTGGTAACGGTTTCTTCCAGCGTGCCCCCGTCACCGCCCACGAACTTGCCCGTGTTCACGTCAATAACGGTCATGGCTTCTGTGCGGTCAATAATCAGGTATCCCCCCGATGGCAACCACACCTTGCGGTCCATCCCCTTGGTCAACTGTTCGTCGACTCTGTTGACCTCAAAGATATCGCTGGTTTGCACCCAGTGTTCGGTGCGGTCTAACAGATCAGGAGCAAATTCTTCGACATAGTCGCGCACTGAAGTGTAAGCGGCTTTTCCTTGCACTTGCAGGCTGTGGAAGTCTTCGTTGAAAATGTCGCGCACTACCCGCAACGCCAATTCCGGTTCAGAGCGCAACAATTGGGGCGCACTTTTTCCCGAGGACGCCTTCTTTTGTACCTCTGCCCACGCGCGCGTCAGTCGGTTTACGTCAGCTTCCAGTTGTTCCTCACTGGCGCCTTCGGCGGCCGTGCGCACAATTACACCGGTGTCTTTGGGGATCAGACCACCCAGCAGTTTCTTCAGCCGCAAGCGTTCTTTATCTGGCAGCTTCCGGGAAATGCCCAGCATTGACCCGCCTGGCACCAGCACCAGGTAGCGTCCCGCCAAGGTCACCTGACTGGTCAGGCGCGCCCCCTTGTGCCCAATGGGGTCCTTCGTGACCTGAACCATCACTTGGTCGCCAGCTTTCAGCGCCTGTTCAATGCGCCGAGGTTTGCCCCCCATTCCTAAAGAATCCCAGTTGACTTCCCCAGCGTACAAAACTGCATTTCGTCCTCGACCTAAATCCACGAACGCGGCTTCCATCGATGGCAGTACATTTTGCACTCGCCCCATGAATATTGAACCGACCATAGAGTTTTGGCTGCGGGAAGCGACATAGTGTTCCACCAACAACCCGTCCTCCAGGACCGCGATCTGGTTTAACCCGTTTTCTTCGCGCACCAGCATTTTCCGATCTACCGATTCGCGGCGCGCCAAAAACTCTGATTCGGTAATGGAATGACGTTTGCGCCCCTCGCGCCGTCCTTCGCGGCGACGCTGGCGTTTAGCTTCCAAACGAGTGGACCCCTTCGGCGCGCTGACTTCTTCCATAACGTCACGTTCGCCGTCGCGGGCACTGTCACGTTCGCGAGTGCGGCGCCGACGCCGACGCCGCGTCGAATTTTCTTCGTCCTCGGTATTTGCCTGAACGTCATCCCGATCTACACCATCTGCGGCGGTTTCGGTAGTGTTTTCGGTGGCGGTTCGCTTGCGTCCCGCCCCGGCGTTGTCGAGGTCCTCTGACTTGTTGCTTTTATCGGTTTGGACGGACTTACTGGCTCTAGTGGACTTACTTGCCTTTTCTGCCTTGCCCACATTTTTTTCTTGCTTGGCGCCTGCGGCTTCCGTGTCTTCTGCGCGCCACGTGGCGCTACCTTTGCCTTTGCCATTTTTCCCAGATTTGCCGGTGCCCCGCACAGTATCGCTGTCGAAGTCGCCCTCGTTAAAAAGGTCTACCTGACTGTCTGCTTCGCCGTTATTTTTCGAGGACGATTCCTCGTGCCGCCCCCGCCTACCGACATTCCTTTTCTTGCTATTGCCACGCTCGCTGCGACTGTTGCGTCCGGCGCTAGCCCGGTCGTCCTCGGAATCTGTAAACGAGGGCGGCACGAAACTGAGTTCTGGAGCCTGAAACAACAAAGTTGTAGCGGGAGCGCTTATTTGATTTTTATTCGATTTGTTAACCACAACAATAATCCTCTGGCGAAACCGTCTGTACCAACCGTTTCGCATCCGGTGCTCGCGCACGGAAACTCTTGGTTCAGCCGAAGCTGCCACTGCCTGCAGTGGGATAACAACAAACTAGGGTACACATCTGTTGCAAACAGCTACTATTATTCCACAAAGGATACCCGCGTAGGACCTAACAAAATTACGCAACAAATCGTTTTCTATTTACCACCCCCTTACCCCCCAAAAACCTGACCATCGGTAAGCCATTGTTCATGCTGGAAAATTGGGAAAACACGCGCGAAAAGCAACCAAACCTTTTACGGATTTAGTATCGTAATGACATGGCTGTCAGCTTGCATCCACATAGGACGTTGGTCGGCGGCCCAGAAAACGGAAAACCCATTTCAAGCGGAAAGGCGAACAAATGTCTGTCGCCCCCACAGCGCTAGATGCGCTCATGCTGGCGAGGTGGCAATTCGGTATTACTACCGTTTACCACTTCATCCTGGTTCCGCTCACCATCGGTCTTTCTTTGTTCGTTGCGATTATGCAAACAATGTGGTTGCGCACCGGCAAAGAAGTCTGGCTGAAGGCGACGCGGCTCTTCGGGAAGCTATTCCTTATTAACTTTGCCCTTGGTGTTTCAACTGGTATCGTCCAAGAATTCCAATTTGGTATGAACTGGTCCGAATACTCTCGCTATGTTGGCGACATCTTCGGTGCGCCGCTGGCCGTTGAAGCACTGCTTTCCTTCTTCCTGGAATCCACCTTCATTGGTTTGTGGATTTTCGGTTGGGGACGGCTGTCCAAGAAGGCGCACACGACCATGATTTGGTTGGCTGCCCTGGGTGTGAACACTTCTGCACTCTGGATTATTGGCGCAAACTCGTTCATGCAACACCCTGTTGGCGCGGTCTTCAACCCAGCCACCGGTCGTGCTGAACTGGATGGCACTTCAGGCTTCCTGGCGGTTGTTTTCAACCCCACGCTTTGGTATGCCTGGCTGCACGTCATCACCACTTCCTGGCTGCTGTCTGCGGGTCTAATTGCGGGCGTGGCGATTTGGTGGATGGTACGCACCGCGCGTGCGGGCGCGGCTGGTTCTACCGCAGCTGCCACCGAAGCGAGGGAAGTTTGGCACCCAATTGCGCGCTTTGGTTTGCTGCTTATGCTCATTTCCGGCGTCCTGACTGGCATTACTGGTCACGTTGAGGGCGTCCACATGATTTCTGAACAGCCCGCCAAGATGGCGGCAGCAGAAGCCATGTGCAATACCCAGTCCCGCGCCCCCTTCACCATTGCGGCATTCGGCAGCGAATGTGGCGAAAATGGCGAGGGCATCAAACACGTCGGTCAGGTTCCATTGCTCGCTTCCATCCTGTCGGGCAATACTCCTAACTTCGAAGTGCAGGGCATGAACGACCTGAACCAGGCACATGCCCAAAAGTATGGCGTTGACAAGATCACGCCGCCGGTAATGCCTACCTTCTGGTCGTTCCGTGCGATGATCGCATTCGGTCTGATCTCTATGCTGTTCGCAATTTGGGGTCTGATCGCCACCGGTAAAGGTCAGATTTCGACCTCTACGGGTCTGGCAAAGTTCGGTCTGACCATGATCCCGTTCCCGTTGCTGGGCATCTCCTTCGGCTGGATCTTCACCGAAATTGGTCGTCAGCCCTTCCTGGTTTACCCCAACAACATGGCTGACCCGGTTGGTAATGTCTGGATGCTCACTGCGCATGGTGTTTCTGGCGCGGTGCCCGCATCCCAGGTCCTCATCACCATGGTGCTGTTTACAGTTATCTATGCCGTGATGGGTATCATTTGGTTCCTCCTGATGGTCCGCTACGCCAAGGAAGGCATGCACACCCCGCATCAAGTCCGCGGCGAAGACCACAAGCAAGAACTCTCGTTCGCTTACTAGGATGAAGAAAGGAAAGTGAAATGACATTCTTACAAGTTCTTTGGTTCATCCTTATCGCAGTTTTGTGGACCGGCTACCTGGCTCTGGAAGGTTTCTCTTTGGGTGCAGGCATGTTCCTGCCTCTGGCTGCTAAAAATGACCGCGAGCGGACCCAGATCCTGCGCACCGTTGGTCCAGTTTGGGACGCAAACGAAGTCTGGTTGCTCACTGCTGGTGGCGCTACCTTCGCGGCATTCCCAGAATGGTACGCAACCATGTTCTCCGGCATGTACTTCGCGCTGTTCGTCGTCCTCCTGCTGCTAATCATCCGCATTTCGGCGGTGGAATGGCGCGCCAAGGTCGCCTCTGAAAAGTGGCGCTCAGTTTGGGACAAGCTGCACACCGCAGTTGCCTACCTGGTTCCCATCCTGCTTGGTGTTGCGTTTGCGAACCTGGTTCAGGGCATGAAGATCGAGGTCGTAGACCCGGCTGAACCACTGAAGGCAGTTGGTCCTACCGCCATTGACCTGTCCAAGCACGTACATAACCTGACCGGAGGCTTCTTCAGCCTGCTCACCGTGTTCGCCGTTCTGGGCGGTCTGGCTGTTTGCGCCATCTGGTTTGCGCACTCCGCACATTACCTGGCACTAAAGACCACTGGGGATGTCCACACGCGCGCCGTGGCTTTAGGCAAGAAGGGTTCTATTGTAGCGGTCGTCCTCGTCGCAGTGTTCGCCCTGTGGGGACAATTCGTCTACTCCAGCCAGCCCCTGTTCAGCTGGATTCCGCTGGTCTTGGCGGCACTTTTGTACATTGCTGCAGCATACTTCGCTAACGTCGGCAAAGAGGGCGCCGCCTTCATTGTCAGCTTTGCGGGTATCGCGGCCACGGTCGCCTGGGTATTTACTGCGATGGCACCAAATGTACTAAAGTCCAGCGTTGACCCGGCGTACAGCCTGACAATTGCGCAGGCCTCTTCAACCCAGCCCACCCTGATTGTTATGACAATTGTGGCGGTGCTGTTGGTGCCCGTTGTTCTGGGTTACACCGCCTGGTCCTACCTGAAGTTCTCTGAACGCATCAGCGTCGACTCCGTCGACGATAACCCTGGCGTGCTTTGGGACCGTATTCGCAAGAACGCCACGTTCCTAGCTGGTTAATAGTTCCAGCAGTTTGTGGTAGCAGTGGGGGAACCAGCGGTTCCCCCACTGCTTTTAAAAAGTCAGTCTGCTTCGTTAGACTTGTGTGTACCCGTTAGAAAGTTGAGAGCGTGAAACCCCTTGACCCCAGGCTGCTGAAATACGCACAGACAGCAAGATTCTTCATAATCTACATTTCCGCATTGGGCTTACTGACTGCAATGTTAGTAATTGCCACGGACGTGCTAATCGCCTGGATTATCAGCCCCGTAATCACATCCCACGTGCCGTATTCACAAGTATCCCACCTGGTTATCGTCCTCGCGGCAGTTGCCCTTTTCCGCGCTCTTACAATGTTTGCCCGCGAAGCTGGCGCACAACGGGCCGCAAACCGCATTATCGTGCAACTTCGCGGTGCAGTCGCTGCCAAAGCCACCCGTTTGGGGCCGCGCTGGCAAGCGCGCAAGGCCGCAGACACCACTACGCTGCTCGCACGCGGACTTGAAGACCTGGGACCCTATTTCACCGCTTACCTGCCTCAACTCATTTTGTCCTGCACAGTTACACCTTTAACACTGGCGGTGATGCTGTGGTTGGACTGGCTCAGCGCTATTGTGGCAGTTATAACCATTCCACTCATCCCCATTTTTATGATTCTGATAGGTCGTCTCACAGAAGAAGCCTCCAACCGTCGCCTGGCTGCCATGCAACAGCTGGGTCGCCAACTTTTAGATCTCATCAGTGGTCTCCCCACCCTCAAAGCCCTAGGTCGGGAACAAGGTCCACGCAAAGAAATCCGAAAAATTGGTGACACCTACGCCCGCACCACCATGAAAACTCTCACTGTGGCGTTCATGTCGGGGGGCGTCCTCGAATTCATTGCCACCCTGTCAGTGGCGTTAGTTGCCGTAGAAACCGGGTTCCGCCTGGTTTACGGCAATATTGAGCTAGCCCCCGCGTTGGCAGTAATCATGCTCGCCCCCGAAGTTTACGCGCCACTTCGCGAGGTCGGTAAACAATTTCACGCTTCAGCTAACGGCGTCGCCGCCGCCAATGCCGCCTTTGAAATTTTAGAGACCCCCGAACCTCCGCGCGGAAATACCCCCTGCCCGCCCCTCCAAGGCGCTCACCTGCGGGTACACGACCTGAAAGTGGCAGCTCGCGGAATGTGGGCCCCCGACGGTCTGACTTTTAGCGCCAAACCCGGCGAAATTACCGCCCTCGTTGGCAAGAGCGGCGGAGGGAAAACCACCACCATAATGGCCGTCCTCGGACTGGGACAAATAGACCATGGCAGCGTGGAAATAGTTGCCGCCGACGGTCGCGCAACCAACCTGAAAGACATTGACCCCACCACCTGGTGGTCAAACCTGGCGTGGGTGCCACAAAGCCCCGTAATATTGCCCGGAACCATTTTGGAAAACATATTCCCAGACCCGCAAGTCGCCGGACAACTACTGCCAGGCGGCAAAGAAAGTGCAGAACTTACTGCGGCGCTGGATGCCACCGGTTTTCGCGAGGTTATCGACAACTACGGTTGGGACCACCGCATCGGCCAGGGCGGACGCGGACTATCCGTGGGGCAACGCCAACGCCTCGCCCTCACCCGCGCGCTGCTCGGCGACCAACAGATCATTGTTATGGACGAACCCACCGCCCACCTAGATGCCCGCCTGGAAGCCCAAGTTGGTGCGGCTGTCAGCAAACTGCGCGACTGGGGGCGCATCGTCCTCGTAATTGCCCACCGGGCGCCACTGAAAAACCTGGCTGATAACGTGGTTCACGTCCGCGCCACCCCCATGAGCCGGGAAGAAACCCGACAATACGGCACTAACGACGGCGAAACGACCGGTGACGCCACCCCCTTGGAGGACTACGAATTCCTAGACGAACGAGCTTTGTCCGACCCTCTGATCGGTGGAGGCAAACAGTGATCTTTATTCGCAAACCAGAAAAACAAGCCCTGGCGCGTGCCTGCAAGCTGCTGCAAATCAACAAAAAATGGTTCGGTATTTCTGTGCTCTTTGGTTCCTTGGGATTAGGGGCAGCCGTCTCTCTCGGTGCCACCAGTGCCTGGCTGATTGCCCGCGCTTCACAAATGCCACCCGTGTTGACACTGTCGGTGGCCGCTACAGCGGTGCGCCTATTCGGTATTTCGAGGGCGGTACTGCGGTATTTAGAAAGGCTCAGTTCCCACTGGGTCGCCCTAGAAGGTATGGGCAACCTGCGCAGCAACGTGTACGAAAAACTGGCAGACTCCACCACTGCCTCCGTGGCGGGAATTGCGCGCGGCGACCTGTTGGCACGCACGGGCGCGGACGTGGACGCGGTCGGCGATTTCGTCATCAAATCTGTACTACCCGCAACCGTGGCAACAGTCGTGGGCGTATTCACCTGCTTAGGCATCGCCCTCGTAAACGTGCCCAGCGCCATTTTATTGGCGCTATGCCTGCTCACGGCCGGCGTAATAGGTCCGATAATCACAGCGCGCGCAACTCGGCGGGCAGAACTGATTCAACAGCGTGCGCAAACCGAAATCAGTGCCACCACGCTAACCATGATCGAGGGCGCAGGCGAACTCGCCATTTTGGGGCGCGACCAGGCGATGCGCGCATACCTGGCAGAAAGTGAAGAAAAACTGATAGTTGGGAAAAACCGGTCGGCACTGCCCATGGGCGTTGCGGCAGCTATCGACAACCTGGCTATGTCCGTAGCCACCATCGGCGCTATTGTGTTCGGAATTGCCGCCACCTTAATGGGGCAAGTTTCCCCCGTAATGCTAGCTGTCATAGTGCTCACTCCCCTGGCGGCTTTTGAAGGCACTGCCCTCATGGGAATGGCTATGATGCAGCTAGTTCGCTCTGCGGGGGCGGCGCGGCGCATCATGGATTTACTGGACACAGGCGAAGAGGACACCGTGGTATCAGCTGGCGTAGCGTCCTCGGAAAATAACGCCGTCATCCCGCAAACCGCACATTCAGAACTAAAAGTAGTTGCCAAAAACCTGGCTATAGGATGGCCAGGAGGTCCAGTAGTGGCCTGCGGTATCGACCTCGAAATCGGGCTGGGCAGCCGCACCGCCATTGTCGGCCCGTCGGGAATTGGCAAAACAACGCTGTTATTCACGCTGGCGGGAATGCTGGAGCCCAAAGCCGGTTCCGTAACCATTAATGGGCGCAACGCCAGCAGTTTAGGACGTGCCGAAGTCAGCGAAATCTTGACAGTTACCCCCGAAGACGCCCACATTTTTGAAACCAGTGTCCTAGAGAACGTGCGCGTGGCACGCGGTAGCGTTACGGAGGACGAATGCCGTATTTACCTAGAAAAAGCCGGTTTGAAAACCTGGCTGGAAGCGCTCCCAGAGGGGCTCGAAACCATTATTGGTTCGGGGGGAACCACCATTTCTGGGGGTGAAAGGCGGCGTTTGCTGTTGGCGCGCGCACTAGCTGCGAAAGCCCCGCTGATGCTGCTTGACGAGCCCGGCGAACACATCGACCCCGAAACCGCCGACCGTCTGGTGGCAGACCTGCTCAATTTAGATGCCCACGCGGCTGGTACCCTCATAGTTACTCACCGCCTCACCGCCCTCGGTGCCGCCGACGAAGTCATAATGTTAGGTCCCACCGCCACCGGACCAGCACAAATTTTAGCCCGAGGACGCCACGAACACCTGATCGCCACGAACAGCGAATACGCGTGGGCCCTAGACCAGGAGCAAATTGATGTCTGAAATTATGACTCCTTCGGACAGTTTCATCCAAGCCTCCCTGGAATTGGCAGGCAATCTGGCTATTCCGGGGGTGCTGCAAGACTTTGTGAACCGTGCCTTGCAACTGACTGGGGCCAGTGCTGCCGCGATGACTGTGCTGGACATTCGCGGAGACATTGCGGACCTGTACCATCACGGTATCGCCCGCCGTTTCGTGGGGGAACTCGGCAAAAAAATCGCTGCCGCCGAAGCCAAATACGGCTTGCTAACTTCAGAGAAAAATGACTTGTACTTGCAGGAAGTACGCAAATACTACCCGCAAGCAGCAGCCGTCCTTGCCCACCCCGTGCGGCTACACCAACAGGTCTTGGGGCGATTGTACCTGGTCAGCGAAAAAGAATTTTCTGACGCCGACGTGCGCCTGATCGAAGGTTTGGCGGCGGTGGCGGCGGTGGCCGTAGAAAATTCGCGGCTCTACCAGGATTCGCGGAACCGGGAGAAGTGGATTCAAGTATCCCAATCTCTCACCACTATGTTGCTGGAAGGCACAGACGAGGAGGACGCTCTGGAACAAATTGCGTCCTCGGTACGCAAAGTGGCGGACGCAGACACCGCGTTGCTGATTTTGCCGTCTGTGGGCGAAAAGTACGCGTGCGAAATAGCCGACGGGGATAAAGCGTCCCGCCTTATTGGCTTGGTTTTTCCCGAGGACGGTCGCGCTATGACCGTCTTGCGCGAAGGTACCGGCATGGTCGTAGATTCTATGGCGAGGGCCCAAACCATGCGCCTGCCAGAATTAGCCGGGTGGGGTCCGGCCTTGTACGCACCTTTACTGGCACGCGGTTCAGCAACTGGGGTGCTGTTGTTGTTGCGCTGGCCGGGCAAACCTGAATTTACTATCGGGGAATTGAGCCTCGCTGAATCCGTGGCTGGGCAAGCCGCCCTCGCCCTGGAACTGGCATCAGCGCGGCACAGCGAAGATATTGCCACGCTGCTGGACGAACGCGACCGGATTGCACGAGATCTGCACGACCTGGCTATTCAGCAACTGTTTGCAACGGGTATGCAAATAGACATGGCGAAGCAGAATATTACTGCGGGGAACCGCGACGATCAGGCGACAGTAAAGGTGTTGGAAACCGCGCTAGCCAGCGTTGACGATTCGGTAAAGCAGATTCGCTCTATCGTACACAATTTGCGCGAACCGGATGCGGGCGTAGTTTTGGTTGAGCGGTTGCGCCGCGAAGCCTCTTTGTCGCGAACAGTTTTGGGGTACGCGCCCAGTTTGCTGATCGAATTAGATCGGCACGAATTGTCTGGAGATGATATTGCGGAAGCCGAACTGATACACGACATTGATTCGCGCGTGGGTGCCGATATTGCCGATGACATTGTGGCGGTGGTACGCGAGGGCTTGTCGAATGTGGGGCGGCATGCGCGCGCAGCCAGTGCCATGTGTGCGGTAACCATTCAGGGGCACTCCCCCGATGGCTACGTGCGGGTAATTGTTGAGGACGATGGCAGCGGTATCGACACGACGGTTGCCAGACGTTCTGGCTTGGGAAATCTGGCGGCGCGGGCACGCCGCCATGGAGGCGCTTTCTCTATTGGCGCCAGACCGCAAGGTAAGGGAACCCTAATGGAATGGAAAGTGCCACTGTAGCTGACGCCGTAACTACTAAAGAGTGCCGCCCCCAGTTAGCTGTGTTGCTTTCTGGCGGCGGCATCGACTAGCGTAAATGTTACTTGTTGCGCCAGGCGGCAGCGCGTTGACCTGCCACCCAGGCCGCGACTTGGGTGCGGCGTTGCAGCCCCATTTTTGCCAGCAAGGACGTAATGTGGTTCTTCACGGTTTTTTCGGCGACTCCCAGTTTGTCGCCAATTTCGCGGTTAGACAGCCCGTCGCCGATCAGTTCCAGGACTTTCCTTTCCGAGGGCGTCAGGTTGGCAGTGGGATCCCCATTGTCCGCGCGCCGCCTGGTAACAGTGCGTTCGTCCAACAATACCCGACCTGCTGCCACCGCCCGCACCACATCAGTGATTTCGGCACCGCGCACGGTCTTCAAAATGTAGGCGCGGGCACCCGCTTCCAGGGATTCTGCCAACGCGTCGTCATCGTCAAAAGATGTTAGAACAATTGGTTTTGTATCGGGCATAGTTTCTTTAATTTTGCCCATAACGTCAATGCCGGTGCCGTCAGGTAGCTGTAAATCCACTAAAATGACGTCGGGACGAACCAGATCTGCGCGCCGCACAGCGTCCTCTACAGTGCCCGCCTCGGCTACTACTTCCAGACCGTCGGCGCGGTCAATAATTTCTGCAATGCCTCGCCGCACGATCTCGTGATCGTCCACAATCATTACCCGAATATTGTTTGCCACAATCCCATCCTACCTGTCATTTTCTTTGGCATCGGGGGCAAAAAGTAGTGCCCCGCCCCGCCACAGTCGTCTTTTCCATAATACCGGTGCAACGCCGGCAAGACTCGCCTGCACGCCCATAGGCGTCTAAACTGCGCGCAAAATACCCCGGTTCGCCAGCAGTGTTTACATACAGCGTATCGAAACTGGTGCCACCTTCGGCAAGTGCCCGCCGCATTACCATCCCGGCTTGTCTGTACAATTCTTCGATGCGCCACGCGGCAATGCGCCGCGCTGGTTTCGCGGGGTGAACGCCCGCCGCCCACAGGGCTTCGTCTGCGTAAATGTTGCCGATCCCAGAAGCCACGGTTTGGTCTAGTAACACGGCTTTAATGGGGCGCGCAGAAAGCTTCGCGGCTCTTGCCGCCGCCGCAATGTCCAAATTTGGATCGAGGACGTCGCGCGCCACGTGACGCAAAACTTGTGGCAAGCGCCCGTCGGCTTGTCCCCGACCTGCTGGCACGTTCGCAGCGTCGCCCTCTAAAGTATCCAGACGAAAGTAACCAAACGTCCTCTGGTCGACAAAAGTAAGTGTTGCATCGCCCTGTCGCAACAGTATGCGGGTATGGCGGCGGGGCAAGACAGCGTGCGTATCGACCAATACTTGTCCGGACATTCCCAGGTGAACAATCAGTGCCCGTCCGTCATCCAAAATGCCCCAAATATATTTGCCGCGTACTGCCCACCCTTCGATGGTGCGCCCAGTCAGTTCGCGCACAAATTCTGCTGGACTGCTGCTGTGCCTCGTAGCGCGCGGGTGGCACACTTGGGCGGTTTCTACGCGAAAAGGACTAGCGAGCCGTTCCAGTCCGGCTCGCACCACTTCTACCTCAGGAAGTTCGGGCACGCACTTCCCTCCGCACGGCAGCTGCGTCCACATCGAAACCGATCGGTGTTTGCAATTGGTATTTTTCTACTAACGCGGCAACGGCACGAGCGGCCGCTTCGTGTTCTGCCAATTTTTTCGAGGACGCCTGCCCCTTACTGACTTCTTCTTCCCCGATAATGGCAGTAGCAGTGAACACTTTCGCGTGGTCGGGACCCTTGTCTGTGTGCTCGTAGTAGGGCACTTCCATGTCTAATGCGGCGGCAAGTTCTTGCAAAGTAGTTTTCCAGTCGATTCCGGCTCCGCGCGTTTCGACGTCAGTTAGCAATACGCCCAGAAGCTTTTCTACGACCTGCCGCGTCGGTTCCAGTCCGTGAGCCAAATAGGTTGCGCCAATCATTGCCTCAAGGGTGTCAGATAAAATAGAGTCTTTATCGCGACCTCCCTGGGCGTCTTCGCCAACCCCTAACAGCACGTACTTTCCCAACCCAATGTTGCGGGCCACCGCAGCCAAGGCTGGTTGGGAAACAGTGGCGGCACGCATTTTCGCCAAATGCCCTTCCGGGTGGTCTGGAAAATGCTTATACAACCACTCGGTAACCACAATGGATAATACCGCGTCGCCCAAAAATTCTAGCCGCTCGTTTGTTGGTAAACCGCCCTGTTCGTGGGCAAACGACCTGTGGGTCAACGCCAATACTAACAATTCGCCGTCAATGTCAATGCCCCAATCGGCCAACAGTTGACGCCCGTCCGAACTTTGTTTGGTCCGTTTAGCCATTGTCACTTTCTTTCAGCTTCGCCAATACTGCCCACCTGGGGTCGATGACTTGGTGGGAGTGTTCAGGATTTTCGTTTAAGGACAAGCCACATTCGCTGCAAAGCCCCAAACAATCCGGGTCACAAAGTGGCGCATACGGCAGCGCAGTGACAATTCCGTCACGCACCATGTCAGATAAGTCCAATTCGGTGCCAGCAATTATCGGCACGTACTGGGCTTCTTCGTCGCCCTCGGCCACCAATTCATCCCGCTTGTCCTGATAGTAAAATAACTGGTCCGCATTCAAAACAAACGAAATATCGATCTCGTCTAGGCAGCGCACGCACTGGGCAGTGGCGGACACGTGTCCTCCTAGTCGCGCCAACACTCCCCCACTGATAGCCGTTAATGTCACGTCAAACAGTAAAGCCGTGCCGTCAGGTACGTGGGCGACCTCGGTCCCTAAGTCAGCTGGCACCACCGTGGATATTTCCCGGTAGATGCTGGCGCCGTTGCCTGGTGGCAGGTCCACTAGCGGCAGGCGTAAATCCCGGTCAAATTGGGACAGTGTCATTAATGGCGCCCCCTCAATGTTTCCTTACCGCCGTGGGTTTGACGCATAATTTTTGTCAGTAATTCTTCGAGGTCGGTGAGCTGTTTTACCACATACGCGTCGGCATCGGTGGCTAACTTTTGCGCGTGTTGCCCCGCGTTTGCCACCATTTCGCTGGCCCTTTGGTTAGCTTGGGCGAGCACCGCTTGTTCGCTGATTAATTGTTCGGCGTGCTGCTGGGCACTGTGCACAATTTCTTTTGCTTTTGCATTTGCTTGGGCAATGGTGGCTTCGGCTTCTTTGTGGGCTTTGCTGACAATCACTTCGGCACGTTCGGTGGCTTCTTTGATAGTAGTTTTGGCTTGCGCTTGTGCCTGTTCAGTGGTTTGCCGCGCATATTGGCTGGCTTCTTCGCGTTCGTTTTCGGCAGCTTCGTTGGCTTCGGCGCGAATCGCGGCGGCTTCTACGTCTGCTTGGTCTAAAACGCGCGAAGCGTCCGCAACAATGTTGTCCGCAGCCACCAGGTCTTGGGGGAGGGCTTCGCGGGCGTTGTGCAACAGTTCCAGGGCTTCGGCTTGATTTACCATTACATTTGCAGAAAATGGCAGCGAAGTGCCCCCCGCTATCATTTCACTGAGCCTGTCGAGGACGGCTATTACGTCCGAGGGCGCGTATTCGGCTTGGTCGCCATCTAGATCTGGTTCAAAATCACTCATGGTTAATCCTTTCCGATAGCGCCCTGGCAACGACATCGGGAACCATTTTGGTAATGTCGCCGCCAAAGTGGGCTATTTCTTTTACTGCTGAGGATGAAATGTGTGAATATGCGGGATTGGTGGGAATTAGGAGGGTCTCTACGCCTCCTAATTCCCGGTTCAGGCGGGCTTGGGTCAGTTCGTATTCGGTATCGGTGGCGCCACGTATGCCTTTCACTATGGCGTCGATTTTCAGATCGGACACTACTGTGGCAGTCAGACCGTCAGCCACGATTGTGCGCACATTGTTCGCGTTCAAACATTTGTGCAACAATTCCACCCGTTCGCTGACCGTAAAGAGGGGGGTTTTGTTAATATTTGTCCCAACAATTACGGTGACGCTTTGAAACATGGTGGCCGCGCGGGAAATTATGTCTATGTGCCCCAGGGTGGGGGGGTCAAAAGTGCCGGTAATTGCTGCGCTCGCCATATATGTAGACTACCTGCAATTTGGGGTTGCTTCGGTCCCACCCGCCTGGTTTTCGTATTTTTGTGCGGGCATATCCGCAATATAAACGCTGGTGTCCCCGTAAGTTTTTTGCGAAAGTTCCGCCAAAGGTAACAACCAGGTGGGCGCGGGGTCTTTTTTGCGTCGCTCAACTACTACTACTGCGGCGGGGCGCAAATGTGGAATTAGGGCAGCAACTGTCCCATCGACCTCGGAATTGGAAATGTCGTATGGGGGGTCTATAAATACGAGGTCGAATTTTTGGTTCGCCCCTGCCAGGTAGTTGTCTGCACTGGCACACGTGGCACGAGCTTGCCCACGAAACCCACAATTTCGGGCGTTTTGATTACACAGGTCGATGGCCCGCCGCGATATGTCCACAAGTTCGGCGCGGTGGGCGCCACGCGATAGGGATTCAAGGGCGAGGGCGCCACTGCCGGCATACAAATCCAGTACCGTAGCTCCTACTACGGCGTCATAGTGTTCCAGGCGGCTAAAAAGTGCTTCGCGTACGCGTTCTGCGGTCGGTCTGGTGCCACTGGGTGGTACCAACAATTTTCTGCCCCCGGCACTGCCTGCAATTATCCGCGTCATGCCACTATTCTATCTGCAGGCACGCCCGCGTCCGTCCCTTCTGCGCGACCGCTCCCCTTGAGGCGGCCACGCAGCCTACGTCTTATCTATGAATTCCGTTTGGTCATCCGTAAAATACGACGCGATCGCGTTTTGCAGTCCCGGATGTTCCCGCAACTGCGGGTCTGCCGCCACTATTTCTGTAGCACGCCGACGCGCCGCCCTAATCAGTTCTTCATCCGCCAGGACATCCAAGAACTTCAGGTCTGTGGCTACGCCAGACTGGGAACTGCCTAAAACATTGCCAAAGTCGCGTATTTCCAAGTCTTTTTGTGCCAAAACGAAACCGTCTGTGGTCGCCGCGAAAGCCGCCAGTCTATCCCACGCTTCGGTACCTGGTCGCGCAGAAGTCACCGCCAGGCATACCCCCGGTTTGTCGCCTCGGCCAATGCGTCCTCGTAATTGGTGGAGTTGGGACAGTCCGAAACGGTCGGCTTCTAAAATTACCATCATGGTGGCCGCCGGAACGTCTACCCCGACTTCAATGACGGTGGTAGAAACCAAAATTGGAGTTTGTCCCGCCGCAAAATTGCGCATTACCGTGTCTTTCTCAACGCTTTGCATGCGCCCGTGCAACTGGGCGATGTTTATGCCCACCAGTGCTTCCTCTCTTTGCAGCATTTTGGTGGTGGCGGCAACTGAAGCCAGGTCGTCCTCGGAATCTATGACCGGACACACCACAAATACCCGCCCACCGTCGTCTATTTCGGTGCGTGCACGCTGCCAAATGCGCGCCACCCAATTCGCTTTCGCAGTGGGCACCAAGTGCGTGACCACTGGTTTGCGCCCCTTCGGCATATCCCGAATGGTGGTAATTTCAAGGTCGCCAAAAACGCTCATCGCCAGCGTTCGGGGAATGGGCGTTGCCGTAGTAACTAACAGGTGGGGGCACAGTTCACTTTTTTGCCGCAACAGGTCGCGCTGTTCCACCCCGAAACGGTGCTGTTCATCAATCACAACTACACCCAGGCGGGGCAGTTGCACAGTGTCGCTTAAAAGTGCGTGCGTGCCCACCACAATGGCGGCTTTCCCGCTGGCTAATGTTGCCAAAGTTTGCCGTTTTGTGGCCGCGCCCTGCGACGCCGTCAACAGTAAAGGTTGCACCCCCAACGGCGCAAAATATGCTGCAATAGACGCGAAATGTTGCTCTGCCAATATTTCCGTAGGAGCCAGCAGCGCCGCCTGGTAGTCATTGCCCCAAGACAACGCCATTGCGGCCAATGCCACCACGGTTTTCCCTGAACCTACGTCGCCTTGAATCAGCCGCGACATGGGGACAGTGCCGCCTAAGTCGTGGCTAATCTGGGAAATAGCCTGACTTTGCCCGTCGGTGAGGGCGAAGGGCAGCGACTTTATGAATTTTTCTTCCGCCGCCTTGTCTACCATTTTTGGGGCGCGCTGGTGCTGGCGTTCCACGCGGTTTTGGGCGAGGACGGTTTGCGTCACTAACGCCTCAAATTCTGCCATTTTCCGGGAACCATTTTGCCAGTCTGCGTCGGTTTGGGGCTGGTGGAGAGCGCGAATAACGTCAAAAAAGTTGCCATCGCCCTCAATAATTTCCCCGTATTCTGCAGGATCAATACTGCCAAGAATCAGTTTGACGGATTCAATAACCTGTTCATTTTTGAGCTTTCCCGCAACGTGGTAGACCGGAATGGGACGCTTGTGGTCAAAGGACGCGAATTGTTCGTCATTATCGAGGACGTAGCTGGGGTAATTCAGTTGGTAGCTGCCCGCGTAAACCGACACTTTCCCACTGAAAAAGCCCGTCACTCCGGGCAGAAGGCGGCGTTCGTGACCGCTAAGAGCGCGCGGATGAGCTGCAAAAAACGTCAGTCCCATGATAGAGGCACCATCAGTGATTTTTACTTTCAAAAGGGATTTGCGGCCGCTACGGGCAGACTGCATTTGTGCCGACAATACTTTGGCGTAGACGGTGGCTTCTAGTCCTTCTTGCAACCTCCCTATGGGCGCTAGCTCGCCCTTTTTCTGGTAGCGGAACGGAAAATGTTCCAACAATTGTCCACAAGTTGTTATGCCCATTGCGGCAAACTTTTTTACCAATCCCGCAGCCAGCAGGCGGTTCAGATGCGTGCTTTTTGTTATCACCGGGCAACCCCCAGCAAGCTGGGTCCGGGCGCACCACCGTAAATAATGTTCACTTCTCCTCCTACCGCGTCTTGAATTGCGGCGAGTTCCAGCGGACCGTCATCCGCGCTGAGCAGCAAGTCGTAGGCGGCAGCCGGAACACCGTCCTCGCCCACCTGCCAAGTTTGCCCCAAATTCTTGGTGGTGTCGTCGACAACGGCACGCAAATCTGCGGTTTTGGTCGCCACCCACCCCACTACAGACAGTTCTTGCAAAGCCGCACGCACTTCCAAATCGTTTCGAGTCCCCGCCAAATGCACGCTCTCTGGGCACAGTTTGGCACGCAACGCCGCGTATTCGCGGGCACGCCCCGAACCGCACAGATAAACCACCAGGTCTGCGCCCCCATGCTTCGCGGTCAGCTCCGCGCGCAGCAACGCATTCGCGCTGGTGGGCGCCAAAATCACGGCGGAGCCCAAGTCGGCAAGTTCTCTGGCAATCCCAGGGGAATCGATTACCGAAATAATTGCCATACGTCGACGTGCGTCCACGTTCTTGTGTAACATAACCACATTGCGGTGGTGTACTTCCAGGTTTGTTGCCGGAGTAAGCGGACGAATAGTAATATCCACTGCGGATTTGCCCAGCACCGCCAAGGGGGACGCGTATTTTGCGGCAAAGACTCGGGAACATTCCGCTAAGCCCGTTTTCACGTCGGTCCACACTGCCGGGACGCGCGCGGTCACCGGTGCGGTCTGTGCCTCCAGATCAGCCAAAGTTGCAGTAGACCACCGCGCAGTTACTTCAAAGCCGTCTTCTATAGCTGCGGTAAAACCCTGCAAGCGCCGCCGCATCGGGTCCCCCACCAGGGAATTTGCTGTGTCCTGGTTGTAAGCGCGACAGAGGACGGCAGCGAAAACGGTGGCGGCGCCCTCGTAAATATCTGCCACCACAGTTTCTGGGAACAGCAATGGTAGTGCCACCGTAAACGCCACCTGGTCTATGGAAAGGAATGCCGTCGGTGCGGACAATTCTTGCGTGAGGGTCTGTGACCACGCCAATTCTTTCCCGAGGGCGCCGCTAAAGCCCTTATTTAGGCGCAAAATGTAGTCTGCAAAATCCAGTGGTCGCAAGGTTGGCGGGCACCCACGTGCCGCTGCCGCCGCTGCCGCCGCTAGGGTCACCCCCGTGCGCCCTTCTGCATTGCGCGCCAATGCGTCTGCAAATTCCGCCGACCACCAATTAGCGCCCGCTTCTGGCGGAATTGCTTCCACTGCCCCCAACGCTGCCTGCAACGTAGCCACCAGCGCGTTTATTCCGGAAGAGCAGAAAAATCCGTCCCCAAAATCTTTCTTTGTCAAAGCGTCTGCGCCACCTTGCCACAGCGCCCGCAAATCAGCCCCAGATAAAGTGGTGGCACCCGCAGAAAAGAACATAATATGATTATTTCAGGCATTGACCACTTTGTTCACGTTAGTAACTATTTTTGCTCAAACAGGTGAAACTGGTGACAAACGCGGTTGCTTTATTGTGAGAATGCCTTCTTATCCGTTATCCTGAACAAGTTGCTAACAGCTATCTAACTACTTCTAAGGAGACACCGTGGCTGCTACCTGCGATATTTGCGGCAAGGGGCCGATCTTCGGGAAGTCCGTTTCGCACTCTCACGTGCGTACCAATCGTCGCTGGAACCCTAACATTCAGCGCGTAAAGGCGGTTGTAAACGGCACCCCTAAGCGCCTTTACGCTTGCACTACTTGCATCAAGTCTGATCGCGTTCCGCGCGGCTAATAGTCTTGTTGGCGGGCTACATTTCGTAGCCCGTTTTTTGTACCCTTTTTTTTGGGGGGGGTGCGTCACTGCTAGCAGGTGATTGGCTGGCGGCAGTATTTGTTTCAGTGCTTGTTTCTTGCCGCTGCCTGAGGCGTGCTCATTTCGTAGGTTTCTTTTCGGTATCGGTGCGCCCACCCAATTTTTTTATTATTTCGAGAACGCCGATGACTGTTACCCCTACGCCCATTCCGACGGCAGTGCTAATGCCGGTATCTACTAGCCAGGCGAGGACGTCCCCCAGGTTCGCAGTCAAATGGTGGAGGGCGTGGGCGGGAAGTGACCAGCCGACCTCGCCCATCCCGGAAATGAGTATGTGACCGCCAACCCACAGCATTGCTAAAGTGCCAATAATGGTCAGGGCTTTCAGTATTATCGGCATTGACCGTACGAGCGCCCGTCCCACCAGACGGACGAAGGTGAGCTTCCGTTTGGCCAGCGCCAACCCCATGTCGTCGAGCTTCACTATTATGCCTACTACCCCATAGACCAGGAAGGTAATGGCAACAGCAACAACTACGAGGACGGCAAGGCGCATCCAAAAAGTTTCAGTGGTAACTTCCTTCAGTGATATAACCATGATTTCTGCTGACAGTATGAAGTCTGTACGCACTGCCGAAGATACTACTTGGTTTTCGTCTTGCGTGGGCTGGACGGATTCTTTGCGGGTTGATTGCCCCAGCCAATCGAGAACCTTTTCGGCGCCCTCGAAAGCTAAATAGAAACCGCCGCACATCAATAACGGGGTCAAAAGCCATGGCGCCCATTGGCTCAGCATCATGGCTGCCACAATAATAATGGCTTTATTAAGTAAAGAACCACGGGCAATTTTCGCCACTACTGGCAGTTCCCGACTGGGTGAAAAACCTTGCAAATATCGGGGTGTCACAGCCGTGTCGTCGACTACTACTGCTGCCGCCTTGATGCTGGTGCGCGCAGCCACCGTCCCCACATCGTCAATGGATGCGGAAGCAGCCTTTGCCAAAGTGGCAATGTCGTCTAATAGTGCGGCTAAACCACCTGACATTTATGGTCCTTTCGAAATGTGTACTTCATTTTATCCGGACTAACTGCCGTAACCAATATGAACCCCGGCAGTACTACAATCTGAAAAAACTGGCAGCCACCACGTGAAAGAAAAATGGCAGATCCAAAATAGGATCTGCCTGTAGAAAGGTAGCTTCCATCGTAACAGAAATTATTGATTGATGGGAGTAGTCTGTGAAGAATCGTCCTCGTTTCCTAAATGCTTGTCGGCTTCGGCGCGCATTTGGTCAATTTTATCGTCGAATTTTCCACCGGAAACTTTCTTTGCCAATTCTGCTGCTTTATCTAGTGCAGCGTCGGTCTTTGCCTCGTCTTTGCTGAGATTGGAAAGTGCTTCAGTTGCCTTATTCTTTAGGTTTCCTAAGTCCATTTGTGGGCTCCTTTGTAGGTATCTGTATGGATTGTGGCTGAGCCATTAAATCGTGATGATACCGAGCACCGATAACACTACGAACGCGACAGAAACTGTCGCAAGCACTGCCAACACAATCCATTCATACCATGCAAATACGCGCGGCGCATTACTTTCTTTCTTTGCATATACGAACAGACCAGTCAGCAGGAAATAGAGAGTCAGTGAACCCATTAAATATCCCATTCCGCCAGCGTAAATAAGCCACAGCGCATAAAGCGAACTGATTACTCCTACGACTTTGTCGAGTTTTGTTGCTGGCAATACTGCTTTGGGATCGTCTGTAAAGGATTCTTTTAGTTGATAGAGGGCGGACCAAACGTAAGGAATTAAAATACAGCCTGATGCTAACAAAATTAGGTATTGGTAGCTGTTGTCCGAAATAGCTGTCCACACCAATAGTGCTTGCACTGTTAATGTAGATGCCCATAGTGCCACAGGCGGCGTACCATATTTGTTGGCAATCCCTACTTTTGCGGGCACTACCCCATCAAAGGCGGGAATACGCAATATTTCTGTGCATAGAATGGTCCAAGACAGTAGAATACCCACTAAGGAAATGCTCAGACCAATGGCAATAAATTTTGCGCCCCAAGGTCCCACCATTTGCGCAAACAAACCGGCTAGTGACGGATCCGCAACTTTTGACAAATCTGTTTGGTGAATAATTCCGTACGACAACAGGTTTACTAAAATTAGTAGGGCGAGGACGAAAAGATAGCCCGCAATAGTCGCGGTCCCCACATCTTTACGACTGCGGGCACGTTTGGAGAAAATGCCAGCGCCCTCGACGCCGCTGAATACCCACACGGTAATCAGCATCATGGCAACAATTTGGGACCACATGCCTCCTAGTGTTTCGGGCTTTGTTGACCCGTCTGGGTAGATTTGCAGACCAGTTCCCCACCAGTTTTCTGTTAAAAATTCGGGATTGAAATAGTAAAGTGCTACCCCAATAAAGGCAACTAGTGGGATTACTTTCGCAATGGTTACTACCACGTTGACGCCGGCAGCTTCGTGAATGCCGCGCCACACCAGGAAGTGAACTACCCACAGCACCAGTGAGGCGCCAATTATTGCCGGAACAGTGTTGCCGTCTTTAAAAATTGGGAAAAAAGTTCCCAGTGATGCCATCAGTAAAACTAAGAAACTGACGTTGCCAATTACGGCACCAATCCAGTACCCAATAGAGCTGCAAAATCCAATATAGTCGCCGAAACCGGCGCGCGCGTACCCGTAGATTCCGCCGTCGATATCGGGTCTGCGCAATGCCAGGGACTGAAATGCTATTGTCAGCGTGAGCATCCCAAACCCAGCCCACGCCCATCCTAAAATTAGGGGACCGGGGGCGGCGACCCGCGCCATTTGGCTGGGCAGACCGAAAATACCTGCGCCTATCATTGACCCCACTACGAGGGCGGTCAACACGAAAACATGTAACGTGCGTGGTTCTTTTTCTGTTGTCGTAGCCATGTTGTTCCTTATATAAAAAGGTGGTGACCCTTGTAGCCACCACCAAGTGCGACTAGGCGACGTGCCCGCGCAGTCGGACAGACAAGCAGGTGACGCAGCCTTCCAACTTCTCAAACTCGCCAATATCTACTGCCACCACTTCGTAGCCCATTTTTTCAAACATTTGTTTGGTTTTAGGCGCTGAAGCGGACATCAGCAGTTTATTGTCCTCTAGTAGTACCACGTGCGAACCAGATTCTTCGGGTACTGCCAAAAATTTTTCCCAAACTGTGGGATCGTCCACCAATGGTTCATAGCCAATAATAGTTCCGTCATATAAAGCAGTTACTGCGCTTTTAAGGTGCAATACTTTCGTTAGTTCAACCGGAATTACTTTGGCACCGAATTCTTTTAGATATTCGCTGAGTTGACGGACGCCCTCAGCATTAGTGCGCCCACCGGGGGCTTGCCCCACCCACACTTTGCCACCAAATTTGAGGACGTCCCCGCCGTCCAAAGTGCCGGGAGCTTCAATGCGTACCACGCGGTATCCGGCTTGGCGGGCAGCTTTTTCGGCACCTGCGGTTTCGGGTTTGCGCTCGTCAGCGCCGGGACGGGTGATGATGGCCAGATCCTCGTAAACCAGGATGGGGTCTTCAATAAAAACCGAGTCTGGGCAGTCGTCCGCGGGTTCAACTTCGATGGTTTCCCACCCGGCATCGTGCAGGATCTGGACGTAGTTTTCCCACTGCTTCAGCCCTTTTTCGAAGGAAATATCGGCGGATTTTTCAATGTGTGTAACCAGTCCATCAGCCATTTTAGGGCCGGGGCGGCGAATTAATGCGATTTTGTTGCTCATGTAACCAAGAATACTTATTTTAAAGTTATCTGGAAGCATTCGCACGATTAATCTCTGCGGTAATTTTGCCTGCTAATCTGGCTAAATAAACGTAGTCTGTGCCCACCGAAACTTGGAGGAATCGTGAAAGTGAACTTGGATACCGTTGCTAATGA
Organism: Actinomycetaceae bacterium; assembly: GCA_030528145.1. Lineage (GTDB taxonomy): Bacteria > Actinomycetota > Actinomycetes > Actinomycetales > Actinomycetaceae > Winkia. The sequence goes on from JAUMZK010000001.1 coordinate 287,766, forward strand.
ACCTCAGTTTTTCGCCGCACGCGGCATCGCTATTCCTCAACACGCCGCAAATTTGCGGCAAATTCAACACCGCACCCACCGGCATCCTCGGTGGGTTCATTTTGGTCCGGGTAATATTTTCCGTATTTTTTTGGCGCGTATTGCAGACGATGCGTTAGCGGCGGGCGAATTCTGGCCAATTACTGCAGTGAAGTCTTTTTCGCGCCCACAGTTAGACTGCCAGCTGCAGAACTTCGATCTACTTACTACCGGCGTGTTCGCTCACGCTAATGGTCAAAAAGATATGCGCATCATTGGTGGCATTGGTCAGGCATTGGTGGCTGCAGACCAGTATGAAGCGTTGAAAAATATTTTCGTGGATGCAGACATGTCAATGGTAACGTTTACTATTACCGAAAAGGGCTACAAATTACCTGCAGATTTGACAGAAGTTTTTCAGGGGGACGCCGTTCCCATCGCGTTTCATTCGCATACTATTTTCCTAGTAGCGGGACTATTGTTGGCGCGCTTTCAAGGGGGCGCCGCCCCGATTAACCTATTGAGCTGCGATAATTTCAGCAACAATGGAGATAACTTGCGTGCCGTCCTCTTGCAAGTAGCCGACTTTTGGCACGGTCGCGGTCTTGTCTCGCAAGCATTCGTGGACTGGCTTGGTCAGCGCGACAAGGTGGCTTTTCCAAACAGCGTTATTGACAAGATTACGCCCAGACCTGCAGATGTAATTGCGGATTATTTGCAAAACCTCGGTTTGGAAGACATGGGTATTAGTCAGGTCAAGGGCGCCACGGTGGCTGGTTTTGTGAATGCGGAGCCGACTGAGTACTTAGTTATTGAGGACGCTTTCGCAGCTCCGCATCCCACTTTCGAAAAATATGGCGCACATCTGGCCAGCGGAGAAACGGTAAAAAAGTTTGAGCAAATGAAGGTTACCGGTTGTCTGAATCCTATTCATACGGCGTTAGCCGTAAGTGGCGCGGTACTAGGTTATAAAACTATTGACCAAGCTTTGGGTGATCCGGTGTTGCGAAAGCTAGTGGACGTCCTCGGGTATGAAGAAATATTGCCGGTGGTACCCGACCCTAAGATTGTGCGCCCAGCTGACTTTTTGGCAGAGGCTATCGAGCAACGCTTTTCCAATTCTTCTTTGCCGGATTCACCTTTACGCATTGCCATGGACACTTCACAAAAATTGCCAATTCGTTTCGGCATTACTTTGCAACAGTATTTGCGTAGAGGTCGCAGCCTTGAGGATCTGGTGGCAATTCCGTTGGTTTTTGCCACCTGGTGTCGCTACCTGCTGGGGATTTCAGATTCGGGGGTTGCGTTTGCTCCTTCAGCGGATCCGCTGCGGGAAGATTTGCAGTCCTTGTTTGAGGGCGTCTATTTGGGTGGTGACTTTGATGCTCATGCCATCCTCGCTCCGCTGCTAGAGGACTCCAGTATTTTCGGTGTCGATCTGTACCATGTGGGGTTAGGAAGAAAGGTGGAAGACCTATTTGTAATGATGACGCAGAGCGAACACGCTGTGAAGCAGACAATAAAAGCACAGTTAGAAGTGTTTTCCCAATCACGAACTAGTCCCTCATGTTGACATACACTAACTTTGTTATTACAAATAGAGTGTAAGCCGACAACGGGGAAGCGCCTGCTTCCCCGGTTACTTTTAGGAGCTAGATTTTGACTTCTTTGAACATTTCGCTTCGTCAAGGACTAACCATTACTACCGAAGATCTGTTCAAAGCACTCTTCGCGACTGCAATGGTCCTAGGATTGGGACTGTCCATCGTCGCGGTTGTTGCCGCATTTGTGGGCGTACCCGTTTTGGCGATTGCCAGCGGTTTTGGGGTTTCGCTACTGTCCGTCTCGCTGACTTTCCTGTACGTAACTAACTTCGGCAGGTAGTTTTCAACTCTTCGCAACGGCTACTTGCGGTTTCCAAAAGTGGTCAACGTGCGCAAAAAGTTGGTGGCGGATCGCCACCAACTTTTTTATACCCGCGCCGGTCTAAAGCGACATATCGACAACGGCGCGCCCGCGAATACCGCCCTCTTTCAACAACTTGTAGCCATCACCAGCTTCAGCCAGAGAGAAGCGACGGGACACAATTGACTGGTAATCTATTTGTCCGCCCGCCGCTAAACGCACTACTACCGGCAGATCTTGGCGCGTCCTTGCCCCGTAACTGCCGACAATAGATTGACTTCGCCGTACCGTCCGGTTTATTTCCACACCCGCTTCTTGGACGCCAGCCCCCAACCCAATTGGCACCATTTTGCCGCCATCAGCCAAGGAATCGAGCGCCGACTTCCAAGTTTCGGGGCGTCCTAGCGCTTCAAAAGCCACCTTCACACCGCGCCCATTCGTAGCTGCCAGCACAGTTTCGCGCACGTCCTGCGTGGCAGAATTTACCGTCACGGTTGCCCCCAATTCCCTTGCGGCTGCTAGCTTTGCGTCTTCCACATCAATAGCAATAATGGGATCGGCGCCCAGCGCCTTCACGATCTGGATTAGGTTCGACCCAATTCCACCTGTGGCTACTACGGCTACCGAATCCCCGTAACGGATGTCGCCAGCATGTCGGGCAGCCCCGTAAGCAGTGAGCGCCGCACACCCCAAAATAGCCGAGGATACCGTGTCCATACCATCTGGCATTACCGCTACGGAAGTTGCCGGAATAACCGCATATTCCGCCAATCCCCCCATTGAATACATAGCGATTTTTTCACCTTCCAGACTTTCCAAGCGCGTCGTGCCATCGTAGAGTTTGCCTTCTAGGCGGTTCAAAGAGAAGAACGGCGCGCACAGGTCGTCACGTCCTTCGGCACAAAATTCACAGTGCCCACAGGGCATCAAAAACGCTCCGGCAACTTTTTGTCCAACTTCCAGGGGGAATTGTTCGCAGTTTGGTCCTACTTCCACGATTTCCCCAGCGACTTCGTGCCCGAGGACGCACGGCAGTGGGAATGCAATAGCGCCTCCGATGACATGCAAGTCCGAATGGCACATGCCGCAAGCGGAAACTTTTATTAGCACTTCACCGGATCTGGGATGGGGAGTGCGGATCTCTTCTATTTCCAGCCCACGTTCGTAGTCTCGTAGGACCGCAGCTTTCATGGTGGTAGGAATGACTGCGCTCATTTTTACTCCTTCGTTGGGTGACTTCATTTTCATATTAGAGTTGCGCAGTGCGCGATACAAGGAATTTGTTAGTACATTTAGACCATGCACTCTGGTTTGACTGTTCCAATCGCTTTTTTGTCAGACCTTAGTACCACGCCACCGGAAGCGTTGCGACTTAAGTACTGGAACTGTGCCAGTTCCAGAGGACGAAGCGAAAGTTAACACTTTTTCTCTCTGTCCGCCCTCGCCCTTATCTGCTCCCCTATCACTGTGCTGTCACGTGCCACGGAATAACTGCTCGAGGAAACGTTATTACATTTTACTGCAGTAGTATTTGAATATGACCACTTTTTCCTTGATGCAGTGGCTCATTTTGTTGGGAGCCGCCCTACTGGTTGGTATTTCCAAAACTGCGTTGCCGGGTCTGGTTTCCATTGCCGTGGCAATGTTTGCCGCAGTGTTACCGGCGAAGGCGTCAACTGGTTCAATTTTACTGTTGTTGCTGGTAGGTGATGCGGTAGCTACGGTCACATATTTCCGGCACGTGGATTGGGAATTGTTGCACAAGATTTTCCCTCCGGTAGTTGTAGGGGTGGCACTGGGATACCTGTTTTTGGCGCACGTTAGTGACAGCAATTTGCAGAAAACCATCGGGTGGTTGATATTGTTTTTGTGCGCGCTGGGCGGACGCGTTCAACTCGCGCAGTTTTTCCCTGCTCGATCGCTCTCGGGTCCAGAATCTTGTAGTCCACTTTTCCAAAAAGTGGTGTCCACCCTCGCCGGGGTCACGGCTGGCTTTACAACTATGGCGGCAAATGCCGGCGGACCAGTCATATCGTTGTACTTTTTGTGGTCAAAGTTCAACGTTAAACGGTTTTTGGGCACTACCGCGTGGTTTTTCTTTCTAGTGAATCTGACGAAATTTCCATTTTCAGTGGCGGCAGGTGCTATCTCTGCTACCTCTTTCACATACTTTTTGCCGTTGGCATTTTGTACGCTCTTAGGTACTTTTTGGGGGCGAGCGCTGGCAAATAAGATACCGCAAAGAATTTTCGACCCCATTGTTTTTGCGCTCTCGGTGATCTCTGGAGTGTATTTGGTGGTTTAACTACTGCCTGGCAGCTATTTTTTCACTTTCACTATGGCAATTCTACCCTCTGCGGCTCCTTCTAACAGAAGGTAAGAGGCATATTTTTCTGTTGCAAAACTGGCATTTTCACTGTCAGAAGACCTAATCGTCTTCGAGAAAACACTGATAACATATTGTAACATTGAGTAATTTTCGCTGACCAAATGCTAAAAATATGTCCCTTTGGGTTTAGCATAGAAATGTTCATACAAATACAACAATGAGGTTGGCTTATGAGTCTTTCCAATATTTTAGAAATCAAACATCCTCCACGCTCGGGTGAATCTGTTGCTATCCAGCGAGGACGCTGGCTCGGCGAGTTTCTGAAAGTCTATTTAGTTCTGGTTATCGGCTATGGCGCCTTCTACCTGCTACGCACTAATTTCAAGGCAGCTCAACCCGAATTAATTGCGCAAGCCGGATTCAGCACCACCGAACTAGGCATTATTGGTTTTGCTTTCTCACTAACTTACGGTTTTGGAGGGCTGTTTTTAGGCTTCTACTTTGACGGCAAAAATACCAAGAAGGCACTATCGCTGCTGGTCACCGCAGCCGGAGTCCTGTCCGTAATCATTGGCATTACCCTGATGAGCGCCCATCACCCCTATGGATTCCTCATTTTATTGTGGGCAATAAACGGGTTGTTCCAAGCACCCGGCGGTCCCTGCTCCAATTCGACAATGAACCGGTGGACACCGCGAAAACTGCGGGGGCGTTTCATCGGCTGGTGGAATGCTTCCCATAACCTGGGCGCCATGATTGCTGGAATCTTGGCAGTGTGGGGTGCGAACACATTCTTTGGTGGCAGCGTTGTCGGCATGTTTATTGTCCCCGCCATTGTTGCTATTCCCATTGGCTTGTGGGGCATTTTCTTTGGCAAGGACGATCCTAAAGAACTCGGTTGGGATACTGCGGAAGAGATTTTCGGTGAGCCTGCCGCCAAGGCCGATATTGTTACGACAAATATGACCAAAGGACAGATCCTGTGGCAGTACGTGGTAAAAAATCCGGCAGTGTGGTTGCTGTGCATTGCTAACGTTGCGGCTTACAGTGTCCGCATTGGTATCGACAACTGGAACGTTCTATACACTCAAACTAAGTTAGGATTTTCGCAATATACTGCGGTTAACACTACGTTCGCCCTCGAAATGGGCGGTTTGGCTGGGTCTTTGCTGTGGGGTTATTTCTCAGACAAACTGGGAGGACGCCGGGCACTGGCGGCAGCCATAGGTATTGGGCTGGTGACAATACCAATATCGATCTACTCTGCGGCAACTACCGTGCCCGTGGTTTACGGCGCGTTATTCTGCATAGGTTTCCTGATTTTCGGACCTGTCACCCTAATTGGCATTTGCGTAATCGGATTCGCCCCCAAGAACGCCACCGTTGTGGTAAACGCAGTGCCGCGCGCATTTGGTTACGTTTTTGGCGACTCCATGGCGAAAGTACTGTTGGGGCGCATTGCCGATCCAAAGAAAGACGGAATTTCCCTGTTTGGTCACGTGCTGCACGGGTGGGGTTCCACTTTCACAGTGCTGATTGTTTCTGCTTTTGCCGGGCTTGCATGTCTCATTTTGGTGGCGATTTTCGAAGAACGCATGTTACGCGCAGACAAACAATTTACCGCCGAAATCGCCGCCACGAAGGGAAACACCAATGAGTGAACTAGACGAACTGCTGCAAATCGCGAAAATGGTGGTCACCGATGCTGGCAAAATAGCACTAAACCCTGGCTTCGCCCTCGATATTGACACCAAAACCAGTCGCAACGACCTGGTTACGCAAGTGGATAAACGCATCGAAGCCCAAATTGCCGCGCAACTGGAAAAAGTTACCAGAATGCCGCTGCTAGGCGAAGAAAACCACCAAGTAGACTCATTTAACGGACGGGTGTGGGTGCTTGACCCCATTGACGGCACCATGAACTATGTGACCACCAAGCGGGATTATGCGATATCACTGGCACTTTGCGAAGATGGCATTCCGGTTCTAGGCGTCGTTTTGGATGTCACCAAAGGCGCGTTGTATTCGGCAATAACCGGGCAAGGGGCTTTCCGGGATGGCACACCACTGACGCAGGTAGACGCAAAAGCATCTTTTACTGACACCATTTTGATTACCGACCTGAAAGAAATCCTGGCACTCCCCCGTCTTGCAAATGCCTTAGTGCGTTCTCGCGGACACCGCCGCTACGGTAGCGCCGCCCTCGAAATGATAGAAGTTGCACTAGGGCAGGCGGGTGCATTCATCCACCTGTGGGTGTCCCCCTGGGATATTGCGGCAGCATCCCTAATATGCGCTGAGGCTGGGGTTATCTGCACGCGCCTAGATGGAACGTACTTGGATGTGTGTGCGAAAGGCTCTGTGCTGGCGGCCTGGCCAAAAGTTCATCAAGAACTGCACTACTTGTTAATACAAAAGGCGTTCGACGTGGATTAGTTTCCGACTACCGCACTACCACAGGCAAAGAAGTGGCGTCCTCGATATTTTTCGAGGACGCCACTGCAGTTAATCATAATCACTGCGGTTACGCCAGGTGTAACCAGCGCGAATTATTCTTCACGTTGGAAGGACATGGTTGCCGAGTAAGTACCACTTTCTGATGGCCACCGCGAAGTAACAACTTTCGCCTTGGTGTAGAAAGCTACGCCCTCGGGACCGTGAATGTGGTTGGAGCCTAGCAAGGATTCCTTCCACCCACCGAAGGAGTAGTAGGCAACCGGGGTAGGAATTGGCACGTTGATACCCACCATGCCAGCTTCGACCTCATTCTTGAAACGACGCGCAACGCCGCCATCGTTAGTGAAGATGGCAGAACCATTGCCGAACTCTTGGGCGTTGACAATACCAATTGCTTCTTCGTAAGAATCCGCATTAACAATGGTGAGCACCGGACCAAAGACTTCTTCGCGGTACAAGTCGGTGTCGGTAGGCACATTCTTGACGATGGTCGGTCCAACCCAGTAGCCGCCCTCAAAACCTTCAGGTGCAAAGCCGCGTCCGTCTAAAATAACATCCGCACCTGCAGCTTCAGCTCCGTCAATCAAGCCGACAATGCGGTCGCGGGCTTTCGCATCAATTACTGGACCCATCTCAGAATCTTCGTTCATGCCGTAACCAGTGACGATCTTTTCACCCTCGACCTTTACCAGTTCAGCCAACTTATCGCCAATGCCGCCCACAGCTACTACTACTGGCAACGCCATGCAACGTTCGCCTGCCGCCCCGAAAGCGGCGGCAGCAATATGTTTTGCTGCAAACGGCAGGTCGCAGTCTGGCATGACAATGGCGTGGTTGTTAGCTCCACCCAAAGCCTGAACGCGCTTACCGTGAGCGGTGCCGGTGTCTTGCACAATGTGCGCGACCGGAGTAGAACCAACAAAGCTGATCGCGTCAATACCTTCGTGCTTCAATATGTCAGTCACCAGGTGACGGTCTCCCGAAAGCACGTTAAACAAGCCGTCTGGCAGCCCCGCTTGCTTGTACAGTTCAGCGGTAAATAGAGAAGCCGAGGGCGTAGCACTAGCGGGCTTCAAAATAAAAGCGTTGCCGGTAGCCAACGCGATTGGGTGCATCCACATGGGCACCATAGCTGGGAAGTTGAAGGGGCATATACCCGCTACTACGCCGACTGGTTGACGCGTACTGTGAACGTCAACACCGCTGGAAACCTGGGAAGAAAACTCACCTTTTAGAGCCGCGTTGATGCCACAAGCAAAGTCAAGCGTTTCCCGACCACGCTGAATTTCGCCAATAGCATCGGTGAAAGTCTTGCCATGTTCCTTCACGATCAGTTCGGCCATCTTTTCTTGGTTTTCCAGCAGCAAGGAGCGCATCTTGAACATGATCTCCACGCGCCGAGCCAGCGACACCTGCGCCCATTTCTTTTGCGCTTCTTTCGCAATTTCTACTGCGTAGTCAAGGTCGGCTTTGGTGGCCTGCAACAGTTTGTTTTCTACTTTGCCAGTTGCCGGATTCTCGACGTCAACCGTGGCTGTACCTTCGCCCTCGTACCAGGTACCGTTGACCCAATGTTTTAAGGTTTCCATGTGAACTCCTCTTTGTGCTCATATCCAGACTGGGAATACCCAATCCATTACCTTCGTCCTAATCCTACACTAAATAGTATTTGTTAGCACAAATTACGAAACGTTTCTAAGTTTGTTAACATTTGCAGCAAGAAAGCACCCGGTTTCCCGGGTGCTTTTCCTGACTTGTTTGCAGCTCTACTTCAAATAATGACGTTGCGGCGCGCGCGCCGCCTCATATTCTCGGTAAGCCTGCTGCGTCGATTCGATACGTGAGACCTGGGATACGGGCACGTCCCACCAGGAGGTACTGGGCGGGTTCGGACCGTACAGGTCGGTTTCGATGTGAATCATGCACGCACGGTCGAGATCTTCCGCTTCGCGGTAAGCGGCGCGGAATTCTTCCATAGTGGAGACCCTGAAAACTTTCAACCCCCAAGATTCAGCGTTTGCCGCAATATCAACCGGCAGCGTATCGCCTTCTTGATTGTGCGGTTCCCCATCGCCCATGCGGTAGCGGGTACCAAAACGTTGCGAACCGTGCGATTCGGATAGCGCACCAATAGAGGCAAAACCATAGTTTTGCAACAGCACGTAAATAACTTTTATGCGTTCTTGGACGACAGTTGCCAGTTCCATCGGCAACATCTGGTAGGTACCGTCGCCAACAATAGAAACAACTTCGGACTGTGGCAAAGCCAGTTTGACGCCCAGACCGGCAGGAATTTCGTATCCCATACAAGAGAACGCGTATTCCACATGGTATTGAGTGGGAGTTTTGGCTTGCCATAGTGCTTGTAGGTCACCAGGCATAGAGCCGGCAGCGTTGATGACAACATCGTTTTCGCCCATCATTTCGTTGAGAGCGCCAAACACTTCTAACTGCGAGGGCAGCGGCTTGTGATCCAAATGGTACAGTTCGGCAGTAGTCTTAAACCAGGCTTCACGTTCTTCCTCTATTTCCTGCGTATACGCTGCGTCTACGTGGTAGTCGCGCAACATTTCGGTGAGGTCACGCAAAGCTTCACGGGCGTCTGCGACAACCATTTGGGCACCATTCTTTACCGCATCAAAAGCGAGCACGTTAATATTTACAAACTTGACATCCTCATTTTTAAACTGGGTGCGCGATGCGGTAGTGAAATCAGAATACCTGGTACCGATACCGATTACGAGGTCGGCTTTGGCAGCGATATTATTGCCTGCGCCTGCGCCTGTGGAACCAATACCGCCCACCGCAGCCGGATGGTCAAAGTTAATCGCACCCTTACCAGCCTGAGTGTCGCCCACCGGAATACCCGTGACAGTAGCAAATTCACGCAACTGTGCGGAAGCCTCTGAGTACTTCACGCCTCCACCCGCAATTATGAGCGGACGTTTGGCACCGCGAATTGCTGCAGCAGCACTTTCCAATGCGGCTTTTTCTGCCGGAGGACGGCGCACGTGCCAAGTGCGTTTACGGAAGAAATCAACCGGAAAATCGAATGCTTCAGCTTGGACGTCTTGCGGCATAGCAATAGCAACCGCCCCCGTGTCGGCAGGGTCGGTAAGTGTGCGCATGGCGTGCATTAGTGAAGGAATCAGTTGTTCTGGACGATTGATGCGGTCAAAGAAACGCGATACCACACGGAACGCATCATTTACGGTGATATCCAGGGTTCGCGGGTCTTCGAGTTGCTGCAACACCGGGTCGGGAATGCGGGTAGCAAACTGATCAGATGGGAACAACAGTACCGGCAGTCGGTTAGTAGTAGCCAAGGCCGCACCCGTCACCATATTCAAGGACCCCGGACCGATAGAGGCCGTACACATCATTGCTTGCATGCGGTTCTTTGCCTTCGCAAAGGCTGCTGCCGCGTTTACCTGCCCTTGTTCGTTGCGCGGCATGATGTAGGGCATGCGTCCCCCATCTGGGGTGGGATCGATTTCGTTTTGCAGTAGCGCCTGCCCAATCCCGGCCACATTACCGTGCCCAAAAATGCCGAAAGCGCCCGCAATGAACCGCTCTTCTTTACCATCGCGTTCAACATATTGATTGACCAGGAAGCGAATGGTCGCTTGCGCAACCGTCAGGCGCACCGTTTTTTGCGTCGTCATGGATCTTCTTTCGCTAGTGTTGTTCATTCATCGGGGTCAGTGGCAACCGCGGGTCCGCTGCTTCATCTTCCCATGTTTGGCGAACCCAATCATGGTGCGGATCGTGGGTGACCATCCACGCGGCGTCCTCGGCTGGTCCTGCCATCACGTTCAGGTAGTACATGTGGTAGCCGGGTGCAGCAATAGAAGGTCCATGGTATCCGTAAGGCATAATTACTACGTCGCGCGCCCGCACTTCCGTACAAACGTCAATGTCTTTTCCAGGCGAAGGGTAAATGCGTTGAATACCGAAACCGGGTGCCGCATCTGGGGACTCGGTAAATTCGTAGTAGTAGATCTCTTCGAGGATGCGTTCGTCTGCAGTATGCTCGTCGTGCTTGTGCGGAGGATAGGAGGACCAGTTTCCGCCCGGAGTCAACACTTCGGTAACCAGCAGGTGCGACGGTTGTAGTTTATTGCCGATGGAATAGTTATTCACCTGGCGGCTGCAATTCCCGGTACCGCGCAGTGACGTAATAACTTCCTCTACCGGGCAGTAACGCACCGGCAAGTCCTTAGTAGATTTTGCGGCGGGCAGACAAAAACGCCCCCCTTTTTCCGAAGTGACCGTAAAGGTTTTGCCGCGCGGAATGTACAGATAGTCGGTTATTCCGATAAAGACCGAGTCCCGACCAGTAATGGCGTATTCCGCACCGTCTACCGTGACGGTACAACTGCCCTCGAGAGGCAAGACCAATAGCTCAGTTTCGCCACTGTCCCGCGTTTCGCTCTCTCCAGCTTTCAGTGCGAGGACGGCGATTGCGGACCATTCCCACCCTGCGCGGTCAATTGTCAGGTCAGTTTCGTATTTTCCGTGTGCCGTCTGCCCGGCAGTAATGAGATATTTTTCGTTATCCATTTTTCCTCACAGTAAACTAACGGTTTTGTCGACAGCTTTCGCGACGTCATCATCTTTTGGAAACAACAGCGACCGACCTATGATAAGACCGCGCACGCCTGGCAATTCCAAGGCTTTCGCCCATCTTTCCATGGTGGCATCTGGGTCGGGGGAAACTTCCCCACCTAAAATCAGCGTCGGTAAGGTAGTAGATTCCATGACCTCTTGCATATTTTTCACGCACGGCAGCTTAAGCCAAGTATATGCAGAGGTATCCCCTAGCCCCGCCGCAATGTTTATAGCACGTATTACCGCGGCTGTGGTCAGGTCGTTTACAATTTTTTCACCTTGCCAATGGGATATGAACGGTTCCACTATAGTGGGTAGGTGCAAGCGCGCCATTTCGCCCAAAATCTTCGCGGTAGTTTCCAATGTGCGCGCCGTGTTCGGGTCGTCGTAGCAAATGCGGGTGAGTGTCTTTCCCCCATCTAAGTGAGCGCGGGCAATCCCCTGTGGGGTGTAGCTGGCGAAACGATCGTCAATTTCAAATTTGGCACCCGCCAGACCCACTCGATTCATGGACCCGTACACCAGTTTATTCTCGAGGGAGCCTAGCAAAGTCAAGTCCTCTATCATGTCGGCGGTGCCCAAAAAACCGTCGACGCCCGGTCGGGACAGCGCTTCTGCGCAGCGCGTTAACAATTCTTCGCGCGACCCCATTGCCAGGGAGTCTGTGCCGGCTGCCAGCGCGCCCCTAGCAGGGTGGTCGCAAGCAATAATTATCATTTTTCGTCCCCGCGGAAATACTCCAGGGGCGCGATTGTCCATAGCCACAAAGATAGCTTGCGGATTGGTAGCGCGGATTTCGGTTAGTTTTTGGATAAGGTTCATAGCAAGCGTTTTTCTACGCTGGGTTTGACCTGCGGATTTGCTCGCATCAGGTCTATTATTTCAGTTTCAGTTCCCATAGCAGTGGAGCATTCCAGTCGTGAAGCTACTAACGCCCCAGCAGCCGAAGCGAAAGCCACCGTCCTTTGCAAATCCCAACCGCAAAGTAGTCCGTGACAAAATGCCCCACCAAAAGAGTCTCCCGCCCCTAATCCGTTCGCCACATTAATGGGCGTGACGGGCACTTCGATGCGTTCTTCAGCGGTTTTCGCCAGTATTCCAGCAGGTCCCTGTTTTACTACGGCAATTTCTATGCCACGTTCTAAAAGAGCATCCGCTGCCCGGTCGGGATCCGTTTCCCCGACTGCCACTAGGCATTCTTGTTTATTACCAATTGCGACGTCGACCTTCTCAAGAATTCGTCCCACTTCATAAGTGGCTTTTCGCGAACTTTGCCAGAACATTTCACGGTAGTCCAAGTCGGCGATAGTCCACCTGCGCTTGCCTCGACTGTCAAGGGCGTAGTGGTGGGCGCGCCTGGAAGGTTCTTCAGAAAGTCCTGTTACAGACAGCCAAAAGTTTGGCGCGCCCCCCACTGCCGGAATGGGTAAATCGGCTTGCGTAAGTTCCAGGTCAGGGGCAGACGGATCGCGATAAAAATATAAAGGAAAGTTGTCCGGAGGAAAGATTTCGCAGAAAGTAACCGGCGTATGGTACCGATCGTTTGTCACTATATATTCAGTGGATACACCCAAGCGCGCACATTCTTTGCGAATGAAGCTGCCAAAAGGGTCGTTCCCTACGCCGGTGATGATGGCGGCACTATGTCCCAGGCGCGCACTGGCAACCGCCACATTAGTGGGCGACCCGCCCAAAAATTTTCCAAAACTATGTACATCTTCCAGACCAATGCCGATTTGGAACGGGTAAATGTCAATTCCACAACGACCGATCGAAAGAACTTCACTAGTTTCAGCGCGCATTATCCTTCCTCTGCCTGGGGGGACAAGAAAAGTTTTGGGGACCGTGGCCCCCAAAACCGCATTTAGACCAGCGCTGCCAGAGCCTCGAAAGACCTCTTTGCTTCTAACTTCGGACCACCATCGGCTGGCGGTTCTTCGTCAATCATGATGTCTTGTTCGAGGACATAGTAACCGTCGAATCCAGCAGCGTTCAGCGCGTCTACTACGGTCCGAAAATCGATATCGCCTTCGCCAATGGGGGCAAACATGCCGGCTTTGACGCCTTCAGACCAGGTTAGTTCACCCGGCAGTAGTTTGTCCGTCATTTCCTTATGAATGTCTTTGGCATGAACGATATCTACACGATCTGCATACTTCTTAGTAAGGGCTACTACGTCCGCGCCGCCTGCCGCCAAGTGACCGGTGTCTAGGCACAAGCCTACGGTCGAGTTGTCAAGAACGCGTTCGACCTCGTCAACGTTTTGCACCATGGTACCCCAGTGAGGGTGGATGCAAGCCGTAACGCCTACTTCTGCGCACACTTCGCGAATGCGGGACATGTTGGTGAACAGGGTATTCCAACCTTCTTCGTCCAGAACCGGGCGGTTATCGTAGCCGTCTTGACCGGAATCTGCAGCCAAAATCAAGTATTCACCGCCGGCAACTTTGAACGCTTCCAGTTCCTTCTTCACCATGGGAATCGGATCGAAATCTGGGTCGTGCATGACTGCCAAGAAGAACGCTCCTACCGGCTTCAGACCAAACTTCGAGACGACCTCGGCGCGGGCTTGCGGCTCCAGTGGTAGCCAACCTTGCGGACCAAACTCGGTGGCAGTCAGCCCTAGTTCCTTCATTTCGGTCAGGACCCGTTCTGGGGACATTTGGTAACCCCACCCCGGTACTTCACAAACACCCCACGAAATGGGCGCACCAGCAATTTTCATAATCTTGTCCTAACTACTAAAGTTCTACTACTTTTCCACTCCGAGCACTTTCGGAGGCAGCTTCTGCAATTTCTAGGGCTTTCACACCGTCGTCAACTGAGGGTGTGAAGGGGCGTTTGCCGTCAATAGCATCGATGAACGCGTCAAGTTCGTTGCTGTAAGCGGCTTCGTAACGTTCTAGGAAGAAGTCCAGGTACGGGTCAAGGGCATCCGAGTGCGTCCTCTTTGATACGCGCACAGTTGTGGGACGAATGTTTTCCGCAAACAGGGTACCTTCAGGACCGAAAGCTTCCAAACGTTGGTCGTACCCAGGGGCACAGTGACGCGAATTTACGATGGTGGCAATTTTGCCTTCCGCGTTCTTGAGGACGATAACCGCCGCATCGAAGTCTCCGGTATCAGCCAATTCTGGGTCAAGGTTTTGCCCACTGGCGCTAACTTCGGTGATATCACCCAGGAAGAAGCGTGCCATGTCGAAATCGTGGATGGTCATATCCTTGAATATGCCACCAGAGACCGCAATGTATTCTTTTGGCGGGGCAGCCGGGTCACGAGAAATAACGGTCAGCTGTTCGATGGGACCAATTTCGCCGTCCTCGACTAACTGGTGGATCTTCGCGAAGCTGGGGTCGAAGCGGCGGTTGAAACCGATCATAATCTTCGGATCGAAGCCTTCCAGGTCTGCTTGCAGCTGCTTAGCCGCCTCCAATTTCATTGCCACCGGCTTTTCGCACATAACGTACTTGCCTGCTTTCACACCTTCCAAAATGTGTGGAACGTGCAGCGGCGTCGGCGAGCACACAATTACGGCGTCGATTTCTGGGTTGCCAAAAATTTCTTCCGCAGTTTCCACGGGGGTGGCGCCGTATTGTTCGGCCAACTTTTCGCGAGCTTCTTTAACAGGGTCAGAAATTGCGACGAGCTGCGCACCAAGATTTTTTTCCACAGAACGGGCATGCACAATGCCTATGCGACCGGCACCGATG
Source organism: Actinomycetaceae bacterium (assembly GCA_030528145.1). Classification (GTDB taxonomy): domain Bacteria; phylum Actinomycetota; class Actinomycetes; order Actinomycetales; family Actinomycetaceae; genus Winkia. The sequence continues at coordinate 302,797 of JAUMZK010000001.1, forward strand.
ATACCAAAACGGATCATACAACTCTCCTTTGAGTGAAGTAGAAGTTAGTGTAGTTAGTTAATAGTTAATGGGTAGAAGTGACCAGAGCGAAGTCTGGTCACCACGTTTCGTTACGGCGCGGGAACAATTACGTCGCGCACCAAAGCGTCTAACTTAGCATCTGCGTCCAGGAATTGGCGCAGGGTCTTGCGGGTGGGACCCCAGTTTTCGAAGTCATCTACCGCCAAAGCATCCTCGTTGTATGCCTTGTGCCAATCGGGAATGCGCGCCAACTGTTCCAAGTAGTGTTCGTCAACTGGTACGGACATACGTTCAGTGACCTGGTAGTCCGAGTCGTTGATGAGTTTTGCCCACTTAAACGGCGGGGAAACCACGACGTCTCCGCCTTGTAATTCTGACCATTGCAGGACGTTACGGAAAGCTGCTGCTAACAGCCGCGGGCGCAGATCGCGTTCCTGGAAAATCTGGTATGCCTTCTTGAACGCGGCAACACCACCCCATTCGAGAGCGGACGGGTCCAAGAAAATTCCGTCCCGCGCCACGACTTCCTTCATCCAGTCATCCAAGCGCCCCACCATGATGGTGACCACGGGACCCATTTGATCGATGGGCAATCCTTCGGCTTCACGGCGCTTAAGACCGCGTTCGATAGCTTCCGCACTGCGAACTGCTTGCGCTACAGTGAAGGACACAGTCACGTTAATAGACACGCCTCGGTAAGTAGCGTCCTCGATAGCTTCCAAACCTACCTTGGTGGCGGGAATCTTTACTACGATGTTCTTTGCCATCTTGTGGAATTCTTCGGCTTGATCCGCCAAAGCCTTGGCATTGCGGTGCAAACGCGGGTCCGTTTGTACCGACAACCGACCATTGCGTCCATTAGAAGTTTCGAAGGCAGGTTCTAAAAGTTTTGCTGCTTCGATAGACATGTTCTTAACCGCTTGCCAGCCAATTTCAGATTCACCCCAACTAGGGTGATCGGCAGCGATCTGGCGGATGCGATCGGTCCAAATTTCAGGGTACTTAGAGATGGTGGTGTAAGCGATTACCGGGTTGCAGGTTGCGCCTACGCCACCAAAAGAAATGGATTGCTTCAGTTCGTTTAAGTCAGATGAGTCGTTCCACAGCGCCGTAGGGGTCGATTCAACCGCATCACGCAGTGGACCAGGGGTGGGGGTAATCTCTTCCACGAGGTCTCCTTTTCTACTACAACTGCTACTTCGCAGCCGTATTGTCGAACACCTCAATTATATAGTTTGTCACCACTGTGTCAACGCTATGTTCTAACATTTACTGAACTGCGTCTGCATGGCGCCTCTATCACTTTCCCCAAATTTCAGTCGTTAAACAATGTGAAACGAATCGAGTAAAGGGAGGGACGGTAAACGTGACGCCCAAGTTCTACGACAGTGCCGTCCTCCAGATACGAAGTGCGTTGCATAGTCAGCAACGCCATTTCCGTTTCTTCTTCGAGCAGGACTACTTCTTCTGAATCTGCCAGGCGCGCGCTGACGCTTTGTGATGCGTAGGCAATTTTTACGCCTTTTTCTTCAAAGCACGCGTAGAACCCCTTGCCGTTAATGTCGGTCCACGAGGGCGCATACGCCAGCGGCACCACATTGAACATAATCGCCAGGGGTTGACCGTCAACGTAACGCAAGCGCTTCATTTTCAAAACACCTTCACGTGGGTCAATACCCAAAATTTTGCCGTCTTTTTCACCCACTTCTCCAACCTCATAGGACAAAACCTTGGTAGTGGGAGTAAACCCAGCCAAACGCAAGTCTTCGTTCAGCGAAGATAATTTCAAAGGACGATGAACCCGTGCCGGCGTCACTAACGTCCCAACCCCCCGCCTGCGGGTCAAATAGCCTTGATTGACTAAATCTTGGAACGCCCGACGCACAGTAGGACGCGAAACGCGCAAACGTTTTGCCATCGAGACTTCGTCCTCGACCAGTTCCCCTGGCGGCAGCTTTCCCGAAATGATCGCTTTTTCTAATGGACTAGAGATTTGTTGATAGAGAGGGATAGCGCTCTTCCTATCAATCGAAATCGCAACTTTGTGCGTTTTATTCATTGCTAGACTCCAAGCGTCCTCGAATCGGAGAAACGACACCCAGTTGGGGTGCGGGCTTTTTGTTAAATCATACAAAACATTACGCCAGCACGCCCACCGCCTGGTAAGCGGCTCCGCAGGGACTTAAGACCATGTGTTGCAAATCAACGAATAACGTGTTAGTTTTCAAAACACCTAACAAATGCGAGAAGAGCGCTGACATTTATTAAGACATATACATTAGTTGCGAAGGAGCAACCATGACGAAGAAGACTATTGGCGTGGGCGTTATCAGTCTGGGCTGGATGGGACGTCTGCACACCAGGTCCTACAAGTCTTTGGCGGAAAAATTCCCCGAACTGGAAGTAAAAATTCGGTTAGTATGCTGCGCTGACATTTTGGAAGACAACCAGAAGTACGCGACCGAAGTTTTAGGATTCGAAAAAGCTACCGCAGACTACCACGAAGTTATCAATGATCCCGAGGTCGACGTGGTATCCATCTGCGCGCCGAACTACCTGCATCACGAGATCGCCCTCGCCACCGCCGCGACCGGGAAACCCTTTTGGATCGAAAAGCCGATGGGCGTTTCCGCACAGCAATCACAGGAAATAGCTGAGGCTGCCGCAAAGGCTGGAGTAGTTACTTCGGTCGGCTTCAACTATCGCCACGCCCCCGCCATCGGACGAGCACGCGAAGTCATTCGTAGTGGTCAATTGGGGCGTATCACTAACGTGCGATGCTGGCTGATTGCCGACTACGCATCAGATCCGAAGGGGCCTTTGACGTGGCGTTATGACAAAACACGTGCGGGAGCGGGCGTGGTCGGGGACTTACTCTCTCACGGAGCTGACTTAGTCCAGTATTTGGTCGGAAGAATTGACTCTGTTACCGCACTAACCGATACTTTTATTATTGAACGTCCTATTCCTACTAAGATGGGTGTTGGTCACGGAGGTTTTGAGGTTGGTGACCAAACCGGTCCAGTAGGCAACGAAGACTACGTCGCCGCGCTGGTGCGCCTAGAAAACGGTGTTGTCGGTACCATCGAATCTTCACGCGTCTCGGTTGGACCGCGCGCCGAATATATCATTGAGGTGTACGGCACCGAAGGTTCGCTGCGATGGAACTTCGAACACCTTAACGACCTGCAAATATGTATTACTCGCGAAGGAGGGGTTAACCAGGGTTACACCCGCTCTATGGCCTCCCCACTGTTCCCGTTCTTTGACCGCTTCCAACCAGGGGCAGGCACGTCAATGGGCTTTGACGACATGAAAACAGTCGAAGCTTTCTTGTTCATCAAGTCCTACAAGACTGGCGCACAGCTTGCGCCTTCAGCAGCTGACGGCTGGGCAGCAGCAGAAGTTGACGAAGCGATTGTAGCCTCTGCCCAGGATGGTAAGTGGCACCAAGTCGCAAAAGTTACCGGTCAAACCACATTTGACAAGTAAAACAACAACGAATTTTACGAAACCTTATCGAAAGGTAAACAATGTCAACTCAAAATCCGGCGATCGATAGTTTAACTCGCGCCGACATCGATCGAATGATCGATGTCACCCCACCCTCCGGTAGACATCGCGGCATCGGCGCTTTGGCTGCTGTTGCTACCCTTGGTTCCCTCCTCTTTGGGTACGACACCGGCGTCATTTCGGGAGCACTGCCCTACCTGTATATGCCCATGGGTGCTGGTGGTCTGGGACTGACTCCCCTCGAAGAGGGCGCTGTAGGTGGCGTCCTCACCCTAGGCGCAGCATTTGGTGCGCTAATCGGTGGGCGCCTATCTGACCGTTACGGACGCAAGCACAACATTATTTTGCTGGCTTTCTTGTTCATTATCGGCGCTATCGGCAACACTTTTGCCCCGAATGTATGGGCAATGTACCCGTTCCGCCTAATCTTGGGTCTGGCAGTGGGTGGCGCTTCCGCTACCGTACCAATCTATTTAGCAGAAACCGCCCCGAAGCGTATTCGCGGCACTATTGTGGCAATCGACCAGCTGATGATCGTTACCGGTCAGCTGCTCGCGTTCACCATGAACGCGGCCATCAACGCTCACCGTGGCGGTCCACAGCTAACTGTCTCCTCGGACCCAGCGGGCATAATTAAGCCCGGCGACTACAACTGGGACGTCCTGTCGCAACAGGTCGCAGAACACCTGGGCACATCCGATAAGATGGCAATCCACGACTTCATTTTGAACCTATCCATCCACACTGGTAACGGTTCAGCCTGGCGGTGGATGATCGTGCTTTGCACCCTGCCCGCTATCTTCCTGTGGTTGGGTATGCACCTGATGCCAGAATCTTCACGTTGGCACATTGTGCGCGGCGAAGTCTATGAAGCAATCGGCGCCCTCAAACGCGTTCGCGGCGAAGCCGACGGCGATTTCAAAGACGAATTCCAAGAAATGGTGGACGCCCGCCGCGACGAAGCCAACCAAAAGAAACTCGGTCTGGGCGAAGTAATGCACATCCCGTGGCTGCGCAAACTCATGTTCGTTGGCATCTTCTTGGCTATCGTCAACCAAACCACTGGTGTAAACACGGTCATGTACTACGCACCTAAAGTTTTGGGCTACGCCGGCATGAGTACTTCTGCCGCCATCACCGCCCAGGTCGCTAACGGCGTCATGTCCGTAATCGGTTCTTGCCTTGGTTTGTACTTGATTACCCGCTTCCGTCGACGCACTATCCTGATTTGGGACGTGTCCCTAGTAGGCATGTCGCTGCTGAGCATTGCCGTAATTTTCTACTTCACCATTCAGCCTTACACCACTGGTGGCGGTCAGCCCCCGGCTTGGGCTCCCTTCGCCATTTTGGGGCTGATGGCATTCTTCATGTTGGTAGTACAATCCTCCAACGGTACTGTGGTGTGGACAATGATGGGTGAAATGTTCCCTGCGAACGCCCGTGGCGTCATGAACGGCACTGCCATCTTCTGCATGTGGGTAGCCAACGCATTCATCACCTGGACCTTCCCACCCATGATGGAAAGCCTAGGTGGCGGTCTGACCTACTCACTGTATGGCATCATGAACCTAGTCATTGCGGTGATCCTTTACAAGATCATGCCAGAAACCTCGGGTGTGTCCATTGACAAACTCGAAGAACTCATGGAAGAACGCTACTCCTAAGCGAACACTGTAGGTTCGTCCTCGTCAATTAGAAATATCTGGCGAGGACGAATTTTTGCGCGCGAACGCCGACTTGCGGTGTGATACCGTTTCAAAGGATCTAGACACATGCTTGAAGGTAGACCCCATGCGCAACGACACCGTCACCCCCGAAAACGACACCCCCCAAACCGGCACCAGATAAGTGCAATAGACACGAAACTGGCATAGGTCACATTTTGCAGCGTTTACAAAAATAATTCCAGTAGCAACGGCAAGAATCTAGCACATTTGGGGGAGGCGTGGCTGCCCCCAAAGCCATGCCGAAATAGTGGGAAAAATAAGGGCGGAGGACGCGCCAGCGCAAATGCGAATTTTCGTAACCAAAAGTGGCATCGCGGGCAAAATCACTACACCCCACCGGAACAAAACCGGCAACAGTATTGCCCGCATAATGCATCCCACCAACAACAATGCGCCCCGCACATGATTTTAATCATGCGCCAAGGAGTCGTAGCAGCTGCGAAAACAGCTAGATTACCTGGGGTTCGCCCTCGTCAACCAGCCGGAAGTCACCAATTACTTTCGGCAAAGACGCGAACGTCCAATCGCCCTCGACAGTGAACGAAACCGCATCCTGCAAGGACGGTACACCCTGGGGAAAACGCTGCTGAAAATCCGCCACGGTCTTGTAAAAACGCTGGTCCAGGGCAACCAGCGGCACCTGCGCCACCGCCTGCTCCAACGTGAAATCCCCCGTGAGCGCATACGCATCCGAACGCACCAAAAACAGGTCAGATGTGGACTTTACCGGCAGGAAACGCTCGCGTCCCACACAAATAGCGGTAGCGCCAGGGAACGTTTCGATTGCCGCCCCCATCGCGGTTTCCAGCTGATAAACCGGCGTGCTGCCCGGATCCGCCGGATCCACCGTTTTTTCGTTGCGAATAAGGGGCAAACCCAACACTCCCCCGCGCTCTACCAGGGTCTGTTTCAATATTTCGAGGTCGAACCACAGGTTGTTCGTATGGAAGTAAGGGTGGCGGTGCTCGTCGGTGAAATAATGCATTTGCGCGGCCGGAGTCTGCGCAGTGTCACGCAAAATCAATTGTCCATCGGATTTGCGCACCGCCAGGTGACCCCCCTTACGGTCGGCGGGGGTGCGGCGGCACACTTCGGCGGCATAGGGTGCGCCAGAAGCCGCGAACCAGGCTGCCACCTGCGCGTTCGGAAAACCACCCAAATTGTCCGAGTTAGAAGTACACGCATACCGGTACCCCGCCGCTAACAGGCGGTCCAACAACCCCGACCCCAGCAGTGCCGTGTAAATGTCACCATGACCAGGCGGGCACCACTCCAAGGACGGATCCGCCGGGTAAGACACGGGTTCTAAATTGTCCTGACGTAACTTCGGTTCCTGGTTTTGCAAGAAATCTAGCGGCAAATCCCCCACCGGAAGCTGCGGGTATTGCGCCAGTGCCGCCCTCGTCGAAGCCTGTGTGCGAAACGAATTCATAAACAGGACCGGCAGCGTCACCCCCCACTTTTGGCGCGACGCCAACACTTGCCGACAAATAATGTCCAAGAAGCTGAGCCCGTCGCGCACCGGCAACAGCGACTTCGCGTCGTTTAGCCCCATGGACGTGCCCAGCCCGCCGTTCAGTTTAATGTAGACAGTTTTCCCGAGGGCGATGCGCGCTTCTTCGGTGCTCACTGCCGCACTTGCCAACTCGTCCACCTGGGTGAGCGGGGTAATGGTTTCTTCGGGGATTTGCCCCGTTTCGCCCCGCTCTAATTCCCCGTAATAGTGGTGGAAAACCTCGATTGCTACCGGGTCCACGCCCGCTGCCTGCATTTTTTCGACGGCTAGTGCCAGCCCTTTTTCGCTCATGGTTTAAGGCTACCGCATGAAGTGGTCCCAGCCACGCGCGCGCGGCGCGGTTTTTCCGTCGAGAGTGATACCAGCGCCAGCACGCACGGTCCCCACTGGGACTACAGGCACGTCTCCGCCCGACACTTCGCGGTGAGGAGCAATCGTGGCCAACAAACAGTGGTCCTCTCCGCCTGCCAGCACCCACTTCCACGGGTCGACACCTAATTGTTCTGCCAAAGGCTGTAAGTAAGTGACAAAAGGGGACAAGGCCGAGGACGACAAATCCAGTTGCACCCCAGAGGCGGCGGCAAGCCTCTGCCCATCTAATAGCAACCCGTCAGAAGTGTCCAACATGGCGGTTGCGCCACTTTCCCGCAGTACCGGCCCCATTTCCAGGGGCGGGTGGGGAGCCAAAAACGCTTGCCGAGCGGCGTCCTCAAGAACTGAAGTGTTCTGATATGCATTACTGCCGCGACCGCTTTCAAACGCGGCCCAACCCGCAGCAGCCATGCCTATTTGTCCGCACAATACCACTTGGTCACCCACCTGGGCACCACTGCGAAGTATCGGCGCTGCCCCGCCGAGATCCCCCGTAACAGTGACGCTGATAGTCAGCACTTTCGACCCCACCAGGTCACCGCCTTCTACAGCACACCCGTAACTGGCAAGACCCTGACAAAATTCCACCACCCATGCGGTAGGCAAATCCTGTGGCAATGCCAATGAACAAACCATCGCGGATGGAACTGCCCCCATCGCCGCGATATCTGCCAGGTTACGTGCCGCCGCTGTCTGCCCTACCTGAAACGCGCTAGACCAGCCGCGCCGGAAGTGCACGCCCTCAACTAACATGTCCGTGGAAATAACAAACCGCGCGTCCGGGGCGGTTATGAGGGCACAATCATCCCCCGGTCCCACCAAAGTGTATGGTCCGCGCTGCAAGTAAGGGGCAAAGGCGGCGATCAGTTCCGTTTCCGTACACTGCCCCACCAATTTGCCAGTACTCATGGTCACCTCGAATGCACTTGTTGCGAAGCATAAAGACACAAGGACGCCGCTGCCGCAATATTCAGGGATTCGGCGCGACCACTCATGGGAATGGATACCGCCGCCTTGCAGGCCGCCAGTTGGTGCTTCGTCAGGCCTTTGGCTTCGTTTCCAAACAGCCAGGCGTGTTTTTGCCCGAGGTCGACCGCGCTATTTTGGGTGCATAGTTCCGGTAACGACAACGCGCCACTGCCAGCCGTGCCCAAAATGGGAATATTTATACCGTGCAACGCCAGAACCACGCTGTCAAAATCTAAACCGGAAACAACCGGCAAGTGGAAGATACTGCCTACAGAGGCGCGAATAACTTTCGGTCCGGTAGGGTCCGCCGCCCCCTTACAAAACACAATTCCAGAAGCACCAAAGGCATCTGCCAGCCGAATCAAAGTGCCCGCGTTACCAGGATCTTGCACCGATGGTACGAGGACGACGGGTCCGGTGCCGCCTAACGCTTCAGCTAGTACCCCCGCCACAATACTGGCATCTGCTACGGCCACAATTCCTTGGCTGCCAGGCGCAATCGCTTCCACAACTTTGTCCGTACAATTGTGTACCCACTGTACGGTATCTAGCGCTAACATGACCACGTCTGGACGCGTGGCGCCCTCGGAAATGTAAACGTCGTGAATGCTGTCTGGAGCATACCGCAACAATTCGGCTACCGCCTGCGGCCCTTCCACCCTAATTAGCCCCTGTTTGTTGCGGTAGGAACGCCCCGAGAGCCTGGCGACCTTGCGCATTTTCGGTGTGGTGGGGTCGGTTATTACCAGTTGCGTTTGGTCCATGTCAGTTACGCTTTCACTGTGTTTTGCATAGTTTACGTAATGCGAACTTTTCTTTGCCCATGGCACGGTAGCGATTAGCACACGGGGGCGCGACGCCTAAATAACGTTTTGCGCCCACCCGCACTGGCACCACTGTGGCGCTGTGCGGAGGGCGCATACGTATGTTTCGCTTTTAGGCAGCCGGCGCGTTCACGTCGGTAGGCAGAGCCGCCTTGGCGGCGGCAACAATAGCCTTGAATGCAGCCGGTTCGCTCACTGCCAGTTCCGCCAGCATGCGACGGTCAACTTCGATTTCAGCCAAGCGCAAACCCTGGATGAAACGGTTGTAAGTCATGCCTTCAGCGCGAGCAGCCGCGTTGATGCGCTGTACCCACAGGCGGCGGAAGTCGCCCTTACGCTTCTTGCGGTCACGGTAGCTGTAAACAAAACTGTGCGTGACCTGTTCTTTGGCTTTGCGGTACAGACGCGAACGCTGACCCCGGTAACCGGAGGCTTGTTCAAGAACCTTGCGACGCTTCTTGCGGGCGTTTACAGACCTTTTTACGCGTGCCATTTTCTATACCCCAATCCTTACTTCCCAAGCAGGCGCTTAGCCTGACCTACCATAACCGGGTTCATTACGACGTCCTTGGACAAACGACGCTTACGACGCGAGCTCTTGTGTTCCAAAAGGTGGCGCTTGTTAGTGCGTTCGTGCATTAGCTTTCCGGACCCAGTGGTACGGAAACGCTTCTTCGCACCGGAGTGCGTCTTCATCTTAGGCATTTCGTATCCTTTTTCAGGCGGCCGAGGCCGCTACCTTCTTGTACTTTGGGCGGTGACTAGTTTTCGCGTGACGCCTTACGGGCGTCTTTTTCCGCTTGACGGTTCCGTTTCGCACCGCGAGCGTCCCTCGCGAGAACGCCGCTGCTGGGATTTAGCCACCTGCTTACGCTTCACCGGAGCGAGAACCATTGTCATGTTCCGTCCGTCTTGGCGCGGTCGGGATTCAACATTGCCCAGTTCGGCAACGTCTTCAGCTAACCGGTCAAGCAGTCGCACACCCATTTCGGGGCGGGATTGTTCGCGACCACGGAACATGATCATTACCTTCACCTTGTCGCCACCGTTCAGGAAACGTTCTACGTGACCACGTTTGGTAGCGTAGTCGTGTTCATCAATCTTTAGGCGGAAACGGATCTCTTTTAGTTGGGTGTTCGCTTGGTTACGGCGGGCTTCACGGGCCTTTTGTGCGGCCTCGTATTTGTATTTGCCGTAGTCCATTAGTTTGGCGACTGGCGGTTTTGCGTTGGGCGCAACTTCCACCAGGTCCAAGCCTGCTTCTTGTGCTAAATGCAGGGCTTGGTCTACGCGCACTACCCCGACTTGTTCCCCGGACGGCCCGACTAGGCGTACCTCGGGAACACGGATGCGATCGTTTACCCGTAATTCGCTGATGATAACTCCCTGTTTTATTGTGGTGACGACACGAAAAAAGCCTTCGCGTCCAGCGCACGCAAAGGCCACACCACCAAGGTGTCATGTTTTACCCGCAACCATCATTTTGGCTACTAGGTGGGAGTGAACTCCGCTTGCGCACCGGAAAATCCGGCAGATAGCAGTAACTGTATCAAACCTTGTTTTATCTTGAAAAATACTGGGGTAGTGTGTTTGCTCACCGCCCACGCACTGTTCGCGGTATGGGGCATAGTCTAATTGGCGCGCACCGCGCAGCCACCACTGGGTCTTCGCTAATGCGGGTCGCAGCGTTTAGGGCGTTTTCTTTCGAGGACGCCGCGAATTCTATTTCCGTTTCTCCATTTTCACTTACCCGCACGGATATGAGCGCGCAATCGTCCTCGGAAAACAATTCCTGCAAATGGCGGGCGAGCTGCTGGTCCGCTTCGGGGCTGAGCCAGGGACTGCCACCGGCGAGGGCATGAAGAGCCGGTAGGGGCACCACCCAGTTTCCGGGGCGTACCACCATAGGAAGATTATGGGAGGCGGCGAGGGCGGCAACTTTCGCACTGGCTAATGGGAGCGGGCGGGCAGCACAAAAATCTTGATCTAAGGCGTCCATTCCCGCGTATGCGGCAAGTGCCCTACCCCCGCCGGGCAGAAGAAGAGTCTGAAATTCCGGGGTTTCACAGTCGCCGTCGGTGCCTTGGTCAGTAGTTTCTTTGTGGGGAAATATGGGTAATAGTAGGCGGGATTTGGCGAGGGCGGCAACCACTTTTTGCAGGTCTCCCCCGGTTAACACTGACTGCAGTTGTGGGGGTATTGCGCCGGTGTCTTTGCGATCAGCGCGAATACTTAGGCGTTGGGAGAGTTTTTCGCGCTGTTTTGGGCTGATCAAATTTCGTCCTCATTATCGCCTGGGACCATGCCCGACATGGCGTCCTGTAAATATTTCAAGGCGCCGGCGCGGTCAATTTTGCTGACGTCCACACCGTCGCGCTCACCGGGGGTGACATCGCCCAGCAACAACTTCTCGACGGTGTCGTCGGCGGTAGAAATAATGAGACCGGCAGGCATGTCTTTGTCGAATTTGCCACCCACATAACGCCGCGCTGTGATCTGCCCGGAAACCCCCGGTTCTGCGCTGTGTTCCTTACCTAACCAGCTGACCACTAACACTACGGGCGCCATGAACGACATTTGCATGGCCAGGTCTTCGGCAGCACCTGGCATTGGACGCGATTCCCCCAGCAACGCGTTAATATCGTCCTCGGCGGCAGTTTCGACCTGCATGTACACGGTCACGCCCGCGAACGTAGGCACCACCCACACGTCCTGTTCCTGGACTGCCAACAGGTTCGCTACTACTTCTATTTCCCTAATAGGGGTCAGAATCAACGCCACCGCGTTTGACTGAGGTTCTGTGAGGTCGCGCAGTGCCGCATCCCAATCCGTTGTCACGTGTCTTATTCCTTTTTCTAATGCCACCGGTGCCTACCTTTCTAATATTAGGCGACCTGTCAAAACAGCAACACGCCAGACCGAAGTCCCACCCTTTCCCCACTAGTTACACAAGGTGAGGCGCACCACCCGCATTCGCCCTCATACTTTTAGCCCACTAAGCTGGAGGTGTGGAAGTTTTGAATCTGCTGGAAAAAGGACCCATTCCATACCTCGAGGGCGACAAAATTCAACGTCAAGTACACGCGGAAGTTGCCGCCGGTCAACGCCCAGACACCCTTATTCTGCAAGAATTTGAACCCACCTGGACGGCGGGTCGGCGCACGAAACCGCAAGATATCCCGGATTCGTCGCTGCCAGTAATCGAAATGGACCGGGGCGGGTCCGTCACCTGGCACGGTCCGGGACAACTGGTGTGCTACCCTATTGTGCTCATGCGCGAACCTATTGATGTGGTGCGTTTTGTGCGCGACATGGAAAGTGGTATTCGCGGTGCTATCGAGGGCACGTGGCAGGTTAAAACTGACATTGTGAAAGGACGCAGTGGGGTATGGATTTTGCGCGAAGGCATGATTGATCGCAAGATTTGCGCCATTGGGGTGCGCACTGCCCAGGGAACTTCTATGCACGGTTTGGCGCTGAACGTAAACCCAGATTTGGAAAGCGGGTTTGGGCGCATTATTCCGTGCGGTTTGGCAGATGCTTCAGTAACGTCGCTGGCGGAAATGGGTGTGGAAACGACACTACAACAAGTCGCCAACGCCCTGGTCCCACATTTAGAAACTGCTCTTCGTCGTAGTCAAAGGGTAAATAATGTCCACAATTCCTGAAGTTGCTGGGCGCAAACTGTTGCGCGTCGAAGTTCGTAATGCGCAAACGCCCATTGAAAAGAAACCGAAATGGATTCGCACGCAAGCTAAAGCCGGTGACCGTTATTTGAACATGCGTGAACGCGTCATCAAGGCTGGTTCGCACACGGTTTGTGCCGAAGCGGGTTGTCCCAATATTTTCGAGTGCTGGGAGGACCGGGAGGCAACATTCCTGATTGGGGGGGCACTGTGTACCCGTCGGTGCGATTTTTGTGACATCGCGACGGGCAGACCGACAGAATACGACCAGGACGAGCCGCGCCGGGTGGCCAGCGAAATTGCCCACCTGGGTTTGCACTACGCAACTATTACGGGGGTTTCGCGCGACGACCTGCCAGATGGGGCCAGTTGGTTGTATGCAGAAACGTGCCGGCAGATTCGCGCCCAATCCCCCGGCACTGGCGTGGAATTGTTGGTGGACGATTTTCGCGCGGACCCGGACGCCCTCGCGCAAGTGTTCGACAGCGCCCCGGAAGTCTTTGGGCACAACCTGGAAACTGTACCGCGTATTTTTAAGAAGATCCGCCCGGCGTTCCGCTACGACCGCTCTTTGCAAGTGTTGCAGGCAGCACACGAGGCGGGGCTGATTACCAAGTCAAACCTGATTTTGGGTATGGGGGAAACTCGCGCGGAAATCGAGGACGCATTGCGGGATATGCGCAGCACGGGGGTTGATTTGCTGACCATTACCCAATATTTGCGTCCTAGCGCGCATCACCACCCCATCGACCGGTGGGTAAAACCAGGGGAATTTGTGGAGCTGTCCAAAATGGCTTACTCCTTGGGCTTTGTGGGTGTCATGTCTGGACCGCTGGTACGTTCCAGTTACCGCGCGGGACGCCTGTGGGCGAAAGCTATGAGGGCGAAGGGGCAAGCAATTCCCCCGCACTTGGCACACCTGGCACAGGAAGGACCGGCGCGTCAGGAAGCAAGCGCCCTCATTAAATCCCACCCAGAGTTTGCCACCGCGTAAGAACAAGCATCAGTTGCGCGTCGCCCGCGAAAGCCACTCAACCGCACTGAAAGAATGATTGGCGCAAGAGAGAGTGTGGAAGAAGTAGTTCCACTCGTTGCGCCCAGATTCCGGCTCGTCTTCTACGTGGCGCCGAGTTGGGAGCGCACTATATGCGGTCGTGCCTCGCCGATATGGACGGTGCATTAGGTAAACTTTGTAGAGGATCTTCACGGGTGCAGTTGTTGGGCAGGGCGCTCTACCGCCCTGAAGATCCGCATGGTTGAAGCTGCCTGGCAGGTGCGATTCTTGCGGCAGCCATCGCCAAGATGGGCAAGAATGGCTAGGTTAGTGCCGATGTGCGCGACCACATCTGCCACGCACTCAACTGCGATATTACCAGCATTTACGAGGTCGTCCCGAACGAACAGGAGATCGCACAATGATCCGTGATGCACGCGAACACAACGACAATGCGGCCCCGAACGACTTTGAAATTGAGCGACTCCGGGCATCGTTGCCGGAGTATTTCGACAAGGACGGGGCATTCATGCTTGACCGGCTCCAAGAGAGCCTCAAGGAAGGCGACGTCAGCATCACCAAGGAAGGCTACGAGCTGAAATTCCTCGGCAAGTCGTATGCCAAGTACCTCACCTCTACAGAAACCGAAACCGTTGTCGTCCCTGACCTTGACCACAACAGTCAACCGCAGAACAAGGACTCACAGAACCTCTATATTGTTGGTGACAATCTCGATGCGCTCAAACATCTGCTCGGTTCCTACGCAGGCAAGGTCAAGTGCATCTACATCGATCCTCCCTACAACACTGGCTCAGATGGCTTTGTCTACAACGATGACTTTGGATTCACGCCCGCGCAGCTGGTCGACAAGATCGGGCTCAGCGAAGACGAAGCGCAGCGAGTCCTCAACCTCCAAGGCAAGTCATCGCACTCAGCATGGCTCACGTTCATGTACCCCAGACTCCAGCTCGCCAAAGAGCTCCTCACAGACGATGGCGTCATTTTCATCAGCATCGACGACAACGAGCAAGCCAACCTGAAACTTTTGTGCGACGAAGTGTTTGGAGAACAGAATTTCGTCGCTGGCTTTGTTGTCGTTCGTTCTGAGGGAGGAGGTTTAGCGAAGCAGGCGGTCATTGGACATGATTATCTACCGGCGTATTGCAAGAACGTAGACACGTTCATCCCGTTGGGTAGACCCAAAGACATTCGGGGACAGGTTATTACCAAGGATGGAGAAGACTACTGGATTGAGACCGACTGGCTTCGGAAGGAGTTTGGAAAGTACGGAACCTGCTCATACGAAGAGATCGCCGAGATTCTCGGCAAACAAAAACTTCGTGAAGTTGATTTAGAGCTTGAGCGTGGAAACTATGTTCTTGTCCCAAAACGCGGGTATCACCTAGTTGGCAGGTTAAGAAAGATTTCAGAAGATACCTCTAAATTTTATACGGTCCTAAAGAACTTCGACGGTGCTGGATACGTAAAGTGTCTTAATAAGCTCGGAATCGAAGATCTGAGTAAGTTGAATCTTGCAGCAGAATTTAGCTTCCCTAAGCCTGTTGAACTGGTGCGCCAGGCGCTTGAAGGTGCAACAATTCGATCAAAGAACGAGGGCGATATTGTGCTTGACTTCTTTTCGGGTTCCGCCACAACTGCGGAAGCTACCATGCGTCAGAATGCTAAAGATTCCGGAAATCGACGCTGGATACTCGTGCAGTTACCCGAGATTTTAGACTCGACTACATATGCCCACAAACAGGGCTATCGCACTATTGATGAGATTGGTCGTGAGCGGATCAAGCGCGCGGCAACCAAGATCGAGGATGAGACCGGAGCGGATATTGATTACGGCTTCCGCTTGTATCGTTTGGAGGAGCCATCCGGTAAGTTATTGGATCAGCTTGAGCGTTTCGACCCGGCGGCTTCGGACGTATTGTTTTCTGGGGATTACGTGTCGAAATTCGATCTGAACAATACTCCTGGTCATGACACTGTGCTGGCGACCTGGCTTGTCAAGGACGGCTACGGGCTAACAACGTCTGCTGAGAAGGTGAAACTAGAGAACTATGAGCTCGACGTGTGTGGCGACTCTGGTTACGTCATCGACACTGGGTTGACGAGCGATGATGTGGTGGCTCTGGTCCGTCAGTTAGAGACAGGCGACCTGGAACTCTCTCGGATTGTGGTGTTCGGCTATTCGGTTGAGTTTTCGGTTATGCACGAGCTCAAGAAGAATTTGGCTGTGTTGAAGTCGGGTAGGACCATTGACGTGATCGAGAGGTTCTAACTGATGCAGATTAGGCTTCAATCTCTTTATCACCAGCAGCGCGCGTTGGACGCGGCGACTGGGGTGTTCGCGGGTGTTGATTTGGGTTTCTCGTCGCCCTCGGAGGCGAATCCAGTCTTTGACGTTGGGAATCCACAGATCACGCATAATATTGCCCAGCTGCAGGCTGGGGCTGTTGATGGTGTGGCGGCTGTGCCGCGTGCGTGGCGTACCCGCACTGATGATGGCGTGCTGGGTGTGGACATAAAGATGGAGACCGGTACTGGTAAAACCTTGGTGTACACGCAGTTAATGTTTGAGCTGAACCGGCGTTATGGGTTTCACAAGTTCATCATTTTGGTGCCGTCGACTCCGATTAAGGAGGGCACCCGCGCTTTTATCAAGGCCGATTATGCTCGTCAGTATTTCGAGGACACTTATGGAGGTCGTTTCAAGCTGAACCTTGAGGTGCTTGATCCGCAGAAGCGACGCAATGGTCGGAAATTGTTCCCTGCGGCGATCTCAAACTTCGTGCAAGCCTCCCGGCTAGCCAAAGGTCGCATTAGCGCGTTGTTAATGACCGATGGCATGTTGCAGTCGAAAGCCACGATGGCAGCGGTCTATGACCAGACAGTGTTGGGAATGTCGAGTCAGCCCTATGAGGCGCTGGCAATGACTCGCCCAGTGGTGATTATTGACGAGCCCCACCGGTTCCGACGCGAGAACAAGGCCTACCAAGTCCTTCTCGAGCAGATTCGACCGCAGGTGATTTTCCGGTTCGGTGCAACGTTCCCGAAGCTCGATAAGTCTGGAGCGACGGATTACAATAATCTCGTTTTCAACCTTGGTTCGGTTGAAGCTTTTAACGACCAGCTGGTCAAGGGGGTGGCGATCCAATACCCGCAAGATGACAGTAGCGAGTCTGTACGACTGAAACTCACTAGTATGTCACGTTCGAAACCTAAGAGTGCCACGTTCAACAATCTCGATACCGGCAAGTCCATCACGCTGCGAGTCGGTGAATCTCTGGGCGATATCGATGGGAACTTCGCGGGAATCACGGTTGAAGGTGTGGGTAAGACCGAGAACGCACTAATCAAATCGGGTGTCACGTTGTCAAACGGGCAGATCCTTGCGACGGGCGATATTTTGGCTAGCTGCGTGTATTCAGAGACCTATCAGAGCTTGATGATGAAACAGGCTCTAGATAATCACTTCGAAACAGAATGGGAGAATTTTCGCCGCTCCACTAAAGTCAAGACGCTTACTTTGTTCTTCATAGACTCAATTGAGTCCTACCGGGGCGAGGACGGTCCCGGGCATCTGCGTGCACGGTTCCACGAACTTCTCACCACCAAACTAGTCGAACAAATCGACAAGCATAAAAACGACGCGTCTGCGACCGGTAAAGATTACGTCACCTACCTACAAGCTTCACTAACTGATGTGGCAGCGACGAACGGTGGCTACTTTGCGGCGGATAATTCCTCAAGCGATGAAGCAATCCAAGCCGAAGTCGACCAAATCCTGCGAGACAAACAGGCATTGCTGTCATTCACGCACTCAGATGGCACGCCTAATACTATGCGGTTCATTTTCTCGAAGTGGACGTTACGCGAGGGCTGGGACAATCCGAACGTGTTCCAGATCGTCAAACTGCGTTCCTCAGGCTCAGAAATCTCCAAACTCCAAGAAGTCGGACGCGGGCTGCGCCTTCCTGTAGACGTGGACGGTACGCGACTTGCGAATGAGCAATTCTACCTCACCTACCTGATCGACTACACCGAGAGATCGTTCGCTAACGCACTGATTAGCGAGATCAACTCTGATGTGACCGTCGCATCCCCGTCAGTGAAGGAACTCTTGCCTAAGGTCGCTGCTGAGCTTGGCGTGAACGAGGACGATTTGTTCTTCGACTTGTGTCGCGCCTACAAGCTCATCGACCGGGACTGCAACGTGCTGGAGGGCAAAGAAGAAGAGCTGTTTGACCGTTACCCACAGTTCAACGCGGGCAAACTCAGGCCAGATAAGGTGGTCACAAACAGCACCAAAACTAAAGTAGGCATTCGCCCTCGTCGTTACGCCGAGCTCAAAGAACTGTGGGAGACTGTCAATGCCAAGTACTACCTGCGGCTCGAAGACCTCAGCGAACAGGAAATCGCGACCTGTATTGACAGCATTTTAGATTCAGGGATCTATACCGCGCAGATTGGACGGTTCGCACAAGAAACGCTCGAGCGTGACAATGAGGGCGAACTCGTTGCGAAGGCATCAACCAAGGCGGTGTTTTCCGTCGATGAGACGCTCACCTATGGAGACTGGCTCAAGGCAGCCTACCTACAAACCTACCTGCCACTCCAGGCGATCAATGCTGGGCTTGTGCGTTACAACGCGAAGTACCCGCTACCTGAAGGGTTTTTCAACAAAGCCACGCTGGCTAAGTTTGTCGCGCGATTTCAGGATTGGATGCAGCGCGAGTTTATCAATCGTTTCTCCTACACACGCATCGACGCGCCACTGGGAGCCACAGCACTGACAGAACCAGATGGGCAACCGTTACGCGACATCGTCCAAGGCAATATCGGTATCTACCGTGATACCGGCGCGAACGTTCCCGACAAGTTACTCTACGACGCCTTCGTCTATGATTCACCAAAAGAGAAGAACAACATCCAAGACTCCGACGCACTCGACGAGGTCGTCGTCTATGGCAAGATACCCCGGCGCTCTATTCGCGTGCCTGTCTATTTTGGTGGCACCACAAGCCCGGACTTCATGTACGTGCTTAAAGGGGCAGACGGCAAAATGTCACTGAATTTCGTCATTGAAACCAAGGACGTCAATGCCGAATCCGACCTACGCGAATCAGAGAAACTACGTTTCAAGGCAGCTAAGAAGTTCTTCGAATCCATCACCGATCAGAACATCAACGTCCAATTCTCACCACAGCTCAAGCACGACGACATCGTAACGCTCATCAAACAGGTGGTAGCACAGTGACCAATTAAAGGACCGGCGCGTCAGTAAGCAAGCGCCCTCATTAAATCCCACCCAGAGTTTGCCACCGCGTAACAACAAGCACCAGTTGATTTGAACCAGTCGTTCCATTGAGTTTATGTTGGTGCTGATATTACAAACCATATCAGCACCAACCGAAAGAGTCAGCGGGAACTTCCTTCCCCTTACAGACCCAATTCGCCCCGCGCCAGCTCACTGCACCCGTCCCGGTCGTGCTTGCCCGTTGCCCCCACCGGAATTTGCGGCACCAACACCAGGTGCCGCGGCAGCTTGAAACGCGCCAACCTTTGCGTCAAAAAATCCCGCACTTGCGCTAGCGAGGGCGCCGCCTTCCCCTTTGCAGCTACCGCCACCACAGCGACGGTCTCCCCCCACTTCTGATCCGGTACGCCGCACGTACACCAATCCGCCAAGCCCCCAATACCAGCAAGCGCCCGGTCGACTTCTGCGGGATGAATATTTTCCCCACCCGAAATAATAATTTCCTTCTCCCGCCCCACAATAGTGAGCAGACCATTCCCATCAAAACGCGCCAGGTCCCCCGTGCCCAGCCACGCATCCGAAGTTGCGTCTGGCCACCACCTGGTCACCACACACGGCCCCGAAACCTCAATTTCCCCCACTTGACCGGCACTGTCGATGAGCGAACCGTCTGCCGCGCGCAGGCGCAGGTTCGTGTATGGGAAGGGACGTCCGCAGGATTCGGGGTTTGTTGCGGCTAGGCGTTGGGGCAAGCACGCCCCCGACCCCGCAGTCTCTGTCATGCCCCACACGTGCAGCGGCACGAAGCCCTTAGCCACCATGTCCCGCACCAACTGAGCATCAATCGGCGCACCCCCCACCAGGGGCAGGCGGAACTCGGGCAAATTTTCCGCGCTAAACCCCACCTGCGCTACCAATGCCCGGTACATGGTCGGTACCGCAAACATCACCGCCACCCCGTGACGCCGCAACGTCTCCACCACCTGGGCGGGCACAAAATTGCGAATAACCACCACAGTTCCACCGGAAACAAACAAATCCAAAGTCAGCCCGTTAAACCCACCAATGTGCGACAAGGGCGCCGCGACCGCCTCCGTATCCCGCCGGTCATACCCGAAGCCTTCGCGGAAATTCCGCCACCCCCACCACAGGTTCGCGTGCGTCAGCAACGCCCCCTTAGGTTCCCCCGTGGTACCAGAAGTAAACACCAGGGCGCCCACCGCGTCCTCGTCGGCAACTATAGGTTCCAGCTCTACCGGTTCCTCAGCCAGGATCTGCGCTAACCAATCGTCTGCGATGACTTCCACGCTGGCGTCACCTTGCCACCGCAGCGCATCGGTGCGGTCGGTCAAAATGTGCTGGGGGCGGATGCGCGCACAAATGGCTGCCACCTCCGCAGTTGCCAAACGCACATTCAACGGACAAAAGACCGCACCCAACCAAGCGCACGCCACGTGGGTAAGCAAATGCAAGGGGTGATTTTTTGCTATTACGAGGACGACGTCCCCTGCACCCACCCCCCTATCCTGTAAATATGCCGCCAGGCGAGACACCACGTCCAAGGATTGGGCAGCAGTCAATTCGCCATCATCCCAAATGAGCGCCACCTTGCCTGGGTCCCGAAAAACCGCACGCTGCAAATGGGCAACCGGCGAATAATTGGCACCCACCACCTCCTGCGTCAACTGTTCGGGCTGCGCTTTACCCGCCGACTGGTTATTTTCGTTCACGTTTTTATTCATCATGGTGTCCCCACAACCTGCCCGTAATATAGCGGCGCAACGACCGCAAAGACCAAATTCCCGCCGCATTAAAAAGTGCTATCCAAACAAATGCTTCCCCAATACTCATGCCACCTCGGTAGACCATTAGGAAAGTAAGCGTACTGTCAACCGCCACCATAACCGCCATACATGCCACCATCAGCCGCATAGACCGCAAAAATGTCGCCGGCCAGCGAGCCATAAACAGTGCGTAAAGCCCCAAAGAAATCAGCACAAACACCAGCCCGAACAGTGCCGAAAACAGCCAGTCTGCAATAATGAACACCACCACTGTGGCACCGGCGAAAGCAAGACACAAATCTAGTGCGCGCAGCACCAAAATGTCACGCTGTAAGGCGCGGCGCTTGGCTGAGCGTGAGCTGAATACCCGCATCTGACCTCTTTCCAATATCATCTAGACATGATTGAAGTTAGCGGCCAGATTAAGCTTGGCCAATTTTTAAAATTAGCAGGATTAGTTGAAGATGGCGCTGAGGCGCGCATTGCCATCCAAAGTGGGGACGTAAAAGTCAACGAACAGGTGGAAACCCGGCGGGGAACCCACCTCAAAGACGGCGACAAAGTCACCATTGACCTGCCTACCGGACCCGCCAGTGAAACCGTGCGCGTTATTGAATAGGACGAAAACGCAGAAGCAACTGCCCCCGCACCTAATTCACTAAACAATTTGGTCCCAGCAAAGACTTAAGTTCAGCAAACAGCGAAGCATCCGGGGTAACCCACAGGTCCTCTGGGCATTGCGTCACTACGGTGCGTCCCGGCTGCTGCAAATGCAGACGCATAGGTGAAGACCCTGGGTGTGCCACCAGCACCTCGCGCAACGACTGCATTAGCGAACGCGTACACCTGTTCATCTGCAAGGTTACCCCCACTGGCGCGTCCGCTTCCATTTGCAGTTCCAACAGTTTCATCGACTCGGCACTGATCTCTACGCCCCCATCGCGCCGCGATAACCTGCCAGTTACCGCAACAATGGCATCCGCCTGCAAACGTTCAGACACAGTCTGGTAAGTAGACGGGAAAAACTGGCAGTCAATCGACCCGGACAGATCCTCTACGGTGACAATCGCCCACAAATTACCGGTCTTTGTAGTACGCCGCTGCACCCCCGTAATCAACCCAGAAATAGTCACGCGGGAACGGTCAGGTCGGGTTTCGTCCTCTTTCAACGCCGCAATTGCCATATCCGCATTCTTCGCCAACCCAGCTTCGTGCCCTGCTAACGGGTGGTCAGAAACATAAAGCCCCAGCATCTCGCGTTCAAAGCTCAGTTTGTCCTTGCGATCCCATTCGGGCAGATCTGGTATTTCTACAGCAAAATCGTTACCAGCACCGTCGCCTAAAGCGCCCGCAAACAGGTCGAATTGCCCTATGGCTTCATTGCGTTTTACGTCAATTACTGCGTCAATCGCCTCTTCGTGACGCAATTGCAAAGCCCGACGCGTATGTCCCAAATCGTCAAAAGCGCCCCCCTTAATCAGGGAATCAATAGTGCGTTTGTTGCACACTTGCTGCGGTACTTTATTTAGAAAATCCGTAAACGAAGTAAATCGTCCTCGTTCTTCACGCGCTTCGATAATACCGTTCACTACCGGTTCGCCAACATTGCGTATGCCTGCCAACCCGAACCGGATCGCCTGCCCTACCGGAGTAAAGTTGGCCACAGAATCGTTGACATCTGGGGGCAAAACCTTGATCCCCAGGTGGCGGCATTCGCCCAGGTACAACGCCAGCTTGTCCTTATTGCCCTTCGTAGAGGTCAGTAACGCCGCCATGTATTCCACCGGATAGTTGGCTTTCAAGTACGCCGTCCAGTACGACACCAGCCCGTACGCTGCCGAGTGCGACTTATTAAACGCGTAGGACGCAAAGGGCACCAAAATTTCCCAAAGCGTAGTGATGGCGTCATCACTATAGCCGTTTTGCAACATGCCCGCGCGGAAGCCTTCGAATTGCTGCGCGAGGACGTCTGCCTTCTTCTTGCCCATAGCCTTACGCAAAATATCTGCTTGACCCAGGCTGAAACCGGCGAGCACCTGGGCAATTTTCATTACCTGTTCTTGGTAAACGATGAGCCCGTGTGTTTCGGCGAGGACGTCGCGCAAGGGTTCTTCGAGTTCGGGGTGAATAGGTTCGATGCGCTGCTGACCGTTTTTGCGCAGTGCGTAGTTGGTGTGCGACCCCGCCCCCATGGGACCAGGACGGTACAGTGCGCCTACCGCCGAAATGTCCGCAAAACAAGTGGGCTTCATAAGGCGCAAGAGGTTGCGCATTCCCCCACCATCCAATTGGAATACGCCCAAAGTGTCGGCGCGACCCAGAAGTTCATAGGTGGCTTTGTCGTCTAGGGGCACGTTTTCGAGGACGAATTCCTCTTTTCCGTTTCGCACAATGTTTTCCATGGCGTCGGAAATAACGGTGAGGTTGCGAAGCCCCAGGAAGTCCATTTTCAACAAGCCCAAAGTTTCGCACGTGGGGTAGTCGAATTGGGTGATGATAGCGCCGTCTTGCAAGCGTTTCATCATGGGAATGATGTCCGTCAGGCGGTGGCTGGACATGATAACTGCGCAGGCGTGGACGCCCCACTGGCGCGTGAGCCCTTCGATACCGAGCGCCATATCGACCACGTCTTGAAAACCCCAGTAGTCGTTGCTGCCGGGTTTGTCGGATTCGATGAGGTCGCGGAATGGTTTTGCTTCCCCATACCGGGGGTCTTCGGGGTTGAAAATGCCTGACACAGAAATGTCTTTGCCCATGATGGTCGGCGGCAATTCTTTAGTCAGTTTTTCGCCCACTACGAAAGGTTTACCAAGGATGCGCGCCGAATCTTTCAGTGCCTGCTTGGTTTTTATAGTGCCGTAAGTAATTACCTGTGAAACTTTTTCGTGACCGTACTTGCGCGAAACATAATCTATGACTTCCCCGCGCCGACGTTCGTCGAAGTCTACGTCAATATCGGGCATTGACACGCGTTCAGGGTTGAGGAAACGTTCAAACATGAGCCCGTGTTCCAACGGGTTTAAGTCGGTAATACCCAGGCAATACGCCACTATGGAACCTGCCCCCGAACCACGACCGGGACCCACCCGGATACCATTGTCTTTAGCCCAGTTTATGAAGTCTGCTACTACCAAGAAGTATCCGGGGAAACCCATTTCGGTAATGACCCCAGTTTCGTATTCGATTTGCTCGCGTTCAGCATCTGGCACCCCTCCTGGGAAACGCTTATTTGCCCCCCTCTCGACTTCTTTGACAAACCAGGACTCCATGGATTCACCGTCAGGTACTGGAAATTCGGGCATGTAGTTGGCGCCCTCGCCCGTAGTACGGAAAGACACATCGCACATTTCCGCCACCAACAAGGTGTTATCGCAAGCTTCTGGAACGTCCCGAAACAATTGGCGCATTTCTGCTGCTGGACGCAAGTAGTAGTCGGCGCCGTCAAACTTAAAACGCCCCTCGTCGTCAATGCGCGTACCACTGTTTATACAAAGGAGGGCGTCCTGGAAGCGTTGGTCTTCTTTGCGCACGTAGTGGCTGTCGTTAGTGGCTAACAGTGGGGCACCAATTTTTTTAGAAAGTTCCAACAAGTCGCCTCGAACCCGGCGCTCAATATCGATACCGTGGTCCATGAGTTCGACGAAATAGTTTTCTTTGCCGAAAATATCTTGAAACTCCCCCGCCGCTCGGTACGCTTCATCAAACTGTCCCAACAGCAAGCGGCGCTGAACTTCCCCAGACGGGCACCCGGTGGTAGCAATAAGACCTTCGCTGTAACGACTTATGAGTTCACGGTCAATGCGCGGCCACTTCCCCATTTGTCCATCAATAGAACCGTAGCTGCCAAGCCGAAACAAATTATGCATACCCTGAGTAGTGCGGGAAAGCAAAGTAAGGTGCGTGTAACTGCCGCGCGCAGACACATCCAAACCGGCGGCTTGCTGCGCTTCAGTGCCCCACTGTACGCGGGTCTTATCAAAACGCGAAGTCCCCGGCGTCACATAGGCTTCTAAGCCCACAATGGGTTTAATGTCCGCTTTTTTACACTCAGAATAGAATTCGTAAGCCCCAAACAAATAACCGTGGTCGGTAATAGCGATAGCACTTTGCCCCAGCCGCTTCGCCTCAGCCACCAAATTTTTTACTTTTGCTGCCCCATCCAGCATCGAATAATCAGTGTGAACATGCAGGTGTACGAAATCCTCAGTGGCCATAGCGTCTATTCTACAGTTGCTACAGTCGCAACACGTCCAGGGCGGCCACTAAGTCCGTGGGATAAGGCGCATGAAACACCATCTTTTCGCAGGTAACAGGGTGTTCAAACCCTAATTCTGCGGCGTGAAGCCACTGCCTGGTGAGCCCCAGTTTTTCCGCCATTTTTGGGTCTCCCCCATAGGTCGGGTCACCCACCAGTGGGTGCCCAATTGCTTGCATGTGAACGCGAATCTGATGGGTGCGACCGGTTTCTAAATGAACCTTCAACAAACTGGCACCGGGCATTGCCTCTAAAGTGTCGTAATGCGTGCGCGCAAACTTGCCGCCCTCGACCACCCCCATTTTGAACTCTTTACCAGGGTGGCGCCCAATTGAAGCTTCGATAGTTCCCGAGGACGGATCGGGATGACCTTGCACCAAGGCGTGATACACCTTGTCTACCCGGCGGTACCGAAACGCATTCTTCAAACGCGAGTAGGCGACCTCGGACTTGGTAACCACCATCGCCCCCGAAGTGCCCACGTCCAGGCGGTGTACGATACCTTGCCGTTCCACCGGACCTGAAGTTGCGACCCTGCGACCAGCAGCAATGAGGGCGCCAATAACAGTTGGTCCTTCCCACCCTGGTCCCGTATGTGCCGCTACCCCCACGGGTTTGTTCACAACAACAATATCTTCGTCCTCGAAAATAATGTCCATACCCACAGGCGTAGGCTCAATACCCTGGGGGCGCGGCTGCGGCATATCAACCTGCAACAGTGCCGATTCTGTCAAACGATCCGACTTTTTGCACGGAATACCATCGGCGAGGACGCCCCCACCGTCAATAATTTTTGCCACCGCTGAACGTGACAAGCCAGTCATACGCGTCAAGGCGGCATCGACGCGCTCACCAACCAAGGCATCCGGGACTGGAAAAATGCGTTCAGGCATTACTCGCCCCCATCAGGTCCGCCGGTTTCGTTGCTGTACCACGCCAAAACAGCCAAAGCAGCATGAGGACGGACACCACGATGGCAATATCAGCTACATTTCCCACAAAATAGTTGTTGTAATTTAGGAAATCCACCACGTGACCGCGACCAAACCCTGGTTCGCGAAACAGCCTGTCCAACAAATTACCGGCACCCCCACCGGCAAACAGCGCCAACGCCACCAACCAAACCACCGCACGCACCTGCGCTACCGCGTAAATCACGCCCCCAATAGCCGCGACTGCAAACACCGTGAACACCCACGTGTGACCTGCCAGAAAAAAGAACGCCGCCCCCGGATTATGAACCAATTCCAAAGAGAAAAAGTCACCCAGTAAACGCACCCTCGCTCCCCCCGAAAGGTGCGCCAAAGCCCACTGCTTAGACCACCAATCAACCCCAATAGTGAGGGCGGTTAGCACCAGCCACGCCCCCCAAGCGCCACGTCGGGAAAGAAAACTCATGCTTTTACCCTAACAATTTGGGCTTTAAACGAAAAAACGCTGCGCGGCGCGCAGCGTTTTTCACTACCACTTAATCAACCTTGTTTTCCACAGTGTTAATGAGCTTGACCAGGTGGGACTTGATTTGCTTGCGGTATTCGTTCTCGAATACCTTCAGTTCCTCGATCTTGTGCTCTAGCATAGACCGTTCGCTGTTCAGCTGCTCGGTAACCCGATCCTTCTCTGCACGTGCCTCGCTGATAATGTGTTCAGACTTAGTGTGTGCCTCAGCCACGATCTCTTCGGACTTAGCTTTGCCCTCTTCGACAAATTCGTCGTGCAAACGGCGCGCCATCTCTAGCATAGAAGTAGCTGACTCCGATTCGTCGACCAGGGACTGTTCTTGCACAGCCTGCGCCTTAGTCTGCTCTAGTTCAGCATTCAGATTCTGCAATTGCGAATGCGCCTGACGCAATTCTTCATTGCTTTGCTGCAGTTGTCCGCGCAACCCTTCGCCCTCGGCACGCACCCGCGACAGTTCTTCTTGAAGACGCACCACCTGTTCCCCGGAATCCCCACTAGCCATGGATGCGGCACGGCGAGCCTCCTCAAGATCCGCCTTCAAACGCGCGTTCTCTTCACGCAACGCCGCGTCAGCTTCGCCATCTGCGGGCGCGGCACCTTCTTGCAACGCAGTGATGGTAGCGACGACCTGGTCTAGGAACAGATCAACTTCGTCTTGGTCATAACCTTCCCGAAATTTAGTCGGGGTAAACGTCTTGTAATGGACGTCCTCCGCGGTAAGCAGAGCCATATTGTCACCTCAATCCGGTGTAGGCCAAGATGGCCTTCCTAATACTTGTTGTCTGGGCTAGATGCCAGGCGTTGCCTCCATCATACCCATATTTCTCACTGTTAACACCTTTCACAAAATTAACAACAAGAAATTTCCCCACGAAAATAAGTCCTTACACGAAATACAGAATCCTTATAAGGAAAGAGAGACCGAAAAAAAGCACCAAAAACCCCAGGTCAAGAGCCATAGGACCAAGGCGCAGCGGCGGAATATACCGGTTCAAAAATCGCAATGGCGGATCAGTTAATGCGTATACCAAATTGAAAAGGAAAAGTAAAATTCCCCGAGGGCGCCAAGTGCGGGCAAACAACCGAACCCAGTCCAACACGACACGCGCCAAAATAACCAGCGTGTAGACGCGTAAAACCAGAATCAAATAGTAAATAACTAAAGACATACTAGAAGTCTAGCGAACCCTTTCCACGCGATATTGTGCCGTCCTCGACAGCCACGTCATGCGGGGTCAACAAAAACACGCGAGTGGTCACGCGTTCGTAGTGTCCGCGTAAACCTTCTACCAAGCCCGCCCCAAAATCGACCAAGCGCCGTGCTTCCTCTTCGCGCATATTCCCCAAGTTCATGATGACGGGAATACCACCACGGAACGCCTTCGCAATTTCGGGGGCATCCGCATAGGAGGTGGGGTGGAAAGTGACAATGCGTTGAAATTCGCCCGCTCCACCTTGTACTACCCGCGGAAACTCGGCTACTGGCGAGGGCGATGAGAGCGAAAAGTCCGTGGTTTCCTCCGGTTCTTGCAGCTTGGGTTCTTCCCAAGAATCCATAAAATCTTCGTCCACCGGCTCAGGTTCCCGAAAGGCGAAGAAATCAAGAGTGCGATTTAATGCGCTTGCCATTGCAAGTCCTTCCATAGTGGGGTTCTATTTGCTCAGGCTACCAAAGCGCATGCCTACTTTTTGTCAATGATTCGGCGTGTTGGACCGATAATCCCCACAAACCGTCCAGTCTGTTTTTGTCTGCGGTAGCTGAAATACTTTGATGAAGTTTTGGTGCAAACGTTACTTTGAAATTGTATTTTCGCATGCACTTCCCGCAATTGTTCCCGGGCGGCGGCACCCAAATTAAGGGCGGGAGTCCCCCTCGCACTGACTGCGCGCGCCTGCGGCGTGACAGAAACCAGCTGCGCTTGCAGCGAAAGCGGGACTTCGTAACACCTACCGCATATATGTGGTCCTATAGCCGCACTGACCGGGACGTCCTCGATATCTTGCATAACCCGCACGGTTTTGGCAATAATTCGTTTTTCTAAACCTGCCCTGCCCGCGTGTACAGCAGCAACTACCCGTCCGCTGGCAGAAGCGAGCAAAATCGGCACACAGTCCGCCACCATCACGGCAGCGGCAGGTGGCGCTAGGGCGGAAATTTCGTTCGTGGTTTCGCTTTCCGAGGACGAAAACTGCGCCGCGTCTATTACTAACGCATCGCCCTCGTAAACAAGGTCGCGACTATTCGCCACGTTTACCACATCCGAATGCGTTTGGTGCATCCACAGCACTGGCGCGCCAAAGCGCGCTTGCAGAATCCGCCGGTTTTCCGCCACGGCATGCGGATCATCCCCCACATGGTCACCCAAATTAAAGTCGGAAAAGGCCGCTTTCGACACCCCGCCAAAACGGGTCGTAAAAGCGACCTTTGTGCCATTTAAACTGGGCACTAGCGCAAGAACTCCGGAATGTCCAAGTCGTCGTCTTTACCAGAATCGTCGAATATGCGCGGCAACTCAAAATCGCTGGTAGGCGTCGGATCTGCACTAATGTAAGCGGGGACATCGCTTGCGGAAGCCGGGGTTTCTGCAAGCGGCGGCACTTCCATAGTCCCACGCGTCGGCGCTTGCAAAGGCGCCCGGTGTTGCGGACCTGCCTGCGGCAAAGTACCCAAAGTACGCACCGGCGGCACTTCAGTCTGCTGCGACTGGGCAACCGGGGTAACCGGAGTTACCGGCGCGGCGGGTGCCACGTGAGAAACTGGGACTGCTGCAGGTGCTGTCTGCTCGGATGCGAAAGTCGCCTCCGCCTTGTTTCGCACATTCAACTCTGGGTTATCAAAGCCCGCTGCAATAACAGTAACGCGCACCTCATCGCCAAAGGACTCATCAATGGAAGCACCGAAAATAATGTTTGCTTCCTCGTGTGCGGCTTCGCGTACCAATTCTGCTGCCTTATGGATCTCAAATAGACCCATGTTAGAACCACCCTGGAAGAACAGCAAAGCCCCGTGGGCGCCCTCGATAGAAGCCTCCAAAAGCGGACTGGCAATAGCCATTTCAGCAGCCTGAACAGCACGATCTTCGCCTGTGGCCGTGCCAATACCCATGAGCGCCGAACCGGCATCCTTCATAACCGACTTTACGTCGTTAAAATCCACGTTAATCAGACCGGCAGTGGTAATTAGATCTGTGATGCCCTGAACTCCGGAAAGCAACACGTTGTCAGCACTGCGGAATGCGTCTAACACAGAAATGTTCGGGTCGGAAATCTTCAATAAGCGGTCGTTTGGGATAACGATCAAAGTATCCACTTCGCCGCGCAAACGCTCAACCCCAGAATCAGCTTGCTTCGAGCGCATACGCCCCTCAAAGCTGAACGGACGCGTAACCACGCCCACTGTCAGAGCTCCTAGTTCGCGCGCTACGCGAGCCACCACCGGAGCGCCACCGGTACCGGTGCCACCGCCCTCGCCCGCAGTAACGAAAACCATGTCAGACCCTTCGAGGGCGCTGCGAATGTCTTCGACGTGATCCTCAGCTGATTTTTCACCGACACTGGGATCCGCACCCGCACCCAAACCACGGGTTTCGTCACGACCAATATCTAATTTGACGTCGGCATCCGAGGTAAGCAAAGACTGCAAGTCCGTATTAATAGCGATAAATTCAACCCCAGCAAGGCCAGCTTCGATCATGCGGTTGACAGCGTTCACGCCGCCACCGCCAATACCCACAACCTTGATGGATGCCAGGTAGTTCTGTGGAGTTGCCACCTCGGTCCTTTCACTTCCAACCTTCAACCTCAAGTTGAAGTTGAATGTTATGTCATATTTCTGCTATGAGCAACAGTATTAGGTAAATGGCTTTTAGTTCGGAAAAATATCGGCGTGTCTACATTCACCTGGTAACTGGGCGCAACGGGTCCGTCAAATCATATTCTTTTGCCGGGCGAGTCAATAATAATGTTAGAGTTTTTGCTTTCAGATCCGTGGCATCGTCCCCTCCCCAAAGGATGCGCGCACCTTCCTTGGTAAACAAGTAAATATGGTCAAGATCCGCGCACTGATACTTCACAATGCGCCCTGCCACATCCGTTGGCAGCAACTTTTGAATCTCGCCAAGAGCCGGCGCGCACTTACGCACCAACGTGGAATTTGGTACCACAATTTCGGGCAATCCCTCAGGTTTAGCCGTCGAAGTAAAAACAATGCCCTGAGAATCCACAAATTTCACCGCGCTCCCCTGTGTCATTTTGCCAATAGGAGTGCGCATAGTCAGTGAAATAGCCAAGCCGTGCAACGGACGCCGTGATACCTCGGCATTGCGAATACGAATGTCAGCACCCGTAATAGCCTGCGTCACCGTGGCCTTGCTTAGTGCGGGAAGAGGTTTACCAGCCAGCGGCGCCAAAGCCTGGCGCAACGTAGTTTCGCTCACGCCGTCTTTGATGCCCGAAAAACGCACGGCATCGATTTTTAGCCCAAATACTGAAGAAACAAACAGGATATAACACAAGCAGACTACCACCAGTACTGCCGCAAAACCGGTGGCATACACCGTCCTTTTGCGCCGCCTGATCAGTTGCTGTTTTTCCGCCAGGATTTCCTGCAAACGGTAACTAAGAACCTTGCGCATTTAACCGGTCCAAAATTTCCGTCGCCGCATTCGTAATGTCGCCGGCTCCCACAGTTATTACGAGGTCGCCCGCTTCCGCCATATCCGCCAGCATCTGTGCGCCCTCCGACAGCGACTGGCACAGACGTGCCCCCGGCAAATGCTGGGCAATAAGCGCAGAAGTAACACCCGGAACGGGATCTTCACGGGCGCCGAAAATGGGGGCTAAAACCACTTCGTCCGCCCCCCGCAAAGCCTTCGCGAAACGATCCGCAAAATTCTGGGTGCGCGAATACAAGTGGGGTTGGAACATCACCAATATCCTCCCCGCCGTAACGCTGCGGGCTTGGTCTACCAACGCACCGACCTCGGTGGGATGATGCGCATAATCGTCCCGAACCGTAATACCGCGCACCTGACCGCGCAACTCAAAGCGCCGCCCAGTACCCACGAAAGCCTTTTGTGCAGCGCAAGCCCGTTCCAGCGGAAAACCAAGCGCCAACATAACCGCCACCACTCCCGTGGCATTCAGTAAGTTATGGTAGCCCGGAACCTGTAACCGCAAAGGTGCGCGTTCGCCCTCGTACACAACAAACGCAGCAGCATCTGCACCATCGCCTGCCACCACCAGTTTTACCGCACCATTTCGCCCATACGTGAGCACCCGCGCAGACCCAGACTGGGCCACCTTCGCTAAACGAGCCGCGCCTTCATCGTCCGCGCACACCACCAAAGTGCCGGTTACCAACCCCGCAAAGTCAGCAAAAGCCTGTTCAAAAGCTGCCAGCGAACCATAGTGGTCCAAATGGTCGGCTTCCACATTTGTTACGAGGGCGATTTTCGGCTGGTAGTTCAAAAACGAGCCGTCGGATTCGTCAGCCTCGGCAACAAATACCTCACCTTTACCCAGGTGGGCACCACTGCCCTTTCCGAGGACGCTGCCCCCAATAGCGTACGAAGGGTCAACCCCCAACTTCATCAGTGCGCTCGCGAGCATCGCCGAAGACGTGGTTTTCCCGTGCGCACCCGCCACCGCTATAAAATCCATGCCTGCCGCCGCAATAGCCAGAGCTTGGCTGCGGTGCAATACCGTTTGCCCCCGCACTCGGGCTTTCGCCAGTTCCGGGTTAGAAGGACGAATAGCCGAAGAAACAACTATAGTGGCGTCCTCGGGAAGGCGCGCGGCATCGTGGGGCGCATAAGCATCTATCCCCTGCTTCCTTAAAGCCTGCAATCGCGCGGAATCTTTGGCGTCTGAACCGCTGATTTGCAGCCCCCGACCGGTCAGGAGCTCTGCTACCACAGACATTCCCGCGCCGCCGATGCCAATGAAATGAAACTTTTTCACTTTTTGCTACCTTTCAAACGGTTCGGGCGCCTTGAAATTTGCCACTTGGCGTACCAGGTTTGCCACGCGGACGGCGGCATCGGGTCGCGCTAAGACACGCGTACGAGTGGACATGTCCGATAGTTTTTGTGGGTTCACCACCAGCGGAAACACGATGTCCCGCAACGTTTTGATGTCAAATTTATCGTTTGGGACCATATATGCGCCGCCTGCTTTGACCACCGCAGCGGCGTTCAGCTTTTGTTCGCCATTGCCAATTGCCAATGGTACGTACACGGCGGGTAGGCACAAGGCGGTAATTTCGCTGACGGATCCCGCACCGGAACGCGACAGCACTAAGTCGGCGGCAGCGAAGGCATCTTCCATGTTCAAACAGTATTCGCGCACTTTGTATGTAGAAGTCGAAGATACCGTGACTTTACCTTTACCTGCCAAGTGCAATATTTGAAAACCGCGCACTGCCCCCAGTGAGTCCACCACGGCCTCGTTGATTTTTTGGGCACCCAAACTGCCGCCAGTTACCAGTAATACCGGCAGTTGGGGGTCGAGGTCGAACATAGCGCGCGCCCGTTGCTGCCGTTGCGCCCGGTCCACAGCTGTTGCCAGCTCTTCGATCTCTGGTCGAAGCGGCAATCCAGTTACTTCAGTAATTCCTTGGCGGGCTGCCAATTTCGTGTCAGCAAAAGTGAGGGCGATGGCTTTTGCCCACCTGGCACCCAGTTTATTCGCCAAACCTGGGCGCACGTTTTGTTCGTGTATAACAATGGGAACGCCCACTTTTTTGGCGGCCAAATAGGCGGGGGTGGCGACGAACCCGCCGAACCCGACCACCACATTTATGCGCTTTTCCACTATCAGTTTTTCCACCGTGGAAACCGCCGCTACGAACTGCCGCGGAAAACGCACTGCGTCCATATTCGGGCGCCTTGGGGCGGGCACTTTCGGTATTTGGAAAAGAGGAATACCAGCTTGTGGCAATAATTCGTGCTCTAATCCCCCAGGAGTGGCCAAAGCAAATAGGTTTTCACCTGCGAGTTTCTTTCCCACTGCGATTAGCGGGTTCACATGCCCGGCGGTTCCTCCGCCAGCCAGCAGTACGTTAGTCATTCAACTTCCTTTTTGCGATTACCAACCACGGCTAAGGTCTTGCGTATCAAAGAGGGTTTGCGTGCCAATATCTGATAGGCGCCATTTTCACGTTTCGCACACGCCAGCATTACGCCCATGCCCATCAAACACGATAAGAGGGCGGAGCCACCGCTGGATATGAATGGTAACGGCACACCTATAACCGGTGAAATACCGACAACTACCGCAATGTTTATGAGGGCCTGAAATTCAATCCAAGCCAAAGTTCCATACGACAGGACGACCACCGGGTATTCTTTGCAACGACGCGCCAGTCGAACGAGGGCGATGGCAAGCAAAACGTACAACGTGATAACGCTGAGCGTGCCCACTAAACCAAATTCTTCCCCCAAAATAGCGAAAATAAAATCGGAATCTGCTTGCGGCAAAAAATTCCATTTTTGCCGCGATGCACCTGGACCAACGCCCGTCAATCCGCCCGTACCAAGCCCCCATTTGGAGCGTATTTCTTGCATGTCTATGCCCTGGGCGTCCTTGGGCATAAACGGTAAAAACGTCAAAATGCGGGCACGGCGCGAGGGCGACCTGGCTACTAAAACCGCTACTAAAAATAATGCTGGCAACGTAATATGCCATATTTTTTTCGCAGGCAACCCGCACACAAACAACATTGCGAACGCAATTAATAAGAACACAATTGCGGTTCCCATATCGCGCCCCAGCAACACTACCGCAACTGATCCGCCCACCGGCAGCGCTAATTGTTTAGCCATGTCAGACCACGAATCAAAATCTACGCGGCGACGCCCCAGTAACGCCGCCAAGTAAATAATCATGGCTAGTTTTAAAGGCTCCGATGGTTGAAACGAAAAACCGAATAAATAAATCCAGTTGCGGTTCCCACCAATGTTTGCACCGAAAGGCACCACCAAACACTGTAAAACAATAGCCACTAGTAAAATGCCACGCGCAACCTTAAGGTTCAGTAACAACCTAATGTTCGCCCTCGACGCGACCCACATGCAAAAGAGACCGACAATGCAATACGTAGCGGGCTTCAAAAATGTGATTAACGGTGCGTGTCGATTAGTAAGTCCCGAAATCGAGGAAGCCGAAAAAACCATCAGCAACCCGATACCCGCCAGCAACACGGTGACCACCAAAATCATGTAAAAAGTAATCACCGGATTGTGGTCTAGTTGGTAGCGTATTTCGCGACGCGTCTTTTCAAGGGTTTCATCAGCCGTAATGACGCGCACTTTCGGGACCAGTTTAGCCATCGCTAATCGTCCTCTAAAGTTTTCACAGCCGCCACAAATTCGTCACCACGCACCCGATAATTCGGGAACTGGTCCCAAGAGGCACACGCCGGAGCCAAAATTACGGTATCTCCAGGGCGCGATAAAGCCACGCATTCATGCACCACAGAATCCATAATGTTACTGGGAGGTTCGCATTCAACTACGGGCACGCCCGGCGCGAAATTGCGCAACGCACTTGCCAACGGACGTCGATCTTTACCGATGAGGACGACCCCACGCAAAGTAGGTGCCACTGCCTGCACCAAGTCGTCAAAGCTCTGCCCCTTCGAATCGCCTCCCGCAATCCACACCACGGAACGTTCCCCCATCCCTAGCAGCGAAACCCGTGCAGCATGCGCATTAGTAGCCTTGGAATCGTTAATCCAAGTCAAATCCCGCGCCACAGCCACCACCTCGCGGCGGTGAGCCTCCGCAGTAAAACCACGTAGCCCCGCAGATACCGCCTCGCAATCTACCCCGACTGCTCGGGCCAAACCCGCTGCCGCCTGGGCATCAGCCAAAACAGGAGCCGTGATCTGTCCCCCAGCCAAATGCCGTAAATCCGCGAACGAAGCCAAAACACTGGCTTCATGCCACCGGTTCGGAACAAACGCGCGGTCCACAAGCAAGTCGTCTACTACCCCGATCTGTCCCACAGCCGGAGCCTGAAAATTCAGACCAATTGCGCGGGCGCCCTCGACAACATCCGCATTTTCCACCATCTGTGGCACATATTTTTCCTGCACTGGGAATAGGCACGCTTTCTGGGTGCGCTCGTAAACCAGAGCTTTATCTGCACGATAATTTTCCACGCTGCCATGCCAATCCAAATGATCACTGGCAACATTCAAACACACCGCTGCCCAAGGCGAAATGGAACGATTCAAATGCAGTTGGAACGAGGACAGTTCCACTACCAGCGCGTCGTATCCTCCCTGAGCCGCACGCAAAACCACCGGTTCGCCCACGTTACCGACCGCGTAAGCATCCACCCCCCCAGTACGCAAAATTGCTTGCGTCATCTGCACGGTAGTAGTTTTCCCATTCGTACCCGTAACGCACAGCCACGGCGCACAGTCCTTGCGAGAATGCGCCAAGCGCCACGCCAGTTCAACTTCACCTACTATTTCAGCGCCACTTGCGCGAGCGCCCTCGAAAAGAGCAGAATCTGGCGCAACCCCCGGTGACATGACCACCTGGGTTACGTCCTTGTCTTGCAAATACTGTGCCAGATCCGCCGCATTTTTCGCCCAGTAGCGGTCAGTACCCGCAGGTAAGTCGGCACCTTCTAAGGCGTCCTCGGACCCATCGACACCCACCAAATGGTGTCCCAAAGTTGATAAAACTTCTGCCGCTGCCAGCCCGGAACGACCCAAACCAATAATTGCGGTATTCATCGGATAGCCGCCACCCATTCACCATAAAAAAGCATGATTCCTAAAATGCCGAACAACCCGGCAATAATCCAAAAACGAACTACAACAGTGACTTCATTCCAACCCAATAATTCAAAATGGTGGTGCAACGGCGCCATTTTGAAAACGCGTTTACCAGTCATTTTAAAGCAACTCACTTGAATGACATCCGACAACACAATCATTACGAAAAGACCACCAATAACAATTGCCAACAGTTCAGTGCGCGTCAAAATAGAAATTCCCGCAAACGCGCCCCCCAAAGCCAAAGAGCCGGTATCGCCCATGAAAATTTGTGCCGGGGAAGTATTCCACCACAAGAACCCGAAGCACGCACCCACAATTGCTGCCGCAATAACCGCAACATCCCGCGGATCACGAACATGGTAGCAAGCAATCTGGTTCACACTGACGCTGGCACCACACTTTTGGTAAAGCTGCCATACCGCCACAATCACGTAAGAACCAAAAGCAAACAAAGACGCACCAGTTGCCAATCCATCCAAACCATCAGTCAAATTAACGCCATTGGACCAGGCCGCAACAATAAAATTCACCCACACCACAAAAAGGATCAAAGTAATAATGCCGCCGCCAAAAAATACCAACGACAGGCGGGTATCGCGAACCAAAGAAATAGCGTAAGAACCGGGAGTCAGCCCGTCGCTGTCTGCAAACATGGCGGCGCCAATAGCAAATAAAGTGCCCACCAAAACTTGACCAACAATTTTCGCCGTCGCATTCAGACCCAAAGAACGCTGATGCGAAATTTTAATGTAATCGTCTAAAAAGCCAATAAGCCCCAATCCCGCAAACAAGAACACCAACAACCATGCCGAAGCCGACGGGAGGCGACCGAGCGTCACCCACGACACCAACCAGCCCACTAAAGTAGCACCAATTATGATAATGCCACCCATAGTAGGAGTTCCGCGTTTCGTAAAGTGCGCAGTAGGACCATCTTGGCGAATAAACTGCCCGTATTCACGGGCGCGCAACAGCCGAATTAACAGCGGCGTACCCACCAGTGAAACCACCAAAGCGACACCACAGGCGCTAATAATTGCGAACACTTAGTCCCCTTCCGTAAACAAATCAGCCAAGTGCCACACGCCTGACCCATTCGAACCTTTAAACAGTGCGGTGTCGGTTGGTTTAATCGTATTCTCAACCAGGCTACTGGCTTCCTGCCAGGTTTCAAACCAATGCGTTTCGGCGTGCCCCGAAACCGCGTCGGTTGCAAATTTCATATCTGCGCCCACCCCCACAAATATGCTCACACCTGCGGCAAGAACTGCCTGCCCAATACCGGCGTGAATTTGCGGACTATCTGGCCCTAATTCCAACATTTGCCCCAGCACCGCCACTTTTCGTTTTGGTGCCATTCTTTCGAGGGCGCTAAGTGCCGCCATCATGGAGTCTGGGTTCGCGTTATACGCGTCATCGATTATAGTTGCGCCACGTACCTTCTTTACCGCCATACGGTGAGGCGACTTCGCCTCCAAACCCGCAATAGCACGGCAGGCACGCCTAAAATCTATGCCTCCCACAATCGCTGCACCCAACGCCGCCAACGCGTTAGTGACGTGGTGGACGCCCACCAAACCCAAGTGAATATGTTCGCGTTCGCCCTCAAAATTAGCCACAAACTGAGCCTTGCCTAAATCATCTACCTGAATATCACTAGCCCACAAATCCGCAGAAGAATGCTTACCAAACCAGAACGGATTAGCTGTTTTTGCTGCCATTTGCGCAACCAACGGATCGTCCGCATTCAGTACCGCCCGCCCTGCTTCAGTAATGCCATCGAGCAACTCGGACTTTGCGCACGCAACGTCCTCAATGGTACCAAAGCCGCCCAAATGCGCCCTGCCTACCATCAGCTCTACAGCCACATCCACCGGCGCAATACCAGTCAAATACTGCAAATGTCCCGGCCCGGAAGCTCCCATTTCTAAAACCAGATAGCGTGTTTGCGGGCGGGCACTAAAAATGGTGCGCGGCAAACCGACCTCGTTGTTAAACGACCCCACCGGGGACACTGCGGGGGCGCAAGCGTCACAAATTGCCCACAGCAGATCTTTCGTAGTAGTTTTTCCCGCCGAACCCGTAATGCCAAAAACCGTCAAATGGTCCCGCAAAGTCCCTAAATACCAGCGCGCCAAATCTCCATAGGCGACGGTGACTTCGGGAACCTCAATGACTCCGATGCGCCCACCGGCAATCCGCCTCGCTTTTTCTGCGTTTTGGGTAACAACCGCAGCGACTTTGCCACTAATCGCCCCCTCCAG
Organism: Actinomycetaceae bacterium; assembly: GCA_030528145.1. GTDB lineage: Bacteria > Actinomycetota > Actinomycetes > Actinomycetales > Actinomycetaceae > Winkia. The sequence continues at coordinate 341,245 of JAUMZK010000001.1, forward strand.
AAAATCTAAACCGTCATTTTCTGCGCCAATTCGGGCAAAAAATAGTCCCCCAGCGGGAGCCTCCCGAGAATCAGTAGTGGCATCTAGGACCGACACCGGGTCCTGTAGATTGCCCTCAATTAAAGTGCCGGAAATTATTCTGGCAACTTCGCGCAAAGTAGTCATGATTTTGATTCTACGTCCCCTCTAGCTGAAGTCAGAAAGCGCCTACTTCGGTTGCAGGGGGTAGAGTTTGGGCGTGGTAGTTGAAGGTTTAACCCCTAACATACGCATTGCGGCTCCCGTCACATCGCTGAATACCGGGGCCGCAATAGTACCCCCATAAATGTCGGTGCGCGGCCGGTAGACGACGACCGTCACCGCTACCTTTGGGTCTTCTGCAGGGGCGGCGCCCACGAACGACGCCACAGTCCCGCCCCCACTGCCCAAAATTTCCGTAGTACCGGTCTTGCCAAACGTGCGGTAACCGGGCACAGCCGCCAGTTTCGCAGTACCGTCCGAAGTAGTGACCGACTCTAGCATGCGCACCAGCGTTGCCGCTGTATCTGGGGACATTGCGCGCAGGGGTTGGGAAGGTTTTACTTCGTGTACTTTTCCACTTTTGTCAGTCCACCGTTCGACTATGTGGGGGGGAACGCGCAAACCATTGTTCGCAACGGTAGACATTAGTCCAGATATTTGTATGGGGGAAGCCGCCATGCCCTGTCCGAACATGGTTGTGTATCGTTGCCGACCGTCCCAATCTTGGGGTTTTTGAAGCAGACCAGCGGTTTCGCCGGGCAGTTCAATGTTCGTTTTTGCGCCCAGCCCCAGTTTCAGCATCATGTCGTAGCGGTCTTCGTCCTTAACCCTGTCGCCGATTTGCACGGTACCAGTGTTGGAAGATTCCGCCAAAATACCGTTAGCCGTCATAGTCATGTTGCCGTGTTCGTGCGAATCTTGAAATTCTTGCCCATTGGGCATGCGAATCTTGTATGGCATGGGTACCACTGATGTGGGGGTTATTTTGTTTTTTTCGAGGGCGGTAGCGAACGTTATTATTTTGCCGGTAGAGCCGGGTTCATACACTGATTGCACAATCCGCGAATTCATAGAGTTATTGTCGTCGCGGGCTTTCAAGGGGGTGACGGCGCCAGAATCGGCAAGGGCAAGGATGCGTCCAGTGGCGACTTCTTGAACTATTACTGCCCCCCATTGCGCACCTGAGTCTTTGACTGAACGGTCTATGCGTTCTTGAGCGAACTGGTTGAGGTCGGCATCAATTGTCAGTTGCACCGTTTTGCCTGGCTGTGCGGGTACAGTACGGTCCCTTCCATCTGGTATCACCTGACCTGTGGGTGATATTTCTTTTGTTGTTTCGCCACTGATACCCGCCAAAATAGTGTCCCAAGTAAATTCGATACCCGCGACCCCTTTATTTTCGCCGTTAACATACCCCACCACGTTCGCGGCCGTAGTTCCGGCAGGGTATGCGCGCGACGTGGTACTTTCACTGGTGATACCCTCGATTTGCAGCGCCCGGACTTTTCGCCACGTTTGCGGAGAAACCTGTTTTGCCAGCACCACGTAACCGGTATCCCCGATCAGTTTGCCACCCAATTCTGCAGGATCTACCCGCAAAATCGGTGCCAACTGTTTTGCCGCCATGGTTGCCCCCGAACGTGATAGGTCCAGTTTTCCTTCCTTGTCAGGGCGGTAATTGCGAATTTGGAAAGGGTTGGCAACTATGTTGTAGCGTTCTACTGAGGTCGCCAAAACAGTTCCGCGCGAATCTATGATTTGCCCCCGCTCGGCTTGGATAGGTACGGTTATCGTCCTCATACTGGCAGCTTTCGCCGCTAAATCCGGTCCGTCAATGACCTGAATTTTCACCAAGGAAAGTGCGCAAACTGCGAAACCCACCAAAATGAAAGCAACCAGTTTTCGTGGTCTGCTGATCTGACCGAAAAATTTTTTCAAGCGCGCAAACAAAGCTCCACCTACTTGGCGGGTGAACCGCCCTCGATTTTGCGCGACTTCAACGTAATATAACCGGGATTAGTGGCAGGAACCATCTGATGTTTATCCGCGAAACGCCGCAATGACTCGGGCGAAGAAACGGACTGCACTTTCACTAACAAGTCCTCATTTTCTTGCGTCAACTTGTCCAACTGCACTTGGTCATCGCGCATAGAAAAAGACAGCTCCGCACGCACAGTGTTCAGCACCAGGGGCGCACCAATGAACCCAGCCAACGCAATAATGACAATCAGCCCCACCGATACCGTAGAACGCGTCGGCCCGTGGTCTTCTACAACAGACAGTACCGGGCGCACAGACTTGCGCTCGGTTTTTGCCGGACGCGGACGTGACAATGCTGCTTGGCTCATTGGTTTTCACTTTCTAAGCAAATCCGTTCCACCGCACGCAAGCGCACGGGTGCAGAACGAGGATTGTCCTCCTGTTCCGCCGCAGAAGCGCGCTCAGCGCCACTAGTTAGCAAAGAAAACTTGGGTTTTAGATGCTCAGGCACCACCGGCACACCACTGGGCACGTTCGCAGTGGTAGCCTTCCGGAAAATCGCCTTGACCATACGGTCTTCCAAAGACTGGTAGCTTTCCACAACCATGCGTCCTCGAACTGGCAACACTGCCAAAGCCGCCGGTAAAGCCCGTTCCAAAATATCTAATTCATGGTTCACCGCCACGCGCAAAGCCTGAAAAGTACGTTTAGCCGGATTCCCACCGCGCCTGCGCGCCGCCGCCGGAATGGACTGGCGAACTACTTCTACTAGTTGCCCCGACCGCATTACCGGGTCAGTATCGCGACGCGCCACCAGGCGGGAAACAATCTGTTTAGCGAATTTTTCCTCGCCGTACACGCGCAAAATGCGCACTAATTCAGCGGGATCGGCGGTAGCAATCAATTGCGCTGCGCTGATTCCAGTAGTGGGATCCATACGCATGTCCAACGCGGTGTCCCGCGAATACGCAAATCCCCTATCGTCCTCGTCAAGTTGGTAGGACGACACCCCTAAATCCATGAGGACGACGCGCACGTTCCGTCCCACCGCCACGTCCTCAATTTCGTCATAAGTCGTGTGAACCGCAGTGAAACGGTTGCCAAAATCCGCCAGACGCGCAGATGCTAAAGCAATAGCCTGTGGATCCCTGTCAATGCCCACCACTTGCACGTCTGGAAAACGTTGCAATATAGCCTGACTGTGTCCCCCCATGCCAACAGTCGCATCAATAACAACGCCCCCGCCATCCAGCGCAGGCGCCATCAAGTCGAGGCAGCGCGAGAGCAAGACAGGGACGTGTCGCACTAAATAACCTTCCCGGTAAGGAACCGGGATTCCCTCCGCTATCTGCTGCCGGGGAAGTGACCTCAGATCGGAAGGATACCCGAACCCTACCTAAAACAATCCAGGAATGACTTCCTCAGCGGTATCCGAGAAAGCTTGTTCGTTACCTTCTAGGTATTGTTGCCAAGCAGCACGCGACCAAATCTCTACTCGCGAACCCGCCCCAATGACGGCGAGATCCCGAGAAAGACCCGCATACTGTCGCAACGACACCGGAATTGTGATGCGACCCTGCTTATCCGGCTTGTCATCAAGCGCACCAGAGAGCATCACTCGGATGAAATCACGGGCCTGCTTGCTGGCAAGCGGTGCCCGTCTTAATTCCTGGTACATCCGAGCGAATTCCTCCTGCGGAAAAACATAGAGGCATCGGTCCTGACCGCGAGTTATTACCAACCCGTCAGCCAGATCGTCACGGTACTTAGAAGGCAAAATGAGGCGTCCCTTGTCATCGAGCTTTGGCTCGTATGTCCCAAGAAACATTTGCGCTCCTAAAACCGTTGTCTCCACTTTACCCCACTTTGCCCCACCTGTCTCTAATTATTAGCTTTCTTCGGCTTAAATATTTCTAAAAATGCAGTATTTGCCTGCACAAATACAAAGTGGTGCAATGTGGAGTGTTATTTTCAGCGTAAGTTTTCCTCAAAGAAAACGTGCCACGCCAGAAGATATCGCGTCTCGGCAGTACCTAAAGTGAATGCGAGGACAAGGTAGCCATAGATGTGAGGCTACAAAGTTATACGCTCTCGCAAATAGTTATTCGACCGGTATTGGTCCAGAAAATGGGGAAAGTCCGTTGGCAGCAACAAAAACACACAAAATGTGGGCACTCCCCCCACAAAAGTAACTTGACTTAGCCGCCAGTATTTTTCGAGGACGCCGCCCGGCTACTTTGCAGAACTGTTAGTGTCGCCCTCGTAAGGAGCCACGAAACGAGTCCGAAAACCCTTATTCCACGGCAAAGTGAAACTGAACAAAACCACGAAAAAACCGAGCGTTCCCACCAAAATTGCCTGCCAGTTGTACCCCAATGACACCGCAAACACCATGCACACCAGTCCAATAACAGCACCGGTAAACATGTACGCGATCAAACGCGCAGGCACTTTCACTTTTTCACGGCGCGGCGCAGACGCCAGATTTTCCCGAAACGACGGGTCAGAAGCACTAAGTTGGGCTTCCATCTCGGCAAGAACTTGCCGCTCGTAATCGGACAATCCCATGATGCTCCTTCCTCGTTTCGCTTTCAGCATATGACAAATTGCCCCCGCACCCTAACCAAGTTCGCATGCTAACTCTGAGACTTTCGCTGCAACAGGGTCGCCGGGTGCAGTATTGCTCCAAATTTGCCGGCAACCTGATCCATTGCACACTCGGCATTGCGGCGCGGACTTTCCCCGTACAAACTGGCTTGAAAGCCGTCCTCTTTAGAAACCAGACCCTCAACTTTAGTGCCCACGAGCCGAAAACCGCCCTCGGGAATACCGTATTCTGCGGCAAGACTGCGCGCTACCGCGTATATTTCCGCCGCCACATCCGTCGCCGGGACTGTCCGCGAGCGCGTGGCAGTGCGGAAGTTAGCTGTGCGTAATTTTATGCCGATGGTGTGTGCGAGGAGTGTTTTTTGACGGAGTTTGGCGGCGCATTCGTGGGATTGGCGCAGCAGGGTGGCGTTTATTTGGCTGGTGGTTGTGAGGTTTTTGGTGAAGGTGGTTTCGGTACTGATTGATTTTTCGGGGGAATTGGTGGTGACGGGGCGTTCGTCTATGCCGCGAGCGTTTTCGTAGAGGCGTTTGGCGGCGGCTTCGCCGAATTTTTTGGTGAGGGTTTTGAGGTCGAGTTGGCGCAGCTGTTTGACGGTGGTTATGCCGGTGTCTGCGAGGATTTGGCAGGTGGCGGTGCCAATGCCGGGGATAGCTTTGGTGGGAAGTTGGTCGAGGAATGGGATGACTTGGTTTGTGGGGATTAGCAGCAGTCCGTTTGGTTTGGCGCTGCCGGAAGCGATTTTGGCGATGAGTTTGTTAGGCCCTATGCCTACGGAGGCCGTAAGTGAGAGTTGGGTGTGGATTTGGTGACGGATTTTTTGGGCTATTTGGATGGGGTTGCCGTGCAGGCGGTGGACTGTGGTGACGTCGAGGTAGGCTTCGTCTACGCTGACTATTTCTATGGTGGGCGTGTAGGCGGATAGTAATGCCATGACTTGGCGGGATTTTTGACGGTAGAGGTGTCCGCGGACTGGCAAGACGGTGGCTTCGGGGCAGAGGCGGATGGCTTGGGGTATGGGAATGCCGGCGCGAACGCCGCGCGTGCGGGCTTCGTAGGTGGCGGATGTGACTACGCCGCGTTCACGGTTGCCGCCGACTATTACGGGGGTGCCGGTTAGTTCGGGGTGGTCGAGGAGTTCGACGGCGGCGAAGAACATGTCCATGTCGACGTGGAGGATGTTGCATCCGTGCCAGTTTGTACCCCACTGGTGGTTTTTTAGTGGGGTGTTTTTGGTGGACATGGTTAGGTTTGGCTGGGGCCGTCGACTGGACCGGTGCCGCGGTGGCGTCCTCTTTCGGAATTGGTAGGTGGTGGCATGAGGTCGTTTTTGGGGGTGTCGGTTTCGACATCGGCGTTGGTGCGGAGGAAGCTTTCAAAGCGGGCGGCGAGTTCTTCGCCGGTGGGTATGGGTGTGGGGGCGGCGGTAACTTCTGGTAGGGGGAGGGCGTCGACGCGTTCTTCGAGTCCGTGGATTATGGTTTCTATTTCTTCGGAGCTGTTGACTTCGGCGCCGAGTTTTTGGCTCATGGTTGCAGCGGCGGCTTCGAGGTCTCCGATGGGTAGTTCGAGCCCGGTGAGGTCGCTGATGCGGCTGATGAGGGCGGCGGCAGCGGCTGGGTAGTCGCTTTCCATTACGTAGTAGGGCACGCCAACTGCTAGTCCGAGGGCGTTTATTCCGGCTTTTCCGAGTTTAGATTGAAGGTAGGAGCCTATGGAGGCGCTGAATTGGACTACGCCGGGGTCGGGTTCTTGGGGTGGGAGGGTGCCGGGGGTGCTGCTGGTTTGGGTAATAATTGGGGGGCGGGTGTGGGGGGTGGCGGCGGGAAGACCGAACATGGTTATGGATGTTTCTACGCCTGCTTCGGTGGCGATTTGGGTAACGATGTCGCTGAATTCGTCCCAGCGCAGGTCGGGTTCGACGCCGTGCAGTATGAGGATGTCTTCACCGGAGTAGTCGGTGACTTTTTCGAGGGCGATTTCTGGGGCTTCGACCTCGGTTATTGCCCAACTGTCTAGGGTGATGACGGGGCGGCGGGCACGCCAGTCCACGAGGGCGTCGGCGTTGAATGTGGCAACGCGTTCGTGTGGCAGCGAAGGTACCAACTGTTGCAACGCGAGCCTCCCGGCACTGCCGGCGTCCATAGAGCCGGACAGGTGGTGCAGGAGGATACGCGCGCGCAGCGGCTGCCTGGTAATAGCACTTACGATGTTCGTCATGGTTCCTCCCTTTTCTTCTAGCCTAACGGTTTTTTCAAAAACTACCGCAGAAGTGAGGCGGCAGGCCGCGCGTGGGCTCTGCTCGTGGCATAATATTTATTCCCTGTTTTTGGAGGCTTTTTCGTGGATCCTTTAGCGCAAGAACAACCTGCTGTTGACTTGGCTTACAATTCTTTGGATGCGGCGCGGCGCGAGTATCGGGCACAGCAGCGTCGGGTGGAGGCTGAGGGGGCGTTCGGTTCCCCGCAGGCGCGCACTGAGCGCGACGCGATAGCAGCACATTTTGGGGATGAGGCGGCGCGTTTGGAGGCGTTAGAGGACCGCCTGGTGTTTGGACGTTTGGACACCGAAGACGGATTGTCTTTACATGTTGGGCGGGTGGGTTTGTTCGATGATGCGGGCAGCCAGGTTTTGGTGGATTGGCGGGCGAGGGCGGCGATGCCTTTTTATCGGGCCACGTCGGCAGTACCTATGGGGGTGTGGCGGCGGCGCCATATTGGTACGCGCAGACGGCAGGTGATTTCTGTTGAGGACGACCTGTTGGATGTGCAGGCGGCGGACAAGGTGTCTTTGGCGGGCGAGGGCGCTTTGATGGCGGCGTTGTCACAAGGTCGCAGTGGGCATATGCATGACATTGTTACCACGATTCAAAGCGAGCAGGACCGTGTTATTCGTGCGGATGCGCCCGAAATCTTGGTGGTTCAGGGCGGTCCGGGGACGGGGAAAACCGCAGTGGCTTTGCACCGCGCCGCCTATTTGCTTTACGCCGACCGCGAACGCCTTGCGAAAGCAGGAGTGTTGGTTATTGGTCCGTCGCGGCAGTTTTTGCGTTATATCGAGAAGGTGTTGCCGGCGTTGGGTGAAACTGGGGTGGTTGCGCGTACTATTGCGCAATTAGTGCCGGGGCTCAGTGTGGCGGGTACAGATGACCCGGCTGTGGCGCGGCTGAAGGGGCGTTTGGCGTGGCGGCAGGTGGTCCGGTTGGCGGTGGCGTCGCGGCGGCGCGTGCCGGCTAGTCCGGTTCGCTTTGAGGTGTCTGGAGTTCCTTTGGTTTTGTATCCTGAGGACGTGCGGGCAGCGGCCGCAAGAGCGGACCTGGATTCTGCGTTCCATAATGAGGCGCGTACTACTTTTGCGTTGGCATTGTTAGGGGTTTTGACGGACCAGTTTTTAGCTGAAGGCGGTTACACGAAAGCGGACCGGGGGTGGGCGCGTGAGGAGTTGCGTTCGCACCGTTTGGTGCGCCGTCACATTAATTTGTGTTGGATGCCAACGGACCCTGTGGATTTGTTGGAAAGGTTGTATGCGCGTCCTGATTTTTTGCGTTCTGTAAGTGATTTTTCTGCGGACGAATTGCGGCTTTTGTACCGCCCGGCGGGTTCGCCGTTTACTCCCGCAGATGTGCCGATTGTGGATGAGCTGGCAGAATTGCTGGGTCCTTTGGAAGTGGGGAAGGCGGTGCGTAATGACGAGGACGAAACCGCGCGTGCCGCCCTCGCCATAAAAAGCCAAGACTTGGGGGGCGGTATTGTGAACGCGCAGATGCTCGCGGAGCGTGCCCTGGGTGAGGCTATTTCACAAAGTGTTTCCGAGCGTGCGGGTGCGGACCGTTCGTGGACTTTTGGGCACATTGTGGTTGATGAAGCCCAGGAGCTTTCCCCGTTGCAGTGGCACATGTTGTTGCGCCGCTGTCCCACCAGGTCGTTTACAGTGGTGGGCGACCTCGCCCAAAAATCTGTTGGTACCGTCAACACGTGGGAAGATGCACTGGGACCGGCAGCTAGGGCGGATGTGCGCACCGAAGTGTTGTCGGTTTGTTACCGTACTCCCGCCCAGATTATGCGTGCTGCGCAGCGCACTGCCATCGCATTGGGAAGGAAGATTGAGTACCCGGTTACTGCAGTGCGTTCCGTTTCCGGCAGTTATGTGGTGGAAAAAACAGCGGATATTTTAGGGCGGGCGCGTCAGATTGTGACAGAGTTTTTGCGTACTTTCGCGGAACAGACCGGACAAGTGGCGGTTATTAGCAAAAATGGGGCTTTTGTTACGGGTATTACTGATGGGCGCGTCCACCACTTGGCTGCCGCCGAAACCAAGGGGTTGGAATATGACCTGGTGGTGTTGGTCGAACCGGGCGAAATGTGTGACCGCCCCGGCGACTTGTACGTGGCTATGACCCGTCCCACTCAGAAATTGCACGTCCTTCACCAAGGTCCTTTGCCCGCCGGGATGGACCCAAATATTGCGGATTACGAGGACGACCTCCACAGTCCGCATGCGGGTAACTGAAACGATGTTCCCAGTTCCGCTCCCCCACTTCAGCACCCACAAGCCGACCTCTAATCGCCCAAAGTGGCGCTGGCGTGTAAAGATATCTCTATGAACGTGTTGCTCCTGGAAAATCCCCATGAAGTCGCCGACGAAATATTTCGTGACGCTTCCTTCACTGTGGAACGCTACGCGGGCGCCCTTAGTGAAAACGACCTAATTCGCGCCCTCGACGGTGTAGACGCCCTCGGAATAAGGTCCAAAACCCAAGTAAGCGGGCGCGTTTTTGACCAATGTCCCCGTTTAGGCGTAATTGGCGCGTTTTGTATTGGCACCAACCAAATCGACCTCAAAAGTGCCATCAAACGCGGCGTCGCCGTTTTCAACGCCCCTTACTCCAACACGCGTTCTGTAGTTGAACTGGCAATCTGCCAAATTATTGCGTTATCACGCCACCTGCCCACCAAAAACCAGCTGCTACACCGGGGATCGTGGCAAAAAACCGCCACCGGGGCGCGCGAAGTGCGCGGCAAAACTCTCGGCATTGTTGGGTACGGGCACATCGGCATGCAACTGTCGGTTTTAGCTGAAGCCCTGGGAATGCGGGTAGTGTTTTACGATGTTGCCGAAAGGCTGGCAGTTGGCAATGCCAAACGCGTAAACACCCTAGAAGCCCTGCTGCGCCAGTCCGACTTCGTTTCCCTGCACGTAGACGGTAACCCTAAAAACCGCAATTTTTTCGACGCTACCGCCATAGCAGCCATGAAACCCGGCAGCTACCTGATAAACCTTTCGCGCGGGTTCGTAGTGGATGTCGACGCGCTTGCGCAGGCGCTCGCCAGCGGGCACCTGGCCGGTGCCGCCGTCGACGTATTTCCCAGCGAACCGCAACAAAATGGCGAAACCTTCCAAAGCGTCCTCGCCGGCTTAGATAATGTGATTCTTACCCCTCACATTGGCGGTTCCACTGAAGAAGCACAATACGACATCGGACGTTTCGTTTCCCAAAAAATAGTCACCTACGAGCGCGCGGCGTCCTCGGACATGTCCGTAAACCTGCCAAACCTGAGCCTGCCACCAGCCAGCGAAGCGCGCTACCGCGTAGCCTACATTCACCAAAATTCTCCCGGCGCCCTCGCCCGCCTAAACCGCACATTCGCAGACCGTGGGGCTAATATTGAAGGGCAAATACTGGGAACCCAAGGCGAAGTTGGCTACGTTATAACCGATATTTCAAGTGAGCTTCCCATCGAGGTAATATCTGAAATTTCAGACAGTCCCGAAACCATAAGACTCAAAGTACTGTCCTGCCCTACTGAGGAAGGTAACTAATGGTATCTGCCCTAACCGAGCAACTGCGTACGCACTACGAACCGGGCATACGCAAAGAAATTCCCTACAACGGGGAACTGCTAATCCACGACGTTGCCCGCAGCGTGCGTAAAAACCCACACCGCACTGCAATCGACTTCCTCGGCGGCACCCTCACTTACAAAGAGCTCTTAGAGCACATCGAACTATCTGCCGGATACCTGCGTACGCTCGGCATTAAAGCAGACGACCGCGTCTCACTGATCCTGCCTAACTGTCCTCAATTCATAATCGGCTACTACGCCACCCTCGCTATTGGTGCCATAGTCGTTGCGCACAACCCTCTAGCGCCCGCAAAGGAACTAAAACATCAAATTGAAAACGCTGGCTCCAAAGTGGCGTTAGTGTGGGAAAACTGTATCGACAAAGTAAACGGTTCAAAAGCCCAACTGGTGGCTGTAAACCTCGCCCACTACCTGCCCACCGTCAGCAAGCTACTGATGAAACTACCGGTTAAAACCGCCCAAGAAAAACGCGACCAAATGCGCAAAGCGGTAGCAACTGGTATCCCCTATTTTGAAAAACCATACGGCGCTCCCGTACGCGTCTCGGACTGGGCGTGGGATCGGGACCCGGACAAACCAGCAATATTGCTGCATACTGGGGGCACAACCGGCACCCCCAAAGCCGTAATGCTCAGCAACAAAAACCTTTACACTAACATTGCTGCTGCCGTGGAATGGATGTCAGGACTGTCCTATGGTAAAGAAACTGTATACGCCATTTTGCCGTTTTTCCATGCTTTCGGACTAAATCTGACCCTAAACGGTTTCATGCGCCTAGCCGCTACCGCCGTGCTATTGCCAAAATTCGACGAGGGCATGTTTTTGAACGCCCAAAAGCGTCGTCCCTGCACGTTTATGTTGGGGGTTCCCCCCATGTTCGACCGCATCGAAAAAGTCGCCAGCAAACAAGGAAGCGATCTGAGTTCAATCAAATGCACCGTCACCGGGGCTATGCCCATCTCTGCTGAAATTGCCTCCAGGTGGGAAGCCATCACCGGGTCTTTTGTGGTAGAAGGTTACGGGATGACCGAAACCGCGCCAATTATTTGCGGTTCACCCTACGGCAATAACCGCCGCCCGGGCACGCTGGGAATTGCTTTCCCAGATGTAGACGTGCGCATGGTAGACCCCGATAATCCCAGCCGGGACGTCGATCACGAAAATGGGGAAGCTGGTGAACTGGTTGTCAAAGGTCCCAACTGTACCCCAGGGTATTGGAATAACGAGGACGAAACCCAGGTTCTTTACACCAAGGATGGCTGGTTGCGCACAGGGGACATTGTCGTCCAAAAAGACGGCTTCCTGGTAATGGCAGACCGGACGAAAGAACTCATTATTTCTGGTGGTTTCAATATTTATCCTTCCGAGGTCGAACGCGCTATTGTTTCTATGCCTGAAGTGACCGACTGCGCCGTCATTGGTTTGCCAGACGAAGGACGAGGTGAAGAAGTAGTCGCCGCAATCGTCCTCAACCCCGGAGCAAGCATCACGTTATCAATGGTGCGTGAATGGGCGGAACAGTCGCTTAGCCATTATGCGCTGCCCCGTTCCATAGAAATTGTGCGTGACCTGCCGCGCTCCCAACTAGGTAAGACGCTGCGGCGTACGGTTCGCGAGCAAATATTGGCAGCGCGCGAGCTAATAGCCTCCGCTACCGAACGCATCCGCCCCACCGAAGAGCGCGAAAGTTCGGCTGCGGAGAACCCGGGTGAAAAGCAAACCCGGTGAATAAGAGGTAAGCGGCTAACAGCACTGATAGTTATGGGAGTTATTGTTCACTCCCATAACTATTTACCCGCAAAGCTAGACCCGTTGTCCTGCCCTGCCGCCAGGTGCAAAGCGCAGAAAACGCAAATATAACGAAGATATTTGGCGCAAGTACCAGTTTCCAGAAAGCGCAAAATTGACTTATTTTTCTGCACGTAACTGGCTAATGACCTTTTCGAAATCGTCTAAAGATGTAAAGTCCAAGTAGACGGAGGCAAAACGTAAATATGCGACCACGTCCAAAGAACGCAAGGGTTCTAAAATTGCTTTGCCCACATCGTTTGTAGAACATTGCGCCTTAGAGGTTTGCCGCAACTTCTCCTCAACTTCTTGAGCGAGGCGCGCCAACTGGTCGTCAGTGACAGGTCGACCTTGACAAGCCTTCCGCACGCCATTAATCACTTTGTCTTTTGAAAAAGGCTCCACAACACCAGAACGTTTGAGAACCGATAATGTTGCCGTTTCCTGCGTCGAAAAACGCCTATTACAAGACAAACACTCACGCCGACGACGAATGGCAATGCCATCGTCAGCCGTACGCGAATCAATTACGCGCGTATCGCAATGGTGACAAAACGGACAACGCAATGAACCGGCTCCTAATCTTCGCTTTAGGAGGCTATTGTACCGCGTCACGGCACGGGCACTTGCAAATGTTGCCCAATTTGCAATGTGGAATTGTGCAAATGGTTCAACTGTTTTATTTGTTCCACAGTATCTGCCGGATTGTCACCGGGTCGAACTAAATTAGCGATAGACCACAGGTCTTCACCGGCAGCCACTATGTAAGTTTGGGTGTTACCGGTGTACTCGCCCTCGGGAAAAGCCAAACCAACACAGGTGCCCGCCGCTATCACAAACACCACCGCAATGAGTGTGCGCAACCACCGCAGCTTTGCCACCACCGCTGCGCCGCGAGCAGCAGCGACAGCAACAGACACACTCGAAACCAGCGACGACTGCAAGTCCTGCGCAGCAACGACCGACTGTGGAGCAAGTGGTAAAGCAGACATATCAACACCTTTCGAACAAACGTTCGTCGAACACTTGTACGATACTATAACTGGAATATCTATGCAAGTCAGCCGGGATATTTCGAACACTTGTTTGCTAATTTGTCTGAAATCTCATAAAATAACAACAACAGATAGGGCTACAAATTTACAGATTTGGACTGACTGTGAAAGATCCGCAAATTCTTCCACCGCGCACGCGCCAAGTATTTGAGGCGCTGCGGACTGCCATTGCCGAACGCGGTTACCCGCCTTCAGTTCGCGAACTCGGTTTAGCCGTGGGGCTCAAATCGCCCTCGTCCATAAAACACCAACTGGACTTACTGCAAGAATTGGGGTTTATTTTCCGGGAAAGCTCGCGACCGCGCGCCGTAGAAATACTGGTAGATCCACCCGCCACGCAGCCGGCACCAAAACTATCGAAGCAGGGACCACTCGCTTCCACCTTTGTAGATGATTCCCCCACGGCGGTAATACCTTTAGTTGGACAAATTGCAGCTGGCACCCCCATTACTGCAGACCAACATATCGAGGACGTATTCACGCTCCCCACCGCCCTCACCGGTCACGGCGAGCTATTCATGCTGAAAGTAAAGGGGGATTCCATGGTGGATGCCGCAATATGCGATGGCGACTATGTGGTGGTGCGCCGCCAACCCACTGCCGAAGACGGACAGATAGTCGCCGCCCTCATAAACGACGAAGCTACGGTGAAAGTACTATCCCGCCAGGACGGACACGCCTGGCTGCTGCCGCGCAACCCCTCCTACCAACCGATCGATGGAAAATGGGCGCAAATAATGGGCAAAGTAGTTACGGTAGTGCGCTCACTGTAGAACGCAAACGGTAGTGCCACCTGCATTGTAGTGGCACTACCGTTTTACGCTTTTTGAAAATCAGAAGCCCAGATTGCGGCAGACTTCGCGCAAGCGTTGCGCCGATTCCGTCAAGGCATCGCGTTCACCCAACGTAAGCGACGGCACCAAAACCTTCCCAGCGCCCTCGCGCGTAGTAATAGTAGGAGCCGCCATACACACATCAGAAATGCCATGCCAGTCATCTAACAAACTGGAAATAGTCAGCACCTGGTGTTCATCGCGCAAAACTGCTCCAATAATGCGGGACACAGACAAACCAATAGCGTAGTTAGTCGCCCCCTTGCCCTCAATGATGCGGTATGCAGAAGTAACCACATCTTCGGCTATTTCCGCGCGCAACTGGGCATCAAACAACCGCCCAGTCCTGGTGGGACCCCAATGGCGCAACGGCACGTTACCGATTTCGGCACTGGACCAAAGCGGCACCTCGGAATCGCCGTGTTCGCCCGCAATGTAGGCGTGAATACTCTGCGTATTGACCCCTGTTTCTTTAGACACCAAGTAACGCAAACGCGAAGTATCCAGTACCGTCCCAGAACCAAACATCTGGTTGCGATCCAAACCTGAAATTTTCAGCGAAGCATACGTAACCACATCCACCGGATTGGTTACCATAATGTACACGGCATCACCCGCAACGCTAAGACACTTCGGAATCAGATCCTTCATCAAATTCACGGTGGAATCCGCCAAATCTAGGCGTGTCTGACCTGGTTTCTGCTTTGCCCCGGAAGTGACAATAACTATGTCACTGCCGCGCAATACCTCAATATCATCCGAACCTATAATCGCCCCTGCAGCAGTATACTGGATGCCGTGCGCCATATCTAAGGCTTCGGCTTCAACGCGCGCCTTATCAATGTCATAGAGGGCGACCTCGCGAGCATCACCACGCATAATGCATGCGTAGGCGAGCGCTGTCCCTACAGCACCGGCGCCCACAATACCAATTTTTGACGGACGACCGGTCGCCCCTGTCGGATAAATAATTTCGCTTTGAGCCATTTCGACCTCCAGTTAGGTTACTCTCATATTTTAGCTTTTTTTGCTAATCTTCCCAGGGCACCAAGGACCTGATTTTTGTTTGTAGTTGCCCACATTGGTGGCAGTGACTTATGCAAGAACTTACCGTAACGTTTTGTGACCAGGCGCGAATCGAGTACTGCCACTATGCCTTTGTCGTCGCTGCGGCGAATTAGCCGACCCGCGCCTTGTGCCAAAAGCAAAGCAGCATTAACCAAAGAAACCTGCATAAATCCATTTCCACCGTTGCGGACAGCCGCCTCGGATAGTGCTGATGCGACCGGATCGTCAGGACGGGGAAAAGGAATCCGGTCTATGGTAACTAAACGACACGCCGCACCGGGAATGTCCACTCCTTGCCACAGCGAAATCGTCCCTACCAGCACCGCGCTACTGGTTTCCTTAAACTGCTCAACCAGGGTAGCCAAATACTCTTCACCTTGTGCGTACACTGTAAAATCAGTTTTTTCGCGCAAAATTTCGGTGGCATGCGCAGCGGCTGCCCGCGAAGAAAACAGACACAAAGCCCCGCCCTCACTCGCCTGCACCAACTGCACCAATTCGTCCTCGAAATGAAACCCTTCCCGACCCGGTGGTGGAAGATGCCGAGCAACATACAAAATACCTTGGCGTCCGTAATCGAATGGCGACCCCACGTCCAACGCCTGCCAATCCAACAGGTTGAATCCCAAGCGGGTTGCCATCGCGTCAAAGGAACCCCCCAATGCCAATGTTGCCGAAGTTGCCACCACCCGTTTGCCCGCATAAATATGGTTTGCCAGGGGACGCGCAACTTCCAAAGGCGCGCTACGCAGCACCACCTGATCTTCTGTGCCTCGCGCCACCCAATTGACGCGTACCAGTGGATCATCGATACGAATCAGCTCCACGTTTTCAATAGTCGTATTTATTTCGGCGCGCGCCCGCCGCTTTTTCTGCCCTTCTACGCCCTCGCCCGGCGAACCAATGTCGCTGTGTACGCCCCGCAACTCGGTTCCCACCAGGGACAACGCATCCGCGAGCGCGGCGGAAATTTCCGGCAAGCGTCCCTCTGCGCAGGTGTCAAGGGCGGTAGCGAGGGCGGTGGCGGCATTTTCTAGGGCGGTGGCACTACTGCCGGCACGGCGGGTAAGTTTCGCCAAATTAATCAGGTGCTTGGCGGAGATTTCTACGGTGCCTTGGGAGCGGATACGGTCATCTAATTCGTGGGCTTCGTCAATTATTATGGTGTCGACGTCTGGGAGGAGGTTTATTTCGTTCATTGCTTCTACGCCCAGCATGGAGTGATTGGTAACTATGATGTCGGCTTGGGTGGCGGCTTCGCGGGCGGCGCGGGCGAAGCATTCAGAAGCAAAGTGGCAGCGTTCGCCCAGGCACTCGGTGGAGGTAACTGAGATTTGGCGCCAAACCTGGTCGGAAACACCTGGTGTCATATCGTCGCGGTCACCGGTTTTAGTTTCGTTTACCCATTTGCGGGCAGCAATGACTTGTTTTCCGAGGGCGGTGGCGGCAGCGGCGTCAAATAAGCCGTCTTCTGGTACTGCTGTTTTTTGTTTACACGCGTAGTTGTTCCAGCCCTTCAGGAGGGCGACGGTGGGTGCGGGGAGCCCGTTTTCTTCCATTGCTTGGCATACTGCGGGAATGTCGACGCTGATTAGTTGGCGTTGCAGCACTAAGGTGGCGGTGGAGATTATGGCGCGTTCTCCGGATTGGGCGGCTTTGCACAAGGTGGGTACCAGGTAGGCGAAGGATTTGCCGGTTCCGGTGCCTGCTTGCACTAGCAGGTGGGCGCCCTCGGGCAAATCCGCAATGGCACCGGCCATTTGCTGTTGTCCCACGCGTTCTGTGCCACCCCGGTTTGCGATGACTTGGCGCAATACGTGCGTGTATTTCATAGTGCGGCTTCGCGTAGCAGCCCCATGAGGGCGGGGTCGGTTTGTCCGACAACGTGTGTGCCTTCTGGCATGTATTCGATGTTTTCGACTTCTGCTTCGGAGTGCAATCTGGCTACCAGGTCTCCCCTGGTGAAGGGGATTACGAGGTCGAAGGGAACAGTCCAGGCTGGCAGGCGGGCAGCGATTGCTGTGCTCAGGACCGCCATTCCTTGTCCGGTGGCAGCGCTGACGACAAGACTGCCGGAGTATTTTGAGCGCAGGAGGGCGGTTCTTTCCGCGCTCATGAGGTCGGCTTTGTTGAACACTATCAGTTCTGGTATGTCGCGGGCGCCCTCGATGTCTGTGAGGACTTTGCGCACTGAAGTGATTTGCCCATCAGGGTCGGGGTGTGCCCCGTCGACTACGTGTAACAGCAAGTCACCGGCAGCAACCTCTTCAAGGGTGGATTGAAAGGCGGCGATCAGTTCGTGTGGCAGGTTGCGTACGAACCCAACCGTGTCCGTGAGAGTGTAGGGGCGTCCTTCTGCCGTTTTTACTCTGCGCACGGTAGGGTCCAAGGTGGCAAATAGTTCGTCTGCAACCATTATTTCGGACCCTGCCAGGCGGTTCATTAGTGATGATTTTCCCGCGTTGGTGTAGCCTACTACTACCACTGCGGGGATGCGGGCGCGACGGCGAGATTTACGTTTGGTGTCGCGCTCTGATTTCATATGGTCAATTTCTTTACGCAGTTTTGCTATACGCGCGCGAATGCGACGCCGGTCCATCTCGATTTTTGTTTCGCCTGGACCGCGCGAACCAATACCTTCACCGCCGGCCGCACGCCCACCCGCCTGCCGCGAGAGTGCTTGTCCCCAGCCACGCAAACGCGGCATCATGTATTGCATTTGGGCGAGTTCAACTTGGGCTTTGCCCTCTCTGGATTTGGCGTGTTGGGCAAAAATGTCCAAGATTACGGCAGTGCGGTCGACAACTTTCACGTTCACGCAATCTTCTAGACCGCGCCGCTGCGAAGGCGCCAATTCTGCGTCCACAATAACCGTGTCGGCCTTCAGAGTGCGCGCTAATTCTTTGACTTCTTGGGCTTTACCCGACCCCAAGTAGGTGCCTGGGTCTGGGGTTTCGCGCCGCTGCAATACTGCTTGTACTACTTGGGCGCCCGCCGTTTGGGCTAATGCTGCCAGTTCACGCAGAGAATTTTCGGCCTCGGTTAGACCTTCTGCAAACCACAAGCCCACCAAGATTACGCGTTCGAGGGCGACCCTGCGGTATTCGACCTCGGAAACTCCCAGATCTGTGCCCTGAGTACGGGTGCGAGCTGCCCGTTCCTCACGTTCTAAAGCGCCGGCGTCGCTGTGCGTTTGCTGCCCGCTGGTGGATTCAAGGGCGGTACCTTCGCGTGCCAGTATTCGAGCTACTACATCTTCAGCGCGCTGGGAATGTTGCATAAATTATTTACCTATAGGCTAGAGGACGTGACTAAACACTATTTTACCGACGCGCACGCCCCTACGGGTGAAGAAATCTTTTCCAAGGAAGTTTCTTTCCGGGGACGAACTCACCAGGTTACTTTGGCGTCGCAGGTTTTTTCTGCTGCCGGTTTGGATAAAGGCACAGCGGTTTTATTGGATACCGCGCCAACTCCGGTTGGTCCTGCCTTGGACTTGGGGTGCGGTTGGGGTCCGCTCGCGGTGGGCTTGGCGGCTGAAATTGGCGCCCAAAACGTGTGGGCAGTAGATGTGAACGAACGCGCGCTGGCGTTAACTGCGAAAAACGTGCCAGGCGCCCACGTAATGACTGCCGCAAACGCGCTTACCGCCCTCGAAAAACAACCATTTTTCCGCACCATATGGTCGAATCCGCCCATTCGGGTGGGCAAGGTGGCGCTGCACGAACTGCTGAACACCTGGTTGCCATACCTTCACGACGAGGGCGCCGCATACTTGGTGGTTTCTAAGAACTTGGGAGCAGATTCGCTGATGCGGTGGCTGAACGATCAGAACTACAAGGTCACCCGCCACGCGTCTAAGAAAGGTTTTCGCGTTCTGCAAGTGAAAAAAGCTTAAAGGTCTGCCTCAACGCTTGTTCCCCTGCGCTAAACCAGTGAATGCGCTTGTCGCGCCGAAACCACTTGCGCTGCTTGCGCACTAACTGGCGGGTCGCCAACGCTGTCTGCCCGATCGCTTCATCCCGACTAATATCGCCCGCCAAGTGGCTGATGACCTGCTGATACCCAGTTGCGAACTGTGCCGTGGGACTATCTAAAAGTCCCCGCGTAACCAGCGTTTCGACCTCGGAAACAAAACCCGCATCAAACATGGCGCGGGTGCGCGCACCAACCCGTTGGTCGATATCTGCTCGGTCCAACCCGATCTGTAACGTAGGCTGAAAATACTGACCATCTGGCAGGTTAGCGGTGAAAGGCTTGCCTGTTATCTCAATTACCTCCAAGGCGCGCACTATCCGCCGCAAATTATTTGGCTCTATAGTGGTAGCCGCCTTCGGATCCAGGCGCTCTAAACGCCTGCGTAACTCCCCCGGACCGGCTTCTGCTAACTGCTGTTCCAAGCGGGCGCGTACCCGCGCATCCGTCCCCGGAAAGTTAATTTTGTCGAGGACGGCGCGCACATAAAGCCCACTCCCCCCGGCAATTATGGGTACTTTGCCGCGCTCGTAGATACGCAAAATGTCGGCACGAGCAGCTTTTTGGTATGCCGCCACCGAGGCTTTTTCGCATATTTCCAGTTGGTCTAACTGGTAGTGGCGAATACCACGCTGCTGGCTTGCAGTAACTTTCGCGGTACCAATATCCATACCTTTATACAGTTGGTAGGCGTCGGCAGAAACTATTTCCCCACCCAGATGCTGTGCAATGTCTAAGGCGAGGTCTGATTTGCCGCTAGCAGTTACCCCGACGACGGCGATAATCATTTCGGCGCACGCATGATGGGCATGCCCAAACTGATGGCGTTGGTTGCGGGAGTCACTTTGGATTCCCACAGGTCCCCAGCGCGGGTTCGGCGTACCGCAAAAGTGCCCCCTCCCAGCCCTGAATCTGCAACCAAGTGATGCGGGGCGCCGTGGGTTATGGTGGCGGTTACGAAATCACCAGGACGAGGACGCTTGGCACCTGTTGGCACCCCCACGTGTACCAGGCGGTTGTCTTTGGCTCGCCCAGATACGCGTTCGGTAGCACCATCTTTGCGTCCTTCGCCCTGTCCTATTAGGACCTCCACTTCGCGACCTTCTAGCTTCTGATTTTCTTCTGCACTAATGCGCTCCTGAAGCGCCAACAAACGCTGGTAGCGTTCCAATTTCACGTCTTCTGGGATTTGGTCTTCGCGGTCAGCAGCGGGAGTTCCTGGTCGCATTGAGTAAAGGAACGTGAAGGCACTGGAAAAACGCGACTGTTCGACCACGTCCAAAGTAGCCTGGAAATCGTCCTCGGTTTCACCTGGAAAACCCACAATAATGTCAGTCGTAATAGCGGCGTGGGGAATACGCTGACGAACTTGCTGCAAAATCCGCAAAAACCGTGCGGAACGGTATGACCGGCGCATCGCCCTCAAAATGGCGTCCGAACCAGACTGCAATGGCATGTGCAAGCTGGGCATAACCGTGGGAGTTTCCGCCATTGCATCAATGACATCGGGGGTAAAAGCGGCAGGGTGGGGGCTAGTGAACCGCAGACGTTCCAGACCTGGAACTTGCCCGGCAGCTCGCAGCAAGTCCGCAAAAGCCCCCCTTTGCCCAAAGGACACCCCGTAGGAGTTCACGTTTTGCCCCAGCAATGTTACTTCGAGGGCACCCTCGGAAACTACCGCCTCAACTTCAGCCAGTATTTCGCCCGGACGCCGGTCGCGTTCTTTACCGCGCAACTGCGGCACAATGCAAAAAGTACACGTGTTATTGCACCCCACAGAAATGGACACCCAGGCGGCGGCGTCGCTTTCGCGTTTGGTCGGCAAAGTCGAAGGGAAAGTCTTCAAAGATTCTTCAATTTCCACCGCAGCTTCGTGGTTGTGCGCAGCGCGACGCAACAAGGCGGGCAGCACATCAATGTTGTGCGTACCAAACACGGCGTCGACGTAGGGGGCACGTTGTAAGATGCGGGCGCGTTCTTGCTGCGCTAAACACCCCCCTACGGCTATTTGCATTCCGGGGCGCCCCCGTTTGACTGACGCCAACTGCCCCAAGTTGCCATACAGTTTGGTGGCCGCATTTTCGCGTACTGAACACGTATTGATAACCACCACATCAGCCCCGCCGTCGCCAGCAGCAGTGGCACGCGCGGCTGCTTGCGGCACCGATTCAACCGGAACCAAACCATCCGCTTCCAACAAACCCGCCATCCGTTCACTGTCGTGAACGTTCATCTGGCATCCGAGTGTCCTAATATGGTAAGTACGCAATTTTTCCATCGCCGAAATTCTAACAACCCTTCCGCTATTCCGACGCCAGCTTGCGGGCTATTTCGAGGGCGACGCGCACAGTTTCGGCGCGAATCTGCGTCCTTTCCCCACTAAAGTAGTGTTCGCTCACTACCACCTGCTCAGGGGTTTTTACTGCAATAAACACCTGTCCTACAGGATGATCACCGTCTGCGTCTGGCCCTGCCACCCCCGTAGTAGAAATAGCCATGTCGGCGCGAAATAGTGCGCTAACTCCACGTACCATCTGCGCTGCGACAGAGGCAGTAACGGCCCCGGTTCGCGCCAATTCTGCCTCGTCTACTCCTAAAATAGCGGTCTTAGTAGATAGCTGATACGTAGTAACCCCGCCGCGAAAAACCGTCGACGCACCGGGTACATCCACCACCGCGGCACTTAACAACCCACCTGTGAGCGATTCCGCAACCGTGAGGGTCCAATTGCGCTGGCGGCACTCCTCTAAAAGGTCAGATGCTGCTTTCATATTTTTCCACCACTTGCCGGGCCACACGCGCGCATATACCAGGACTGTAGCCTTTGCGAGCCAAAAATCCGTACAAACTACGCAGGTTCGCATCCCGGCTTTTCCCTGCTTTGTATCCCCGCCGAAATGCCAGTTCCTGGGCTTTTTCGTACGCGTCGTCCGCATCGATTTGGGTTGCCAATTTTGGGTCCAGTCCGCGCCGCTGTAGTTCTTGTTCGAGGGCGATCCCCACCAGACCGCGTTCAGCGAACCGCGTGCGTACCAACATTTGCCCATACGCCTGGTCGTCCAACAAGCCTACGCGTTCAAAGCGACCCAAAATTTCGGCGATGACTTCAGAGCGAAACCCTAAATTCGCGAGTTTATCTGCCACCATTTTGGTGGAGTGCGCAGAACGGTCCAACATCCGCAAGGCGGCTTGCCGGGCAGCTTCTACTGCCTGCTCTGGCGGCAATTGCGCATTTTTCTGGGCGGTGGCTGCGCGCTGGCGCGCCCCCCCCCCCCGCGTTTCCTCGTTCAACAAAACCGCCCACAAAAAAACCTTTTTCGTTTTTTTAGCCGC